>DATLGL010000037.1:0-33857 GCA_035540495.1 Acidimicrobiales bacterium
AGCCACCGCCGGCAAAGGAGTGATGCCCCTGAGCTGAGACCATCGACGGGGAGACGAGCTGTCCGCGCACCGGGACTTCTGGTGTCCGCAGCCCCGGACTTCCCGTGTCCGTCTACAAGGATTTCCTACTGGCCGTTGACAGTGAAGGCGAGTGACAGAGCGAAGTACCGCTGGCCGGAGAACTACGAGATCAGTCCGTCATTCGTGGAGTCGGTGGACGAGCTCGTGAAGGCGGGTGGCATCACCCGCGAGAAGATCGTCGAGGTCGGCGTCGAAGTGCTGTGTGGACTGGCGCTCGAGAACAGCGCGCGCGCCGTCAAGGAGTGGTTGGAGTCACGCCACGGCCGGCCGATGGTTCGGAACGACGGCGCCACCGCGTGGCGCGTGCGCCTTCAGCACAAGTCGAACGCTGCGCGGCGTCTGCGCTACTGGCGACTCCCGTCGGGAGTGATCGAACTCGACTGGGTGGGCGTCCACGACGCACAGCTGCGTTAGCCAGTCGGGAGTCTCCGGCGGTTGTGACTCGACGGACCGGGTTCCAGTGCGGGTCTCGCACACTCTCGTTTCGCCTCCGTCGCGCCGAGCGGCTGCTGGTCCGGTACGCGCCGTGGCTGAACTCGCTCCGCGCCAGCCTTCCTCTCGTATGGCTCGGGGGCGCCGGCGCCTGACGTGCATCCGGAGCGACGGCTCGGCCAGCTCCGAATGTACGGAGGTCGAGCTAGCGACGGGTCTTCTTGGCTGCGGTCTTCTTGGCTGCGGTCTTCTTGGCTGTGGTCTTCTTGGCTGTCGTCTTCTTGGCTGTCGTCTTCTTGGCTGCGGTCTTCTTGGCTGCGGTCTTCTTGGCTGTCGTCACCGGGACGCTCGACGTCGCAGACTCCTGCCGGGTCAGGAGGAGAGGGGCTCGCCACTCCAGCGCCGCACGAAGTGCCGCGTCGTCCGTTGCGCCCTCGAGTCCCGCAACGGCACGCCTGAAGTCGTCAAGGACTGTCTCCATCGCTGCGTCCACAGCTGCGGCGACTGAAATGACCGAGTGCACTAGGAACTCGCCCGGGTTTGTCTCGGTGAGCACACCTACGCGCTCGAATCGCGACAGCAGCCCATTCGCACGATGGTTGTGTATCCCGGGCAGCCGACGAAGGAGTTCGTGATACAGCTCCCGCCGAGTCGCGAGAGGCGGCGAAGACAGAACGTGAGCTGCTGCCAGCGCCATGGTCGGTGCGTCTACAAGTGCAAGCCCGGCGGGACTTGTCTCCAGTGCTCTCTTCAGCGGATCGCGCACCGGCCCAGGAGTCGCGTTCCGGGTCGGGGACGGCTCCGGCGCGTCGAGCGTGGCTGTATTCGATCTGACAGCACCGTCGTCGGTGGTGCCGGCGGCGACCTTCACCAGTGCGGGATGCTCGCCGACGACCGATACCGCGACAGGTAGCCCGTTGATCGACTTCTCGATCAGGTTGGTCATCCGGCCGAACCCGAGTTGTCCCACCTGCAGCCCCGGGAGTGCCTTGTGCACGATCGCTCCAACTCGGGCCATGAGAACGCCGCCGCCCTCGAGCGCGCCGAGAGCCACCTCGTCGGTGAGAAGCCACGCCAGCACCTGGTGGCACTTCTCGATAGCGTGCTCCGGCGAGGTAGGCGCTTCGCCTTTGATTGCCCCGGCCGCGCGGTCCTCGATCGAGGTCGACGGTTGCGGCCTCGGAGTGGCGGAGGGCTTGGCGGTTCCAGTCCACGTCTTCTGCGGGTGACCACGGCGCAGCAGGTCGCGCGTGTGGAAGTTCCAGACGCCCCGTCCTGCGTCCACGAAGGCGAGCAGGCGATCCTCCTCGAGCAGCCACGGGAAGCGCTGGCGGTGCTCGACGAATCGATCGTTGCTGACGACCGCCGCCGCCCGAGCCGTTGCGATCCCCAAGATCACGGGGTCGCCTCCACCGCCCACGTCCGCGGGCGCTTGCTGGATCTGCCCACGCTGGCAGAGGCCTTCGAGGCGGAGGCGATCGTGCTCTTCCAGCTGGTGACGTAGTCCACTGTCTACGACGACGAGAACACCACTCCCTCGAAACGCGTCTCGGGCTGCTGCTACACAGCTCAGGAGGCGGTCAAGGCGCGAGGTCAGCGCACCCAGCGCCACGTTCGACCCGTCGATCACGACAACGGAGGGATCGCTCAGCTCGGCCTCCAGTCCGCACGTTGGCCTCGGGGTCACAGCGCCCGATTGATGGCGGAAGTTACCCGCGCCACGACGATCGACGCCCGACGGAGCCGACTCTGCCTCCACGTCGGGGATGCGACACGCGCAATCACGAGGGCCGAACGACGCTCGCAACGGCCGCCTCCGGGCTCTCCAGTCGCCGGCGATCCGAGCCATGCCGTGACGGCGATTGCGCAACGACGATGAGGGCCTCAAGAGCGGCGGTTCGTCATGAGCCTCCGAACAGGCGCTAGTTGTCGAGCGTCTCGAAGGGTTCGATCAGGATACGAACTACATCGTCGTCGGTGAAGCCGTACACGTCGACGAGTGTGAGCAGCGTGTGCGCCACCCCGGCGCCGAGATCGGCAGCGTCCCACGACCGGTGGAAGTTCTGCATGCCCTCCTCGTCGAGCGGATCAGACCAGCCGAGCGCTCGGAGGGCGTCGACCTGGTGTGGCGTGACCACGAACCCCGGAAGATGAGCTTCGCTGGAGACCTCCGTCCAGATGCGGTTCGCCCCGTCAGGCCCGAGGTGGGCGTATGCCGGAGTCCGCTGGTCTTCGAGATCGATCGTCGCCCACCAGAGTCCCTCCAACGAGCATCGCTCGAGGAGTCGGGTGAGCGCGGCGCCGAACGGCTCCCAGCCGCCTCCGCCGCGCGCGGTGACGGCGTATTCGAGCGGCTCGGAGATCGGCGGCCGGTCGATGTCGAAGAGCTCGTCGAAGGTCATTCGGTGCGTTCGCTACCCGTCTGCGGCTCTGGTCAACGGTGGGGAGCGTACGACTTCGAGAAGCAAGTCGGTGAGCCAGAGCGGCGTTCACCGCTGGTGCCCGCGCTGACGCGGCCGATGTACGTAGCGTGCATGTGTCACGGGCGGGTCGTACTTCCTGATCCTCATGCTTCACCTGCATCGCGCCGAGCGGGCCGACGTTCTCGTCGATGCCTTGGGGGACGTGCTCAGCACGCCCCTGCCCGACCCCCTCCAGCCGGAGGTGGTGTCAGTACCGACGCGCGGCGTGGAGCGCTGGTTGACACAGCGGTTGGCCCACCGCCTGGGCGTGAGTGGCGGCCGTGGCGACGGGGTCTGCGGCAATGTCGAGTTCCCGTTCCCGGGCCGGCTGGTCGGCGACGCGCTCGGCGCGGCGTGCGGTGTCGACCGCGAGCACGATCCCTGGCGGGCAGAGCGCGCGGTGTGGCCCCTTCTCGACATCCTCGACGAATGCCTCACCGAGCCGTGGTTGTCGACCGTCGCCGGCCACCTCGGTGTCGACAGCTCCACGGGCGATCGCGACCCTGCTCGCGTGGCGCGCCGATTCAGCACCGCGCGCCACATCACCGACCTCTACGACCGATACGCCGTCCACCGCCCGGCGATGATGCGAGCGTGGGCTGACGGCAACGATGTCGACGCGGCGGGCGATCCGATCCCCGCGGCCCACGCGTGGCAGGCCGAGCTGTGGCGCCGGCTCCGCAAGACGATCGGGGAGGCGAGCCCGGCCGAGCGTCTCGACGATGCCTGCAGGAGTCTCCGTGAGGATGGGGACCTCGTCGACCTCCCCGAGCGGCTGGCCATCTTCGGGCTCACCCGGCTGCCTGTGAGCTACCTCGACGTCCTGCGCGCACTCGCCGTTCATCGGGACGTCCACCTGTTCCTGCTCCACCCGTCGCCAGTCCTGTGGGACCGGGTGGAAGTCACCGCACCGGCAACCCACTCGACGGTGCGACGTGCCGACGATCCGACGACCGAAGTCGCGAGCAACCCGCTCCTGCGGTCGTGGGGACGGGACGCACGGGAGATGCAGCTCGTCGTCACAGCAGGGCAGGACGACCCCGAGACGACGGTCTCCCACCACCCGCTCGATGCCGACGACCCGCGGACGCTGCTCCATCGCCTGCAGAGGGCGGTGCGTGCCGACAACGCGCCGTCGTCCGCTCCGCTGGCCGGCGACGACCGCTCGGTGCAGGTGCACGCGTGTCACGGCAAGGCCCGCCAGGTCGAGGTCCTGCGCGACGCGATCCTCCACCTGCTCGCCGAGGATCCGACGCTCGAGCCGCGCGACCTCATCGTCATGTGCCCCGACATCGAGACGTTCGCGCCGCTGATCCACGCCACGTTCGGCGCCGGGTCGGACGTCGTCGACGACAACGAGGGCGACGACACGACGTCGGCTCGTCCCGCCGACCTGCGGGTCCGGCTCGCGGATCGTTCGCTGCGTCAGACGAACCCGGTCCTCGGTGCGCTGTCGTCGATGTTGGCGCTGGCCGCGTCCCGGGTGACGTCGACGCAGGTGCTCGACTTCGCAGGACGTGAGCCCGTGCGGGCGCGCTTCCGGTTCGACGACGACGATTTGGCGCGGATCAAGGAGTGGGTGGCGGCGACCGGCGTCCGCTGGGGTCTCGACGGAACCCACCGGAAGCCGTTCCAGCTGCAGAACCACGAGGAGAACACCTGGCGCGCAGGTCTCGACCGCGTGCTCGTCGGCGTCGCGGTCGCCGAAGAGGAACTGCGGCTCGTCGACGGCGTGCTCCCGCTCGACGACGTCGAGAGCGGTGCGATCGATCTCGCCGGCCGGTTCGCCGAGCTCGTCGACCGCCTCCACGCCGCCGTGACCGCCATGCAGGACCCGGCGACGGTGGACACGTGGGCGGAGCGCATCGCCGACGCCGCCGAGGCGCTGTTCGCAACTGCCGAGCGTGACTCGTGGCAGCGGGCGCAGCTGCTCCGGCTGCTCGACGAGCTGCGAGACGAGTCGACGATGGGCGGCACGCCGGGCGCGGCCGAGCTGTCGCTCGCGGAGGTCCGCAACCTGCTCGCCGACCGCCTGCGGGGACGGCCCACCCGAGCGAACTTCCGCACCGGTCACCTGACCGTGTGCACGCTGGTGCCGATGCGGTCGGTGCCGCACCGCGTCGTGTGCCTCCTCGGCCTCGACGACGATGCGTTCCCCCGCAAGGCAGAGCGTGATGGCGACGACCTCGTCGCACTCGATCCCTTCGTCGGCGACGGCGATGGTCGCAGCGAGGACCGACAGCTCCTCCTCGATGCGCTCCTCGCTGCGAAGGACCGGCTCGTGATCACCTACAGCGGCCACGACGAGCGCACGAACGCACCACGCCCTCCCTCCGTGCCTGTGGGGGAGCTGCTCGACGTGATCGACGCGACCGCGGAGGTGGGGCCGGAGCATGGAGGGGCTCGCGATCGCATCGTCGTCCACCACCCGCTCCAGCCCTTCGACCCCCGCAACTTCAACCCCGGCGATCTCGGCCTCGATGGACCGTGGAGCTTCGATCGGGTCACCCTCGACGGCGCACGGGCCCTTGCCATGGATCGCAGGGGACAGGCGGCGTTCCTCTCCGGCCCGCTCGGCGCGTCGAGGCGAAGCGAGGTCGTCGAGCTCGACAGCCTGGTGAAGTTCGTCCAGCACCCGGTCAGGGCCTTCCTGCGCGAGCGGCTCGGCATCTCCCTGGGTGACTTCTCCGAAGACCTCGGCGAGTCGATCCCGCTCGAGCTCGACCCACTCGAGAAATGGGGCGTCGGCGAGCGCATCCTCGCGGCCCGACTGGCCGGTGCCGACCTCGACGCGTGCACCGCCGCGGAGCGCGCTCGCGGCACGGTCCCGCCGAACCGGCTGGCGGATCGTCTGCTCGACGAGATCCACCTCAACGTCGGCCTGATCTACGACGAGGCGATGTCCCGCTGCGGCGGCGCATCGGACGTCGACTCCGTCGAGGTCGCGGTGCATCTCGACGACGGGAGGCTCCTCGTCGGGACCGTGACCGGCGTCGTCGGATCGACGATCCGCTCGGTCAGCTACAGCCGCCTCGGACCGAAGCACCGTCTGGCGTCGTGGGCCCGGTTCCTGTCGCTCGTAGCAGGCCGCCCCGGGGAGCGGTTCGACGTCGTCACCATCGGCCGTTCGGGTGCGTACAAGAAGAACGTCGCCGTGTCGACGTTCCCGCACGAGAGCCTCGATGTCGAGACGGCGCGACGCCACCTGCACGATCTCGTCGACCTCTACGACCGGGGGATGCGCGAGCCCCTGCCGATCTACTGCGCCACGACACACGCGTACGTCGCCGCGCTGCAGAAGGGTCGTGACCCCGTCGCCGATGCGGTGAAGGAGTGGGAGACCGAGTGGGGCTGGGACAAGGAGGACCGCGAGGCGGAGCATCGTCTGGTGCTCGGCGGCGACATGCCGTTCGAGTCGATCCTGTCGGTCGCCGCCTGTGACGGCGAGGACGGCGAGGGATGGGCAGGCGACGAGCCGTCCCGCTTCGTTCGGTACGCCCGTCGCCTGTGGACGCCCGTGTTCGATCTCGAGACGGTGGAGCACCGATGACGGCGGCTCCGGTCATGACCCCGTTCGACGTGTGCGGGCCGCTCCCGAGCGGTGTCACCGTGCTCGAGGCGAGTGCGGGCACCGGCAAGACCTTCACCATCGCGGCGCTGGCGACACGGTTCGTCGCCGAGGGTCACGTCGACCTCGAGAACCTGCTCCTCGTGACATTCACCCGGATGGCGACCGGCGAGCTCCGCCAGCGCGTGCGCGACCGCATGGTGTCAGCCGAGCAGGGACTCACGGCCGCGCTGCGTGGCGTCACCCCTGATCCCGAAGACGACGCCGTCCTCGCGCTCCTGGCAACAGGCACCGACGACGAGGTCCGTGCCCGGCGGGACCGTCTCCGCAACGCGCTCGCCAACTTCGACGGGGCGACCATCGACACCACCCACGCGTTCTGCCAGCGCGTCCTCAATGGCCTCGGCGTCACCGGCGACGTCGACCGCGACGCGGCGTTCATCGAGGACTCGACCGAGTTGGTCGACGAGGTCGTCGCCGACTTCTACCTCCGCAAGTTCGCCGGCAACGACACGCCCGACTTCAGCGTCGACGAGGCGAGGCGGATCGCCCATCTCGCGGTGGCGAACACCGACGCGGCCATCCGTCCGTCGGACCCGAACGACATCCGCCACAAGTTCGCGGTGCGCGTGCGGGACGAGGTCGACCGCCGGCGACGGGTCGCCGCGGTCCTCACCTTCGACGACCTGCTCACCCGTCTCAAGGGCACCCTTGCAGATCCGGTTCGGGGCGAGCTCGCGTGCCGGCGGCTGCGGGAGCGCTACCGCGTCGCACTCGTCGACGAGTTCCAGGACACCGACCCGGTGCAGTGGGACATCCTCCAGCGCGCCTTCGTCGACGGCGACGCCGACGCGACGCTCGTGCTCATCGGCGACCCCAAGCAGGCGATCTACGCCTTTCGGGGCGCCGACGTCTACGCCTACCTCGATGCTGCCGCGATGGCCAGCGGCCGGGCGACGCTCGACGTCAACTGGCGCAGCGACCAGGCGGTGATCGACGCCTACGACGCGCTGTTCGCGAACGCCCAGCTCGGCCACGCCGACATCGGCTACCGCACCGTGCGGGCAGCGTCCGGCGAGGCGCGGCGGATGGAGGGAGCGCACCAGGACGCGGCACTGCGGATCCGGATGCTCCACCGTGACGACGGCCTCGCCAAGCTCACGCCCAAGAGCGGGGCTGTCCAGGCGGGGAGCGGCCGCGCGGTCGTGGCCCGTGACGTCGCCGGCGACATCGTCCGCCTCCTGTCTTCGGGCGCGCAGATCTCGAGGCCCCCGGGTGAGGAGCGCGAGTCGGCGACGGTCCCGATACGGCCGGGGCACATCGCCGTGCTCGTCCAGCGCAACGTCGATGCGATGTCGGTGCGCGATGCGCTTCACGCTGTCGGCGTGCCTGCCGTCGTCGCCGGCGCAGGCAGTGTCTTCGCGACGAAGTCCGCCCGCGAGTGGCTGCGACTGCTCGAAGCGCTCGAGCGTCCGACGTCGTCGAACAACGTCCGCGGGGTCGCGCTGACGGCCTTCGTCGGGTGGAGTCCCGAGCGAGTCGCGACCGCGACGGACGTCGAGTGGGAGGACCTCCACGCCCGGCTGCACCGGTGGGCTGCGGTGCTGCGCAAGCGTGGGGTCGCCGCGCTGCTCGAGGCGATCGCGGCGGGGGAGGACATGACCCGCCGGGTGCTCGGTCGGATGAACGGGGAGCGCGAGCTCACCGACATCCGCCACGTCGGGCAGCTGCTCCACGCTGCGGCGATGGCCGAGCAGCTCGGCATGACCGCGCTGGCGGCGTGGCTGCACACCCGCATCGACGAGGCCGAGCAGGACGCGAGCACCGAGGACCGCAGCCGGCGCCTCGAGTCCGACGCGGAAGCGGTGCAGGTCCTGACCGTGTACCGCAGCAAGGGCCTCGAGTTCTCCGTGGTCTACTGCCCGTTCCTCTGGGCCGCGGGACGCCTCGAGGACGACGGGCCGGCGATCTTCCACGACCCGGCGAACGGCGGACGGCGCACCATCGACGTGGCCGGCAACGTCGGCCGGGGGTACTACGAGGTCGAGGCGCGGGGCGAGGAGCTCCGCCTGCTGTACGTGGCGCTGACCAGGGCCCGCCACCAGGCGGTCGTGTGGTGGGTGCCCGGTGGCAACGCGGCGACATCGTCGCTGTGCCGTCTGCTCTTCCACCGCAACGCCGAGGGCGCGGTGTCGCACAAGGGTCATCTTCCCGACGACACCGAAGCGCTGGCCCGGTTCGAGGAACTGCGCGAGAGCGCGCCTGCGGGTGCCATCAGCGTCGAGCGTGTCGACGGTGGCGACGGCCGTCGGTGGACGTCAGGGACATCGACCGCTGCATCGCTCGACGTCAGCGTGTTCGACCGGACGCTCGATCCCACCTGGCGACGGACGTCCTACAGCGCGCTCACGGCTGCGGCGCACGAGCTGCACGTCGGCAGCGAGGCCGAGGAGCCGGTCGTCACCGACGAGGTGCTGCCTCCCGGAACGGTCCTCAGTTCGGTTGTTCGGGGTGCCGACGACCGTCATGCCGCGTTGCGGTCGGTTCCGCTGCCGCTGTCGGTGATGCGCGCCGGCGCCGAGGTGGGGACGTTCGTCCACGGCGTCTTCGAGGGGTGCGACTTCACGGCGTCAGACCTCGATGCTTCGCTGGCGGACGCGTTCGCAGGCGAGGCGGCCCGCCGCTTCGTCGACGTCGGTGACCGAGCCGCTGTGCTCGCCGGTCTGCGTGCCGTGGTGGAGACGCCGCTGGGCCCGGTGGTCGGCGACGTCCGCCTGCGCGACATCGGGCGGCGGGACCGCGTCGACGAGCTCGCGTTCGAACTCCCGCTTGTCGGTGGCGACGACCCGACCGGGACGCTCGACGTCGCGTCGATCGGGCGCCTCCTCGAGGACCACCTGGCCGACGACGACATCCTCCGGCCGTACGCGGCCCGCCTCGGCGATCCGGTCCTGCAGAGCGAGCTGCGGGGCTACCTCACCGGCAGCATCGACCTCGTGCTGCGCACGCCGGACGGGCGCTACGCCGTCGTCGACTACAAGACGAACCGCCTCGGGCGCTCCGACGAGGAGCTGACCGCGTGGCACTACCGACCTGACGCCGTCGCCGACGCGATGTTCGCGGCCCACTATCCGCTGCAGGCGCTGCTCTACACCGTCGCCCTGCACCGGTACCTGCGGTGGCGCGCTCCCGGCTATTCGGCGGACCGGGACCTCGCCGGCGTGCTCTACCTCTTCGTTCGGGGGATGGTGGGCGCGGACACGCCACGGGTCGACGGACAGCCGCGCGGCGTGTTCGCCTGGAAGCCGCCCGCGGGGCTGGTGGAGGCGATGAGCGACCTCTTCGATTCGGGGCTGGTGCCGGCATGACCGTCCTCGAACCCGCGAAGACCGAGGTCGCCGTCGTCGACGAGGTCGACCTGTTCGACACCCGCATCGTCCGCTCGGCCGATGGCCCGCTGCGCACGTTCAACGAGGCGGGCGCCCTGTCCGCTGCCGATGTCCACGTGGCGCTCCGTCTGGGGCGGCTCGGGTCGGAGAGTGACGAGCGGGTGCTGCTCGCGGCGGCGTTCGCCGTCCGCGGTCCTCGTCTCGGCCACGTGTGCGTCGACCTCGCCTCGGTGCGGGAGAGCGTCATCGTCGAAGGTGATGTCCCCGTCGACCTGCAGGGTCTGCCGTGGCCCGCGGTGGACGAGTGGGTCGCAGCGGTCGCCGGGAGTGGACTCGTTGCCGTCGGTGCGGATCGTGACCTGCATCGCCCGCTCCGGTTCGTCGGCAGCCGCCTGTACCTCGACCGCTACTGGCGGGAGGAGCAGCAGGTCGCACGCGACCTGTTGGCGCGCGCTGGTGCTGAGGTCGTCGGCGTCGATGGTGCGGTCGTCGACGAATGGCTCGGGCGGTTGTTCGTCTCGGACGGCGACGTCGACGACGAGCTCCAGCGGGATGCGTCCCGCGTGGCGGCGACGCGACATCTCGCCGTCGTGGCCGGCGGGCCCGGTACCGGCAAGACGACGACCGTCGCACGGATCCTCGCTCTCCTGCACGCGCATGCGGATGCCGTCGGCGCGCCTCCGCCGCTCGTCGCGCTGGCTGCGCCGACCGGGAAGGCCGCGGCCCGTCTCGAGGAAGCCGTGCACGACGAGGCCCGGCGGATGGACGTGAGCGACGAGGTGCGGGCCCGTCTGCTGGCGGTGTCGGCGTCGACGCTGCATCGGCTCCTCGGGTGGAAACCGCGCAACCGGGCCCGCTTCCGACACGACCGCACGAACCGGCTTCCGCACGAGGTCGTCATCGTCGACGAGACATCGATGGTGTCGCTGTCGCTGATGGCCCGGTTGCTGGAGGCGGTGCGCCCGACGGCGCGACTGGTGCTGGTCGGCGACCCCGAGCAGCTCGCCTCGGTCGAGGCGGGTGCCGTCTTGGGCGACGTCGTCGGCCCCGCCGCTCCGGGTGCCCCGCTCTCACCGTCGATCGTCGTGCTCCGTCGGGTGCACCGCTTTGGTGGCGCCATCGCCTCACTCGCCACGGCGGTGCAGGACGGCGACGCGTCGCGTGTTCTCGACGTGCTGCGCGCAGGGCACGAGGACGTGACCTGGGTCGAGACCGACGTCGCCTCGGCGTTGGCGGCCGAGCTCGCAGTCGTGCGATGGACCGTGGTCTCGGCCGGGTCTGCGCTGACGGCTGCCGCGCTGGCGGGCGACGGTCGCGCGGCGCTGGATGCGCTGGCCTCGTTCCGCCTGCTGTGCGCCCACCGGCGCGGGCCCCATGGCGTCTCGACGTGGACGGCCCAGATCGAGGAGTGGCTGGCCGACGCGGTGGAGGGCTTCGAGCCAGGGACGGGCTGGTACCCGGGGCGGCCGCTGCTGTTCAGCGAGAACGACTACGGGTTGCAGCTGTTCAACGGCGATACCGGTGTCGTCGTCGCGCGACCAGAGGCCGGTGGCGTAACCGCGGTCTTCGAGCGGCGAGGTCAGCTGGTGGAGCTCAGCCCGCACCGGTTGGGTGGGGTCGACACGGTCCACGCCATGACCGTCCACAAGGCCCAGGGCTCGCAGTTCGGCTCCGTCGCCCTGCTCCTGCCCGATCCGTCGTCGCCGATCCTCACCCGTGAGCTGCTGTACACCGCGGTGACCCGCGCCCAGCGGCGGCTGATCGTCGCGGGCACCGAGGACGCGATTAGGGCCGCGGTCGAGCGGCCGATCGCGCGGGCGTCGGGACTGCGGGACCTGCTGTGGGAATCGAACGAGGAGTCATCGTGACCGCTGACTTGGCGTGGGACAGCCCGGTGCTCGAAGTGAAGAGCGACGCACCGCTGGTGAGACGGTACCGGCGGCTCCAATCGTGGTACCGGGAGCACAGACTCGGCGTGGCTCCCGGGCCGTCGGGCAACCGGACGGTAGGCAGCTCGGTGCCGAAGGGGCTCCACAGAGGACTGAACTTCCTCACTCCACAGGCGTGGGAGCACGCAGAGGAGCGGATCGTCGAGGTTCAACAGGAGGGCGGCACGCTCGAACCCGATCGCTTGCTCCGCAACCTCCTGTCCAGCATGCCCATGTGCTTCAACATCTTCGGCTCGCTACGCGAGCTCGAGGGGTTCCCGGAGTTGGTCGCTGCGGTCTTCGATCCTGAAGCCACCTTCGTCGGCGATGCGGTGTGCGAATGGGCGCCGCCGAAGGCCGAGCATCTGAACGACCGATCGGCATTCGACGCGATCGTCCGCTATTCAACGGCGTCCGGCCAGCAGCGGTTCATCGGCGTCGAGACGAAGTACACCGAGCCCTTTTCTCAGCCGGACTACACGAACGACCGCTACGAGTCGGTCACGGCCTCGTGTGGCTGGTTCGCGTCAGGGGCGTACGAGGCCTTGTCACAGTCGGCTGCGAAGCAGCTGTGGCGGACGGTGATGCTGACGGCCAAGTACGAGGAGACGAGCGGCGCCATGGGGCGAGCGGCTGTGCTCGCCCTCGCCGAAGACGAACGCGCTGCCGCTGCTGTCGCATTGGTGCGGCAACACATGACAAGCCCCGACCGCCTCCTGCTCGTGACGCTCGAGGATCTTGCCGACGCTGCAAGTGGGAGCGCGGACCGCCGGGTGCAGAGCTGGGCAGCCGCATTCGCTGAGCGATACCTCTATCCGGACCGCCTCGACTCGGCCTCGTCCTGAAGGACCCCTTGGGAGTAGCGGAGCTGCGGCCGGACTGGGTACCGGGAAGGCCGAGCCAGAAAACGGACTCTCACCGGCGGGGCGTCGGTATTTTCCCAGAGCCCAGCAGGCCGTCGACCACCTCGCTGACCGCTGTGGCATACGTCGACGCGGCAGCCAGGTTGCGGTTGCGCGGCCGGTCGTTCTGACGCAGCGAGGCGCCGACGACCGAAAGCGAACCGGACCAGTCCTTGGCGTCGATGACGTAGATGCCACTCCTCCCGACGAGGAGCAGGTCGATGTTTGAGACCGACTCGGGCAGAGCTCGATCGGGAAGCGAGAAGAACCCCTTCGCCGCGAGGGGCGTTACGAGCTCTGCGAGGCGAGACTCACCCTCGCCGCCCTTCGCCCACGCATCCGCCGCCCGAGCAGCGTGACGCGCCTCGCGGAATGGCGCTGAGCAACGGCCTTCGCCGAACGTGCCTGTCTGTCTGCCGCACCGCCGTACGCCATATCCACCGCTCCCTCGTCGAGGCTGACGATGTATCGGCACTGCGGCGGCCTTCCTGAACCGCGCCCGTCGTTCGCTCAACTCTCGCAGCCGCCGCCACCGCCGTCACGGTCGAGATGGGCATGCACGCGAGCATGCGTTGCTTGCACCTGCGTCGGTAGCTGCTGCTCAAGCGAGACAGCAGGGATCGACTCGGACGTCAGGTGTCTTTCGACGAGGGATCATCGAAGGTCACGGTGATACTCGTGTAGCCCAGAGACCCGAAGAGGCCGCGCAGCATCGAGGTCGTGCTGTCTTTGGCCATCTCGACGAGCCGACCCTCACTATGGGCAGCGGCCCTCATCCTGGCGATTGCCTGGCGCCGTGCATTTCGCTCTGCGTCCGAACCCTTGAACTTGGTGATGAGCCCCTCATCGTGGAAGACGATGTGGCTCGTGTCCTCGTTCAGCCGAGGGTCCTCAAGAGCGGGCGAGGGCAGGCGCACGGTCACGGACATCCCATCTTCCGAGAGGTCGATGCGCCGATGGTCCAGCTCGCCGAAGTCGACGACTGCCTCGACCTCACCCTTACCTACATACACGATCCGGTCGCCGGCAATGAAGCCCGGGACACGCGACTTATCGTCGAGGTGAACTACTACCTCGAAGTACGCGCTTGCCGCTTTGAATTCGCTGAGTCGGGTCAGCGACTGAAGCACTGCCGGGCCTGTGTGGTCGATCGTGTTCCTCTGAAACGGATTAAACGACGCGAACCTGCCACCGACCCAATCGCCTATCCCGGGAACGTGGGATGCCCCCACCATCAGTGCGAACACGAGCGAAGCGACCGTGATCAAGCGGAGCAACCCGTGAAGTAGCCATCGCGGTTTCACGCCAATTTCGCCTTCCATAGTTACTTGCAGTCCTGCGTTCTGATGTTCTTAGGGAGGGTTTCGTCGTGGTGCCTCGTACACGCCCGATGTGACACTGGAGATCTCGCAGGTGGGCACGCCAGGCTCCGCCAGGGATTCGCGCCGTCGAACGCCGAAGCATTGGTCCGAAAGCGAATTGATTCGTACAGCAGCTAGTCGGGCGCAGCGTGGAGATCCTGAGCGCTAAACGGCCGAAAGTGGTGTCCGCTGCGCAAGGGGAACAGACGGGCGCCGCGTCAGGCGGCAGGCGGGGGCTGCCCGGGGCACATCTCGAGCACCCGCTCGATCTGGTCGCGCTCCGCCTCAGTCACCCACACCCCGTCCTTTGCCTTCACACGCACCTGCCGAGCGACGTACTCGCAGCGGAACGCCTTGTTGGCTGGCAGCCACGAGGCGGCGTCGCTGTCACCCTTCTGGCGATTCGCCGCGTCGCCGATGGCGAGGAGGTTGAGCGGATCGTTGGCGAACTGTAGACGCTTCTCGTCGGTCCACGTCTGCGCGCCCTTCTGCCACGCGTCGGAGAGGGCGACGGCGTGATCGATCTGCACTGCGGTGGAGGTCGCGTTGCGCTTCACGAAGTCGATGCGCGATGCGGTGTACGGGTCGATCAGCACGCCCGACTCGACGACGCAGGCGTTGGATCCCGGGCGGAAGACGACTCGTTCGAGATCGCGCTTGAGGACGTCATTTCGGGTATCGCAACCGTTCCCGTCGATGTCCGCCCAGCGCTGACCGAAGGCGTCCCGCCGGTAGCCGGTCTTCGGGGCGCGCCATTTCACCTCCAGGCTGCGAAGGAGATCGATCGCGTGCGTCCGCTCTGCCTGCGTGTCACCGCTCGAAGCGTCCGCGCCGGCAACCGCGCGCTGATCCGCGGCGGGGGCTTCGGTGTCTGTGAGCTGCCCATAGCCCCACCAACTCCCGCCGGCGAGCACCACGACCAGCAGAGCATCGTCGAGCTTCGACAACCACCGCCGCATGCGGTCAGGGTACGGGGCGTTCGTTCGGTCTCGGCCGCCGGCCGCACGTCGTCGACGGATCTATTCGTGTCCCACCGCACCCGTAGCCTCCGCGACGTGAACCTCGAGTCCGAAGCGCTAGCCCTACTGCGCCGCCTCACCGGGCGCGATGACGCCGCGTTTCGCGCCGGTCAGCTAGAAGCGATCAGCGCGCTCGTCGAGCGCAGGCAGAAGGCTCTGGTCGTCCAGCGGACCGGTTGGGGCAAGAGCGCGGTGTACTTCATCGCGACGCGCCTGCTCCGAGACCGAGGTGCCGGACCGACCGTCCTGATCTCGCCGCTGCTCGCCCTCATGCGCAACCAAATGCTGATGGCGAACCGCGGTGACATCGCGGCGGAGACGATCAACAGCGACAACAAGGAGGCGTGGGATGCGATCGAGGAGCGCATCGCTTTCAACGAGATCGACCTCCTCCTCATCTCACCCGAGCGGCTCAACAACAAGCGGTTCGCGACGAGCGTGATGCCGGAGCTCCTCAACTCGGTCGGCCTGCTGGTGATCGACGAAGCCCACTGCATCAGCGACTGGGGCCACGACTTCCGTCCCGACTACCGCCGGTTCCAGCGGGTCGTCCCCATGCTTCCCCGCGGCGTGCCGGTGCTGTGCACCACCGCCACGGCGAACGACCGGGTGGTGAGCGACATCGTCGACCAGCTCGGTTCCGACCTCGAGGTGATCCGTGGGCCTCTCGATCGGGAGAGCCTTCGTCTTGCCGTTCTCGACCTTGCGCAACCAGCCGAGCGGTTGGCGTGGCTCGCTCGCGAGATCCCCAAGCTCCCAGGCAGCGGGATCGTCTACTGCCTCACCGTGCGCGACACGGAGACCGTCGCCTCCTGGCTCACGAAGCACGGCACCTCGGCCGTCGCCTACAGCGGTGACAGCGACAGCGCCAACCGACCGGGTATCGAGCAGGCTCTGCTCGACAACGAAGTCAAGGTGGTCGTCGCAACGTCGGCGCTCGGGATGGGGTTCGACAAGCCGGACCTGAGCTTCGTCATCCACTACCAGAGCCCTGGCTCGCCCATCGCCTACTACCAGCAGGTGGGGCGCGCCGGTCGAGCCCTCGACACCGCCGTCGGGCTCCTCCTCCGAGGGCACGAGGACGAAGACATCCAGGACTACTTCATCCGGACCGCCTTCCCTTCCCGTGACGACGCCGAGGCCGTCATTGCCCTGCTGGAGCGGGAGGCACGTCCGCTGTCGCTGTGGGAGATCCAGGCTGAGGTGAACGTCCGGAAGACGCGGCTCGAAGGGATGCTCAAGATCCTCGAGGTCGAGGGGGCGGTCGAGAAGGAAGGGTCCGGCTACCAGCGGACGCTTCGCCCGTGGACGTATCCAGCGGAGCGCGTCGAACAGGTGACGGCGCTGCGACGAGCCGAACAGCAGGCGATGCGGGACTTCGCAGAGACGTCGGAATGCCGGATGTCGTTCCTGCGCGCCCTGCTCGACGATGGTTCCGCGGAACCGTGCGGCCGCTGCGACACCTGCACGGGCCAGCCGCTCCGAGCCGAGCTCGACCCTCAGGAAGTCGCTGCTGCCGTCCAGCACCTGCGGGCGCAGTCGCTCGTCATCCCGCCGAAGAAGCAGTGGCCCTACGGGATGGGCGACCTTCGCGGCCGCTTCAAGCCAGAGCAGTTGCTGGAGGAGGGCCGAGCTCTGGCCGCGTACGGCGACGGCGGCTGGGGCTCCGTGATCAAGCGCTACAAGCCGGAGAGCAGGCCACTGCCCGACGAGCTGATCGCCGCCGCGGCCCGTCTCATCGAGGCGTGGCAGCCGTCCCCGCCACCGACGTGGCTCACGTTCATCCCGTCGACCACTGCCAGCGGCTTCGTGTCAGAGCTCGCCCAGCGCCTCGGTGCCGCACTGTCTCTGCCGGTTCATCACGTGCTCGAACGGGAGCGACCGGGTAGGCCACAGAAGGAGATGGAGAACTCCGCCCAGCAAGTGCGCAACGTCTACGGTGCCTTCGTGGTGCGAGGGGACGTTCCGCCGGGGCCGGTGCTCCTCGTCGACGACATCATCGACTCGGGCTGGTCGATCACCATCGCCGGCCAGTCCCTCCTCGCGGCCGGCAGCGGCCAGGTGTTCCCGTTCGTCCTCGCGAAGGCGACGAGCGACTGATGCCGCGCTCCGAGTCGTCACTCGTGGCAGTGCTGTTGACCCAGCGTCTCGTCGACGGTTCCGCGGAACCGCTCAAAGCCACCGAGTACTGGCGAGTTCTCGCGCAGGTCGAGCATCTGAAGGAACTGCTCGGACTCTCAGTCGACCAGCTCGTGCGTGAGGTCGGGCTCGACGACGACCTTGCGGAGCGGGTGGCGGCACGCCTCGACCAGGCGACGCAGGTGGCGTTCTCGGTCGACGACTTGGAGCAGAGCGGTATCCGTGTCGTTGCGTCGGTCGACGACGACTACCCGGATGTGCTGATGGAGCGGCTGCGGACGGGGGCACCACCGTTGCTGTACGTCGCAGGTGACCCACGGTTGCTCAGCGCGGGAGGGCTGGGTGTTGTTGGTTCCCGTGACGTGGCGCCTGAAGGCGCCGAGGTGGCGAAGGCCGCAGCTGCGCGTGCTGCGTCGGCCGGCGTCCCGGTCGTGTCCGGAGGGGCCAAGGGAGTCGACCGACTGGCGATGGGCGCTGCCCTCGAGGCCGGCGGATCCGCTGTCGGCGCCCTCGCCGACTCGTTGATGCGGACCGTGCGCGATCCCGACACGCGGCGGGCGATCACCGACGGTTCGTTGTGCCTGTGCACGCCCTACAAGCCGTCGGCCGGATTCAGCGCCGCCACTGCGATGGGCCGCAACAAGATCATCTACGCGCTGTCGACGGCCACGCTGGTCGTGGCGTCCGACCACGACAAGGGCGGGACGTGGTCAGGCGCGGTCGAGGCGCTCAAGCACGGGTACTCGCCGGTGCTGGTGTGGACCGGCGAGGGTGGCGGCAAGGGCAACCGTCCTCTCGTGGAGCGGGGCGGGATACCCATCGACGACATGGACGAACTGTTCCCGCTCCAGGCCCACGTCGCTCGCAGCGACCCAGCGGCAGCGCCGCCGCCTGTCGACGCCGTCGCCGCAGGTACGGAGCAGCTCAAGCTCGAGTTGTAGCGGCCCCTGCGGCGCCGCCGGATCCTTCCGCCTCGATCGCAGCGACCAGCGCCCGGGTGCGTGCGGTCCAGTGGGCGACACTCTCAAGCGGAGGTGTCAGCTCGTACGGGTGGTGATGGGTTGCGTCGGACAGCGCCGCCCAAACCTGATGCGCCTCGGCCGCAACGGCGGGGTCCGACCGCATCCGCAGCGCTACGAACTTCGCCCTGCCCGATGCTCGCACCATGTCCGGCTCCCGTGTCTCCCAGTAACGCCGGATCGCCGATTCGAGCGCCTGCCGAACCAGCACCGCAATGGCCCGCCGGCCGACGGGAGTCGCGGCTTCCGGTGTAGCGAGGAGCTGCTCAGCCCAGGACAGCGACTGCGTCGGAGCGATCACGTGAGTGCCCGGATCGTCTTGGCGAGAGCGCGCGTGCGCTTGAGGAGATCGTCGAGATCACCGGGGAAGCCCTCGTGCACACCTCTGTTGCAGTCGTACACCGCTTGCGCCTCTTCTCGTGGGCACCGCGTCCGGAGCGCGTCGTTCACGGCGCCGCGCTCGCAGCCGAAGGCGAGTGCCAGCCGCGCGCCGAGATCATCGTTCTCCACGAGATCCGCCTCGACCTTCGCGTGGGGGCGGCCGTTCGTCAGCTCGCGGCGCTGGTACACCTCGATGCACGCGGCTTCGAGCGCGCTGCGGCAGAGCGCAGGTACCACTGTCGCCCGTATCGACTCGGGGAGGTTGCCGCGCAACAGCGACCGTGCGTCCCGAAGATGACGCTCCACCGGATCGAGCGACTTCTCGATCATGACGCGCGACCGCTCGCCGCGCGACACCTCGAGAACAGTTGCCGGGATGTCGAGCCGCCGCATCGCCTCTGGGAGGCGTTCGTCGTGTGTCAGCACGATCACTTGGTGCGTCTCCGCTGCGCGGTGCAGTACCTGAGCCAGACCCTCGACCTTCGCAGGGTCCATCGCCTGGACCGGATCGTCGATCACGACGAACCGGAAGGGGCTCTCCGGCATCAACGCTCGCGGCATGAAGAGCGACAGCGCCAACGAGTGGAGCTCGCCCTGGCTCATCACCGAGAGCGCGGCGCCCTCGACGCCATCGATCGACACGTCGAGCACGACGTCCTTCCGTCCGTACTTCGCTGAGGCGCCCGCGAGCTTGATGCCCTTCAAGTCGACGCTGCTCTGCTGGCGAAGTGTCTGCCACACCTCGGTCGCTCGCTCGGCGATCGGGGCGAACCGTTCGGCGCGGAGCTCCTCCTCGGCCTTCTTCAACCAGTCCTCGGCGGCCTTGAGCCGCTTGACCTCCTCTGGAGCGGTGAGGATGACGTCCGCCTGCTGACGCCATGCAGCGAGTTCGGTGGCGAGCGGCTTCCATGCGTCCTGCCGCGCTTCGATCTCGGCGACTGCCTGCCCCCGCACAGCCTCGATCGCAGCAGCCAGAGGCTTGACGTCTTCGCGGAGGCGGCGCAGCAGCTGGGTATCGTCCGAGGCCGGCTGCGCGAAGGCGCCCCACATCGAGGCGAGGCCGCTGGTGTCGATGTTCGTCGACGCCGAGCTGACGACCGCAGGCGGGCCGCTGAGGAACGCGGTGGCCATGCGCCTGCGCTCGCGCTCGTTCCGCTGAGCATGTTCGGCGTCCTCTGCCGCCGCACGAAGCGCCGCAGCCTCGGCCCGGGCTTTCTCTGCCCAAGCATCGGCGAGGACGCCGGCGCTGCCGCACACCGGGCACTCGGTCGTCGGGTGGTGTTGGTGGTGCTCAAGTGCGGCTTCGAGGAGGGCGGCGGTCGACAGCGCCCGCCCAGCATCCGTCGAGCGGACCCGCTCGGCTTCGGCGACGGCCGCTTCCAGTTCGTCGGCGACCTGTAGGGCGGCTTCGGGATCGGGAGCGTGGAGCGTCGCCAGAGATCGCAACTGCGAGAGATCTGCATCAGGCGCGTCGCCACCCGGGACGATGATCTCGTCGATGACCGCCAGGTCGGGCACCTTGGCGGCGAGCGCACTCGCAGCTCGCCTAGCTCGCTCGTCGTCGGCGCTCTTCAGCTTCACGACCAGCGTCTTGGCCGTGTCCGTCGCCGCCTTCAGCCGCTTGTTGACCTCCCGCCGGCGTTCGCCGAGGGCGTTGGCGGCCTCCGTGAGCGACTCGAGCCCGAGGATCGACGAGAGCGCGGCGAAGAGGGTGGCCGACCCGTCTTCGAGCAGTCCGCCGAGTTCGTTGTAGGAGAGGAACGGGCGATGAGCGGTGAGCGACCCCGTCCAGGGGATCTCGGCCGCGTCAGAAGAGCCAGGGCGTCGGACGACCGTTGCGACGTTGTCGAGGTCGCTGCTCGCCCAAGTCCGCTCGATGTCGGTGAAGCCGGAACGGCCTTCCTCGATGATCGACGCAGCGACCCGCGCAGGACCGGCGGAGTGAAGGTTCTTCCAACCGTCTCTCCACGCCTTCTGCTTCTTGCCTGCCCATCGTGCGCTGTCGCCGGTGAGAAGCACTTCGAACGACTCGGCGAGGCTCGACTTCCCGGACCCGTTCCGCCCGACGATCAGCGTGAGACCCGGTGCCGGCTGGAGCTCGAGGTCGAGCCTTTCGCCGACGCCTCGGAACCCCTCGACGGAGAGCTTTGCGAGGTATGCGCCACCGGCCGCGGCGGGCGCGTCGTGGCCGTCGTCGGGCAACTCGTTCAGGACGAGCTCCCGCACTTCTGCGGGCACCCCACCCGCATCCAGTCGCCGCGCGATCTCGTTTCGGAGGTTCTGCGCCATGTCGACCCTGTTACCGCGCGCCAACTGCGGGGAAGTCGACTGTCAGCGGCACGTGGTCGCTCAGCCCTTCGACGACCCTTTGGTCGTACCCGCCCAGAGGCGGAAGGTCCTTGGGGGATCCCGAGCAGCAGTTCCACACGACGAGTCGCATGAACCGGCGACGGTACAACTCCGGCGTCTGCGTCACGGGCTCTCCGGCGGCGTCACCGGTTCGAATTGTCCGTTCCAGAACACGTTGAACCGATAGTCGCTCTCGTCGTCGTCGAACGTGAGGTTGTGGGCGAGGATCGTGTCGTGCTCCTGGTCGTAGACCATGATCCCGCCGCCACCTTCACCGACCTCCGACAGCTCGAAGCCGTAGGTGTTGATCAACGCCGACAGCTCTCGAACGAAGTTGTGGAGCTCGAGCAGGCGGTCCTGTTCCACAGCTGAAGTCCTCTCTGGGTGGAAGATCGCGGCCTCGTCACGGAGCGGTCGTACCGCTCGGTCATGAAGTGGCTCGTCCGAATCGGGGTTGGTTCGTTGATCGTCGCTGCGCTGGCGACCGGACTGGTGTTGGCGCTCGTGATGGTCATCGTCTGGGCGCTCGCGATCGCGGCGGTCGGCTCCCTCTTCAGCTAGCCGGCCCGGCTGACCGACGACGGCGCATGTAGCGACGATCGCGGTGCTCAGGAGGTCTTCGACCCGGCCGCCGCGATGCGACGCACGGCGGAGTCGCTCCACGTCACCTGGCCACCAGATCGATTCGTGATCGCTCACTGGAGGATCGGCAGGTCACGGATGGCCGCGAACCGGTCGTCCGAATGAACGAGGTTGTGCACCTTCACCTTCGTCCTCCGGACGATCTGGCGCACGTTGGCGGGCGACAGCCCGAGCTCCTCGCCGAGCGTGTGCGACGGAGACGGGTCGCCGTCGGTCTTCAACGCCTCGTAGGCGAGCAGGATCGCGCGGTGGCGCACTGTCGTCACCTGCTCCAGCGCGGCACGGAGGAGCGCGACGCGCTCGTCACGGGCGGCGAGGAACTGGAGCGTCTGCCACTCGTCCTCGTCGCGATCCGATACGACACCGGCACGGGTATCGGTGTTGTCGAGGCTCTCGTCGAGCTCGACCGCGTGCTGGCCGATGTAGGCGGAGATGTGCTGGTGGATGCGTCGCTCGGCCCACACCCACGGCAACGCTCCGCCCTCGGGTCGCCAGGAGCCGGCGGTGTCCCGGATGACGAGCATCGTCTCGGCGACGAGCTCGTCGAGGAGCGCCACCTCGACGCGGGTCGACAGCTTGCGCAACGACCGGACGACGGTCGCACGGATGCCGGGTCGGTGGAGCTCGAGAAGCTGGAAGAGCGCGACGCCGTCGCCGCCCGCGATCCGGGCCATGAGCTCGGCAAGGGTGGGCGCAGGGTCGGCGTCGGCTGCGATATCGGCCATGGCTCTGACCGAACCAGGGCGCTGGGACAACTTACGCGGGTGTGATTCGTCGTCACGGAGAACAGGTACTCGACGGTTGTGACACCACGACCTCTTGGGCGACGCGGTAGAAGTTGCCGGCGTGGCGGACAGACCGAACCCGTACCGGCGAGGCCTTGCGCTCGCGGCGTACCTGACGAAGCGCACGACGCCTGCGTCGCTCGACGAGATCCGGCGCGACTTCCCCGGCGTCTACGCCGACGGTGAGTCCGGCCGGAAGATGTTCATGCGCGACAAGGAGGAGCTCCTGGAGTGGGGCTATCCCGTCGTGGAGGAGGACGACCGCTACTCGATCGACGTCCGCGACGTCTACGTCCCGGACCTCTTCCTCGAAGACGCGGAGCGCGCCGCGCTGCACGGCGCGCTCCAGTCGGTGGTGCGCAGCCGCTCGATGCTGCGCGACCTCGGCGCGACCTTCGGGGGCTTCGGTGACCTCGCCGACGAAGGGGTGCCGCTCGTGCACGCGGACCTGAGCCTCGCGAGCACGGTCGACGTGTTGTACGGCGCGGTCCAGAGCCGGCGCCTCGTGGAGGCGACCTACAACGGCAAGACGCGGGTACTGGAGCCGTGGGGGCTGCTGAGCAGACGGCGAGCGTGGTACGTCCACGTCGCAGACCGGACCGACGGCGGTGCGGAGAAGAACCTTCGAGTGGAGCGCTTCGAAGGTGACGTCCGGCCCGTCGGAGGTGCGGGCGCGTTCGAGGTGCCGGCCGACTTCGACATCAAGAAGGCGCTTCCCGAGGGTTGGGAGATCCCCACCGACGACCGCTACGACGTCGTCGTCCGCGTCGACGACGTGCTCGCCGGGCGCGCGGTCAACGAGGTGTCACGCACCGCGCACGTCGAGCGGGGAGACGACGGCTCGGTGACCGTCCGGATGACCGTCACCCACCGCGCCGCGTTCCGCTCGTGGCTCTTCACCTACGGCACCCATGCGGTCGTGCTCGAGCCGGAAGCGATCCGCGACGACATCCGCAGCTGGCTCCGGCGGGTGGTGGAGGCGTGAGCCCTCGCCCGCCCGCCGATCACGCCGGCCGGTTCCGGCGCGTCGCGAACATGGCGGCGTGGCTCGCCGAGGTGGGGGAGTCGACCGTCGAGGAGCTCGCCGAGCGCTTCGAGGTCTCGGAGGCTCAGGTGCGCGAAGACCTCGAGATCCTCATGAACGCGACGTACGGCGCGGAGGACGAGGCGCTCGTCGACGTCAGCGTCGACGAAGAGGGGGAAGTCGTCTTCTGGGACCGCGAGATGTTCGTCCGCCAGCTGCGCCTGCGCCCGAGTGATGCGCTCGCGGTGATCGCCGCGGCGGAGGCGCTCGCCGTCGTCGAGGACGACGAGACCGCACCTCATCTCGCCTCCGCGCTCGCGAAGGTGCGTGCCGCGGTCGACGCGAGCTCGCTGGTGGCGGTGGAGTCGCACCAGCTCGAACACCTGGCGGACGTGCGCCGTGCAGCGGAGGCGGCCAAGACGATCCACCTCCGCTACTACTCCGTCTCCCGCGACGCCGTGAGCGAACGGGACGTCGATCCCCACGTCGTCTTCATGCTGGCGGGGCAGTGGTACTTCCTCGCTCACGACCACTTGAGCGGCGATCCTCGCCGCCAGTTCCGCGTCGACGGGATCGTCGAGCTCGAGCGGACCGGGCGCACCTTCACCCGCCAGGAGGTGGCGGTACCGGAAGCCGCGTTCACCGCCGGCGAGGCGACGCGGGAGGTCGTCCTCCGCATCCCCTCTTCGGGTCTTTGGGTGCTCGAAGCGCTGTCGTCGGTCGAGGTCATCTCGCGCAACGATGATGTGATCGAGGTGATCATCCCCGTCAGCGGCGAGGCGTGGCTCGCACAACTGCTCGTGCGCCTCGGCCCCGAGGCCGCCGTGGTCGAGCCAGAGGAGCTGCGAGACGTCGGGCGACGACTGGCGGCCGACCTGCTGGCGCTCTACGACTGAGTCAGGTCTTCAGGCGGCAGGTGCCGGTGGCCTCGGCACACCGCGGACGCGGACGACCTCTCCCAGCAGCCGGCGATGGCCGCTGTGCTCCAGCAGACGGTGCAGGATCCGCGCTTCGCGCTTCGCCGCCTCATCATCCCCAGCGGCGGCGAACGTCCGCATCAAGAAGAGGCGACCTTCCACGACGAGGTCAGCGCGGTGGTGCCGTTCGAGGACACGCCTGCCCCGCCGCAACGTCCGAACTCCGGCAGCGACGTCGCCGAGGCGCACCAACGCGAAGCCCTTCCGCATCTCTGCCTCGGCCGCGGTCTCGTTGTCAGCACAGGCGCGCGCGACGGTCATCGCATCGTCGAACAGCTGCCGGGCTGCGGCGGGCTCGGCCTCGAGGAGCAGGCGGCCGCGAAGGATGTCGACCTTCGCGACGTCGACGAGATCGCCTTCCGCCTTGCGGTCAGCACGGAGCTCCTCCAGCGCGGCCGCCACTGCTGCGCCGCGTGTGACGTCGCCGTCGGCGACCATCAGCTCGGCGAGCGCCAGGTCGCAGGTCGCCACCGAGACCTCGTCGTCGGGCATCGAGCACCGCACGGGCACGGCGCCACGCCGTCACCGCCCGCTCGTGGCGGCCGAGCGCAGCGAGCGCCCGCGCGACGGCGACATGGCCCTCGGCCACGAGCCGAACCGGCGCGCCAGCCTCGAGTAGCGGGACCGCCTTCGTCGCGGCCTCGAGGGCGGCACGGAACCGGAAGCGCTTCCAGGCGATCCGGCTCCGACCAAGCAGCGCCTCGCCCTGGAGGCCCGGACTCCCGAGGCGCTGGAACTCCTCGTCTGCCGCCCGCAGCTGCGTCCGAGCGTCGACCAGCCTGTCCGCCTCCTCGTGAAGCGCGGCCAGGTGCATCCGGCACATCGCCGCCGCGACCGCCCATTCACCGCCGGTCATGTGTCCGGCGATTGCGTCCTCGTGACGTGCAACCGCCTCGTCGAACCGGCCCATCCGGTGCAGCGCCACGGCGGCGTTGTGGTCGCAGTGGGCGGCCTCGTCGATGTCGCCCGCAGCGAGGAAGAGCTCCTTGGCTGCGTCGGCCGCGGCCAGTGCGTGGTCTACATCGCCGCTGTGGAAGAAGTACTCCCCGAGGTGGCAGAGGGCATGGGCGCGACCGGCGCCCTCCTGCTCGGCCACGTCTTCCCAGAGGGCCGCCAGTACGTGGTCTGCGTGGTGTGAGTGGTCGTTCATCGCTACTCAGAGGGAACCACAGGGGTGGGACGCGAAACCCGCCCGGAGGGACGCATGCGGCTCGGATGGTTACAGCGGCGCCGGCTCCACGTCGAACGGCTCGACCAGCACCCGCACTTCGTCGTTGTCGTCGAAGCCGTAGACATCGACGAGCGTCGCGACAACGTGGACCACCGCCTGCTCCAGGTCGGCCGCGTTCCACGATCGGTGGTAGTTCTCCATCCCGGGCTCGTCGAGCGGGTCATCCCAACCCAAGCGGTGGAGCGCGTCGACCTGCTTGTCGGTGATGGTGAACCCCGGGAGGTAGAACTCGCTGGACACCTCGGTCCACACCATGTTGTTGTCGTCGGGGCCGAGGTGGGCGAACGCCGGCGTCCGCTCGCTGGCGAGGTCGATGGTGGCCCACCACAACCCCTCCTCCGAGCACCTCGTGAGGAGACGGGTGAGGGCGCCGGCGAAGGCTTCCCATCCGCCGCCGGCACGGACCGTCACCACGTATTCGCGGGCGGCCCTGATGGGCGGGCGGTCGATGTCGAAGAGCTGATCGAACGTCGTCATGTCACGTCTCGTGATCACGGCCGCTGCGGGCGAGACGAGCGGCAGCGTCGGCGGCCTTCGCTGCCGCTGAGCGTTCCTCGTGGGGTTGCACCCCCGCTTCGGCGACGAGTGCCTCGACCGTGCGGCGGATCTCTGCGACCAGCGAGCGCGGGAGGTCGGCCGCCTCGTACAGGTCTGCGAGGCCGCGGTAGTACCACAGGGTGCCCTCACGGCCGGCGTTGAAGCGGGCCCAGATGACGTCGCCGCGCTCGCGGAGGTCGTGGAGGATCGAGCGTGCGTTGTGGAGCTTGTCGGCCGCAGCGACGAGGAGCGACCTCGGCGGTACGTGGCGCGCATGGTCGAGGTAGCGCACCTTCCGGATCCACCAGTCCTCCTTCTTCTCCCCTTCGGCGAGGAGGCTGTCGGAGCAGTGAGCGACTATCTCCGCAACGCCAGCACCAAATGTGGCGGCGATGTCTGCAAGCCGGGGCTCGCCGCCGTGGTCCTCCGCGGTGTCGTGCAGGAGCGAGGCGATCGCCTGGTCTTCGTCGCCGCCGTGCTCGAGCACGATGCTCGACACCGCCAGCAGGTGCGCGATGTAGGGAACCGTCGTTCCCTTGCGCACGTCGGCTGCGTGCACGTCCCTGGCGTACGTGATCGCATGGTCGAACCGGTTGGTGAGGTGCGTCATCGTCCTCCTGACGGCCGTGCGTGTGACCCCTTCTCTCACCTCTAGGGAACCACGACCCTGGGACAGTGGAGCTGCCCTTCTCTCCTTCCCGGCGGCATCGTGCGAACGGTCGGCGGACGGGATGTACGGATTCGACGCGGCTCGCCCGCTAGCGCTGGTGGGCCAGGAATGTCTCCCCGAATCCCCGGCGCTCTCATACGAGCACGGTGTTCACCGCTCTCGGAGCATGTTGGCGGTGCCGATGTAGACGACATGGCGGCTGCGCAGTGCGGGAACGAGCGTCGGTGAGCCGGCGAGGTCGACTGATCGGTGCCGCCGCGCTCGTCGTGGTCGTGGGCGCGGCTGTGGCGAACGGAGACGGCTCGTCCGACGACAGCCACGATGGCCGAGTGGCGACGGGAGGGGAGCCGACCACCGCAACGGCTGCCGTCGACGTCTCCGAGGCGACGTCGAGGGGCGCGGAGACGACGTCACCGCCATCCGAGACGGCGACGGCTCCGCCCTCGACACCGGTGCCGCCGGCGACAGCGGTGCCGTCCACGACCACCCGCGTCTCGGGAGCGCTCGCGGTGCGCTCGATCACCGACGGTGACACTTTCGTGCTGAGCGACGGCCGCCGCGTGCGCCTTGCGCAGGTCGACGCACCGGAGACCAACGAGTGCTTCGGCGCGGAGTCGACCGCCGCGCTTCGGTCGATGATCGACGGCCAGCAGGTGACGCTGCGCCGGCCGCCGACCGGTCCGGAGAAGGACCGTTACGGGCGCACCCTCGCTGATGTCGAGGTCGGTGGCAGGAGCGTGAACGAGATGCTCGTCTCGTCCGGCGCGGCCGAGTGGTACGAGGAGTTCGCCAGCGAGGATGCCGATCTCGCCCGACGGCTCCAGGCCGCCGAGCGCTCCGCTCGCGCCGCCGGACTCGGGCTGTGGTCCGCGTGCAAGACCACCTCGATGGCTCCCGCTCCGTCCGCCCAACCGCTCGTGTCGCCGCCAGCGTCATCAGCGCCCTCTCCGGCGCCGGCTGGCAACTGCCATCCCGCCTATCCCGACGACTGCATCCCCCCGGCGCCACCCGACCTCGACTGTGGGGACATCCGCCGCGCCGTCCGCGTCGATCGCACCCACGGCGACCCGCACGGCTTCGATGCCAATGCCGACGGGTGGGGCTGCGAGTCGTACGGCTGATCCTGGTCTCCGGCGTTGGCACGTGACCTGCCACCCGTCGCTGTCACAGCAAGACAGGCGAGACGTGAACCGAGCCGGCCTCGGACGGCGGGAGGTGAACGTCGTCGAGGTGCGGGTTACGGCACTCGCCTCGATGAAGCTCGTCTCCGCGGAACCGGCCGACAGCTGACCCGCGGCCGTCAGACCATTTCGATCCGACAGGTCGCGCGCTGCGACAACGCGAGTCGTCGGTCCCGGGTGAGCAACGTCGCACCCAGCGCCTCGGCGAGAGCGACGTACAGAGCGTCGTATCCGCGCACGTTCTCACGGAGCTCCCACGCCCGCTGGAGGAGGGGGCGGTGCGACCACCGCTCTCCAGGCCACGCTCGGAGGTCTTCGATCGCCTGACCGGCCGCAGTGTCGTCGAGGTGTCCTCGGCGATGCGCGGTCTGCACCACAGAGAGGACCTCCGCGTCGACCAAGTGCGGTGCCGAGTGATCGGTGTCTGCCGCGAGGCGGTCGCGGAGCTGTTCCGAGTCGGGCGTATCGGCGACGACCTCGAACAGAACGCTCGCGTCAACGACCAGCATCGGGCCACTCGCCCCGCAGCTCGTCGAGGGCCTCTTGGACCTCTGCTGCGGTGATCTTCGACGGGCGCCGGCGCGTGCGCGCGAGCCACTCCTCGACGGAGGGTCGACCTGCCACTCGCACCGCCTCTCGCCGAAGGAGATCGGGCACCGTGATTCCAGCCTCACCAGCCCGCCTCACGAGCGCGGCGTAGACCTCGTCGTCGATGTCGCGGATCTGCACCGTTTTAGGCATAGACGCATGATTACATGCGCGGATGCATGAGACAAGCTCATAGATCGACGTCGCGCTGATCGACTCCGGCTGTCGCTGTCACAGCGGGCCGTTACCCCTCGGGCACGGTCGGCGGCGCGTCGGCTGCGTCGGCGGACGTAACCGGCGCGCCGCCTCCTGATTCCTGTCACACAGGAGGAGTACGACTGACGTAGGAACGGCGACACCTGGAACGGGGGTTCTTCGATGAGGCGGAGCGGGGACAAGCGACACGGCGGCCGAGCGGCCCGCGGACGGCGGGAGGTGAACGTCGTCGAGTTGCGGGTGTCAGCGCTCGCCTCGGTGAAGCCGGCTCCGCGGAACCGGCTGACGTTCGGGGCGGTGATCTGGGCCCACATCCCGTTCGCCGAGGTCGACGCGGAGAAGACGCGCCCGGCCGTCGTGGTGGAGCTCGACGGGTCGTCGGTAACGGTGCTGCCTGCGACGAGCGCCGCCAGCCGGTTGCGGTTCCCGAACCGTCACGTGGAGATCGACGACCTGGCGTCCGCTGGTCTCCGCCGGCCCACGGGCATCCGGCTCCGCACGGTGCGCATCGACTTGATCGAGATCATCGACGTCGTCGGAACGCTGGCAGCCGTCGATGCCGCCCGCCTCGAGGAGCGCGTGCGTCCGGCCGTCAAAGCCGCCTGAGCGCGACGACGCGGCACCAGCGGTTCGGTTGAGTTCGGAGGCGGGGTCAGGAGCGTCGACGCGGGTGGTGCTCCCGCCGGCGTGACTGCGCACGCAGCCGCGCATCGATTCGCTGTCGCTCGTGTTCCCAGTCGACGGGCAGCGCGTCGAGCGCAGCTGCGTACGCGTCGGGATCGGGGGCGGTGCCGTCCTTGATCGCGGCGTACGCGTGGTCGCTGACGACCCGGCTGAGCATGTGCATCACGTCGTGCAGTTCGAAGCCGTCGTCGAGAAGCCGGAGGGCGGTCGCGTACGCCTCGGGCGGCGTGTCGTCGAGGATCTGGCGGGCAGCGATGGTGTGCATGGCGACGTGGAGGCGCGGGCTCATCGTCTCGCCGGCGATCTCGACCTCGGCACCGGTTTCGATCTCCGATTCGTACTCGGGGTGGGCGGCGGCGATCAGTGCGTAGAGATCGTCGTCAGACAACGGTTCGTCGGCCTCCCACGGATCGCGGCCGATGATCTTCGTCTCGTCGACGACGCCGTCGACGTCGTCGAGGAGCGCGAGCACGAGCTCGAGCCGGTCGAGGTAGTCCTCCTCCGCCACCTCGATGGTCGCGTCGAGCTCGTCGAGGTCGTCGAGATCGAGGTCGCCGTAGCGCTCCTCGATCCCGCCGGCGAGCTCGAGGAGCTGGTCACGCACGAGCAGACGCGCCAGCCCGACCGCATCCGGCGAGTCGGCGGACAGGATGGCCGCCACCTCGTCCACCTGGTCCGACCTGACCTCGATGGGCATGCCGGCAAGCCGAGGCCTCGTGCCGTCGCTCAGCACGAGCATGATCGCCGTCTCGCCGTTGCGGGGACGGTCCGGCCCGTACAGCGTGGGCACGTCGATCCGCTCGCCGGTCACCAGATCCACGACGGGCACGAGGGCGTCGAGATCCTTCGGAAGGTCATCGTCGCTGGTCTCGTCGAAGCGGAGGAGGCGATGACGAACGGGCAGCCACGAGCGAACCAGCTCGCGCTCGTCGTCGGAGAACAGCGGACCCCGCTCCACTGCGTAGCGCTCGAGCCCGCCGCCCTCGGCGAGGTAGAGCCACACCATCGTCGGATGCTGCGTTCCCACGAAGAGCACCGACGGCGAGATCTCGTCGTCGTGTCCATGGTCGTCGGCTCCGGCCGCCGCGAACACGTCGCGCACGAAGTCGAGGAGGTGGTGGCGCTGCGCAGGACGCTGCACGAACATCGCGGCCCGCACGAGCCGCCAGCTGAACCGGTCGTCGAGCGCGTGGCCGTTGTGGCGTGCGCAGCACTGCTTGTGCTTGCGTCCCGAACCGCAGGGGCACGGATCGTTCCGACCCGCCGACATCGGCCCGGGCGATGCGTACCACCCGAGGGTCTCGACCTCTTCCCTCGGAGCAGACGCACCCAGTTGGTGGAGGAGCGTGAGGGCGCGAGAAGCATCGCCTCGCTCGGCCGCGATCCACTGGGCGTCTTCGATCGCTGCCGCGAACTCCGGGTCGACGCGTAGGGCTTCGCGGACGGCGGCATCGTGCCCGGTCGCGTCGCCCGCCTCTTCGGCGAGCACGCCGCGCAGCATGTGGACCGCTGGCGGCAGGCGCCGGCCCGTGGCGATGGCAGCCTCGACGAACACCGAGCGGTCGAGGAACTCCGGCAGGCGCGCCGACAGCCCGTTGAACCAGGCCAGGAAGAGCCCGTTGAGGCGGCGGTCGGTGCCGAGGGCGTCGAGGATCTCGTTCACCGCGCGGGGGATGTCGCTGTCGTTGCGGGTGGTGTCGCGGGGCGACGGCGCGGCACGGTAGATCGCCGACTGGATGCGCTGGAAACGCTCTGCCTGATCCTGGTCGAGGCCGTACTCGCGTGCGGTGACGGCGACGCTGTCGGACTTCCGTCGTTCTGCGAGCGCGCCCCAGTCGAAGCCGACCGGCGCGACCTCTTCGCCTCTGCGCTCGTAGCCGGCGGCGAGTAGGAGCCCGCCGATGGGTGCTTGTGGCGTGGTGAATGCGTGGTGATCTTCTGCCAGCAGGGTGCCGACGAGGTTGAGCAGCATGGTCGATCCGCCGCCACCCGACATGCGGACTGCCGCATCGCTGCAAGCGGTGACCAGAGACGTAGCGGGCTCGGGCGCATCGTGTGAGGAGGAGATCGACAGACGTCCGTCGTCGATCCACCGCACGGCGATCGTCGTGCCCGCCGGCCACGGCAGCCGTTCGTCGTGGGCGCGGAGGACGCTCCCGGTCTCGGGCTCGAAGTCGTCGTAGAAGTTGGTGTCGCCGGCCTCGAACGTGCGGGCCTCGTCGAGGGTCAAGGGCGCGAGGTCAGGGTTGACCGCCAGGTAGCCGCCGGCGGCTTCGTCGGCGGTCACGACGTGGGTGAACATGCGGGAGCGCAGGAGGGGGCCCGGGAGGGTGAGATGGTCACCGAAGTGCCAGTAGCCCCGTTCGGTCATCTCCAGGATGAAGTCGTCTCGATCGTCCGGATCGCCTGCGTCGAGGTCGTGGCCGAGGCGGCGCAGTTCTGAGAGGAGATCGTCGACGGCGAGCGTCTGTTGCGCGAGGAGTTCCTCCGCTGCGGAGATCAGTGCCTTGTCCACTGCGCGACGTTAGGTGCGTCCTGTCTGTCCGCCGTGCGTTTGTGTCCGAGGTGCGTCGTACGACCGACGGGACCCGACTCGGAGTGCCGGATCTGCGCTCCCGTTGCTCGCTTCAACGCAACGCAGAACAATGGATGATCAGTGAAAGCGACCGCCACCAGCTGTACTCGCGGCTCGAGTCAGTGCTCGGCGCGCCTGAGGCGTCAACGCTGATGGGCTACCTCCCGCCTCTCGGGGGCGACGTAGCGACCAAAGACGATTTGCGTGTGCTCAGGGCCGAGATGGCCGTTGGGTTCTCGCAGGTCGAGACCAAGATCGCCGAAGTCAACGGCTCGTTACGGCACCAGAATCGCAACCTCTTCATGTCGATGCTCACGTTGCAGCTCTCGGCCTTCGGTCTGTTCGTCGCCGCGGCCAACCTGACCTGAGTCGCTCGGCGGTTCCGCGGAACCGCCCACCTACGGCGCAGCGCTCGACCGGCACTGGATGCGCCAGGCCTCGGGCGTCTCCACGACGACATAGACGGCGGGATAGACGCCGATCACGCTGCCGTCGGCCCGGTAGCGGGTGACCTGCACGTCGAGGTGCACCTTGTCGCCGAGGTCGTGGATGACTCGCTTGTGGTCCCATTCGCTGCGGTCCCACCCGGCTCGCTCCCGAATGGCGACCATGCCGACCTCGATGGCGGCGGTCGCCTCGTCGACGTCGTTCCAGATCCTGACCTGGCCGCTCGCCAGGCGGACGTGCGGGTAGCCGAGCGTCTCGGCGTGGGCTCGGGCATCGCCGGCATTGAACGTCGCGAGGAACGCGTCGGCGACGTCCATCGCCGCGACCACGGAGGCGGACTGCTCATCGGAAGCCACGGGCCACGTTACGGCGGCCCACGTTCATCGAAGGTCGCGCCACCTCCAGGTTGCGTCCGCGAGCAGTAATTCGGGATCTCCCGTCCAGAGCTCGGCCTCGTGGGCGACGGCGGTCGCCGCGGCGAAGGCGTCCGCGTACGCCAGCGGGAAGGCGGCCTTGATCCGCGCCGCATCGAGGACCCGCTCCTCCGATGGGAGCTCCGTTTGCACGCTCGCCTTCAAGTCCCGGATCGCGCTCATGGCATCCGCTTCGCTTGTGACTCGCCGGACGACGTAGAACACCTCGCCGAGGTTGATCCAGCTCACAGTCGGTCGCTCCGCGTGGAGCAGCGCATCGACGGCCTCGGCGGCGGGGGATACACCTTCGAGAAAGCGGAGGATGGCCCAGGAGTCGAGGACGACCGTCACCGTCTCGACTCGCGTGCCTTGTCCTTCTTCCGTTCGCTCTGGAGCACCGACCTCAACGCCATGCCGGCGAAGCGGCCTTTGAGGGATGGGCGGTCTTGGGCGCGCCGTACGACCACGTGATCGCCGTCGAGCCAGAACTCGACCTCGTCGCCCGGATGGATCCCGATCGCATCACGCAGACCCTTCGGGATCACCACCTGTCCCTTCGGTCCGACTCGGTGAGTCATACCGACAAGTATAACCGTGGGGTTCACGAAAACTCCGCTAAGAGCTTGCGGAGACGCACCGCGCCGGGTCGTGTCCGCATGTCGTCCTGAGCGAGCCGCTCCCACGCCTCCTCAACGGTGAAGAGCTCGCGCTCTAGGCCTTCCGGGCCGGGGTTCGAGGTGACAGTTGGGCCCCCTGGTTCGGGTTCATGATGCTCGCTTGAGCTGGTGTGAGGTGAGGACCTGGAGTGGTGTGCGCCCTCGCATGAAGTCGCTGTGGTTGCGGCGGCGGCGGTTGTA
>DATLGL010000038.1:0-3667 GCA_035540495.1 Acidimicrobiales bacterium
GACCGGAACCGGCGTCTTCGCGAGCGCGTCGCGAACGAGCTCGTGGCTCGTCGTCCCGGCCGCGCGTGCCTCGGGCGCCACGATCAAGCGGTGCGCGAGCACCGGCTCGGCGACCGCCTTGACGTCGTCGGGCGAGAGGTACGTGCGGCTGTCCGCGAGCGCGCGTGCCTTCGCGACCCGGACGAGGGCGATTCCGGCGCGGGGGCTCGCACCGAGGTAGAGACGGGCGTCCGAGCGGGTGTGGCGCAGGAGCGCGACGACGTAGCGATTGACGCTCTCCTCGACGAAGACCGACTGGGCCTCGGCGACGAGCGCCAGCACCTCTGCGCCCGTCGTCACCGGCTCGAGCGACTCGAGCGGAACGCCGGCCGTCTGCTCCGAGAGCATCCGCGCCTCCTCGGCGAGCGACGGATAGCCGATCGCGACCCGCAGGGCGAACCGGTCGAGCTGGGCCTCCGGCAGCGGGTAGGTGCCCTCGTACTCGACGGGATTCTGCGTGGCGACGACGAGGAACGGCTCCGGCAACGGGCGTGCCGTCCCCTCGACGGTCACCTGCCGTTCCTCCATCGCCTCGAGCAGCGCGGCCTGCGTCTTCGGCGGGGTGCGGTTGATCTCGTCGGCGAGGAGGAGGTTGCAGAAGACGGGGCCTTCACGGAAGCGGAAGGCACTCGTCGTCGACTCGAAGATCGTCTGTCCCAACACGTCCGAAGGCATCAGGTCGGGAGTGAACTGCACCCGGGCGAACTGGAGATCGAGCGCTGCCGCGATCGTCTTCACCAGCAGCGTCTTCGCCACGCCGGGCACACCTTCGAGGAGGACGTGGCCGCGCACGAGCAGCGCCGCGACGAGGCCGGAGAGCGCCCCCTCTTGACCGACGACCACCTTCGAGACCTCGTCGCGGAGGGCGAGCATGGCGTCGCGAGGAGCACGTTCGACAGCGCGGGTGCGGCCGCGACGGGGGGACGGAGCGTCAGACATGGACGACCTCTCTGCGAAGGGACTCGATGGCAGCCGCGACGGCGAGGAGCTCGCGATCGTCGCGGACGGGACGGCGTTCGAGCGCCGCGGCGATGCGACCCGCGTCGACGCCCGTCGCCGCGACCGCCGATGCGACGCGTTCGACCGGTGCGTCGGCAGGCAGGCCGAACCGGAAGGCGAGCTCGCGCCGGAGCTGCATGCGCAGCATGTCGGCCGCGGCGTCGCGCTGGCCGCCGTGCTGCATCAGGTTGCCGGTCGCGACGACGAGCTCAGACCCGGGGATGTCGACCGGCTGTGATTCGACCACCGGCGCGCCGACGCGTCGTCCGCGCCAGAGCGCAAGCGCGACGAACGCGACGGCGAACTGCCACAACCCGCTGCGCACCGAACGGGGCACCAGACCGAGCACGCCCTCGTCGCCGCTGCCCGGCAGATCGGGTTCCAGCACGACGATCGAAGTCCCCGGTCGCGGAGCCAGCAGCGAGACGACCATCACCGCGTTGTCGGCTTCGTCGAGGTACTCGTTCACGAACGGCGCTCCGCCGGCCAGCGCGACGACCGTCCCTTCGCCTTCGCTCCTCGCGACGAGGTACGCGCCGTTCCCCATCGCGAAGCACGCCACCGCACCGTCCCGCACGCGGAAGGCTCCGGCAGAAGGGACCGCGATCGCCGTCACCGAACGCAGCGCCGGCAGGGAGCAGTTCGGCCGCAGGCGCTCGGAGGGCTCCTCCTCGAAGATCCCACCGTCGGATCGCGCCAGCGCGGGCACGAAGTCGGAGAGCGGATCAGCGACGACCAGCACCCCGCCGGCCTCGACCCACGCCTGCAGCCGTTCCTCCTGCCGGGTGCCGAGGGCGTCGACCAGGAGCACGGCGACGTCGGTCGATTCGTCGAACCGAGGCGCGATGTCGACCTCTGCGCCCATCTCCTCCAGGAGCAGGACGAGCCCCCGCGCGCCGAGCGGGCCTGTCGACCGTGGGTCGAGAGGCGCGCCGGAGTCGTCGCCGGAGCGAGCGAGGAGGGCGATGACGACGACCGCAGCCGCGAGCACGATCCACGGAGCCCAGCGCCTCATCAGCCCCTCACGTCCGGGTGTGCGCGGTGACGTCGTCGGCGAGCGCGCGGAACCGCTCGTCGTCGTCGGAGGAGACCTCGCGGTGGCCGTACCACGCGTGCTCGAACAGGTCGGTCGCCTCGCCGAACGGCGGTGCCGCGTCCGGGCGCGAGCGGCGGACCTCGAGCCGGTACTCCCCCGCCGTACGGCCGGGCACCTCGTCCACAGCGCCCGACGCGGCCAGCCTCGCGACAAGGGCGCGGTACCGGCACCGCAGCGCGTCACGCCACCGTCCGGCGGACGCGTGCTCCTGGGCCTCGCGCTCCCAGTCGACGGCGCGGCGGCGGGGCTCCGATTCGACGACGACGCCGGCCGCCGCAGCCGGATCGGTGCGCATCGAGGTGAGGATGCGCACGACCAGCAGCGCGATCACACCGACCACGACGACCAGCGCGATCCAGGCGACGATCGAGTTGCGGCCGCCGCTGAACAGCGTCGTCAGCAGGTCGTTGAAGCGCTCCGAGAACCAGCTCGCCGCCCGCTCGAACAGCGACTGCGGCTCCGGCTGGAACTCCGGTCGGGAGAGGATCTCCTCGGCGGTCCGCCGGATCTCGTCCGCCGTCGCCTCCGGCGGAGGCAGCTGCTCAGGACCAGCCACGTTCGGCGGGCGAGGTCGTGCGGTCGAGCTGGGCCGCCATGATCTGCAGGTCGAAGCCTTCGTGGCGGATGCGCCCGTCGAAGTACAGCAGCGTGGCGGCGATGGTGACGATCGGCAGCGCGATGAGCTGGCTCAGCACGCCGCTGACAGCGACGCCGATCCAGGCGAACGCACCGCCGAGGACGAGCGCGACCAGCGCCGGAGCGGTGCCGAGGATCTGACCGAGGATGTTCGCGATCAGGCCGGCGAGGAGGCTGATCCCCAGCACCGGCCAGAAGCGGGGGCGGACGAGGTTCCACGACCGCTTCATCGCGGCGACCGGACCGATCTCCTCGACGGCGATCGCCGGTGCGACGAGCACGAACATCGCCATCAGCGCGATCCCCGGAAGGATGCACAGGATGAAACCCACGAGCTCGAGGAGGTGCACGAGGACGAACGCGCCCAGCAGCGCGGGGAACCGCCGCAGCGCCACCTTGAGCGCTTCGGCCGGACCGATCTCGCGTCCGAGGTAGCTCGCCGCGACGACTCGGCTGACGGCACCGGCGATGAACGGCGTGACAAGGGCGGCGATGACGCCGGTGATCACGGACAGCACGAGTTGCGAGATCGACTGCTGCTCGCTCGCGACGGACTCCGCGAGGGTCGGGTCGCGAAAGAGGTTGAGGAAGCCGACGTCGAACTGCGATCGGAGGACGAACGCGGTGACGACCTGGAGCGGGACGACGACGGCCGCGGTGGCCAGGATCAGCGTCCGGGCGTTCGCCTTGAAGAGCTTGAACGACCCGTCGAGGACGTCGCCCACCGTCATCGGATGCAACGGAAGCGGTCCCGTGCGGGCATCGCCCGCCTTGGGCTGCGGCCGTGGAGGGGCCCATCCGGGAGGTGGTGCCCAGCCGCGATCCCAACCGGGTGGCGGTGGCGGCGACGCGCCCGGTGGTGGCGGCGCGTCCGGCGGCGGCGGCGGAGCGCCGGGT
>DATLGL010000039.1:0-61142 GCA_035540495.1 Acidimicrobiales bacterium
CGCGTGCTGGACCGCGGCGCGAGCAGACGCGGCGTCGAGCAGGCGAGGGTCGAAACCGACCGCCACCTTCTCCGCTTCACTCGTCAGCTCCCGCAACGTCAGCACAAAAGGGACGATACGACGGGGGTGAGACAAGAACTCAGAGGAGATACACGCGCATCGACGATCCTCCCCAGTCGCGTCGACAGCGAGGTCACGGACGGGAACGTCAGGCGCTCGCTCGGCGCGCGGCGAGCGGGCACGAGAAAGACTGGGCAGGCGTGAGCGGTGACGGCTTCCCCATCCTGAGCGTCGAGGACCTCGAGTCGGTTGTCGCGTTCTACGGGCGGCTCGGGTATGTGACGACCTACGCGTTTCCGCCCGAGGGGACGCCAGGGTTCGTCACCCTCGAACGCGATGGCTCGACCCTTGGCATCGCCCGGCGAAGCGGCGCCGAAGCCCATCGGTTCAGCTACTGGGTCTACGTCGACGACGTCGACGCGGCGTTCTCGGCCTTGGTCGCTGACGGCGCACCGGTCGTCGCCGAGCCGCGGACCGAGCCGTGGGGCGAGCGGGTCGCCAGCGTCCGGGATCCCGACGGCAACATCGTCCACCTCGGAGCGCCCACCGAAGCCACCAACTGACCCGCGACCGGACTGCGGCTCGAACGGCCACCCCCGGTAGCCTCGAAGGGCCATGTCAGAACGCCGCACCTACTGGGTCGAGACCTTGGGGTGCCCGAAGAACCAGGTCGACTCCGACAAGCTCGTCGGCACCCTCGAAGCCGACGGGATGTCCGTCGCATCGTCTCCCGACGAGGCGGATCTGGTCGTCGTGAACACGTGCGCGTTCATCGAGGCGGCGCGGCAGGAGTCGATCGACACGATCCTCTCGCTCAGCGACGTCCGCCGTGAGGGAGCCCGCCTGGTCGTCACCGGTTGCATGGCCGAGCGCTACGGAGGCGAGCTCGCCGAGGCACTGCCGGAGGTCGACGAGGTCGCCGGCTTCGGCGTACCCGTCACGATCGGGCGGAAGAAGAGCGCCGAGAAGATCCCCGTCCTCGACCTGCTGAACCTCCCCCGGCCGAAGTCGAGCGTGCCGTGGGCGTACGTGAAGATCGCCGAGGGCTGCGACCGCTCGTGCGGCTTCTGCGCCATCCCGAGCTTCCGCGGGAAGCAGCGGTCGAGGAGCGTCGAGGAGATCCTCCGCGAGGTCGACGAGGTCGAAGCGAAGGAGATCGTCCTCGTCGCCCAAGACCTCGCGTCGTACGGCAAGGACGTCGACGGCATGGGCGCCGGCTCGATCGTCCCCCTCGTTGAGGCGGTGGCGGCCAAGGTTCCGCGCACCCGGCTCCTCTACCTGTATCCGTCCGACCTCAGCGACGGTCTGATCGACGTGATCGGCTCGGCCACGAACGTGCCGTACTACGACCTCTCGCTGCAGCACGTGTCGAAGCCCCTGCTCCGACGGATGCGTCGCTGGGGCGATGGCGACCGGTTCCTCCGACGCATCGAGCAGATCCGCGAGCGCTTCCCGGACGCGGCCTTCCGGTCGAACTTCATCGTCGGCTATCCCGGTGAGACCGAGGAAGACCACGACCAGCTGCTGCAGTTCGTGGAGGCGGCGCAGCTCGACTGGGTCGGCTTCTTCGCCTACTCGCCCGAAGAGGGCACGTACGCGGCGAACCTCGACGGCGAGGTGCCCGAAGATCTGGTGAAGGAGCGCCTGCGCGAGCTCGGCGAGCTCCAGGACGACATCACGACGGCGCGCCGCCAGGCGCTCGTCGGCCGGGAGATCGAGGTGCTGGTCGACCGCCCGGGCGCGGCGCGCAGCCACCGCGAGGCGCCGGAGATCGACGGCATCGTGCACGTGCCGGAAGACCTCGCCGTCGGCGAGTTCCACAAGGTCACGGTCGATGCCGCCTACGGCTACGACATCGAGGCGCGCTGAGCGCACGTGTCGACCGCGTCATCGTTCGGACCCTCGGCGCTCCTGACGCCGGCCAACGCGATCACCCTCGCTCGGTTGGCGCTCACGCCCGTGTGGCTGGTGGTCGTCGTCGATCAGGGTCCGTCGTGGCCGGCGTTCCTGCTCGGGTTCGTGCTCGCCGCGACCGACGGCATCGACGGATGGCTCGCGCGCAAGCAGGGGACGACCCGGTCGGGTGCGTTCCTCGATCCGCTCGCGGACAAGTTCCTCGTCGTGGGCGGTCTCGTCGCGTTGGTCGTGCAGGGCGCGTTCTGGTGGCTGCCGGTCGGTCTGATCGCGTCGCGGGAAGCGGTCATCAGCCTCTACCGCAGCTGGGCCGGTCGCAACGGCATCTCGATCCCTGCGCGCTGGTGGGCGAAGGTGAAGACGGTCGTGCAGGAGCTCGCCATCGGCGCCGCGCTCCTGCCGGTGACGAAGGAGCACGCGGCTGTTCGCAACACGGTGCTGTGGGTAGCAGTGGTGCTCACGCTCGTGACCGGAGCGCAATACCTCCTCGACGGCAGGAAGGCCGCACGTGACCCTGCGCTGTGAAGTGATCGCCGTTGGAAGCGAGCTGCTCCTCGGTCAGATCGTCGACACCAACTCGTCGTGGATGGGCGAGCGCCTCGCGCTGGCCGGCATCGACAGCCACTACCAGACGAAGGTCGGAGACAACCTCGATCGCATCGTCAACGCGCTGCGCACGTCGCTCGCGCGCAGCGATGCCGTGATCATGTGCGGCGGCCTCGGCCCGACCCAGGACGACATCACCAGGGAAGCGATCGCGAAGGTGATGAACGTCCCGCTCGAGCGCAACGAGGAGATCGGCGAACGGATCCGCAAGATGTTCGAGTCACGCGGTCGAGAGATGCCGGAGAGCAACCTCCGACAGGCCGACGTGCCGCAGGGCGCGAAGGTCATCGACCAGGTGCGCGGCACCGCTCCCGGCCTGATCTGTCCCGTCGGCCACAAGGTCGTCTACGCGGTCCCGGGCGTCCCCTACGAGATGACCGAGATGATGGAGCGGGCGATCATCCCCGACCTCCAGGTGCGGGCCGGCACAACCGCGACGATCGTGTCGCGCACGCTGCGCACGTGGGGTCTGGCGGAGTCGGCGGTCGCCGAGAAGCTGGCTCCCCGCCTCGACGCGCTCGACAACGCCAGCGGTCCGGCCCCGACCATCGCGTTCCTCGCCAGTGGCATCGAGGGGATCAAGGTCCGCATCACCGCGAAGGCACCCGACGCCGACTCGGCGCGCGACCTGCTGATGGCCGAGGAGGCCCAGGTGCGCACGATCCTCGGCGACCTGATCTTCGGCGTCGACGAGGAGACGATGGAGGACGCGGTCGGTCACCTCCTTCGGGCCCAGGGGCTCACCCTCGCGGTCGCCGAGTCGCTCACCGGCGGGCTCGTCGGGTCGCGTCTGACCAACGTCGTCGGAGCGAGCGAGTGGTTCCGCGGCTGCGTCGTGTCGTACGCCAGCGAGGTGAAGTACGACGTCCTCGGCGTCCCGGAGGGTCCGGTGGTCTCGGACGTCGCGGCGCGCGCCATGGCGACCGGCGTGCGCAAGGTGCTGGGCGCCGACGTCGGCATCTCCGTCACCGGCGTGGCCGGGCCCGCCGAGCAGGACGGCCAGCCGCCCGGCACCGTCTTCATCGGCATCGCGATGCCGGGTGACGACGAAGGCGAGGCCCGGCAGCTGCGCCTGCCTGGCGACCGCGAGCGGGTGCGCCAGTTCTCCGCCATCTCGCTTCTCGACGCCCTCCGGTACCGCCTCCTCGAACGCTCACGAGGCGAGTGACCTGAGGCTGTTCGTCGCGGTCTGGCCACCTGCGGAGGTGGTGACCGCGCTGGCCCGGCTGCCGCGGCCCGCCGTCGCCGGCATCCGGTGGACCAAGCCGGAGCAGTGGCACGTGACGCTCCGCTTCCTGGGCCAAGTGGGGGAGGGCGACGTCGACGCGCTGTCGGCCGCTCTGGCGGGCGTCGCTGCGCGCCAGCCGCAGGTGCACGCACTCGTCGGACCTCATGTCGACCGCTTCGGGCGAGGGATCCTGATGGTTCCGGTCTCTGGACTCGACGCTCTGGCAGCCGATACCGTCGGCTCGACGGCGTCGTTCGGCGAGCCCCCCGATCCTCGCCCGTTTCGTGGGCACCTCACGATGGCGCGTGCCGCTCGTGGCCGTGGCGACGTCCGCCCCCTCGCCGGCGCACCGACCTCGTGCAGCTGGCCGGTCGACGAGCTCACCCTCGTCCGCAGCACGACCTCGCCGACCGGGGCGTCGTACGACGTGATCGGCCGCTGGTCCCTCGCCTGAGCCCGACCATCCGCGTACGAACAGACGTTCGGAATTACGCTGATGGAACTTCGTGTCCCACCCCTGGCGTACGTTCCTCGCAACGGAACACATCGGGTGGATCGCAGGCCGCACAACCACTCCTGAACTCAGAGAAACGAAGAGGGGAAGCACACACGTGGAGCGTGACAAGGCACTCGAGATGGCGCTCAGCCAGATCGACAAGCAGTTCGGCAAGGGTTCGGTCATGCGGATGGGCGAGAAGGCCATCGTCCCGATCGAATCGGTGCCGACGGGCGCGATGGCGCTCGACATCGCCCTCGGCATCGGGGGCCTTCCGCGAGGCCGTGTGGTCGAGATCTACGGCCCGGAATCCTCCGGTAAGTCGACGCTCGCGATGCACGTCGTGGCCGAAGCTCAGCGCAACGGCGGCATCTGCGCCTACATCGACGCCGAGCACGCCATGGATCCGATCTATGCCCGGGCGATCGGCGTCGACATCGACAACCTCCTGATCTCCCAGCCCGACACCGGCGAGCAGGCGCTCGAGATCGCCGACATGCTCGTGCGGTCGGGAGCCCTCGACGTCGTCGTGATCGACTCGGTGGCTGCGCTGACCCCGCGCGCCGAGATCGAGGGCGAGATGGGCGACAGCCACGTCGGCCTGCAGGCCCGTCTCATGTCGCAGGCCCTGCGCAAGCTCACCGCGAACCTGAACAAGACGCACACGATCTGCGTGTTCATCAACCAGCTGCGAGAGAAGATCGGCGTCATGTTCGGCTCGCCGGAGACCACTCCCGGTGGTCGGGCGCTGAAGTTCTATTCGTCGGTCCGTCTCGACATCCGTCGCATCGAGTCGATCAAGGACGGTGCGGAGGTCGTCGGCAACCGAGTCCGGGTCAAGGTCGTGAAGAACAAGGTCGCCCCGCCTTTCCGGCAGGCCGAGTTCGACATCGCCTTCGGTCGCGGCATCAGCCGCGAAGGCTCGCTGCTCGACATGGCCGTCGAGCTGGGTCTGGTGAAGAAGTCGGGAGCGTGGTTCACCTACGAGGGTGAGCAGCTCGGCCAGGGCAGGGAGAACGTGAAGAACTTCCTGTCCGAGAGCCCCGAGCTCATGATCGAGCTCAACGAGCGGGTGCGCCAGGCCGCCGGCATCGGCGCCTCCGTCGACGTGCCTCTCGGTGAGGGTGACAAGGACGACGAGCCGATCTCGCTCGACTAGTCCAAAGCAAGACCAGCGGAGCACACCGACGTCGCGAGCGGCCCTGGAAGGGGCCGCTCGTGGCATCTTCTGACGTCAGATCCGCCCGCTTCCGCCTTCCCGTGCTGACCCTTTTGGATCGGTTTGTGGTACGCGACCGGCAGGAGCGAGCGCTTCCACCGTCGAATACTTCGGCCGGCAGCAATCAGCCGCACCAGGCCGTGGGGGGCAACGGTGGAAGTCCTCAAAGTTTCGAGCAAGTCGAACCCGAACGCATGCGCAGGCGCGCTCGCCGGGGTCCTGCGCCAAGACGGCGCCGTCGAGGTGCAGGTCGTCGGGGCGGGCGCGCTCAACCAGGCCGTCAAGGCGATCGCGATCGCGCGTGGGTTCGTCGCGCCGTCGGGACTCGACCTCGTCTGCGTACCGACCTTCGCCGACATCGAGATCGACGGGGAGAGCCGAACGGCGATCCGTCTCCTGCTCGAGGACCGCCATCGGCGCTCGCCGATCACCGTCGAGCTGCGTTCCGTGTCGCTCGATGGGGTTGACGGGGTGAACGGCGTGAACGGATCCGACGGCGCCGCCGTCGACGGTGTTCCGGTCGACGGGGTGAGCGTCGACGGTGCTTCCCGGAACGGGACGGCATCGACGGTGGGTCGCGAGCTCCTCGGCTGAGGCCGCACCCGGCGCCCCGTATCCTGGGGGAGTGAGCCGGACCTACTTCGTCCGCACCTTCGGGTGTCAGATGAACGAGCACGACAGCGAGCGCATCGCGGGCCTGCTCGAGGCCGAGGGGATGGTCGCGGCCGCCAGCGCGGACGAGGCGGACGTCGTCGTGCTCAACACGTGCACCATCCGGGAGAACGCCGACAACCGCCTCTACGGCAACCTGGGCCACCTCAAGCGGCTCAAGGACGCGAAGCCGGGCATGCAGATCGCCGTCGGCGGCTGCATGGCTCAGAAGGACCAGGGTCTGATCCAACAGCGGGCGCCGTACGTCGACGTCGTGTTCGGCACGCACAACGTCGCGAACGCGGCCGGTCTGCTCCGGCGAGCGGAGCTCGAGGGCCCGGTCATGGAGATCCTCCAGGAGTCGAACGAGTTCCCGAGCGCGCTCCCGGCTCGGCGCGATCTGCCGTACAGCGCGTGGGTGACGATCCAGATCGGCTGCAACAACACCTGCGCCTTCTGCATCGTGCCGTCGGTGCGGGGCAAGGAGATCAGCCGTCCGATCGACGAGATCGTCGCGGAGGTCGCGCAGCTCGCAGCGGACGGCACGACCGAGGTGACGCTGCTCGGCCAGAACGTGAACTCCTACGGTCGCGACATCACGAAGCGGCGGCCGCTGTTCGCCGAGCTGCTTCGTGAGGTCGGCTCGGTCGACGGCATCCGCCGGGTCCGCTACACGAGCCCGCACCCGAAGGACCTCCGCCCGGAGACGATCGAGGCGATGGCCGCGGTGCCGGCTGTGTGTCCTCACCTGCACTACCCGCTCCAGTCGGGCAGCGACTCGATCCTCAAGGCGATGCATCGGGGCTACACGGCCGAGCGGTACCTGCGTCAGCTGGCGGACGCGAGGTCGGCGATGCCTGACCTCGCGGTCACCACCGACATCATCGTCGGCTTCCCCGGCGAGACCGACGACGACTTCGAGCGGACGCTCGAGGTGGCGGCAGCGGCCGAGTTCGACAGCGCGTACACGTTCATCTTCTCGCCCCGCCCGGGGACGGAGGCCGCAGCGTTCACCGACCGGTTCGTCCCGGCGGAGGTGACCGCCGAGCGCTTCGAGCGGCTTCGCGTCGTCGTCGAACGGTCTGCGCTGAAGAAGCACACCGAGCGGATCGGCCGAGTCGAGGAGGTGCTCGTAGAAGGACCGAGCCGCAAGGACGACACGACCCTCACCGGCCGCACCCGGCAGAACAAGCTCGTGCACTTCGGCGCCGGCGCCGGCGTGCTTCCGGCCGGTAGCTACGCCACCGTCGAGGTCACGGGCGCCGCGCCTCACTTCCTCAAGGGCGAACTGGTCGAGGTGCTCGCCCGTCCGAAGCACCGCGTCCGCATCCCGGTTGCCTCGCTCTGATCTCGGGGCGCAGCCGCCTCATCTCGTCCTGGTCGGGCCGACCGCGTCCGGGAAGAGCGCGCTCGCCCTCGCGATCGCTCGCCGTGCTCGCCCTGCTCGTCGTTCCGTGCGTCTCGTCCCGCCGGATGTGGGGGCCGGAGACGCACGAAACGAGGTGGAGATCGTCAGCGTCGACTCGATGCAGGTCTACCGGGGGATGGACATCGGCACCGCGAAGCCGACGCCCGAGGAGCGGGCCGAGGTGCGGCACCACCTCGTCGACCTCGTCGACCCGACCGACGACTTCTCCGTCGCCGAGTTCCAGCGGCTCGTGAAGCACGCCCTCGCCGATGTCGAGAAGCGAGGGAACCGGGCGATCCTCGTGGGCGGCACAGGGCTCTACGTCCGCTCCGTCGTCGACGACCTCGACATCCCCGGGCAGTGGCCCGAGGTGCGGGCGGAGCTCGAACAGGAGGCCGAGACGCCGGTCCTTCACGCTCGCTTGGCCCAGCTCGACCCGGTGGCAGCCACACGGATGGAGCCGACGAACCGCCGCCGGGTGGTGCGCGCGCTGGAGGTCACGCTCGGAAGCGGGCGCGCGTTCAGCAGCTTCGGACCGGGCCTCGAGGCCCACCCGGCGACGCCACGGTTCTTCCAGATCGGCTTGAGCGTCGACCGGCACGAGCTGGCAGAGCGGATCGAGCGCCGCTTCACCCGCATGATCGACGACGGCCTGCTCGAGGAGGTGAAGGCGCTCGTCGCGCGCTACGGCGGCCGGCTGTCGAAGACTGCCAAGCAGGCGCTCGGCTACCGCGAGCTCCTCGCCCACCTCGAGGGACGGACGACCCTCGACGAGGCGATCGTGGAAGCGGTCACCCGCACCCGCCAGTTCGCCGTGCGACAGGAGCGCTGGTTCCGCCGCGATCCGCGCATCTCGTGGTACGACGCAACCACGGCGAATATCGACGACCTTGCCGAGCGGGTGCTGGGAGACTGGGAGCAGCGATGCGAACCCTGACGCTCACGAAGCACCACGGCCTCGGCAACGACTTCCTGGTGTTCGTCGACCACAACGACGAGTTCGGCGACGACCATGCGGCGATGGCGCGCGCCCTCTGCGACCGCCACCGCGGCATCGGCGCCGACGGGCTCATCCGTCTCGGCCCCTACCTGCGCATGCACCTGCACAACGCCGACGGGTCGCGCGCGGAGATGAGCGGCAACGGCATCCGCTGCCTCGCCCAGGCGATCGTCGACCACGGCCTCACCGACGAGACCGAGTTCGAGATCGAGACCGACGCCGGCACGAAGTGGGTTCGCATCGGCGAACCGCACGCAGCGAGCGGTCTCGGGATGTTCACCCGAGAGATCACGGTCGACATGGGTCCCGCCCGGATCGTGGAGTCGACCGCGGGCGAGCGAGCCGTCGTCGACATGGGCAACCCTCACCTCGTCCTCCCCGACGAGGGCCAAGACCTCCTCGCGCTCGGCGCGCAGCACCCGGAGGTCAACGTCGAGCTCATCTCGACGACGGGCAACGGCGACCTGGCGATGCGCGTCCACGAGCGCGGCGTCGGCGTCACCCAAGCCTGCGGCACCGGATCGTGCGCCAGCGCGGCAGCTGCGCACGCGTGGGGCTGGGTGGGTACGGCCGCGACCGTGCACAACCCGGGCGGTGCCGTGAGCGTCGAGCTCAAGGACGAGACCGTCTTCCTCACCGGACCCGCCACCTTCATCGCGAGGGTCGACGTGCTCTGGCCCGGCGAACCCTCAGAAAGGCCCTGACTGCGTGTCGCTCATCGAGAGAACCTTCCGGGAGAAGATCGTCGTCGTCGGCGTCGTCCTCCCGGGAACGACGGAGGAAGAGGTCGAGGAGCACCTCGACGAGCTCTCGTTGCTCATCGACACCGCAGGTGCCGACGTGGTCGAGCGCGTCGTTCAGCGCAAGAGCGAACCAGATCCCGCCACCTACATCGGCAAGGGCAAGGCCGACGAGCTCCACCAGATCTCCGAGATCGTCGACGCCGACACCGTCGTGTTCGACGACGAGCTGACGCCGGCGCAGCAGCGGAACCTCGAGAAGATCCTCGGGCGGACGGCGATCGACCGCACCGACGTGATCCTCGACATCTTCGCCCAGAACGCCCGGACCCAGGAGGGCAAGGCGCAGGTCGAACTCGCCCTGCTCCGCCACCGGCTGCCTCGCCTGCGGGGGCGTGGTCTGCAGCTCTCACGCCAGCAGGGCGGTGGCGGCGCGGCGCGTATCGCGACCCGTGGTCCCGGCGAGACGCAGCTCGAGACCGACCGGCGCCGCCTCGTCCGCCGGATCCAGAAGCTCGAGCACGACCTCAAGGAGCTGCGCAAGCAGCGCCACGTCCAGCGCAAGCAGCGGCGCAGCTCGCCGTACTCGAACGTCTCCATCGTCGGCTACACCAACGCCGGCAAGTCGACGCTGCTGAACCGGCTGACCGACGCTGGCGTGCTCGCAGAGAACCGTCTGTTCGCGACGCTCGATCCCCGCACCCGTCGCATGCAGCTTCCGGGTGGTGAGACGGTGCTGCTGTCAGACACCGTCGGCTTCATCCGGAAGCTGCCCCACGGCCTCGTCGAGGCGTTCACGTCGACGCTGGAAGAGGTCGCCGAGGCCGACCTGCTGCTCCACATCGTCGACGGTTCCGCCGTGAACCCCGACGAGCAGATGAAGGCGGTGCAGACCGTGCTCGACGAGATCGACGCGGGTTCGATCCCCCAGCTGGTCGCGTTCAACAAGCTCGACGCGGATCGAGACGGCGTGAAGCAGCTGGTCGCCGCGCATCCTGGCTCCGTCGGCTTCAGCGCCATGACGGGGGAGGGCGTCGACGAGCTCCTGCAAGCGCTCACCGACCGGCTCCGAGCGCTGTCGAAGGTGATCGAGCTCCTCGTGCCCTACGACCGCGGCGACGTCGTGGCCGCCCTGCACCGCGAGGGCGAGGTGCTCATGGAGAGCCACGAAGACGGCGGCACCCGGCTGCGCGCCCGCCTCGACGACGCGGGCGCCAGCCGCTTCCGCGAGTTCGAGGTCGAGAACGCCTGATGGCGACGAAGGGGTGGGAGCCGCCGCCGTATCCCTACGACCGGCTCGAGCCGATGAAGGAGAAGGCGAACGCGCACGACGGTGGCGCGGTCGACCTGTCGGTCGGCACGCCGAACGACCCGCCGCCCCCGTTCGTGGTCGAGGCGCTGGCGACATCGAACGCCGAACGCGGCTACCCGCCGTCGATCGGGTCGCTTCCGTTCCGCACGGCGGCCGCGGAGTGGATGCAGCGGCGTTTCGCCGTGGAGGTCGGCGTGACCGACGTCGCGGCGTGCATCGGCACGAAGGAGTTCGTGGCGAGCGTGCCGCAGTACCTGAAGCTGCGCAGCCCTGATCGCGACACCGTGCTGTATCCGGCCATCTCGTATCCGACCTACGAGATGGGCGCGACCCTCGCCGGCTGCCGCGCCGTCGCGGTGCCGGTCGACGAGCACTGGCGGATCGACCTGTCGGCCATCTCCGACGACGATGCGTCGCGGGCTCTGTGCCTGTGGGTCAACTCGCCCGGGAACCCTGCGGGGAACCTCGACGACCTCGGGGCGGCGGCCGCGTGGGGGCGCGCCCACGAAGTTCCGGTGTTCTCCGACGAGTGCTACGCCGAGTTCACCTGGGACGACCGGCCGCGGACGATCCTCGAGCACGGCATCGACGGCGTCGTCGCGGTGCACTCGCTGAGCAAGCGGTCGAACCTCGCGGGCGCACGCGCCGGCTTCTACGCCGGCGACACCGACATCGTCCACTACCTCGAAGAGGTCAGGAAGCACGCAGGGTTCATGGTGCCCGGGCCGGTCCAGGCCGCCGCGGTGGCCGCGCTCGGCGACGACGAGCACGTCGACCAGCAGCGAGCCCGCTATCGCGAGCGCATGGTGCGCATGGCGCAGATCCTCTCCGCATGGACCGGCGCCGACGTTCGGCTTCCCGGCGGTTCGTTCTACCTGTGGGTCTCCGCGCCGAACGGCGACGCGTGGGGCTTCGCCGAACGCATCGCGGCCGAGGGTGGCGCGCTCATCACGCCAGGCGACACCTTCGGGGCCCAAGGCGCCGGTCATGTGCGCATCGCGCTCGTGCAGCCGATGGACCGGATCGAGCTGGTGGCCGAACGGCTATCGGTGTAGGGCCGACGGTCCCGACGTCGGACGTGGCAGCGGTGGTAGACCTTTCCATTACGGCAGCGTTACGAAAGGGGATACCTACGTGACCCAATCCACGACCCGCACCCGATGGTGGCGGATGATCGCGCTGGTCGCGGTGCTCTCGTTGTTCACCGCCGCGTGCGCGCAAGACGATGACGACGAAGCCGGCGGCGGTGGTGGCGGCGACGCGAAGGACACGCTGACGATCTCGGGCCCCGAGACCGGGAGCGAGGCCGACGGGTTCACGGCCGCGTTCGATCCGTTCACCGAAGAGACCGGCATCAAGATCGAGTACAGCGGCACTCGCGACTTCGAGACGCAGATCCGCGTCGCAGCCGAAGGTGGCGACCTGCCCGACCTCGCGGTGATCCCGCAGCCGGGTCTGGCGAAGGATCTCGCCGACAAGATCACGCCCGTACCGAAGTCGGTGCTCGACAAGTACAAGGACCAGTACGACCCGTACCTGTGGGAGCAGGTGACGACCGACGACGACGACATCCTGGGCGTTCCGAACAAGGGCGACGTCAAGAGCCTCGTCTGGTACTCGCCGAAGGTCTTCAAGGAGAAGGGCTACGAGGTCCCCGAGACGTGGGACGCGATGCTCAAGCTGGCCGACAAGATGAAGGCGGACGGCGTGACGCCGTGGTGCGTCGGCATCGAGTCGGGCGAGGCAACGGGGTGGCCGCTCACCGACTGGTTCGAGGACATCATGCTCCGCATGCACGGCCCCGAGGTCTACGACCAGTGGGTGAACCACGAGATCCCGTTCAACGACCCCAAGGTCGTCGAGGTCGGCAAGGAGATCGAGAAGATCTGGTTCGGGCAGGGGAACGTCCTGAACGGCCGGCAGTCGATCGCGTCGACCGGGTTCAAGCAGGCGGGCCTGCCGATCCTCGAAGGCAAGTGCGGGATGCACCGCATGGCGAACTTCTACGCAGCCGACTACAAGGACGCCGGGGCGAAGTTCGGTGAGGACGGCGACGTGAACGTCTTCTACCTGCCGACGATGAGTGACAAGTTCGGCAAGGTCACGCTGTCGGGCGGCACGTACATCGTCGCCTTCAACGACAACGAGGCGACGATGAAGGCGATCGAGTACCTCGCGAGCCCCGACTACGCCAACGCCCGCATCAAGGCGAACAAGGGCGGCTTCCTGTCGCCCAACCAGAAGCACGACACGTCGCTGTACTCCGACGACCTCGATCGCCAGCTGGCCGAGATCCTCACGACGGCTGACCCGCTGCGCTTCGACGGCTCCGACCTGATGCCGAGCGAGGTCGGCGCCGGCACCTTCTGGAAGGAGGGCACCAACTGGGTGCTCGGGTCCGGCGACCTGAAGAAGTTCCTCGACAACGTCGAGGCCTCCTGGCCAGACAGTTGATCACCGAGGGGGTGGGCGTTCCGCCCACCCCCTTCTCGTTGTTCGCACCGCTGGGCCTTCGATCTTCGGGAGCGGCAGTTTGGACACCCTCGTCTCGACGCTGATCAACGTCCTCATCGCATTGGCCGTCGTCGCCGGCGTCTTCACCGTCGCGAACGTCGTCCTCGACAGGCTCCCGCAGCGGGCAGACCAGTGGCTGCGGCCGTGGGTGTTCGTCGGCCCCGCGGTGGCGTTCCTCACCGTCGGGCTCGTGATCCCGGCGGTGCGAACGATCCTCCTCAGCTTGCGCGGCGGCCGGCGCGGCGAGGAGGGCTTCACGCTCGATCAGTGGAAGCGCGCGCTGACCGACGACAACGTCATCAGCTTCGCCAACTTCGGCAAGATCTTCACCAGCCGGCTCTTCATCGCGGCTGTGGTGCTGCTGGTGATAGCGATCGTCGTCGCCCGCCAGAGCGCGGCGCGATCGGTGGCCCCCGGAGCCACGCAGCGAGGTGGAGGGCTCGACGTCTCCCACCCCGTGTCGTCGACGCTGCTCGCGCTCGCCGTCATCTCGATCCTGCTCGCGGTCTTCTCGACGCTCCGAGGGATCATCTGGAACAACCTCTGGTGGGTCGCCGCGGTGGCGGGGTTCGCGACGCTCTTCGGCCTCGCACTTGCGGTGCTCGCGGATCGTTCGCGCAGCGAGAACGTCGCGAAGACGCTCATCTTCATGCCGATGGCCATCTCGCTCGTCGGCGCGGCGATCATCTGGAAGTACATCTACGACACGCCCGGCGCCGGTCAGGCCGAGGGGCTGCTCAACATCCTGTGGCCGGGCGGCCCGATCGACTTCCTGCGCGGAACGTCGCCCACGGGGACGATCGCCCCTTGGAACAACTTCTTCATCATGATGATCATGATCTGGATCCAGGCCGGATTCGCGATGGTCGTCATCTCGGCTGCGATCAAGGGCGTTCCGACCGAGCTCCTGGAAGCCGCACGCGTCGACGGAGCCAACGAGGTCCAGGTGTTCTGGCGGGTGACGCTGCCGCAGATCGTGCCGACGATCGTCGTGGTGGTGACGACGCTGACGATCACGGTCCTCAAGATCTTCGACCTCGTGAAGGCGACCACCGGAGGCGCGGCCGGTACCGACGTCTTGGCGAACCGCATGTACGAGGGGCTCCGAAACGGCAACTTCACCGCGTCGTCGACGTTCGCAGTGATGATCCTGATCCTCGTGCTGCCGGTGATGTGGATCAACATCCGCCGGGTCAGAAGGGAAGTCGTGTGAGGGGGGAAGCATGACGAGCTTTCGCGAGTCGGGCCCGAGCGGCCCGGCGCGAAGCGCCAGAGAGCGGGAAGCATGAGCATCCAGGCGCCGCCGCCGCCGGTCCCGACCGACGACGCCAGGCCCGGCGCGGGCGGCGCCAAGGCCGCGTACGAGCCGGTCGGGAAACGCATGTACAAGGTGCTCGCGTCAGTGCCGACGGCGGTCCTCTGGGGCCTCGTCGTGCTGTGGACGCTGCCGACGATCGGGTTGCTCATCACGTCGTTCCGGCCTGCGCGAGAGCAGTTCACCAGCGGCTGGTGGACCGTCTTCAGCGATCCGAAGTTCACACTCGACAACTACGACCGGGCGCTCTTCGAGCCGCCCGGCGGCACGCTCAAGTTCTACGAGGCGTTCCTCAACTCGTTCGCCATCGCCATTCCCGGCACCGTGATCCCCATCGCCATCGCAGCGGCCGCGGCATACGCGTTCGCGTGGATGGACTTCAAGGGGAAGTACTGGCTCTTCATCGGCGTGCTGGCGATGATGGCCGTGCCGATCCAGATGGCGCTCGTGCCGCTGCAGCAGCTCTACTCCGGCGGCGCCCATCTGACGGTCGCGGGGACGACGTACGTGATCTTCCCGGACCTCAACCTGAACAACAAGCCGATCGCGGTCTGGCTCGCGCACACCGCCTTCGGGTTGCCGCTGGCGATCTACCTGTTGCACAACTACATCGCCTCGTTGCCGAAGGACGTGTTCGAAGCGGCTCGCATCGACGGTGCGACCCACTTCGGGATCTTCTGGCGGATCGTCCTCCCGCTGGCCAAGCCGGCGATCGCCGCGTTCCTCATCTTCCAGTTCCTCTGGGTGTGGAACGACTACCTCGTGTCGCTCATCTTCCTGAGCCAGAACAAGTCGGCCAGCCCGCTCACCGTGCAGCTGGTGAACCTCGTGACCCAGCGCGGCCAGGGAACGGAACTGCTGCCCGCCGCCGCGTTCATCTCGATGGTCGTGCCGCTGATCATCTTCTTCTCGCTGCAGCGCTACTTCGTCCGCGGGCTCCTCGCCGGGTCCGTCAAGGGATAGGAGAACCGATGGCCACCGTCGTGCTCGACGGCGTCAACAAGGTGTACGAGAACGGCTTCCACGCCGTGCACGACCTCGACCTCGACATCAAGGACGGCGAGTTCCTCGTGCTCGTCGGCCCGTCGGGGTGCGGCAAGTCGACGGCGCTGCGGATGATCGCGGGCCTCGAGTCGATCAGCTCCGGAACGCTGCAGATCGGCGACCGCGTCGTCAACGACGTCCACCCGAAAGACCGAGACATCGCGTTCGTGTTCCAGAACTACGCGCTGTATCCGCACATGACCGTGCGCGACAACATCGGCTTCGCGCTGAAGCTGCGCCGGACGCCGAAGGACGAGATCGAGAAGCGGGTGAACGATGCCGCGCGGCTGCTCGAGCTGACCGAGTACCTCGACCGCAAGCCGGGCCAGCTCTCGGGCGGTCAGCGCCAGCGGGTGGCGATGGGGCGGGCGATCGTCCGGCGCCCGCAGGTCTTCCTGATGGACGAACCGCTCTCGAACCTCGACGCGAAGCTGCGCGTCCAGATGCGGGCCGAGATCAGCCGCCTGCAGCACAGCCTCGGCGTCACGACCGTCTACGTCACCCACGACCAGATCGAGGCGATGACGATGGGCGATCGCGTCGCCGTGCTGTCCGCTGGCTACCTCCAGCAGGTCGACACGCCGCAGAACCTCTACGACCGCCCGGACAACCTGTTCGTAGCCACGTTCATGGGCTCGCCGCAGATGAACCTGCTCCTCGGGACGGTGCGCGTCGACGGCGACGCCGGCGGTGGCGTCTCGATCGACCTGGGCTCGTCGTCGCTGGCGGTGCCGGCGGCTCGGCTCGCTGACAGTCCGCGGCTGCGGGCGTTCGACGGCCGCGACGTCATCGTCGGCATCCGGCCCGAGGAGTTCGAGGACGCGTCGCTCGTCGACGACACGTCGAACGCCCAGACGGTGACGGTGAACGTCCTGCTCCGCGAGGGGCTCGGCGCCGAGGTCGTCGTCCACGCGACGATCGACGCGCGGGCGCCGTCGGTGTCGTCGCTCCATGACGAGGGCGTGTTCGCAGCCGAGTCGGGGACGCCGATCGTGGCTCGCCTCGACGCTCGGACCCAGGTGCAGCTCGACGAGCCCGCGGTGCTCACGGTCGGCGTCGACCGCCTTCACTTCTTCGACCCCGAGTCAGGCCTCGCGATCCGCGAATAGCCGCTCGAGCGCGGCGTCGTGGCCGGCTTCGAAGTCTGGTGACAGGTCGACGTATGGCTGTCGGTGCGCGGCCGCGTCGGCCCGGTAGCGCTCGCTGCTGTCGAGGATCCAGGGCACGAGACGCGTCCGCTCGTCGTCCGTCGCCGTCGCCTGCCAGCTGTGCGGGGCGTGGAGGTCGATCGACGCGAGCGTGACGTCGGAGAAGCCGACGAACACGGCCCGCACGTCGTCGCCGTGCCTCTCGAACCGATGGACGTCGCGGGGCAGGAACCCGATGCCTTCGACCACGTAGGCGCCGCCTGCGACGTAGGCCATGTCGAGCGCAAAGCGCACGATGAAGGGGACGAGGAGGTCGGCTTCGGGTTCCGGCGGCTCGCCGAGACGTCCGGCCTCGACCAGACCGGGCACGACCGGCGACACCGTGTCTCGAACCGCATCGGTCGAAGCCCACGGGATGCCCCGCTCGCGCAGGATCCGCTTCGCGAGTGTCGTCTTGCCCGTGCGGGGAGGGCCGCCGATGAGGTAGAGGGTCACCTGGGCCGGCGTCGCATCGATGCCCAGGTGCCCCACCCTGCCTCCGCGTGCACGCCGTCCCATGCGTCGCCGAGGGCGGCTTGCACCTCCTCGGCCGGCAGGTGGATGGGCGTCGCGGGGCCGAGGGAGTTGATCCACAACACGACGCCGTCGTCGGCAATCACCCGCTCCACCTCGACCGGGAACAGGAACATGTTCACCAGCACGAGGGTGCCGATCGACCGGTCCGGGAACGGCAGGCGCGACGAGTCGGCGAGAACCAGCGGCGTGATGTGGGGTGCGCGCCCGAGCATCTCGTACGAGATGTCAGAGGCGATGACGTCCTCGAACCTCGCGACGAGCCGAGGCGTGAGGAGGCCGACGCCACAACCCGCTTCGAGGCACGGGCCGGGTGGGAACGGACCGCCACGTTCGAGCGCGTCGTCGATGCCGGTCATGCGCTCGTCGGTGCCGCGGGTGTGCCACTCCGGTGCGAGCCCGTCGAAGAGCTCGACGACCTTCGCCGCACGCTCCGGCGTCCACCCGGCCGGATCGAATGCGACCTGCCGCGTCACCTTGCGCATGGGGTGATCCGGGTCGGGCTCGGGACGTCCTGGTTCGGGTTCGATGAGGGTCGGCAGACGGCGGAGCACGAGGCGGACGGTAGCCTCCAACCCGCTATGGCTGACCGTGTTGATGCCGCCCTCCCCCGGCACCCCGCCCTGCAATCGACGATCGAAGAGCTCTGGGAGCGGCGCGCCGAGCTCGGCCTGAACGACACCGACGCGCTCGCGTCGGTCACCGAAGCGATCGACCTGCTCGACAAGGGCGAGGCGCGCGTCGCGGAGATCGTCGACGACGAGGTGGTCGTGCACGCGTGGTTGAAGCAGGCGATCCTGCTGCTGTTCCGTCTGCGGTCGATGGAGACGATCGAGGTCGGCCCGTTCGAGTACGCCGACAAGCTCCCGCTCAAGAAGGGGTACCAGGCCGCCGGTGTGCGCGCGGTGCCGGGTGCGTCGGCGCGGTGGGGGAGCTACCTCGAGCGCGACGTCATCCTGATGCCGAGCTACGTGAACATCGGCGCCCGCGTGGGTTCGGGTTCGATGGTCGACACATGGGCGACGGTCGGCTCGTGCGCGCAGGTCGGACGCAACGTGCACCTCTCCGGCGGCGTCGGCATCGGCGGCGTGCTCGAGCCGCCCCAGGCATCGCCGGTCATCATCGAGGACGAGGCGATGATCGGCAGCCGCTGCATGATCGTCGAAGGTGCTCGGGTCGGCGAGGGGTCGGTGGTCGGCCCTGGGGTGATCCTCACGAAGACGATCCCGGTCATAGACGTCGAGACGGGTGAGGAGATCGATCGAGGGCGCATCCCGTCGTGGTGCGTCGCCGTCTCGGGCACGCGGAAGCGCCAGTTCGCCGGGGGTGAGTTCGGGATGCCTGCGGTGCTGATCATCAAGCGCCTGGAGGAAGGGAAGCGTCACGACAAGGCGCAGCTGAACGACGCGCTCCGCGACGTCGGGCTGTCGCTCGGATGACCGACCTCCTCGATCTCACCGCCGAGCTGGTCGACATCCCCTCGGTCAGCAAGGACGAGGAAGCGATCACGAGCTGGATCGAAGCTCGTCTGCGGGAGCAGGCGCCGTGGCTCGAGGTGACCCGGCTCGGCAACAACCTCGTCGCTCGCACGAACCTCGACAGAGGACTGCGGGTGATGGTGGCCGGCCACACCGACACGGTGCCCGTCAACGACAACGCGGACGCGCGCATCGACGGCGACACGCTCTTCGGGCTCGGCAGCTGCGACATGAAGGGCGGCCTCGCCGTCGCGCTCGACCTCGCGACGTCGATCGAGGAGCCCGCGCTCGACGTCACGTTCCTCTTCTACGAGTGCGAGGAGATCGCGCTCGAGTTCAACGGCCTGCGCAAGCTGCTGCGCGAGCGGCCCGACCTGCTCGCCTGCGATGCGGCGATCCTCGGCGAGCCGACGGGCGGGCTCGTCGAAGCAGGATGCCAAGGGACGCTCCGGGCGTCGCTGACCGCGGCAGGGGAGCGTGCTCACACGGCGCGTCCGTGGATGGGTCGGAACGCGATCCACCGACTCGGTCCGGTGATCGCCGCCCTCGCCGCGTACGAGGAACGGCGACCGGTGCTCAACGACTGCGAGTTCCGGGAGGCGCTGCAGGCGGTCGGGGTGAAGGGGGGCGTGGCCGGCAACGTCGTCCCCGACGCCGTCGACCTGCTGATCAACCACCGCTTCGCTCCCGACCGGACCACCGACGAGGCGATCGAACACGTGCGCGACCTGGTGTGCGGCGCGCTCGACGGCGGCTTCGACGAATCAGCAGGCGACCGGTTCGAGGTCCTCGACGCCGCCGCGCCCGCGCCGCCCGACCTCGATCACCCCGTGCTCGCCGCGCTCGTGACCGCGAGCGGCCAGCCACCGCGAGCGAAGCTCGGCTGGACCGACGTCTCCTTCTTCGCGGCGGCGGGCATCCCCGCGACGAACTTCGGCCCGGGCGACCCGACCCTCGCCCACACCAAGGACGAACGCGTCGAGAGGGCGGACCTGGAACGAGTCCGGGCCGCCCTCTCGAAGCTGCTGGTCGGCGGTATCGCCGCCGGTTAGGTCGGTGGTATCGCCGCCGGTTAGGTCGGCGTCACCGCCTTGATCCGGTTCTGCGGGCCCGGCGTCAGGTTCGGGTTCGCCTTGAGGTACTCCTCGAAGGCCTCCGTGTCGACGACGCCGCCCACGCGGTTCGTTCCGACGGTGAAGCCGGGGAAGCTGTCGCCGCCGTCGGCGAGGAAGCTGTTCATGGTCACCCGGTACGCGGCGTTCGGATCGAGGACGACCCCGTGCAGCTTGATCGATGCTGGATCGACCTTGCTGCCACACGCCGCCACCGTCGACCATTCGTAGGTGAAGCCCTCCGACACCTGGAGCACCCGACGGTTCGTCGGGCTGTCCGGCGACCCAGCGGTCGGGTTGCAGAACTGCTGTTCGAGGATCTTCTCGATCTGCGCGCCGGTGTAGGTCATCGTCACGAGGTTGTTCCCGAAGGGCTGCACGGTGAAGGCCTCGCCGTAGCGCACCTGTCCGTCGGCGGTCTCCGGCCCGCTCCTCGCGTAGGTGAGATCAGCTCGGATGCCGCCTGGGTTCATGAAGGCGATCACGGCACCGCCTAGTGAGGCAGGCGCCGTCGCCGCGAGCTGCGCATCGGCGATTCGGTCACCGAGACTCGACTCACCGGCCGCGTTGGCTGTGCGGGTCAGGTCTGCGCTGATCGTTCCGATGATGCGGTTCGCGATCGGCTCGGCCAGCTTCTGATAGCGCTCGATGAGGGCGGTGATCTGCGGGTGCTTCGCCACCGTTCGGGTGACGATCACGTTGCCTGCCTTCATCTCGACGACGTCGCCGGTCATCTTGTCGATCCGCACGTCGACGTCGGTGACCAGACGGCCGAACGACTCGGCGCTGGTGACGATCTTGCCGTCGATCACGCAGTTGTACGCCCGGTGGGTGTGTCCGCTGAGCACGATGTCGACCTCGTCGTCGAGCCGTTCGACGATGTCGACGATCGGTCCGGAGATCCCGGCCTTGCAGTCGTTGTATCCGGTGCCGCTGACGGGGACGCCGCCCTCGTGCACGACCACGACGATCGTCTCGATGCCACGGGCCTTGAGTTGCGGGACGAGAGCGTTGACGGTGTCGGCCTCGTCCTTGAACTCGAGGTTCACGATCCCGGACGGAGTGACGATCTGGGGCGTTCCCTCGAGCGTCATGCCGATGAAGGCGACGCGTGCACCTTGGAAGGCGCGCACGTCGTGCGACGGGAAGAACGGCTTGCCGGTGGTCTTGTCGATGACGTTCGCGGCGAGGAACTGGAAGTTCGCACCGCCGAAGCCGTCACCGTCGATGCACCCCTTCTCGGGATGGCACCCGCCGTTCTGCATGCGTGACAGCTCGACCGCGCCCTCGTCGAACTCGTGGTTGCCGACCGCGTTGATGTCGAGGCCCATGAGGTTGAACGCCTCGATCGTGGGCTCGTCCTGGAACAGCGCCGACAGGAGCGGCGATGCGCCGATGAGGTCGCCGGCGGACACGGTCACGGAGTTCGGGTTGGTCGCCCGGAGTGCGTCGAGGTGGGTGCCGAGGTACTCGGCGCCCCCGGCGTCGATCGCGGCCTGGCCAGGGGGCGTGATGCGACCGCTCGACCCCGTCGGGGGCTCCAGGTTGCCGTGGAAGTCGTTGATGCTGAGCACCTGGACGTCGGCGAACCGGTCGTAGCCCACGAGGCCCACCATCCGCCCGTTCAGACGGCGGCCGCTGGGAGCGGTGACGGCCGCGGACGCGGAAACCCGTCCGGTGCTGGCGGAGCCGAGGTAGGTCGCGTTGCCGAAGGTGAAGACGCCGCCGTCGGCGGCCCCCAGGGTGTAGCCGTCGCCCGTTTCCGTGGGCGCGATGTCGACGATCGGCTGGTTCAGCCGCATCGAACCGGTCGAACCGTGGAAGCGAGCGTCGCCGAACGTGAAGACACCGCCGTCACGAGCGACGAGCCAGTAGCCCTTGCCGGTCGGGGTCGCCGCCGCGTTGACGATCGGCTGGTTCAGCGTCAGCGCCCCTGTCGAGCCGAAGAAGCCGGCATCGCCGAAGGTGAACACACCGCCGTCAGCGGCGACGAGCCAGTAGCCCCTGCCCTGTGGCGTCGGCACCATCGCGACGATCGGCTGGTTCAGGCGCATCGCGCCCGTCGACCCGCGGAACGCCGCGGATCCGTAGGAGAAGACGCCGCCGTCGGAGGCGACGAGCCAGTAGCCGTCACCGGCGGGGACGCCGGCGATGCCGACGATCGGCTTGTTGAGCTTGATCGCCCCGGCTGACCCGTGGAAGCGGGCGTCGCCGTAGGCGAAGACGCCGCCGTCGGCGGCGGCCAGCCAGTAGCCCTCGTGACGCGGCGTCGGTGCCATGTCGACGACGGGAGCGTTGAGCTTGAGGTTGCCGGCGGAGCCCTTGTGCGGCGCTTCACCGACGGCGAACACACCGCCGTCTTCGGCGACCATCCAGTACCCGAGTCCGGTGACCGATTGCGCGGCGGCCGTCTCGGGTCTCGCGAGGTCGGACGCAGGCGTGTCGACTGGAAGGTTCACCACGCCGGTGCCGACCAGAACAGCGGTGGCCGCAGCCGCGACGAAGCGGGCGGCCCTGGAACGCATGGTTCTGAGCACGCGCGAGACGTTACGTATGAGGAACAGCGGAAGTACAGGGCCCTTCGGCCCGTTCAGCCTCTGTTGTGGCGGCGGCTACGGCCGCGTCGACCGCGAGTCGTTACGACGACGTGAGCTTGGCGTCGAGCGTGATCTCGGCCGATCCGCCGAGCAGGACCGAGATCGGACACGTGCGCTTCGCGGTGTCGGCGATCTCCTGGAACTGCGCGTCGTCGATCCCTGGGATGTCGGCCTCGGTGACGAGGTCGATCTTCTGGACGCGGAAGCCCTCGTCGGTCTTGTTCAGATGGACGTTCGCCGTCGTCGAGACGCTGTTCGGGGTGAACCCGGCGCGCCCGAGCGCGCCCGAGAGGGCCATCGAGTAGCAGCCAGCGTGCGCTGCGGCGACGAGCTCCTCCGGGTTCGTGCCGTCGCCGTCCTCGAACCGGCTCTTGAACGAATAGGGCCCTTCATAGGCGCCGTTGCCGAGCCGCATGTGGCCCTTGCCATCCTGCAATGAACCTTCCCAGCGGGCGTCAGCCTTACGTGCGGGCACTCGTTCTCCTCGTCGTCGTTGTCGAAGTCGGCGACGCCGACGCTACCGCTACGCCGCGCGATCGTTGCGGCGCCGCAGCGCGATCGCCGTGCCACCCGCTGCGCCCAGGACCGCCAGCGCTCCCACCAGTGGCCACAGCGGCGACACGCTGTCGTCGTCGGGCTCGGTCGCGACCTCGCCGACCGGGTCGTCGGACTCCGCTGCGCCGCCGGTGCTGACGTCGTCGGTGGTCGCCGCGTCATCCGGTGGGACCGTGTCGGCCGGCTCGTCGGCGGCCGCGATCTCGCCGTCGCCCGCGGGCGGTTCGGCGGGCGTGGGCTGCGCTGGTGCGGGGGCGGCAGTGGGTCCGGGCGAGGGAGGCGTCGACGGTGCGCGGCCGGGCGTGCTGGCGCCCGGCCCGGTGCCGGCGGTCGGCGACGGCTGCACCGTGGCGGTCGTCGCAGGTGGCGCTGGCGGCGTGGAACCGAGCCCGGCGGTGGCCTTCGCCACGTCGAGGCGGCCGTGGCCGTAGGTACCGTCCTTGCCTGCGGGGCCGAGGTCCTTCGCGGTCTGGAGGAGGCGGTCGACGGTCTGCTGGGGCGTGAGGCCAGCGCCTCGGAGCAGGGCGGCGGCACCGGCGACGTGCGGCGCGGCCATCGACGTCCCGGACAGGTACGCGTACGCGTGGGGGCTGCCTGCCCTCCAGTACGTCGAGATGATGCTGTTCTCGGCCCGCCCCTCACCGCCGGGAGCCGACATCGGCCACTTCGCCGACCCGACACCGCTCGAGTAGCTCGCGGCGCGTTCGTCTCGTGTGGTCGCGGCGACGACGAGCGCGGGCACGGTGGAGAACTCGCCGCTGAGGACGTAGCTGTTGCCGGCAGCGACGACGCAGATCACGCCTTTCGACCACGCGTACTCGATGCCGCGAGCGAACGACGGGCCAAGGAGCGGATCGAGCTCGGACCCGATCGACAGGTTGATCACCTGCGCCCCGTTGTCGACGGCGAATCGAATGGCGTCGTCTGGGCTCCCGCCGCCTCGCCCGCTGCTGGTCAACACCTTCAACGGCATGATCTTCGCCTCGGGTGCGACGCCCGTGACGCCCTTGCCGTTGCCCGTGACCGCAGCAGCGATCCCTGCCACATGGCTGCCGTGGCCGTGGTCGTCCTGCGGCGGGGTGTTCGGCTCGACGAAGTCGGCACCGGGCACGATCTTCTCGGCGAGATCTTCGTGCTGGAGATCGACGCCGGTGTCGACGATCGCGATGGTGATGCCCTTGCCCGTGACCCCGCGGGCCCACGCATCGGGCGCACCGATCAGCTGCATGCCCCACTGCTGGTCACGAAGGGCCGGCTCGTTCGCCTCGAGGGCAGTCGCAGCCGGGACGACGCCCCCGACGACGAGCGCGGCGAGAGCGGCCAGCGCCACGACAGGAGCGGGGGCACGGAGGCGCACCGCTCCATTGTTCCCGGTCTGGGGCGATTACAGGCGGCGGAGCACCGTGACGACCTTGCCGAACAGCGTGACCTCGTCGCCGTCGAACTCCATCGGGGACAGCCGCTCGTTCGCAGGGGTCAGGATCACCTTCGACCCCTTGCGGGAGAAGCGCTTCACGGTCGCCTCCTCACCGGGGATGCCGGCGACCACGATGTCGTTCTTCTCGGCGTCGGGCTGCTGGCGAACGACGACGTAGTCGCCATCGAAGATGCCGTCGTCGATCATCGAGTCGCCCCGTACGCGCAGCATGAAGAGCTGGCCGGAGCCGGTGAAGTCCTCCGGAAGGGGGAGGAGCTCCTCGACGTTCTCGTGGGCGAGGACGTCGGTGCCCGCGGCGACGTCTCCCACCAGCGGGATGTGCCGCGCCGGGCGCTTGTCGACGGCTGCGCCGGAGGACGGATCCCAGCGCACCTCGATGGCGCGTGGCTTCGTCGGATCGCGCCGGAGGTAGCCGAGCTGCTGCAGAGAGGCCAGGTGCGCGTGCACCGTCGACGACGAGGTCAGACCGACGGCCTCGCCGATCTCCCGCACCGACGGCGGGTACCCGCGGTCACGGAGCGACTGCTCGATGCACTCGAGGATCTGTCGCTTCTTCTCGGTGAGCGCCTTCTCTGCTGCCTCGACCACAGGGTCCTCCGTGCACCTCAGGTCACCCGCTCCGGGCGAACGTATGTTCAGCCTACGACGACGGCGGGCCGATGGCAAACATCCGTTCGATCCTGCGTCGACGAGAATGCGCGACATGACCCGCCCGCTCGTGGCCGTCGCGCTGCGCGAAGAAGCTGCGTACCTGGACTCCGGAGCCGTCGACGTGGTCCTGACCGGTCCGGGCAAGGTCTCAGCGGCCCTCGCGGTCACCGAGGCGATCGTTCGCCTCGCGCCAGCCGTCGTCGTGAACGTCGGCACGGCGGGTGCCCTTCGTCCCGGGCTGTCGGGCACGCTGCGGGTCGGGACGGTGATCGAGCACGACTTCGACCACGCAGGCCTGACGGCGCTCCTCGGCGTGGAGCTGCCGGGACCGATCCAGCTGACCGACGAGAGCGACCTCGTGCTCGCGACCGGCGACTCGTTCGTCCAGGGCGGGCCGCTGCGCGATGCACTCGCCGAGCGGGCCGATCTCGTCGACATGGAGGGCTACGCCGTCGCGCGTGCCTGCAGCGCCGCCGGCGTGTCGTGCGAGATGTGGAAGGTCGTCTCCGACGAGGCGACGGAAGGTGCGCTGCGGTCGTGGCAGGAGTCGATCGACGCATCGGCCCGCCGCATCGCCGAGATCGTGCGGAAGCTCCTGCGCTGATCGGGCGGCGGCCCCGAACATTCGTTCGAATGCCTCTTGACACGAACGCCTGTTCGCCGCTTGGATGGTGCACACGAACAAGCGTTCGGAACACCGCCAGATGCTCTCCCGAGTTTCTGTCTCACCCCTGGTGTTCCCTACGGACAGGAACGAGAGGAGGTCCCGATGACGGCCATCGCACTGCCCCTTCAAGGAACCACCCCCCGCAGGCTGCCAGCCGGGGCCCGTCGCCGCCACGCGCCGTCGGTCTACCGGCGCCGGCGCGTTGCGGTGCTCCTGGGAATCGTGAGCGCGGTGGTCGGCGGGCATGCCGCGCTCGAGGCCTTCGGCGGCGGCCCCCTCACCGCCGTCGAGGGCCGTCAATCGCTCGATGGCACCGTGGTGATCGAGCTCGACACCCAGCCGGTGGCCAAGGCGACCTATGTCGTCCGCTCGGGTGACACGTTGTGGACGATCGCTCGCCGGATCCAGCCCCAGGGCGACGTCCGTCCGTTGGTCGACGCCCTCGCCGCGGAGCGCGACGGCCGCCCCCTCCAGCCAGGAGAGCGCATCGCCGTTCCTTGACCAGCCGTGCGCGCGAGCGATCGTGCCTCAGCCGACGACGTCCCGCACGACGTCGAGCCAGAACTGCGTCGTCAGCGTCAGAGACTCCACGTCGATCCGCTCGTCGTTGCCGTGGAAGCGGCTCGAGAACGAGCCGCTGTCGAGGTCAGGGCTGAGGAGGCCGGCGCCGTAGGCCACGGCTCCCATCTGCCGGTAGATCCGTGCGTCGGTGAAGCCGACGGTCAGCGACGGCACGAGCTGGGCACCCGGAAACGGGCGTCCCGCAGCGCGCTGCATCGCGTCCCAGAGCGGTGTGGTCGTGGGTGAGATCGAGGCGGGATCATCGACGAGCACCTCGACGTCGATCGTGTCGACGAGCTCGCCGAGCGCGGCGCGGAGGTGGGCGTCGACGTCGGCTGCCGTCTCGCCGGGCAGCGTGCGGATGTCGACATCCACGTCGACGATCCCCGGGATGACGTTCGTCTTCATCCGTCCGGTGGCGGTGTTGGCGGAGAACGTGGTGTGGGTGCAGGCGTGCAGGTAGGCCGCGCCGGCCGACGCCGGCAGCGACGCCAGGTGGTCGTCCAGGCGGTCGGCGTCGAGGAGGACCTGCTGCGCCTCGTCCGGAAGTCCCATCGCGGCGACCCGCTGTCGCCAGAGCTCGTGGAACCGTGGCGGCGGCGCGTACTCGGCGAGCTTCGTCACCACCGCAGCCGCCTTGACGAGCGCGTTGTCCGACCGGAAGGGCATCGATCCGTGTCCGGGCGTGCCCGTGATGCGGAGCCGCCGCCACGCAACACCCTTCTCCGCCACGTTCATCGTGATGTGCGGGGTCTCACCCGTGCGGGTGTGCACGCCGCCGTTCTCCGTGAGCACGAAGTCCGCCTCGATCGCGTCACGGTGGTTGTCGGCGAGCCACCGAAGGCCGTACGTCGACGCGGACTCCTCGTCGGCGACGGCGACGAAGAGCAGGTCGCCGCGCGGGCGGAAGCCCGATGACGCGAGCTCTCGGAACGCGACCGCCATCGAAGCGGTCAGGTTCAACATGTCGACCGCGCCGCGTCCCCACACCTCACCGTCGACCAGTTCGCCGCCGAACGGGTCGCGGCTCCAGCCGTCCTCGTCGACCGGCACGACGTCGGTGTGTCCCATCAGGCACAGCCGGGGTGCACCAGGCAGGTGGCCCTCGATGCGGCTCACGAGCGACACCCGGCCTGGCGCGGCCTCGTACGTCTCGATGTCGACACCGGCGCCGTGCAGAAAGGCGCTGAGGGTGTCGGCGTTGCGCACCTCGTGACCCGAAGACGGCGAGCCGTCGTTCACACACGCGTTCCGGATCATCGTCTGGAGGAGCTCGACCGTCGCCGACGTCATGGTGGCGGAGCCTGGCACGCTGTGGCTGCCATGGTCATCGAGATCGCCAGCTTCCGCTTGTCGCCGGGAACCGATCCCGCCGCGTCGCTCGAGGCGTTCCTCGCCGCCGACGCCGCTCTCCAAGCCGACGTGATGATCCACGACGAGGGATTCGTACGCCGGATCACCGCGCGGGACGGCGACGAGTGGGCGGTCGTGAGCATGTGGTGGACGCACGACCACGCCAAGGCGGCGGAGGCACGGGCGTCGTCGAGCGAGGCAGGGCGAGCGTTCGCCGCCCACGTCGACAGCGACACCCTCGAGATCCGCCGCTACGAATCACTCGACTGATGCGCAACATCTTCGTGGTCGTCCACGCGGAGGCGGAGCACCACCTTCGAGGCATCGTCGGCGGATGGCACGACAGCCAGCTCACGTCGCGCGGCCTCGACCAGGCCGCGAGTGTCGCCGATGCGGTGCGGGCGTGGGTGCCGGTGGGTGCGCCATGCCAGGTGTACTCGTCGGATCTGTCGCGGGCGAGGCAGACCGCAGCACCGATCGCCGCCAGCCTCGGCGCCGACGTCGTGACCGACGCGCGCCTGCGAGAGCTGTCGTACGGCGCCGCGGAGGGCCGCCCGGATGCGTGGCTCCAGGCCCGGTTCGTGCCGGCGCCCGAAGACAACAGGCTCGACCACGGCAGCAACATCGAGGGCGCGGAGACCAAGCGGCAGTTCGCGTCCCGGATCTACGCCGCGATGGACGACATCCTCGCCGCCGACATCGAGCACCAGGTGATCGTCACCCACGGCTTCGCGCTGACGTTCGTCGTGATGGCGTGGGCTCGCATCCCGATCGAGGCGGTCGGGTGGGTGAACCTGTCATCGACGGCGGGCGGCATCACGCACCTCGCGGAAGACGACTTCTTCCACAACCGGGGCGTGCGCTTCCTCAACCGCGTCGACCACCTCGACCACGTCGACTGACCTCGGCTGCGGCGCTACTGCTGCACCAGACCGAGCGGGTTCCCTTCCGGATCCTCGACGAAGGCGATCGTGGGGCCGCCCGGGACGTCGAACGGCTCACTCGTCACCGCACCGCCGAGCTCCTTCACCCGCTCGAGGGATCCGGCGAGATCGAGCACCTGGACGAACAGGTTGACGCGGCTGCGGTCGCTCTGACGGATGTGCCCGGCGGGTCCTGGCTCGGGCCCGCCGAAGCCGGGCTCGATGCTGAACAACCCGCTGTCGTCGATCTGCCAGTTGAAGAGCGCCCGGTAGAACGCCGCCTGCGCGGCGGGGTCGCGGGCCTCGATCTGGAAGTGGACGATCGGGCGGGCCCAGTCGCTCATCGAGGCTGACCGTACTCCGGGGCTGCGACCACGGGTCGACCCCCCGCTCCAGGTACCGTTCGGCCCATGAAGTGCCCCACGTGCGGCGGGCTCGACGACAAGGTGATCGACTCGCGCACGGCCGACGACGGCGCGGCGATCCGTCGACGTCGCGAGTGCCTGACGTGCAACCGCCGCTTCACGACGTACGAACGGCTGGAAGAGGCGCCGCTGGTGGTGGTGAAGCGCTCGGGGCAGCGAGTCCCGTTCGAGCGGGCGAAGATCGTCGCAGGGATCCGAGCGGCGGCGAAGAACCGGCCGGTCGACAACGAGGCGCTCGACGCGCTCGGGGCCGAGATCGAGGAGGCGCTGCGACTGGAGGGTCCCGAGGTGTCGACCGAGCAGATCGGCCGCGCCGTGCTCGACCGTCTGCGCACTGTCGACGAGGTGGCCTACCTCCGATTCGTCAGCGTGTACAAGGGCTTCGAGGACCTCACCGACTTCGAGCGCGAGGTCGTGCTGCTCACTCGCGCGCAATCCCCTCCGGCGCCGTAGGTAGCGTCGACGGCGATGGCCGTCACCGGCGCCGACGAGCGCATCCATCCCGTCGAAGATCCGAGCGCGCACTGGAGCGACTCGCTGTACTTCAACCTGTGGGACCCGTCGTCGCGGCTGTTCCTGCTGACCCGCATGGCGATCCTGCCGAACAAGCCGGGGGCGACGGCCGGCGTGCTCGCCTGGATCGACGGGACGCCATTCGCCGGTTACGGCCACAACCTCGACGACGTTCCTCTCGCCGACTGGGACGACATGGGCATCGGCGCGCTGCGCTACCACGAGCTCAGCCCGCTCGAGTCGTGGGAGATCACCCTCGACGACGGCGACGATCGGATGTACCTCCGCTGGGACGGCTTCACCGGAGTGGTCGACTACGCAGACAACGCACAGCCCCTCCCGAAGGCGGTCGCGTGGGGCCACTACGAGCAGACCTGCGCCGTCGCGGGCAGCATCACGCTGCAGGGGCGATCGATCGAGGTGCGCGGCGTCGGCCAGCGCGACCACTCATGGGGGTATCGCGACTGGGCGGGCTTGCAGGAGTGGCACTGGATCACCGGCTTCGTCCGCGACGCGGGTGGCGCCGACTCCGCTCCTTGGAGGTCGTTCAACCTCTTCCACGTGATCCAGCCGGACGGCTCCGTCACGGTGAACGGCTTCGTCCACGACGCGGGCACCGACCATCTGATCGTGGCGGTCGAACGAACGACCGACGAGACCGACACGCGGTCGCCCGAGCGGTACGAGCTCGCGCTCACCGTCGAGGGCGGGCGGACGTTCACGTTCTTCGGCGACGCCGAGGGGCTGGAGGTGCCGGTGCGGCCGCACGAGGGCGGCACGATCGTCCACGAGCGGCTGACCCGCATCACCACCGACGATGGTCTCGTCGGCATGGGCATCTACGAGTTGCTCGAGAACACGACCAATCCGCCGACGCCTTCGCAGCCGTCGTAGCGGGGTAAGGAGCACGCCGTGCGCATCGGAGTCTTGACGGGTGGGGGCGACTGCCCCGGGTTGAACGCAGTGATCCGGGCCGTCGTCCGCAAGGGCGAGCAGGTCTACGGCGACGAGTTCGTCGGCTTCCGCGACGGGTGGAAGGGCCCGCTCGAGGGTCTGACGATGGAGCTGAACGTCGAGCGGTGCAGGGGCATCCTCCCGCGAGGCGGAACGATCCTCGGTTCGTCGCGAACCAACCCGTACAAGGTCGAGGGCGGCGTCGAGAAGGTGAAGACGACGATGACCTCGCTCGGCGTCGACGCGCTCATCGCGATCGGCGGCGAGGACACGCTCGGCGTCGCGCACAAGCTCCACAACGAGGGCGTCAACGTCATCGGCGTGCCGAAGACGATCGACAACGACCTGTCGGCGACCGAGGTGACGTTCGGCTTCCACACCGCGGTGCAGATCTGCATGGAAGCGATCGACCGGCTCCACACGACCGCCGAATCGCACGATCGCGTCCTGGTGTGCGAGGTGATGGGTCGCCACGCGGGGTGGATCGCCACGTATGCGGGCATCGCCGGCGGCGCCGCGTTCACCCTCGTGCCAGAACGGCCCTTCGACATCGACGAGATCGCCGAGTCGTTGAAGCGTCGCCACGAGAAGGGGCGGTTCGCATCGATCGTCGTCGTGGCCGAGGGCGCGACGCCGAAGGAAGGGACGATGACCCTCCAGTCGGGTGAGGTCGACGCGTTCGGCCACGTCCGCCTCGGTGGCATCGGACAGACGCTCGCGGAGGAGATCGAGAAGCGCACCGGCTTCGAGACGCGGGTCACGGTGCTCGGCCACATCCAGCGCGGCGGGTCGCCAACAGCGTTCGACCGTGTGCTGTCGACCCGCTTCGGCGTCGGCGCGATCGACGCGGTGCACGACGGCGCGTTCGGGACGATGGTCGCGTTGCGCGATGCGAAGATCGTCCGGGTTCCGCTCGCCGAAGCGGTCACCGAGCTGAAGACGGTCGATCCCGAGCTGCTCGCGGTCGCCGATCTCTTCCACGGGTAGACGCCACCGCCAGCTGGCACGAGGTTGTCCGACCTCCAGGTCAGGGAAAGAACGTCCGTCATGGCTGACGGGAACGAACGCGCGGTCCTGACGACCGGCGCGAACTCTGGGATCGGACTCGTGACGGTGATCGAGCTCGCGCGGCGGGGCTTCCACTCGATCGGGTCGGTGAGGTCGGAGGAGAAGGCCGACATCGTGCACAAGGCGGCGGCCGACGCCGGTGTCGAGGTGCACACGGTCCTCCTCGACGTGAACGATGCGGAGGAGTGCGAGCGCGCGGTCAGCGGCCTGCGTCTCTACGGGCTGGTGAACAACGCCGGCTACGGCGTGAACGGCGCGGTGGAAGACGTCGACGACGAAGAAGCGCACCAGCTCTTCGAGACGATGGTCCACGCGCCGATGCGACTGGCTCGCCTCGCGGCCCCGCAGATGCGCGCCCAGGGCAAGGGGCGTATCGTCAACGTGTCGTCGGTGCTCGGCACGGTGACGGCGCCGTTCGCCGGTCACTACGCCGGCGCCAAGCACGCGCTCGAAGCCCTGTCGGACGCGCTGCGCATCGAACTCGCCCGTGACGGCATCGACGTCGTCCTCGTGGAGCCGGGTGGCTTCAAGACGGCCATCTGGGAGGAGTTCGAGCGCGACATCCAGAAGCGCGACGCCAACGGCTCCCGGTTCACGAACGCCTATCGCCGAGCGCTCTGGGGCCAGAAGCTGATCGAGCCGCTCATGGGCAACCCGCAGCAGTGCGCCAAGGTCATCGCCTCGGCGCTCGAGAGCCGCTTCCCTCGGAGCCGCTACATGGTCGGGCTCGACGCGCAGATGATGCGCTTCGCCTCTCAGGTCACGCCGACGTTCGTGCGCGACCGCGTGCTACGGCTCGGGTTCGGCCTCTAGCAGCGCCACCAACTGGTCGTAGAGCTGGGGCGGCGCAGCGACGATCGTGTCGTCGGGAAGACGTCCGACGCGGGCGCCCGCTTCGGTCGCGACGAGCGACCCAGCCGCCCAGTCCCATGGTGCGAGGCCCCACTCGTAGTAGGCGTCGAGCCGGCCGAGGCCGACCCAGCAGAGGTCGAGCGCCGCGGCGCCTGCCCGCCGGATGTCGCGCACCGCAGGCAGCAGCCGGGGGAGGACTGCGGCCTGAACCGCCCGACGCTCCCGTCCGTAGGAGAACCCGGTGCCGACGAGGGCGGTCGCGAGCGTCGCCGGGCCCGCGACCTGCAGCGGTACGCCGTTGCACGTCGCTCCGTTGCCGATCGAGGCGATGAACGTCTCTCCATGGGTCGGGTCGTGCACCGCGCCTGCGACCACCTCGCCGTCGTACGACGCGGCGATCGACACCCCGAACGACGGGAAGCCGTACAGGTAGTTCGTCGTACCGTCGAGGGGGTCGGCGATCCACTCGACGCCCGTCGACGACGGTGTCGCCGTTCCTTCCTCGCCGAGCAGCCCGTCACCCGGCCGCTCCTCGGCCAGTCGCGCCGCGATCAGCGCCTCGCTGGCCCGGTCGACGTCGGTGACCATGTCGGTGCCGGTCGACTTCGTCTCGACCACGGTCCGCGCCCTCGTGCGCCCCTCGCGCAACACGCCGCCGGCCTCCTCGGCGATGCGAGCGGCGAGGGCTGCGAGGGCTGCGGGATCGGGGCGAGGCACGGACGTTGGTCTACCTGCCCGCCGGTAGCCTCCGTTCCATGTCCTCCAGCGCGGCCGTCGATCTCCGCTCCGACACCGTCACCCGACCGACGCCGGCGATGCGACGAGCGATGGCCGAGGCCGAGGTCGGCGACGACGTCTACGGCGAGGACCCGACGGTCAACGAGCTGCAGGAGACGTTCGCGGCCCGGGTAGGCAAGGAAGCGGCGTTGTTCGTCCCGTCAGGGACCATGGGCAACCAGCTCGCCCTCCGCCTGCTCGCCGCTCCAGGCACCGCGGTGCTGGCGGGAGCGCGTTCGCACGTCGTCGTCTACGAGAACGGCGCCGGTGGGCGCAACGCGGGCGTCCAGTTCACCGCGCTCTCCGACGACGGCGGCGTCCTACGCCCGTCCGACATCGCGTGGGCGATCGAAGCCGCGGAGCACCACTACCCGCGCCCTGGCCTGCTGTGCCTCGAGAACACCCACATGCCGGCGAACGGTGCCGCCCTCACCTCGCGGCAGATCGCGGCGTCGGTCGACGCCGCGGCCGGGCTGCCGGTGCACCTCGACGGGGCGCGGCTGTTCAACGCCGAGGTGGCGACCGGCCAGTCCGCATCGGAGCTCGCGGCGCGAGCAACGACGGTGATGTGCTGCCTGTCGAAGGGGCTCGCCGCGCCGGTCGGTTCGCTGCTCGCAGGGCCGGTGGAGGTCATCGAAGCGGCGAGGGGGGAGCGCCAGCGTCTCGGCGGCGGCATGCGCCAGGCGGGCATCCTCGCCGCTGCTGGTCTCGTGGCGCTGCGCGACATGGTCGATCGCCTGGCTGACGACCATCGCCGCGCCCGGCGCCTCGCGGAAGCGGTGGCCGAGCGGTGGCCCGATGCGATCGAGGTCGACGCCGTCGAGACCAACGTCGTGACGTTCCGTCACGCCGACACCAAGGGTCTCCTCGCCCACCTCGAGGCCGAGGGCGTCCTCGCCGGCACCATCGCTCCGAACGTCGTCCGCTTCGTCACGCACCTCGACGTCGACGACGACGGCGTCGAGCGTGTGCTCGCCGCGTTGCGCACCGCGCGCTGATGCCCGACCGGGTCCTCGCGGTCTACGCGCATCCGGACGACGCCGACGTATCGGCGGGCGGGACGCTGGCGACCTGGGCCGAAGCGGGCGCGCACATCGAGGTCGTGGTGTGTGCGATGGGGGACAAGGGCGCGGTCGATCCTTCGACTGATGCCGCAGAGCTGGCGCAGCGGCGGGCCGACGAGGTCGGCGCTGCGGCTGACGCGCTCGGGATCGACGGCGTCCACCTCCTCGGGCGCCCCGACGGCGAGGTCGTCAACGACGCGTCGCTACGAGGCGAGATCGTCGGTCTGATCCGCTCGGTCCGGCCTGACACCGTCGTGTGCCCTGACCCCACGGCCATCGTCTTCGGTGCGAGCTACGTCAACCACCGCGATCACCGCGAGGTCGGGTGGGCGACGCTCGATGCGTCGTCGCACGAGGCCGGCAACGCCCTCTACTTCCCGGATGCCGGGCCGCCCCACCGCGTGAGCGAGATCTGGCTCTCCGGCACGCTCGAACCCGATGCGTGGGTCGACATCGAGGCGGCGCTCGACCGCAAGGCGAAGGCCCTCGCCTGCCACGAGTCGCAACTCGGCGAGGCGGGGGAGTGGCTCCGGGCAGTGGTGCAGGAGCGGGCTCGCGACGCCGGCCGGGCGTCGGGACACCGCTATGCCGAAGGGTTCCGGCGGCTCGTGCTCCCCTGAGCCTCGTCGTTGAACAGCTCCTCCTCGCGGATCCGCTTCCACTCGCCCATGGCGCGGAGCGTGAGCACCGCGACGACAGCGACGCCTGCAGCTGCGAAGACGCCGCCGACGACGGCCCCGATCCCCGAGGCCGTCGTGCAGTTGCCGGTGCACTGGAGGTCGATGAAGGCGTAGCCGATCAACGCGCCGCAGAGCCCCGCGAGCACGATGGCCCCGAACGCGAGCCCGCGCGCGAGCGGGGACGGAAGTGCAGACAGCGGGCGCTCGTCGTCGGCCACGGCCCCGATCGTAGAGTCGGCTCGTGGACAAGCCCCACCCGGCGGAGGCTGCGGCGAACGCGGCGAGACGGCTCCTCGATCGCCTCGACCCGACGCAGCTGGCCGCGGCGACTGCGCCCTTCGACTCCGAACGCAACTCGACGCGGCGCGACTGGCACTACATCCCGCGTGAACGGCCCGGCGTGTGTCTCGCGGACCTGCCGGCGCTCGAGCAGAAGTACGCCCTCGAGCTCTTGGCCACGGGCTTCAGCGTGGAGGCGTACGCGGTCGCGTGCGCGGTGATGTCGCTCGAGGATCCGCTCGACGTGCTGGAGGGCGGCGTCGGACCTCGCCGGTACACCGGCCGCCGCGGCTGGGGGCGCCACCGCGGGGAGTACCACGTGATCGTCTTCGGCGATCCGGGGTCGAGCGAGTGGGGCTGGCGCTTCGAGGGTCACCACGTGTCGGTGACGATGACCGTGGTGGGTGGCGAGACCGTCACCGTCCCGCACTTCCTGGGGTCGAACCCGGCGGAGATCGGCGCGCTGCGGCTGTTGCCGCGGGAGGAGGACCTCGCCCTCGAACTGCTCGCGACGATGGCTCCGGCCGACCGGTCGAAGGCGATCGTCTCCGACGTCGCGCCCGACGACATCCTCAGCGAGAACGCGCCCGTCGTCGACCGCGAGGTGCTGCCGGTAGACCAAGGCATCGAGCTGCGCGCGCTCGATCCCGCTGCCCAGCGCGTTGCAACTCGGCTCGTCGAGTCGTACCTCGCGCGAGAGCCGCAGTCTCGACCCGTCGACTCCGGCGCGCTCCGGTTCGCGTTCGCGGGCGAGCCCGCGCGCCGACGCCCGCAGTACTACCGGCTGCACAGCGACGACCTCCTGATCGAGTACGACAACACGCAGAACGAGGCGAACCACGTCCACACGGTCGTGCGCCGGCCGGGTCTCGACTTCGGCGACGACCTGCTCCGTCGCCACCGGTCGGAGCACTCGCACTGAGGTCGCGAGCTACACCACCGAAGCCAGGAGCCGCCTCAGATGCTCCAGTGTCTCCTCCGGTTGCTCCTCGTGCGGAAGGTGGCCAGCGTCGTCGATCACCACGAGGTCGGTGCGCAACGCATCGGCCACCAGCTGCGCGTCGGCTTCACGCACAACCGGGTCGGCGACGCCGGCGATTACGAGCGACGGCACCTGCAAACCTTCGAGGCGGTCGACGAGGTCAACCGGCTGCGGTTCGGCCAGGGTCATCTCGACGAGCGCCTCCGCCGTCCCCTTCGTCCGGAGGGGGCGGACGTAGCCGTCGACCACCTCGGGCGTGACTCGCGACGCCACGGCCCACGTGCGGCGTAGGGCCCTCCCGACGAACGGCGCCATCGCTCGAAGCGCCACCGGCGCGACGCGGCGCACCACCGGTGCTCGGAACGCCGAGCGGACCCCCGGCGGCGGGCCGCCCGCGGCGATCGCCGGCGCGATCAGGCACAGGCCCGCGACCGCGACCCGTGCGCGAGCGCAACCCCGCAGGCGATCCCGGCTCCCGCCGAGTGGCCGACGAGCACCGCACGGTCGATGCCGAGGTGGTCGAGAACGGCGACCGTGTGAGCGACCGCCGCGGCGAACGAGTAGTCACCGCCGCGCACGCGGTCGGACTGGCCGAACCCGAGGCGGTCGATGGCCACCACGCGGTGCGTCTCGGACAGCACCGGCACGACGTCGCGCCACGTGAACGAGCTCGCGGCGAACCCGTGCAGCAGCACCACCGCCGGGCGGTCGACGCGTTCGGCGCCCGTGCTCGCCACGTGCAGCGATCCACCGCCGACGTCGACTCTGAGCGACGTGCTCACCTCGCCAGCTGGCACACGGCACCGCCGGTGGCTCGCACGAGATCTGCGGGCGCGATCGAGAAGTTGCAGTGCGGAGTTCCCGCGGCGGCCCACACCACGTCGTGGCGGCAGAGGTCTTCGTCGACGAACACCCGCAGCGGCTGCGCATGCCCGAGCGGCGGCACGCCACCGACGGGGTAACCCGTCACCTCCCGCACCTTGTTGGCATCGGCCCGTGTCACCTCACCGCCGCCGGCGGCCGCGGCCAGCTTGGCCTCGTCGAGCAGGTTGTCGCCGCTGACGAGCGCGAGCACGGGCAGGTCGTCGACCAGGAACACCAACGACTTCACGATCTGGCCGACGGTGACGCCGATGGTGCGAGCGGCGTCCTCGGCGGTGCGGGTGTGCTCGTCGAACTCCTGCGGCTCGATGTCGAGCCCGAGCTCGCGAGCGGCCTCCACGACCCGACGGGCGTTCTTGTGCACGAGCCTCCTCTTCGCGACGACGGACGACTACGACTACGACAGCAGGAACCAGCGAGCGAACAGGGTGGTCAACCAGATCAGCAGCCCGCCGCTGAGACCGAGGACCGCGACGCGAACCGCAGGCGAGCGACGTTCGAGCAGGTCGCCGCCGATCGCGAACACCGGGAACGCCGGCAGCAGGTACCGCCCCATCGCGAGGAAGTCGGACGACGTCGCCAGGGGAATCCCGATGACCGCAGCGACGTACACGGCGTAGCCCCAGCCGAGCCTGCGCCACACGGCCGGCAGGAACGCGATCGCGACGATCGACAGCAGCGCCTGGAGCGTGAGCACGCCGTTGACCAGCGTCGGGCCGAAGTCGCGCCAGCGCCGGTAGAAGTCGATCTTCACGATCATCTCGAGGCTGATCTGGCGGTTCCATCCCTGCGCGGTCTGGACCTTGCTGAAGGCGAGCGGCTCGTCGAAGCGCCACCACAGGTACGCGACGAACGCGACGAACCCCAGCCCCGACAGCAGCACGCCTGCGTCGCGGAGCTTCAGGTCGCGCAGCGACCCGCGGCGGTGGATGGCGACGGCGACCAGACCGACGAGCACCGCGACTCCAACCGGACGACCCGCGCAGGCCACCGCGCCGACCAGTCCGGCCAGCACCGGACGATCGCGCTCGAGGAGCACGAACGCACCGATCGCCGAGAGCACGAACAGCGCGTCGCTGTAGACCGCGCCGAAGAGGAAGTACGAGAACGGGTACAGGAACAGGAGGAGCACGGCGACCCAGGCGGTCGAGTCGCTGAAGCGGTCGGCGACCCAGCGACGGAAGAGAAGCGTCGCGCCGAGCGCCGAGACGATCGTCACCACGACGCCGGCAACGATCGTGTCGCGGACGACGAAGGCGACGACCCTCATCGCCGCCGGATACGCAGGGAAGAATGCGGTGGCTGCCTGCTGGCCAGGACCGTTGTAGAAATACCCGTCTTCCGCGATGTGGAAGTACCAGCCGGTGTCCCAGCGGGCCAGCGTCGAGATCACCGGATGGTTGGGCCAGCGGTGGGCCTGTTCCATCGTCGACATGAGCTCGACCGCGAGGTTCCCTGCGATCAGGAGCACGACGAGCACGGCGGCGTAGAGGGCGACGACGCGCACCTCCGGCCTGCGCGTGGCCAACCCGGACATCACGGGCGTGGAGCCTAGGGTTGTGGCGTGCGCGAGTGGTTGGTGGCCAGCGGGATCATCGAAGGCCCCGACGGCCTGCTGCTCGTCCAGAACCGCAGGCGCAACGGCTCGCTCGACTGGTCGACCCCCGGCGGCGTGATCGAGGTCGCGGACGGGGAGAGCGTCCTCGACGGGCTCACCCGCGAGGTGTTCGAGGAGACGGGGATCACGGTCACCGGTTGGGAGGGGCCGGTGTACGAGGTGGAGGCCGAGGCCGCCGACATGGGCTGGCACCTGCGGGTGGAGGTGCACCGGGCCGTCGCGTTCGCAGGCGACCTCGTGATCGAAGACCTCGACGAGATCGTGGTCGCAGCGCAGTGGGTGCCCGTCGACGCGTGCGGGCCGCACCTCGAGGCGTGCCCGGTGTGGGTGCGCGAGCCGCTCACGTCGTGGCTCCAGGAGCGGTTCGCCGAAGCGACGACGTTCCGGTACCGGGTCGAGGGCGCCGATCGGGCGAGCCTCAATGTCGTCCGGCTCTGAGCCCACGCAGCACGCGGAGCGAGCGGGGCGCGCCTCGCGCACGATCCTCCACGTCGACATGGACAGCTTCTACGCGTCCGTCGAGATGCTCCTCGACGCCTCTCTCGTCGGGAAGCCGGTCATCGTCGGAGGTGACGGCGCGCGCGGCGTGGTGGCGTCGTGCAACTACGAGGCCCGCGCCTACGGCGTCCACTCGGCGATGTCGTCGATGCAGGCGAAGCGGCTGTGCCCGCACGCGGTCTTCGTCCACGGCCGCTACGACACCTACGCCGAGTTCAGCTCGAGGTTCCACGAGATCTTCCGTTCGTACACGCCCGTGGTCGAGGGGATCTCGCTCGACGAGGCGTTCCTCGACGTGACCGGAGCGACGGGTCTGTTCGGCGGCGGCGCGCAGATCGCGCACGACATCCGGCGACGGGTCTGGGAGGAGCTCGGGCTGCCGTGCGCGGTCGGCGTGGGGCCGAACAAGCTGCTCGCCAAGCTGGCATCGAAGGCGGCGAAGCCGACGCCGTCGCGCAAGGGCACGATCCCGGGGAAGGGCGTCGTGGTGATCGAAACCGGCAGCGAGCTCGAGTTCCTGCACCCGTTGCCGGTGCGGGCGCTCTGGGGCGTCGGCCCTGCCACGCAGCAGCGCCTCGAGCGGTTCGGGATCCGCACCGTGAAGGACCTCGCCGAGCTCCCGCTCGACACGCTGGTCGGTGCGCTGGGCCGGGTCTCCGGGCGCCACCTCCACGACCTTGCCTGGGCCCGGGACGATCGGCCGGTGGTCGCCGAGGCGGAGGCGAAGTCGATCGGCCACGAGGAGACCTACGCCCGCGACCTCCACACGTTCGAGGCGTGCGACCTCGAGCTGGTGCGGATGGCGGACGCGGTGGCGGCCCGGTTGCGCAAGCACGATCTCGCGGGGCGGACGATCACGCTCAAGGTCCGGTTCCACGACTTCCACACGATCACCCGGTCCCACACGCTGCCGACCCCGACCGCAACGGCCCGCCTGATCGCCGATGTGGCGAAGGACCTCCTGCGGCAGGTCGACCCGTCGCCCGGCGTCCGCCTCCTCGGGGTCACCGCCAGCAACCTCGGCAAGCCCGTCGCCGAGCAGCTCACCCTCGACGAGACGATGCGGCCGGCAGCGGCAGACCGGGCAGCCGAGGCGATCGAGGAGGTGCGCCGGAAGTTCGGCGATGCCGCCGTCGGTCCGGCCGCGCTCGTCGGCCGGAGCGGCCTGCGGGTGAAGCGGCAGGGCGACACGCAGTGGGGTCCATCCACCGAGCCGCCTCGCTCCGAATCGTCTGACGGCGGCTCCGGCAGGGAATGATTTCCGTCCTGCGGGTGAAGTTCGGTCCGGCCTGCGCGATGATGATCACGAGCGAGTCCCTACGAGGAGGAACGGGCGTGCCGCTCTCCGAAGACGAACAGCGGATCCTCCAGGAGATCGAGAGGAACTTCTACGACTCCGATCCGGCGTTCGCTCGCGAGGTCAGTACGGCCACGCTCACCCGCAACGCCACGCGGAACCTCCGCCTCTCGATGCTCGGGTTCGTCGCCGGGCTGGTGATCCTGATCCTGCTCTTCACCCGCTCGGTGCTGTTCGGATTCGTGGGATTCGCGGTGATGGTCGCCTCGGCGTTCGCCTTCTACGTGAACTTCTCGAAGCTCGGCAAGGCCAACCTGCCGGCGATGGGCGCCAAGACCACCAGCATCAGCGAGCTGCTCGAGAACCGGAGCCAGAAGCTCCGGGAGCGGTTCAAGAAGGACGAGCAGTAGCCGCTCGCCCGTAGCGGAGGCCGCCGGCCGCTTGGCCGCTACCCGCGGTTGCGGCTCCATTCCTTGAGCAGCGGGCGTGGGTCGAGCCACCACATCAGCCGCTCCCACCAGGTCAGCTGGGCGAGCACCGCCGACCGAACCGTTGCGGCCGAGTCGTTGGCACGCTCGCCGATCCCGTCGAGGGTCACCGCCGCGTCGGCCGCGTAGGCCACGTTGGTCGCGTCGCGGCACAGGGTGCGGAGCGCCGTCGCCGCCTCGGGCTGCAGCCCTGCCGACGCGGGGGCCCGTTCCGAGAACTCCATCAGCGTCTCCGACTGCTTCCGCCGGACGCCGGCCCGCTCGAGCGCCTCGGCTGCATCGACCCAGGCGGCGAGGACGCGGTCGGCGACCAGCATCGCCGCCGCGATCTCGGCGTCGATGGCGGCCGGGTCGTGTCCGCTCGCGACCGTCGCCTCCACGTCTCCATCCGGGGCGCGATGCGGAGCGGCGGCGCGGCGGGGGGCTTCGTCCTTCTTGCCTTCCATGCGGCGCCGCCTCGCCCGTAGGCGGACGAAGTGGAGCACCGGGATGACGAGGGCCCAGAGCAGGACGAACCCAGCGATCGCACCCACGATCTGGAGGCCGGTGTTGGGCTTCTCCTCGGGCTCTGGTGCGGCGCCTGCGCCCGTGTCGAAGTCGGGAACTTCCGGCTCGGCCGGCGCCGGCGCCTGGTCGGTGGGCGTCTCTGCCGGCGTGCTCGTCGCGGTGGTTGCGGTCGTGGAATCGCCGCTGGCGTCCTGCTGCTCGGGCCGGCCGGTCCACGAGGTGGCGTTGCCGGCGCCGCGGCCGACCGTGGGCTCGAACTGCATCCAGCCGTAGCCCTCGAGGTACACCTCGGGCCAGGCGTGGGCGTGCTCGTCGCGCACGTGGTAGAGCCCATCGGCCCCGAGCTCGCCGGGCGTGAAACCGACGGCGATGCGAGTGGGCAGCCCGACGACTCGTGCCATCACCGCGAAGGCCCCGGCGAACTGCTCGCAGTACCCCCGCTTCGACCGGAAAAGGAAGTTCTCCAGCGCCCCGTCGCCGTGGCCCTGGTCGGCGGAGAGCTCGTAGCTGAACTCGCCGCTGTGGAAGTAGTCCTGCAACGCACGCGCCTTGCGGTAGGGCGTCGGCTGGTTGGCGACGATCCGGCGGGCGAGTCCCTCGACGCGGTCGCTGATGTCGGGCAGGGCGAGGTAGCGCTCGGCGATGGCGGCGGGCGCGCGCGCTGGCACGCGGTCGAGCTCTTCGGCCGGGACGCCTGCCGGGATGGCCGACTCGACCGTGTACGTGTAGCCGTCGGTCGTCTCGTCCTCGGTGATCAGACTGGCGGTCTGCGGGTTGTACGAAACCCCTTCGATGCCGGTGACCCGCTGGGGACGGAACGCCGCAGGAAGCCAGATCGACTCGAGGGAGCGGATCGTGAACTCCTGGGTCGAACGGACGACCGCGGTCGAGGGCAGGAGCCGCTCGTCGGTGCCGAGGCCCCCGCTCGTCGGCCGGTAGGTGCTGTTCGACGACCAGATCGCGCCGTTGAACGTGTCGAGCGAGGTGAGGCGCCAGTACGAGCGTTGGTCGGAAGCCACGGTGAACACCTCGACATCGGCGCGTTCGATGAGGCGGCCGCGGATGTCGACGAGCGGGCTGATCGTCGACCGTGAGGACGGGCCCGGCCGCCCGCCACCCTTGTACTTCACGATCGGGTCGGCGTCGTAGCCCGGCAGGGCCGGGCTCAGTACGAGCCCCGCCAACACCGCCACGCCGCCGACCACCACCGCGCCCCGGACGATGGAGCTGGGCCCGGTCGCGGGGCGTCCGCCGAACCAGGCGAGTCGCGTGCGTGTGGTCATGCCGTAGGCGACCAGGAACGCGAGCGTGGCGGCGACGAACCCGATCGTCGCCGCGGCGCGGTAGTGCTCGGTGCCGAGGGCGGCGGTGAACACGAAGAGGGTGAAGGCCGGGACGAGTGCCTCGATCGCGGTCTGCAGCCGGAACGCGGCCCAGTCGGCCATGAACGCGGCGACACCGAGCGCGATCGTGAGCGCGACGAGGAAGCCGGCCATGACCGGCGTCGGCGCCTTCACCACCTCGAACGCTTCGCGAGCTCGCGTCAGCTCCTCGGCCGCGACGCGGAGGGTGTAGGGGATCGGGATGCCGTAGGCAGTGGTGTGACCGAGCACGGTCCATGCGGTGGCCACGAGCGCGGCCCCGATGGTGGCGAGCGCAGCGATCGGCGTCGGCAGGTCGCTCCGCCGGCACCACCAGGCCACGCCGTGGGCCAGCAGCACCGTCAGAAGCACCGGCGCGAGGAAGTCGCCTTCGGTGAACAGGCGCCCGAAGCCGAGCCCCACCGAGAGGGTGACGACGGTGAGAGCCATCGTCGGGACGATCGAGGCGTCAGCTGCCGTGTCGGCTCGGTTCACGCTCATCGCCTCACCCCGGACGTCGGCCGGCCGGTCGACGACGTGAACGCCCGGTCCCATGCGACCCCGAACGGCTCGTTCCGGCGCACTCGGACCAAGGTACTGACGGCTGGCGTGTCGAGGGTCGCGGGCGCCGGCGCGTTCGCGTCCCACGCCGAACGCTCCACGACGACGAGCACGAGGGTGCCGTAGCGACCGCGAAGGCGCGCGATCGCCTCGAGGTCGACCTTCGAGATCCGGTCGGTCGTCACGATCGCCAGTGACCCGCCGTTGCCCGCCCGGCGCAGCGTCGCCGCGACACCAGCGAGGCGGTCGTCGCGCGACGGCTCGACCATCGCGAGGTGCTCGAGGATCGCCTCGTCGTGAGCCGAGCCGGCGGCGAAGCCGGAGTCGGTTCCGTCCGTCGAGACGAGCCGGATGAGCGACTGCTTCCGCCGGCTGGCGTCGTGGATGCTCGCCGCGGCCGACACCGCGAGCTCGATCGACTGCTCGGTGTGGATCGACTGGCGGACGTCGAGGAGGATCGTGACGCGTGTCTGCCACGGCATCTCGTCCTGGCGGATCATGAGCTCGTCGAGGCGGGCCGTCGACGGCCAGTGGACGCGGCGCAGGTCGTCGCCGATCTCGTACTGGCGCAGCGCGTAGAAGTCTTCCCCGCTCCCGAGCAGGGCCCGGGGCCGCTGGGTTCCTGAGTGCGGGTCTTGTCCTTGTGCGGTGGGCAGCGCGCCGACGCGGTCGATGCGCGGGTACACGGTCAGCTGCGTGACGCCTGCCGTGGCGAATCGGGCCGAGCAGAGGCCGAACGGATCGTTGAGGATCACCTCGAGCGGCCCGATGTCGAAGATCCCACGATGGTCGGTCGGCAGGCGGTAGGCGGCGCGTGTCGTGGCGCCGGCTGCGAGCGGCGGGACCAGGAACCGGGCCCAACGCCAGCCCCTGTGGAAGGGGTCGCGAACGGAGAGCACCGGCGTCCGCCGGCCCCGGTTGCGGAGGAGGAGCTCGACGCGGCTTCCGCTGCCTGCGTAGACCCGCGGCGGATGCAGTGTCCGCTCCACGTGCACGACGACCGTGCGGAGCCGGACGTAGATCGCGGCGCCCGCGACGAGCGCCGCGCAGACGACGGCCAGCAGGTAGAGCTCGACCAGCCCGAGCAGGCGACCGGCCACGAGGAACGCCGCGGCGGCAGCGAGGGTGCCCCATCCCCGACGGGAGAGCAGGGGACTACCTCTCGCGAGCCGTCGGCACCGCGACCGACGCGAGGATCTCGTCGAGCACGTCGCCCTGCGAGACGCCGCCCATCTGGGCCTCCGGCGTGAGCATCAGGCGGTGCTCGAGCACCGGCGCAGCGAGCGCCTTGATGTCGTCGGGCAGCACGAACTCGCGCCCGACCGACGCCGCGAGCGCCCGGCTCGCCCGCATCAGCGCGAGGGTGCCTCTCGGGGAGACGCCGAGCGTGAGCCGAGGATGGCGGCGGGTCGCGTCGGCGAGGTCGACGAGGTATCCCTTCAACGCCGGCGCGACGTGGATCGACTGCGCGATGCGGATCATCGCCTCGATGTCGCCGGACGTAGCGACGGGCGTGACGTCCTCGATCCGGCTTGCGGCGCCGTGGGTGTCGAGGATCTCGATCTCGGCGGCCTTGTCCGGATACCCCATCTCGATCCGCATCAGGAAGCGGTCGAGCTGGCTCTCGGGCAGGGGATAGGTGCCCTCGTGCTCGATCGGGTTCTGGGTCGCGATGACCATGAACGGCGTGTCGAGGTGGTAGGTCGTCGTGTCGACGGTGACCTGCCGTTCCTCCATCGCCTCGAGCAGCGCCGACTGGGTCTTCGGCGACGCCCGGTTGATCTCGTCGCCGAGGACGACGTTGGCGAAGATCCCGCCGTGGCGGAACTCGAACGTCGACGTGTTCCGGTTGTAGACGGTGACGCCGGTGACGTCGGAAGGCAGCAGGTCGGGCGTGAACTGGATGCGGTGGTACGCGCCATCGAGCGATGCCGCGAGGGCCTTCGCAAGGCTCGTCTTGCCGACGCCGGGGACGTCTTCGATGAGGAGGTGCCCCTCGGCGACCATCGTCACGACGGCCAGGCGGATCGCGTCCTGCTTGCCGGCGATCACCTGCTCGATGTTGTCGACGATGGCGTCGAACCGGTCCGCGAACGCGGTTACGTTCTGCGCCGCCGTGCGCTGTCTGGCCACCGGGGCAGCCTACCCGTCCCTGTGATTTATCCAGGCCCGCGTTCGCTCCTCGAGGACGTCGAGTGGAAGCGGCCCGGCGCCCAGCATCAGGTCGTGGAACGACCGAAGATCGAACCCGCTCCCGAGGGCAGCCGACGCCTCCCGCCGCAGGCGCTGGATGGTCAGCTCCCCGAGCTTGTACGTGAGGGCCTGACCCGGGATCGACAGGTAGCGGTCGATCTCGGACCGGATCTCGTGCATCGTCGCCGTCGAGTTCTCGACGCAGTAGTCGATGGCCCGTTCACGCGACCAGCCCAGCGCGTGCATCCCGGTGTCGACCACCAGGCGGATCGCCCGCCACAGCTCTGACGACAGCTGGCCGAACCGGTTGTACGGGTCGCTGTAGAAGCCCATCTCGGCGCCCAGGCTCTCGGCGTAGAGGCCCCAACCCTCGACGTAGGCGGTGTAGGCCCAGCTCTTCGTCCGGAACTTCGGGAGGCCCTCCAGCTCGGCCGCGATAGCGATCTGCATGTGGTGGCCAGGAACACCTTCGTGCAGGCAGGTCGCCTCCATCTCGTACGTAGGCCGCGCGTCGAGGTCGTAGGTGTTCGCGCAGAACCAGCCGGGCCGGCCGAGCTCGATGCTCCCGGGCAGGTAGAAGGCCGCAGGCGCGGTCGGCGCCTCGTGCTCGGGCACCGCCTTCACCCCGTACGGCAGCCGGGGGAGGAGTCCGAACAACCGCGGCAGCTCCGCGTCGGCTCGCTTGGCGATGTCGCGGTAGTGGGCGAGGAGCGCCTCGGCGGTGTCGAAGTAGAAGCGCTTGTCGGTGCGCAGGAGCTCCGCGAAGCCGGCGAACGAGCCGGAGTAGCCGGTCGAGGTGATGACCGACTCCATCTCCTTGCGGATGCGGGCGACCTCGTCGACACCGATGGCGTGGATCTCCGCCGGCGTCACCTCGGTGGTGGTCTCGTGCCGGACGAGCTGCGCGTACCACTCGTCGCCGTCCGGGAGCGCCGTGAAGGCCGTCGTCTCGCGGCAGCTCGGGACGTACGTCTCATCGAGGTAGGCGGCGAAGCGGCGGAGCGCAGAGGTGGCCGAGGTGACGGCTTCGAGCGCTTCCGCCCGCAGGTCGTCGACGTCGCTCGGATCGATGCCGTCCGGGGACGACTCGAACGGCAGCAGCAGTGGCGACTCCGCAGCCGGTGCCTCCACCAGCGACCCGACTGACGGCGCGACCTGCTCCGCGACGACGCGCGGGATGGTGACGCCCGCGGCGCGTCCTTCGTCGAGGAGGGCGATCGTCTGGTCGATGTAGACGCTGACGCCGCTCAGCCTGGCGACCACGTCCTCCAGGTCGCCGATCGTGCGGGCCGGCATGAGCGACATCACCTGCGGGATGTCGACCTGCGGCCCTTCCATCGTCGAGGCGGCGAGGAACTCGTAGGGGAACTGCGCGCGGTCCACCTGCTGCTGGTGCTCGTAGATCGCGAGCCGGAGGCTCGTGCGGTCGACGTCGTCCAGCGCGGCCGGGTCAACAGCGCGCAGCGCCTCGAGCGCCGCGACGGCGTCGTCCTTGCGACGGTCGAACGCCTCGAGCGAGTGGTCGGTCCATCGATGCGTCGGGCCGGGTTCCCCGAGGTAGGTCGCGAGCTCCGGCTCGCTCTCGATGCGGTGCTCCCAGATGGCGTCGAACAGCGCGTGCAGATGCGTCGACGGGTCGCCCGCCTGCATCTCCTCGCGGAGGTCCGCGAGTCGCGCGGAGAGGGTCATCCCAGGCACAGTAGGTTCGACCGCCGGTGACTCGAAACGCGATTGCGGTCGACATCGGCGGGACGAAGATCGCCGCGGGTGTCGTCACCGACCGGGGCGAGCTCGTGGCCCGAACGTCGGCGCCGACGGTCGGCGAGACCCTGTTCGACGACCTCGTCGCGCTCATCGACGCCGTGCGTACTGGCGAGGAGGTCGTCTGCGGCGTCGGGTGCGGCGGGCCCATGCGGAACCTCGGTGAGGCGGTGTCGCCGTTGAACATCCCGCAGTGGCGCGACTTCCCGCTGCGCTCGCGGCTGGCGGGCGCGCTCGGCGGCCTGCCCGTGTTCGTCGACAACGACGCGAAGGCGCTCGCGGCCGGCGAGGGATGGGTCGGCGCCGCGGCAGGCGAGCGGGACTTCATCGCCATGGTCGTGTCGACGGGCGTGGGTGGAGGGATCGTCCTCGACGGGCGGATGCTCGACGGCGCCGGCGGCAACGCCGGCCACATCGGCCACGTGATCGTGGAGCCCGCCGGGCACCCGTGCGTGTGCGGCGCACGGGGCTGCCTGGAGGCGGAAGCGTCTGGCACGGCGATCGCGAAGATCACTGGCGCTCCGGCCGCGGAGGCGGCGGTGGAGGTGCGACGTCGCACCGGGATGCTCGTCGGGCGGGCGGTCGCGTCGGTGGCGAACCTCCTCGACCTGCGGCTGGCGGTCGTCGCCGGATCGGTCGCCCTCGGCTTCGGCGACGACTTCTTCGGCGCGGCCCAGGAGGAGCTCGACCGGTCGGCCCGGCTCGACTTCTCACGCGGTGCGGTGATCCGCCGCGCCGGACTCGGCGACGCCGGGCCGCTCGTCGGTGCAGCCGCGGTCGGCTTCCGCGGCCTCGAGACCTCCTACTGAGGCGTACCGTTGTTCGGTGATGGACGTTCGCTATCCCCCCGAAGCAGAGGCGTACCGCGAGAAGGTGCAGGCGTTCCTGGGCGAGCACCTGCCCGCGGACTGGAAGGGCATCGGTGCCCTGTCGCACGAAGAGGCGGTGCAGTTCACCGAAGACTGGCGCCGGATCCTCTTCGAGAACGGCTACCTCGCGGTGTCGTGGCCGAAAGAGTACGGCGGGCAGGCGCTGAGCCCGCTCGAGCAGGTGATCGTCGCCGAGGAGTTCACGAAGGCCGGCGTCCCGTCCGGCGGTCCGAACGACGTCTTCGGCATCCAGATGGTCGGCAACACGATCATCCAGTGGGGCACCGAGGAGCAGAAGAAGCACTTCCTCCCGCGCATCCTGAGCGGCGAAGACCGCTGGTGCCAGGGCTACTCCGAGCCGAACGCGGGATCCGACCTCGGCAACCTCGGCTGCCGCGCCACCCTCGACGGCGACGAGTGGGTCATCAACGGGCAGAAGATCTGGACGTCGGCGGGCCACCTCGCGAACTGGATCTTCGTCCTCACCCGCACCGCGCCCGACCAGCCGAAGCACAAGGGCATCACGTTCCTGCTGTGCCCGATGGACCAGCCGGGCATCGAGGTGCGTCCGATCAAGATGATCTCGGGCGAGAGCGAGTTCAACGAGGTCTTCTTCACCGACGCCCGGACCCCGAAGGAGAACGTGATCGGCGAGGTGAACGGCGGATGGGCCGTCGCCATGACCCTCTTGGGTTACGAGCGCGGCGAGGCCGCGGCCGTCGCGCCGATCCGGTTCCGCGACGAGCTCGACCGGCTGACCGCGCTGGCGAAGGAGAACGGGAAGGCGAACGACCCGCTGATCCGCCAGCGGCTCGCGTGGTGCCATTCGAAGGTCGAGATCATGCGGTACCTCGGCATGCGGGTGCTGACCCAGTTCCTCGCCGGCGGCCACCCCGGTCCGGAGGGGTCGATCACGAAGCTCTACTGGTCGGAGTACCACCGGACCGTCACCGAGCTCGCGGTCGACATCCTCGGCCTCGATGCGCTGGTGCCGACCGGCAAGGCCCCGGGCAGCGCGTTCCAGACCGACGACCCGGGCGCGCCGAACTCCTCCGCCAGCTGGGTCGGCACGTTCCTCAACGCACGAGCGGGAACGATCTACGCGGGCACGAGCCAGATCCAGAAGAACATCCTCGGCGAGATGGTGCTCGGCCTGCCGAAGGAACCCCGCGCCGACACGGGTTCGTGGAAAGAGTCGCAGCGCGGTTGACGGGCAAGATCAACAGCGCGCGGTTCAACGAGCTCACCGCGTCGCAGCTGTACGAGATCCTTCGCCTTCGCAGCGAGGTGTTCGTCGTCGAGCAGGAGTGCGCCTACCTCGATCTCGATGGCCGTGACATCGAGCCGACGACGACGCACTGGTGGATCGAAGACGAACGCGGACGAGTGGTCGCCACCGCCAGGCTGCTTCGAATGAAGCCGGGGTCGAAGATCGGACGCGTCGTCGTCGCCTCCGAGCGCCGTCGCAGTGGTCTCGGAGCGAAGATCGTCGAGCAGGCGCTACGGGTCGCGCCTCGTCCGACGTACGCCGACGCGCAGTCGCACCTCGAGGAGTGGTACGGCCGGTTCGGGTTCGTGCGCGACGGCGACGAGTTCGTCGAGGACGGCATCCCGCACGTGCCGATGGTGCTCACGTGAACGCCCGCTGGTTCGGTCACGCGGCGCTCGCCGTCGTGAAGCATCCGGCCATCTGGGCGACGGCGATCGTGCAGCTCTTCCGCCTCGCGCCCAGACGTTGGTGGCGGCGGGCGCCGTACCTCCCGGTGCCGGATACCGACTACCTCCGGTTCCGCTTGCAGACCCAGTACGGCGATCCCGAACGCGAGCCGGAGCCGCACGATCTCGTCGCCTACCTGAAATGGTGCCGCCGGTACGGACGGGTCGCGGGGTAACGTCTCGTCGATGCGAGGGCGCCCCGCGACCCCGGTGATACCAGCGCCAGTTCCTGCTCCAGCAGGACGTCGGTAGGAGCCGACCTCGATGTCGCGGGCGCTCGTTCTCAACGCAACGTACGAGCCGCTCTGCGTCGTCGCCACCAAGCGAGCACTGGTCCTCGTCATCGACGACAAGGCCGAGCTCGTCGCTGACACCGGCCGCGCGTTCCACTCCGCCCGGGCTGCGTTCGCCGAGCCGTCGATCGTCCGCCTGCTCGCATACGTCAAGGTCCCGTACCGCAACCGCGTCGCGCTGAACCGGCGGGCGATCTTCCTGCGCGACAACCACCGCTGCCAGTACTGCGGCGCGGCGGCCGAGAACATCGACCACGTCGTGCCGCGGTCGCGCGGCGGCACCCATTCGTGGGAGAACGTCGTGGCCGCGTGCCGGCCGTGCAACGCGCGCAAGGAAGACCGCTTCCTGCACGAGACGCACATGCGGTTGCGACGCTCGCCGGCCGCGCCGATCGGTCGTGCCTGGATGCTTCTGGCGATGGGCGGGCTGCGCCCCGAGTGGGAGCCGTACCTCGGGCTGCCCGACAAGGCGAGGGGACACGAGGCGCCGGTTCCCGACCTCGCGCTGTCCGAGCTCTCGGCTTGACGGAACCGTCAGCAAGCGGGAAGGGTTTCCCGATGTCGGCGGCGAATGTCTCCGATACGTCAGGTGCGGGCGGTTGGGGGGACCAGCCCACGCCTGGCGGGCTCGCTCCGGCCGCCCGGGCCTCGGTCCGGTGGTCCGTCGAGCGGGCGCGTGGGGGGGCTGGCACCCTGCACGCTCGCGGGGTGCCAGCCGTCCCCGACCTCGTCCGGACGGTCGAGGTGCTCGAGGCGGAGACCCCGGCGATCGTGTTGGGCTCGACGCAGCGGGACGACGTGGTCGATCGCGACGAGTGCGAAGCCGCGGGCGTCGAGGTGGCGCGCCGCCGCAGCGGCGGCGGGGCCGTGCTCGTCGATCCCGCCGAGGTGCTGTGGGTGGACGTGCTCGTCCCTCACGGCGACCCGCTGTGGGTCGACGACGTGAACCGGTCGACGGCATGGCTGGGCCGGGCGTGGGTCAGCGCCCTGCGAGAGGTCGGCGCCATCGAGGATCCCGTCGTCCACGAAGGAGCGATCTGCCTCAACCGGTGGGGGCGCCTCGTGTGCTTCGCAGGGCTCGGTCCCGGAGAGGTCACCTCCGGAGCCGGCGGCCCCAAGGTCGTCGGCATCTCGCAGCGTCGCACCCGCGACGGCGCCCGCTTCCAGTGCGCGGTTCCCTTCCGATGGGAACCGCGCCGGATCACGTCGTTGCTGCGGTTCGAGTCCGCGACAGCGCGCGACGAGGCGACACGCGAGCTGTCGCTGCCCGGCATGGTGCGGCCGGTCGATCCCGCGCTGCGGTCGCGCCTGCTCGACGCGTTCCTCGAGACGCTCCCCACGTCGTAACCGCGCGACGGATGCCCCGCCGAGGCGGGGGTTCGTCGCGTAGGTCGCGTTCGGGAAGGAGTCGACCTAACGTCGACGCGTGGCAAGCGGGCAGGACAGCGTTCTCGAGGCGCTCGGCGTCGCCGTCGCGGCGCAGGTGCCGGTCTTGCTCTGGGGTGCGCCGGGCACGGGGAAGACGAGCGCCATCCGCGCGATGGCGGACGCCGCCGGACTGCCGTGCGAGACAGTGATCGCCGCGATCCGCGAACCATCCGACTTCAGCGGCCTGCCCGTCGTCGTCGACAAGGTGGTGCGGTTCGCTCCGCCGCGCTGGGCGGAGCGGCTGGCCGACGCCGGACGTGGCGTGCTGTTCCTCGACGAGATCTCGACCGCACCGCCGGCCGTGCAGGCCGCCCTGCTGCGAGTCGTCCTCGAGCGGGTCGTCGGCGACCTGCCGCTGCCCGACGACGTCGTCGTCGTCGCCGCAGCCAACCCGCCGGAGCAGGCGGCCGACGGGTGGGACCTGTCGGCACCGCTGGCGAACCGGTTCTGCCACCTCGACTGGCTCGTCGAGGCGTCCGCGTTCGCGCAGGGCGTCGCCGGCGGGTGGACTCCCACCAAGGTGGCCGAGCTACCGGATGGATGGGAGACGCAGATCGCTGCGGCACGCGGTCTGGTGGCCGCGTTCGTGAGCGCGCGGCCCGCGCTGACCGTCGTCGTGCCGGAGGACGCGGCGAGCGCCGGACGAGCCTGGCCGAGCCCGCGCACGTGGGACATGACGGCGCGCCTGTGGGCCGCGGCCACTGCAGCCCACGTGTCGGTCGGCGCTCGGGGGCTCCTCGTCACCGGGACGGTCGGTGAAGCGGCCGGGCTCGAGTTCCTCACGTGGCAGTCGGAGATGGACCTGCCCGATCCGGAGGACGTGCTGGCGGCGCCCGAGTCGTTCGACGTCCCGGAGCGCGCCGACCGGTCGTACGCGATCCTGTCTGCCGTCGCCGCCGCCGTCGCGGGGAACCCGACGGTCGAGCGGTGGAACGCGGGCTGGAAGGTCCTCGCCCGGGCCGGCGAACGAGCGCCGGACGTCGCCGCCGTCGCGGCGCGAGTGCTCGCGCGATGCCGCCCCGCGGGTGCGCCCGCTCCGCCAGAGGTGAAGCTCTTCGCGCCCCTCCTCCGCGACGCAGGGCTGCTTCCACAGTGACCGAGCAGCTCGATGCTCGGACGCTGGCGGCGTCGCGGCTCTGGGCCGCCCACAAGTTCCCGTACCTCGCGTCGGCGCTCTTCGCGACGAGGGTCGTCCCGAAGCCGGGCATCGGCGGCGCCGCGGTCGACGAGCAGTGGCGCCTCTACGTCGATCCGGCCGTCGCGAGCGACTGGTCGGTCGAGCAGATGGGATCGCTGATCGTGCACCACGTCGGGCATCTCGTGCGCGAGCACGCCGAGCGGGCCCGTGCGATGGGGATCGATCCGTCGACCGCCGACGCGTGGACCCGCGCCTGCGACGCCGAGCTGAACGACGACCTGGCGGAGGCGGGCATCACGCCGCCCGGCCACGCGGTCCTCCCCGAGGAGCTCGGCGGGGTGCGGGGCCGCATGGCCGAGGAGTACTTCGCACTTGCGGCCGCGGCGCCTCCGGACGGCGAGCCGGACGACCACGGCAGCGGCACCCACGGCCAGTCGCGGGACTGGGACGACGACAGCGACGGCGACGGCGGCCAGGGCGAACGCAACGATCGCGGGCTCGATCAGCACGAGGCGCAGCTCGTGCGGAGACGCGTCGCGGAGGCCGTGCAGCAAGCCGTCAGGGAGCGGGGGGATGTGCCCGGCGGATGGCGGCGTTGGGCCGGAGAGCTCCTGCACCCCAGGGTCGACTGGCGCCGCGCATTGGCGGCCGAGATTCGCCGCAGCATCCAGCGCCACGCCGGACGGGTCGACTACAGCTACCGCCGTCCGTCGCGCCGTGCGTCGGTCAGCCCCGACGTGGTGTTGCCCGCGATGGAGCGGCCGGTGCCCGAGGTCGCGATCGTCGTCGACACCTCCGCATCGATGGGCGACGACCTCCTCGAGCGCGTCCTCGGCGAGATCGACGGGCTGCTCGACGCGATAGGTGTGCGGACGGCAGGAGTTCCGGTGCTCGCGGTCGACACCGAGGTGCACGCCATGTCGCGGGTCCACTCGGCCCGACAGGTCGTACTCGCCGGCGGAGGCGGCACCGACATGAGCCGAGGTCTCGCCGCCGCGACCGCCCTTCGCCCGAAGCCATCCGTCGTCGTCGTGCTGACCGACGGGTACACGCCGTGGCCGGCGTTCGCGCCGAAGGCGACGTCGGTGGTCGTCGCGCTCGTGGAGTCGCCGGGTCGGTCGTGGCCGACACCCGACTGGGCGCGGGTGGTCGTCATCGACGACGCCGCCTGACCGCCGCGGCTGGTTCATGGAACGGTGGTTCGCGGGGCTACCGCCGGCGGAGACGACGATCGGCTGCAGCGGGTCGCTGCACCGCGTGAGCTGGCGCCGGGGAAAGCTCGTCCTGCACGACCACGATCTCCACGACGAACAGGTCGTCCTCGCCCTCGGAGGCGAGCCGCCGCCGTGCGTCGCCGTGCTGCTCGCATGGCGGGACCGCGACGGGTGGGACCGTGCGTTGCGCCCGCCGCCGGCCGGTTTCGTGCGCACGGTGCGTCCGCCTGCCGTGCCCGACCCGTTGCGAGAGGTGAGGCGCCTCGGAGTCGTTCGGCGGTGGGAACGTCACCACCGGCGGAGCCCCGACGCAGGTCTGGTCGAGGACCTCTTCCGGGTGCTGCGCCGGAGCGCCATCGGCCCGCTCACCGAAGCGCTCGAACACGCACGGCGGGAGCGAGGAGGAGGCCGCGTGACCTACGTGGAGGTCCGCCTCGCACGCATCGACGCGGCGCCGAGCGTGGAAGGACGCATCGACGAGCGCAGCTCGTCGCTGCTCGCGCACCTGCATCCGTCGTGGTTGTACCTCCACCAGCCGGCGGCGGCGGGCGGCGCGAGACACGAGTTCCTGCTCGACCGAACGACGCAGCTCGCGTGGGAGCCGACGGCCGACGGCGGTTGGCGGGCCTACAGCGCGCTGCGGAGCTGACGGAGGATCCCTGCGGTGTCGTGATAGGCGATGCGCTCGACGATGCGGCCGTCGACGACGCGGGTGACGTGGCACATGCGCAGCTCGACGCGGCGCCCCGTCGGTGACAGCCCCGCGAACTCGCCGTCGTGGGTACCTTCGAGCACCTCTTCGGTGACGACGACGTCACCGTCGAGGACCCAACGCTCGATCCGCACCTTCATGTCGGGGAACGCGCTCGACCTGTCGAGCAGCAGCTGCCCGAGGCCGTAGAGGTTCAGGACACGACCGGTCGCCGTGACGACGCGCGCATCGGGAGCGAAGAGCTCGCGGCCCCCTGCCACGTCGCGGGCGTTGATCGTGTCGTTCAGGCGCTCGATCACGCGGCGGGGGTCGTCCGGCACGGCGCCAGGTTACGAGCCTCCGCCGCCGAGGCGCACCGTGATCGTCCGTTCCTGGCCGTCCCGCACGAGCGCGAGCTCGACCCGGTCACCGGGAGCGTGCTCACGGACGCGGGCGCCGAGTGATGCCGCGCCGTCGATCGCCGAACCGTCCAACTTCGTCACGAGGTCGCCGGGTTGGAGGCCCGCGCTCTCCGCCGCCGAACCCGGCTCGACCGACGCGATCAGCGCGCCGCGGCTTCCGTCCGCCGGGTCCGTGGTGCGGACGCCGAGCACGCCGTGTGACGGGGCCTCACCACCGCTGCGGAGACGCTCGATGACCGGCAATGCGCGATCGATCGCGATCGCGAAGCCCACGTTCTCGGCCGACGTGCGGCCGTTGCTCGCAGCGACGGCCGTGTTGATGCCGACGACCTCGCCGGCGGCGTTGAGGAGCGGACCACCCGAGTTGCCGGAGCTGATCGACGCGTCGGTCTGGATGAGACCCGTCATCGTCGAGGCACCGGCGTCGAGTGTGCGGTCGAGGCCCGAGACGATGCCGCGGGTGACGGTGGGGTTGCCCCGCAAGGCGAGGGCGTTGCCGATCGCGACCACGTCGTCCCCGACCTGCAGGTCGGCAGATCTTCCGAGCTCCGCCGCGGGCAGGTCCGACGCATCCTCGATGCGCAGCAGGGCGAGGTCGGCCGCCTCGTCGACGCCGACCACACGAGCGGTGCGCGACTGCGACTCCCCCGACAGCGTCACTCGCACCGTCGATGCGCCGTCGACGACGTGCGCGTTGGTGAGCACCTCGCCGTCGGCGCTGATGATGACGCCGGTGCCTGCGCCTGCCGAAGCGGATCCGCCGAACGACCCGCCCAGGCGACCGCCGTCGAAGCTGACGGAGATCGACACCACCGACGGCTCCGCCTTCGCGATCACCGCAGCGATGTCGAGCGTCTTCCCGTCGAGCGCAGCAGCCGGTCGATCGACGGCGAGGGCTTCGCCCGACGTGCCGTCGCCGAGCCAAATGGTTGCCGCCGCCCCTGCGGCACCGCCGGTGATTGCGACGGCGAGGAACGCGGCCGTCAGCCTCACCCGTCCAGGTCTGCGCGGCGCGGCTGGTGGTGCCACTTCCTCGGGCGTGACGAGCGGTTCGGCGGGTTCGAGCGTCGGGTGGTCTGTCAGCACGCCGCGAAGGGTCGCGGGCAGAGCTTGGAACGGGCTGTGAGCGGGCTAGGTCGTTTCTGTGAGGGGTAGTTCGACGACGAAGGTCGCGCCCTCACCGGGAGCCGTCCGCACGGTCGCCCGCCCGCCGTGTGCTCGGGCGACCGCCTCGACGATCGAGAGCCCGAGCCCGGTGCCGCCTGCGGCTCGTGCTCGCGACTCGTCGGCGCGGAAGAAGCGCTCGAACACCTTCTCTGCCACGTCCGGCGCCATTCCTGGACCCTCGTCAGCGACCTCGACCACGGCCGCCCCGTCCGTGGAGAACACCCTCACGTGCACCGCTGCGTCCGGCGGCGTATGGGTGCGAGCGTTGGCGAGCAGGTTGCCGATCACCTGGCGGAGCTGCGCCTCGTCACCGTCCACCGTCACCGGTTCTGCGTCGATGTCGATGGGCCGTGTCGGTTCGACGGCCCGAGCATCCCGGACGGCATCGTGCGCCAGCCGGTCGAGGCCGACCACGGTGCGTTCGAGCGGACGGTGCTGGTCGAGTCGGGCCAGAAGCAGGAGGTCTTCGACCAGCGCGCCCATCCGCGTCGCCTCCGACTCCATCCGCCGCATCGCCTCGGCGAGCTCGGCCTCGTCTCGGAGACCGCCGGCGCGCCACAGCTCCGCGTAGCCGCGGATCGAGGTGAGAGGCGTCCGCAACTCGTGCGACGCGTCGGCCGCGAACCGCCGGACCCTCGCCTCCGAGGCCTCCCGCGCGCGAAACGCTTCCGAGATGCGCTCGAGCATCGTGTTGAAGGCGCTGCCGAGCCGCCCGACCTCCGTCCGTTCGTCGACGTGCTCGACGCGACGCGACAGGTCGCCCGCCGCGATCTCGTTCGCCGTCCGCGCCATCGACTCGATCGGGGTGACGCCGAGGCGAACCATCCACCACGACAGCAGCGACAGAGCGACGAGCACGGTGGCCGTCCCGGAGAACTGCACGAAGCGGATCGTGCGCAGCGTGTCGGTGAGCTGGTCGAGGGTGACGCCGACGACGTACACCTGGGCACCGTTCGGCGTCGGCACCGCTACGAGACGCCATCCAACCGACCCGCTCTCACTGCCCGTCGTGTAGGGACGAGCCGTCCCGTCGGGCCTCATGCTCGCGATCAACGCGTCGCGCTCGATCCGCGGGTTGTCGTCCCGCAGCGGTGACGACACGCGCTGCAACACGCCGGCCTCGATCGAGCCGCACGCGATGAAGAACTCGGTGAAGACCTCTTCTCGATCGCCCGCGTTCGTGAAGCAGCGCTGAGCGAAGCCACGGTCGCCGCGAGGAGGCGGACGGTCGGCGAGCGTCGCCGCCGTCGTCACGAGCTGGCGGTCGAGCCGGTCGAAGAGGAACGTGCGGAACGTCGCCAGCAGCAACACGTTCGTCCCGACGAGCACGAGCGCGATCAGGAGGAACGCGGCGAGCACTCGGCGCCGCAACGACATCGCGTCAACCGTTCCTCAGCGTGTACCCGACGCCTCGCACCGTGTGGATCAGCGGCGGCCCGAGCGAGTCGATCTTCTTCCGCAGGTAGCTGATGTAGGTCTCGACCACCGTCGCATGACCGCCGAAGTCGTACTGCCAGACGTGGTCGAGGATCTGGTTGCGCGACAACACCCGCCCGGCGTTGGCGAGCAGGAAGCGCAGCAGGTTGTACTCGGTGGGGGAGAGGTCGATGACCTGCCCCGCCCGGCGCACCACGTGGGCGTCGTCGTCCATCTCGAGATCGGCGAACTCCAGCCGCGACGTGTCGACGGCGGCCCCCTGGCGGCGGAGGATCACCTGGATCCGGGCGAGGACCTCCTCGAGGCTGAACGGCTTCGTGACGTAGTCGTCGCCGCCGAGGGTGAGGCCGCGCACCTTGTCGTCGACGGTGTCGCGCGCCGTGAGGAAGAGCACCGGCGTCTTGTTGCCGTCCATTCGGAGGCGGCGGACGATCTCGAAGCCGTCGAGGTCGGGGAGCATGACGTCGAGGAGCATCACGTCGGGGCTGAACGACTCGACGCCGGCGAGCGCCTCCCGCCCGTTGGTCGCGACTTGCACGTCGAAGCCGAAGTGGCGCAGCGCGGAGTCGAGGAGGAACGTGATGTTGTCCTCGTCGTCGACCACGAGGACCCGGTGGGGGCGCTCCGTCTGCCGCATGTGTCCCACCATGGTCGCTCAGTCTGTGAACTTGCTGTGAGAACCCTGGGAAGGTCCGCAGCAACTTCCCTGCGAAGTCCCCGTGTCCTCACAGCCGATTCCCAGGGACTGGCCTCATCGTGAAGCTCAGCATCGACGGAACGAGCGAAAGGAACCACGATGCCCAGCAAGAAGCTCGCAGGCGCTGCCGCCTTCACCGCAGCACTCGCCGCGGGAGGAGCCGCCGGTGCGCTGTTCGGAACCCCGGTCCTCTCGAACGCCCAGGAAGCCGACTCGCCCGCGACCGAGCCGACGCCTGAGCCCGAAGCTCGCCAGGAGGCTCGACCGGACGGTCGACGGGGCGAGAAGCTCGCCACGGCGGCCGAGGTCCTCGGCATGACCGAGGCGGAGCTGCGGACGCAGCTACATAGCGGCAAGTCGATCGCCGACGTGGCAGCCGAGAAGGGGGTCGACAAGCAGAAGGTCATCGATGCCCTGGTCGCCGCGGCGTCAGCCCGGATCGACCAGATGAAGGCGCAGCTGCCGCAGCGCATGGCGGAGATGGTCGAGCGGGACGGCCTCCCGCGTCACGAGGGGCGTCACCGCGGGCCGGGCCGCAGCATGGTGAACCCGCTCGACGACGCCGCGACCGCTCTCGGCATCTCCGCTCAGGAGCTCCGCACCGAGCTCGAGGCCGGGAAGTCGATCGCCACGATCGCGTCGGAGAAGGGCAAGAGCCTCGACGAGGTGAAGGCCGCGATGATCCGTGACGCGATGGCCCGCATCGACCAGGCGGTCACCGACGGGAAGCTCACGGCCGAGCAGGGCGCCGCCTGGAAGGCGGACCTGAGTCAGAAGATCGACCGCATCGTCGAGCAGGAGGGCCTGCCGATGCGAGGTGGCCGCGGCCACCGCGGTCCCGGCCCCGGAGCTCCGCCCGCGAGCGAGAACACCAGCGCCACGGCGTAACGCCGACCACCCTCATCCGCCGCCGCAACCGGGCGGGCGTCTTCCCAGGTGTCGGGGAGCGCCCGCCCGATGCGCGTCTATCGCTGCTTCCAGTCGGCGTGCTGGCGTCCGAGATCGGTCGTGGGGGCGGCCTTGCCTCGCAGTTCGTCGTGCACCGCTCGCCAGTGGCACGTCGCCCGCAGCGCGCCGAGGACGCTGTAGAGGCCGAGTTGGATCCGAGTGAGGAACGTCCAGTCCTTCGACTCGTTGCTGATGCCCATCCCGCGGGCCATGTCGCGCCACTCGCCGAAGGCGTCGAAGTTCCTCGAGATCACCCAGCTCGCGAACTCGGGCGTGAACGTGAACGGGCCTTCCTCACCTCGTCCGGGATCCCAGATCGGCGCCCACCACTCGAAGACGCGGTCCGGGTGCAGCTTCGTCCGCCGCGGGATGCAACCGACCGCCTGAAAGCCTTCGAACAACGTCTGCGGGTCGTCGCCGTCGAACACCGCAGCCGAGATCGTGCGCATCGCAGCGACCTGGTCGTGCGAGAACGTCTTCACACACCCGAAGTCGAGGAACGACACGGTGCCGTCGAGGTGGAAGAGGTAGTTGCCGGGATGGGGGTCGGCGTTGAAGGTGCCGAAGTCGTACAGCGACCCGAACACGAAGCGGTAGATCGCTTCGCCCCAACGGTCCTTGAGCTCCTGCGGCTGCTCGAGGGCTTCGGACCACCGCAGTCCGTCGTGACGGTCCATCGCGAGTACACGTGACGTCGACAGCTCCTCGACGATCCGGGGCACGCGGAGGAACGGGTGGTTCGCGTACCGCTCGGCGAAGAGCGTCTGGTTGTCGGCCTCGATGCGGTAGTCGAGCTCCTCGCTGATGCGGGCCGCGACTTCCTCGACGATGGCCGTCGGTTCCGCGGTCACCCGGATCGGGGAGAGCTTCGCTCCGACGGCGGCGAACGATGCCAGCATCTCGGTGTTCTGCAGGTCGTCTCGGATCGCGTCGGCGACGCCCGGATACTGGACCTTGACGACCACAGCGCGCCCGTCAGGCAGCTGCCCCGCGTGAACCTGCCCTATCGACGCTGCGGCAAGGGGCTTGGTGTCGATGGTCGCGAACGTCTCGTCGATGGTGCGGCCGAGCTCGCTCTCGATGATCGCTGCCACGGTTTCGAACGGCATCGGCGGAGCATCGGCTTGGAGCGCGCCGACGATCTGCTGATACGTCGCGCGGTGCTCGTCGGGCATCGTCCCGATCTCGAGGAACGACAGGAGCTGGCCGATCTTCATGGCGACGCCCTTCATGTCGCCGAGCACGGCCACGTACCGCTCCGCCTCCCGTACGAGGTGGTCGCGCTTGCGTTGCTCGCTGCGCGTGAGCTTGCTCGCCACACGGCCGACGCCTCGGCGCGCGGCAAGACCTGCGAGCGGAAGCCCGCGCGACAGCCGGCCCCGCCGGATGCCGCCCCCAGCTCCGTCAGCCATGGGGGTAGTTCAGCCGACTGGGCGCTTGAGGAGGAACTCCCAGTGGCTCGGCGTCGGGTGCATGGTCGCCACGACCTCCCAGCCCTCGGCGCCCTTCGAGTTCAACAGGTCCTGAATGGTTCCCTCGAAGCGGATGCCCTCGTTGATGAGGACCCACTTCGAACGGAGGTTCCCGAGCTGCGCTTCGAGGAACTCGTACTCCCACTGCACCACGCCGGCGACCGTAGCCGTGGTCGCCGCGCCTCGGAGTTCTTGTCTCACCCCCGTCGTATCGTCCCTTTTGTGCTGACGTTGCGGGAGCTGACGAGTGAAGCGGAGAAGGTGGCGGTCGGTTTCGACCCTCGCCTGCTCGACGCCGCGTCTGCTCGCGCCGCGGTCCAGCACGCG
>DATLGL010000040.1:0-23306 GCA_035540495.1 Acidimicrobiales bacterium
CTGGCGGACCAACCTCACCGCCTGCGCCTTCTCCTCCGGCGTGTAGCGCCGAGTGTTCGGCTTCCCCGGTGTGACTTCCTTCGGCATGACTCCATCCTCGTTTCCAAGGTCAGGAGCCTCCAACGATCCCAGGGCGGTTCACTACCGCGCCCTCGGATACGAGGAGGTCGGACGAGAGACGCAGCCGGGGTGGACGTGGACGCTCGTGTACTTCCGCAAGTTCCTTGCGTAAGGCCGCGCCGATGTCGAGGCCCATGGCGTCTACGGATCACTGAAGCAACACGGCGTCCCCATCCGCGAGGTACTGCAGACAATCACCGCTGCGATCGCCAAACCTGACGAAGCGCGCACGCTCGGCGTGCACCCTGAGAGCCCGATCCTCGTCGTCGAGTAGATGACCACCGACACCAGCGGACGCCCCATCAAGCGAGCACGCACGCAGCCACTCTGACCGCGGGTCGGGACGACCGCCCGCTGCAACAATCACGCGGCATGGCCAGGCGCCGGGTGCTCTCTCTCCTCTCTCGCCGACTCTCGAGCCGCCCGGTACTACTCGAGCAGTCGTCTAGCGACAGCGCCCGCCTCGACGCGGCTCGAGACGCCGAGCTTTCGGAGGATGTTGGTGACGTGGACGCTCGCCGTCTTCTCGCTGATGTAGAGGACCTCGGCGATCGAACGGTTGGTCCATCCCGCGGCAAGGTGTGCGAGCACCTCGCGCTCGCGCTGGGTCAGCTCGGGTAGAGCGAGGCGTTCGTGCGCTTGGTCGTTCGCCGGCAGCACGATCCGCGCCGATCGCGCCAGCGCCTCCAGCTCGACACGCAGCGGCGAACGGGGGAGATCGTCGAGCTCCTGCGCGAGGGACCTCAGCTCGGTGGCCGCGGTGTCGCGCGCTCCCGTCGCCAGCGCAGCTTCCGCGAGCCGAAGCCGTGCGTAGCGCGTACGCAGAGCGTCACCGCCTGCATCGGCCCGGACGCGAGCGCGGCCCCACGACGAGACGTCGTGGCCTCCGCACCTCGACATCTCGGCCTCGGCGAGGGCGAGGAACATCTCGGTATGGGAGCGACAGCCGACGTCGCCCTCTCCACGCACGAGGGCATGAACCCCGGCAAGCGCGTCAGCGAGGTGCGCCGGCACCGGTTGGCGGAGGTCGGCCGCAGCGCGTGCGCGCAACCAGAGGAGCATCGCCTGACGCGGAGGGTCGACGTCGAGGTCGGCCGACCAGAACTCCTCGATGGCAGCCGCAGCGGCCTCCGGGCGACGTTCACTCAGCGCGAGCTCCGCCGCAGCGATCGTGACGGGGAACAGGAACTGCGCGTCCGCGTGCTGCCCCGACACACGCCTCGCCTCGTCGAGCGCAGCTCGCGCCGCGTCGAGGTCACCGCGCGCCAGCGCGATGTCGATGAAGACGAACCGCGGGTTCAACGAGATGACGCCTTCGCCACCCGCCGCGGGAGCACTGTCGACGAGCGCCTCTGCCTCCGCGAGCTTGCCTTGCCGGACGAGCGCCGTCGCGCCGTTCGCTGCGAGGAACCGGATCCACGCGGCACCGGCGCCTCGGTCCCGAAGCTCCGCGACCCCGCGTCGCGCCGCTTCGGCGGTCTCCTCGAGGCGCCCGGTCGCGAGCAGGACGCCGGAGAGGTTCTGCGTCGCACGCATGAACGCCTCGGTGTCGCTCGCTTCCGACGCCAACCTCCGTGCGCGTTCGAGGGCCTCGACGGCCGCGTCCAGATCGCCGTAGACCCCCTCCACCGATGCCCACGTCGTGAGCGCGCTGCTCTCGTCCCTCGCGCTCCCGACTGCCGCGGCCACCTCGATGGCTCGCTTCGCGAGCTCCAGCGCGCGCGAACGATCGAACGTGAACAGGCTCAGGGTCGCGCCGGTCGCGAGGACCCGCGCGAGCTCGACCGAGAGGGGTTCCTCGGGAAGCAGGGCCAGCGCCTGATCGAGCGCCTCCTGGGCCCGGTCGAAGCGCCCGTGCGTCCACTCGTGGCGGGCGAGCCGCTCGTACGCGACTGCGACGACCTCGGGCGCACCACCGTCGCTCTCGGCGAACTCGACGGCGAGGCCGGCCAGTGATGCGGCGCGCTCGGCCGCGCCGGCCCAAGAAGCAGCCTGTGCCGCGTCGAGCGCGATGTCGACTCGCGGCCGGCCGACGCACCCGGTCGGATCAGGCACGGACTCCCACATCTCGAGGATCCGCTCCAGGTGGGCGTGCGCTTCGGGATGCGCGAACGACGCCGACGCTCGCCGGGCCGCCTCCGCCAGCGCGGTCAACGCTGCGGGCGCGTCGCCGGCGCGGAGGCGGTGGTAGGCCAACTCGGCGGCACTGGCCTTCGCCCCGCCCGTCGCGAGCGATGGGTCCGCACCGATCGCGTCACCGAGTACCCGATGCAGACGCGGACGTTCCCCCGGCAGGAGATCGTCGTACACGGCATCGCCCAGCAAGGCGTGGCGGAACGTGTAGGTGTCGCCGTCGCCGACCTCGATGAGGTGATGGGCAACAGCGTCTCGGAGCGAGGCCTCGAGCACGTGCTCGTCGCCCGTCCACGCAGCCACCAGGAGCCGGTGGCAGACCTGTCCTCCCGCCGCAGCGATCAAGGCCATCGCATCTCGCGCGGCAGGCCCGAGCGCGTCGACGCGCACCATGAGCGCGTCCTTCAACGAGCGCGGAAGGGACAGCTCGAACGACCCGCGCCAAGCCGCCACGATCTCCTCGGCGTAGAACGGGTTGCCACCGCTGCGTTCCGCGACGATCGACACGACATCGTCACCGGCTTCAGGCGGCGCGATGTTGCGAACCAGTTCGGCCGCCGCATCAGGTGCCAGGCGAGAGAGGTCGACGCGTCCGACGCCCGGCGCCCGCTCGAGCTCGGCGAGGAACGACCGGACCGGGTGCGTTCGGTGGACGTCGTCGCTGCGCACGGTCAGCACGAGCAGGAGCCTCTCGAGGTCGCTGCGAACGAGGAACTGGAGCAGGTCACGCGTCGATCGGTCCGACCAGTGAAGATCCTCGACGACGAGCACAACCGGGGCCTCGGAGCTCAGCACGCGCAGCGCATCGGCGATCGCTTGGAAGAGCGTCGACGCCGCTCCCGGGAAGCGCCCCGACCCTGCTGGGCCGGACACGCCGGCGCCCGACCCGCTGTCGAGGAGCGTCGCCAACGGCCCGCTGTGATCGAGGTGCTCGCGCACCGGGCGAAGCGCCGCCGCGACCGGACCGAACGGCAGGACACCTTCTGCGAGATCGACGCACGCGCCGCCCAGCACCCGGGCGCCTTCTGCTCGGGCGGCGAACTCCTTCACCAGCCGCGACTTGCCGACGCCGGCCTCCCCGAACAGCAGCACCGTCCGGCGGTCGCCGTGCTCCACGTCGCGAAGGGCCGCCGCGAGGAGCGTGAGCTCCTCACTGCGGCCGATCAGCGATTCCGACGTGACCCGCCCCACGGCCGAAGCATCGCGCGGCGGGTCGGGCGCCGGCTTCAGCAGGGTTGCCCAACCGTGCAGGCCACATACGTCGACCGCTCGGGCACGGTCTGTCGCTCCGTCTGCCCGCCTCGATCGTTGGACGACGACGCGCTCAGCGCGAGCACGATCACGACCGCCGCCGCGACGAGCATGGCAGCGACGGCTGCGGCTGCCGCCGGCAGACGCTTGGTGGTCTCCATGGGAATGGTGGTGGTCATCTGTGGGCTCCTTGGTCGTCCCAGCACGTCCCAGCACGTGCCGGCGTGGAGCCCACGATGAGCTAAGGCACCTCCCGCTCACATCGGGAGGTTTGCCTTAGATCCGGAAACTCGAGGCGCTCTGCCGCCTCGACCTAGATGAGGCCCAGAGCCACCATCGCCCGCGCCACCTTGAGGAAGCCGGCGATGTTCGCCCCGAGGACGTAGTTCCCCGGAGCACCGAACTCCTCCGCGGTCTCGAAGCAGGTGGCGTGGATGTTCGCCATGATCTCGGCCAGCTTCAGCTCGGTGTGCTCGAACGACCAGGAGTCGCGACTCGCGTTCTGCTGCATCTCCAACGCGGACGTGGCGACGCCGCCGGCGTTGGCAGCCTTGCCGGGTCCGAACGCGACGCCGGCCTCTTGGAAGATGCGCACGCCCTCCGGCGTGGTCGGCATGTTCGCTCCCTCGGCGACGGCAAGGCACCCGTTCCTCACGAGCGTCACCGCATCGCGGCCCGTGAGCTCGTTCTGGGTTGCGCACGGCGCCGCGACGTCGCACGCGAGATCCCAGATGTTCGCGTCCTGCCGGTAGATCGCGTCGCGACCGCGCATCGCCACGTAGTCGCTGATGCGGCGGCGCTCGACCTCCTTGACCTGCTTGAGCAGAGCGACGTCGATCCCCTTCTCGTCGATCACCACGCCGTTCGAGTCGGAGCAGGCGACGACGCGCCCGCCGAGCTCCTGGATCTTCTCGATGGCGTAGATGGCGACGTTGCCGGATCCGGAGACCACGCAGGTCTTGCCGTCGAGGCTGTCACCACGCGCCGCGAGCATCTCCTGGAGGAAGAAGGCGGTGCCGTAGCCGGTGGCCTCCCGGCGCACCAGCGCCCCGCCCCACTCGACGCCCTTCCCCGTGAGCACGCCCGACTCGTAGCGGTTGGTGATCCGCTTGTAGTGCCCGAACAGGTAGCCGATCTCGCGACTGCCGACGCCGATGTCACCTGCCGGCACGTCGGTGTACTCCCCGATGTGGCGGTAGAGCTCCGTCATGAAGCTCTGACAGAAGCGCATGACCTCGTCGTCCGAACGCCCCTTCGGATCGAAGTCGGACCCGCCCTTGCCGCCGCCGATGGGCATTCCGGTCAGTGCGTTCTTGAACACCTGCTCGAAGCCGAGGAACTTCACCACGCCGAGGTACACCGACGGGTGGAACCGCAGGCCGCCCTTGTACGGGCCGAGCGCGCTGTTGAACTCCACCCGGAACCCGCGGTTGATGTGCACCTCTCCGGCGTCGTCCTGCCACGGAACACGGAAGATGATCTGGCGTTCGGGCTCGCAGATGCGGTGGATGACCTTGTGGCGGTCGACGAGCTCGGGGTACTTGGCGATCGCCGGGCCGAGCGACTCGAAGACCTCACGAACCGCCTGGTGGAACTCGGCTTCTCCGGGGTTGCGACGCGTCACCTCGGTGAAGAGGGGTTCCAGCTTCTCGTCGAGCACGGCCAACTCCTGAGCCCCGTCTTTGCACGCACCGGTACGGGACACCCTCGTCGGTCTCGCCGGGGCTCCGACGAACGCCTCGATGGTAGCGACGGGCAACCGAGAGGCATGTAGCAACCGGGCTTTCCCGATTTCTCAGGAAGCCGGGCGCTCGGCCGACAATGCATCCCCGTGATCGTCCGCTCAGCCGTGGCCCTGCTCGTGCTCGTCGCGAGCTGCGCGTCATTCGCGGCCGACGCCGGCGCGACGGGTCGCCGCGCCGCGCAGCGCACGCGGGTCGTCGCGGCGTCGACCGCGTCCGGCCGGCGGATCGCGCCGCGCCCGATGATCCCGATCGCGGTAGCGACCACCGAGCGGACGGTCGCGATCTCGTTCGATGACGGGCCTGATCCGCGTTGGACACCAGCGGTGCTCGATGCGCTCGCCGAGGCCGACGCTCGAGCCACCTTCTTCGTCACCGGGCAGAGCGTCCGCGCATACCCGGACCTGGTGCGGGCGATCGTGGTTGCGGGACACGAAATCGCGAACCACACCGACACGCATCCGCAGTTCGACGACATCGACGCGGCCACGGTTGCGGTCGAGGTGCGCGAGGCGACCGAAGCGATCGTGTCCGCTGGCGTGGAAGCCGCGCCGTTCTTCCGCCCCCCGCGCGGCCGCTACGGCGCCGACACCCTGCGCGTCGTTGATGCAGCAGGACTGCGGTCGGTCGGTTGGACGGTGTGCCTCGAGCGGTGGCTCCGGCGGCGCGGCCCGGTGCGCGGGGTCGACGACGCCGTCCGCCAGACGGCACCCGGTGGGATCATCGTCGCCCACGACGGCGGCATCCCCGACCGCAGCCTCACCGTCGCGGCGCTGCCCACGCTGCTCACGCGGCTGCGCGGCGAGGGCTTCCGCATCGTGACCGTGAGCGACCTGCTCCGCTTGGGCCCGGCCATCCTGGGCCGGCCGGGCGAGTCGGCGCCGAACACGCCGTACGTGACGGGGCTCCGCTACGACGTGAGGTCGGTGATCACGGCGCGACCGAGGTAGCGACCGCCCTCCAAGTCGTCGAAGATCGCCGGGAGCTCGGACAACTTCCCGGTGCGGTCGACGTGGGTGCGCACCTTGCCCGCAGCGGCGAGCTCCACCAGCTCCTTCATGTCCTGCACGGAGCCGACGGCCGAGAAGATGATCCGCGGGTCGTTCATGAAGAAGCGGAACGGGTCGATCTGGAACGCCCCGTCGCTGGTCGGCGGCAGCCCGACGCCGACGAACAGCCCGTTCTTCCGCAGGATCGAGAGCCCGAGGTCGAAGCCTGCGACGCGCGCGGCGAACACGATCGACGCGTCGACCCCTCCGAGCTCGCTTCGGATGAAGGCCTCCGCGTCGCCGGCGCTGACGGCGAACTCGGCGCCGAGCGAACGGACGAACTCGAGCCGCTCGTCGCCAACGTCGATGCCGACGACGCGGTACCCGAAGGAGTTCGCCAGCTGGACCGCGTAGTGGCCGAGGCCGCCGGCGGCGCCGATGATCGCGATCGGCCGGCCCGGCTTGACGTCGTACTTCAGGAGCTTCTTCAGCGCGCCGTACGCGGTGAGACCGCCGCACGCGAGAGGAGCCTCGCTGTCGGGGACGCTCTCGGGCAGCTTCACGAGGCCGGGGGCGTAGACGGCGAACTCCTCGGCGAAGGTCCCCATCACACCCTGCGCTTGCGGGCAGTGGCGGGGCTGGTTGCTCATGCAGTACTCGCAGGCGCCACACCAGTAGCCACCGCCGACGCCGCCGAGACCGAGGATCGCGCGATCACCGACGGCGATGTAGCGCTCGGCGCCGGGGCCGAGCGACTCGACGACGCCGATCGCTTCGTGGCCGACGCTCTCGGGACGCATGCCGTACCAGTCGCCGCGCGCGAGGTGAAGGTCGGAGTGGCACACGCCTGCCGACGTCACTCGGACGACCGCCTGATCGGCTCCTGCCACTGGAGACTCGACATCTTCGACCGTGATCCCGCTCGCGCTGATTCGTGCTGCCTTCATGGCAACGGACGCTAGGTCAGGTGAGCTCCGCTGCGAGGAGGTCCATCAGCATCGTGTCGTGGAACGACCCGTCGGGGCTCCGCTCGTTCTCCCGCAAGATGCCAACGGGCTTGAAGCCGACCTTCGCGTACGCGGCGATCGCCCGCCCGTTGTCGGCCGCCGGATCGATCGTCAGGTGGTGGTGCCCGAGCTGGTCGATTAGGTACCTCGCGACGGTCCGTATCGCGTCGACCGCGACGCCCCTGCCGTGCCATCGCGTGGCTACGGCGATGTCGATCGCGGCGCGGCGGTAGTCGGGGTCGGGCTCCTCGCTGTACTGGATCACGCCGGCGACGTCGCCGGAGACGACGATCGCGAATCGCACGGAGTCGCCGTCGTCCGCGAGCAGCTCCTCCTCGATGCGGGCACGGTCGTAGCCGTTCCACCAGCGCGCCACGGCCGGCTCGGCGAACATCGTCTCGAGGGCGTCGCCGTCGGCGGCCTCGAGCGGGCGGAGCTCGACGAGAGCGCCTCGCAGTTCCCTTGGCCGCACGCCGCATCCTCGCGTCGGCCGCGTCAACACCGCTACCGAGTTCCTGATGTGACGAACGTCGCCGGGGTTGGCCCTACCGACCGGTAGGTAGGCGGGGCAGAATCGGGAGATGGACACGCAGACGCTCGCCCGCCCGTCGATGCGCGGCGTCCTCCATCGCTACGCCGCCGTCGCCCTGCCTGTGGCGACGATCGCCCTGGCCGCTGCGGCACCGGACGCCGCGGCTGCCGGGTGGGTGCTGGCGTTCGGCCTCTCGGTAACCGCGATGCTCGCAACGAGCGCCACCTACCACGCGCGATCCCGCTCCGATCGCGCTCGGCGCATCCTGCAACGTCTCGACCACTCGATGATCCTCGTGGCCATCGCCGGCTCGTACACCGGCATCGTCGGCCTCGCCCTCGATGGCAGCGGCCGGACGGTGCTCATCGCCGTGGTGTGGGTCCTCGCTGCGATCGGCGTCGGCCTGCGCATGCTGTGGCTCCACGCGAAGTACTGGGTCGCCGCGGTCGTGTACGTGGGGATCGGGTGGGTCGCGCTGGCAGACCTCGACGGCCTCGCGCGCGCCACGACGACTGCGCAGCTCTCGTTGATCGTCGCGGGAGGCGTCCTCTACACGGTCGGCGCGATCGTGTTCGCGCTCCACCGCCCGAACCCGTGGCCGGCCACGTTCGGGTACCACGAGCTGTTCCACGCCCTGGTGGTCGCTGCGGCAGCGACGCACCTGGGCGCGGTCATCCTGCTTCTGCAGTCGCGCCCTTGAGCTCCTGAAGCGCAGGCTGGAGCTCGTTCTTCCAGAACTGGAAGAACCCGTCCTGGTCGGGCCCGACCTGATGGAAGTAGAGGTGGTCGTAGCCGGCGTCGAGGTACTCCTTGACCGACGCGATCACCGGCCCGACGTCGGGGCCGCACGGCGTCGACTTCGTCGCGTCTTCTTCCGTCACCATCGACGCGGCCTGCTCGAAGTGCGTCCACGTCGGGAGGTCCTGCGAGAGCTGCCCGGCGACGCCGCCGTTCGGCCAGATCTCGTGGACGGTCTTCTTCGCCGTCGCCTCGTCTTCCGCCCAGCACAGGTTGAGCTGCGCGTACTTCGGTCCGCTGCCGCCGGCCTGCTCGTACTTGTCGATCAGCTCCTTCTCCGGCGAATGCCCCCAGTAGCCGTCGCCGATACGCGCCGCGAGCTCGACGGCCTTCGGACCGAACGCGGAGACCACCACCGGCGGCGGCGTGCTCGGCGGATCGAAGAGCTTGGCGTTCTCCACCTCGTAGAACTCGCCGCGGTGGTCGACGGTCTCGCCGGTCCACAGGCGGCGGATGATCTCGACCGCTTCCTCGAGCATCGCTATCCGCACCTCGGGGCGGGGCCAGCGGTGGCCGAGGATGTGCTCGTTCAGCGCCTCACCGGTACCGACGCCGAAGACGAACCGGTCTTCGAGGAGCAGTGCCGTCGTCGCCGTCGCCTGTGCGAGGACGGCGGGATGGATGCGCACGATCGGGCACGTGACGCCGACACCGACCTCGATGGTGTCGGTCGCATGCGCGATGCCGCCGAGGACCGACCACACGAAGGGCGCATGGCCCTGCGCGCTCACCCACGGGTGGAAGTGGTCGGAGATCGATACGAAGTCGAAGCCGAGCTCCTCGGCCTTCTGCGCGTTGCGGACGAGGTCGAGCGGCGAGTGCTCCTCGCTCGAGAGGGTGTATCCGAAGGCAACCACGTGGCGGCACTACCCCGCGGCCATCGGGCGGTACCCACCGCATGCCTCACGAGCTCGCGCGGGCGGTTCGGGTGAAACGGGTCTTGCGACCCTGGCGAGATGGCGGCGCGAAGGGGTAGAGCGGGGTCCGTGCAAAGGTTCTGGACCTCTGTCGCTGTGACCCTCGGGAAGCGCAGCGGCCTCGTCGCCGTCATCGGACTCGCGGTCACGCTGATCCTGGGGCTCGGCGCGACACGACTCGAGTTCGCCACCGGACAGGACAGCTACCTCAACGAGGGCGAACAGATCGCCGTCGACAACGAGGCCTACCAGTCCCGCTTCGGTGGGCAGGCGGTGCTGACCCTCTTCACCATGAACGAGGGGTCCGACGTCGTCGACCTGTTCACCGAGTCGAACCTCGCCCAGCTCGACGAGATCGAGCAGCGCCTCACGTCGACCGACGGTGTCCTCGCCGTCGTGACGCCGCGCACGGCACTGGAGTTCACACAGAGCCTGGTGACCAGCCCAACCGGCAACCCGACCGAGAGCGTCGCCGGGAGGATCCTCCTCGGCGCACGAGGCCGCGATCCCGACCCCCAGAGCCAGGCCACCCGCCTCGCCGACGCCGCGAAGACGCTCGAGCGGCTGAGTGCCGTTCCGGAGGGCCAGCGCAACTTCGACAACCCCGAGTGGGTCCGCTTCCTGCTCTTCGACAACCGCGGCGAGATCCGCAAGTCGTTGCGCCCGTTCTTCCCGGACGAGCGTCACGCGCAACTGGTCACCCGGCTCACCGGGAACGCCGACGTGGAACAGGAAGGCGCCGCGTCGGAAGCGATCCTCGAGGTGATGCAGGGACGCGAGTTCGAGAACGCCACCGTGCTCACCACCGGCGCCTCGATCCTGCTCAAGGACCTGAACGACTACCTCAAGGGCGGCTTCCTGAGCCTCGGCGGCATCGCCGTCCTGCTCATGGTCGTGGTGTTGGTGCTCGCCTTCCCCGTGCGGTGGCGGTTGCTGCCCCTCGCCGTCGTGCTCATCGGCGTGATCTGGGCGTTCGGCCTCGCCGGTTACCTCGGCATCCCGTTGTCGGTCGTCACGATCTCCGGCTTGCCCGTGCTCCTCGGTGTCGGCATCGACTTCGCGATCCAGCTCCACAGCCGGGTCGAGGAGGAGGTCGTCGTCGACCACGAGCTCCACCCGATCCAGCGTGCGCTGCTGGGCGTGGGGCCGGCCATCATCGTCGCCACCCTCGCGGCGGCTGTTGCGTTCCTCGCGCTGTTGTTCGCCCGCGTGCCGATGATCCGTCACTTCGGGGTGCTGCTGGCCGTCGGCATCATCGTCGTCGCCATCGCCGACGTCGTCCTCACGACCGCGGTGCTCGGGGCCCGCGAGTACCGCAGCCCGACCAAACGCGACGACTACCGCACGGGCTTCCTCTCGCGAGCCGTCATCTGGCTCGGGTCGCTGCCCCTCAAGATCGTCCCCGTCGTGCTCGCCGCGTCCGTCGTCATCTTCGCCGTCGGCGTCGTCGCGGACTCCGGCCTCGAGCTCCAGACCGATCCCGAGGAGTGGGTCGACCAGGACAGCCAGGTCGTCCAGGACCTCGACCGGCTGCGTGCGGAGACGGGCTCCTCGAGCGAGCTCGGCATCTTCGTGCAGTCGGACGACATCTTCAGTGACGAGACCGTCGCCTTCGTCCACGAGACAGCGACGTCGAAGCTCGACCAGTACCCCGAGCGGCTCCTCACTGCGTCGAGCATCGTCACCACCGTCAGCTTCCTGATGGAGATGCCGAACACGACCGAGATCGTCCCGACCGGCGAAGAGGTGAGGGCCGCGTGGGATGCCGCGCCGGAGGCGATCAAGCGATCGACCATCAGCGAGAGCGGCGACGCGCTCAACCTCATCTTCCGCACCGGTCCAGGGTCGCTGAAGCAGCGGGCCGTCGTGGTGAACGAGATCCGCGACTCCCTCGATCCGCCGCCTGGCATCACCGCGACGCCGTCCGGGCTCGCCGTCGTCGGCGTCGGTCTCCTCGACAACCTCGAGAAGAACCGTTCGGTGCTCACCTACATCGCGCTCGGCGGCGTGCTGGTGTTCCTCGGACTGCGGTTCCGCAGCGTCGTCCGCGCGCTGCTGTGCGCGGTGCCCGTGCTCATCGCCGTCGGGCTCAGCGCCCTCGTGGCGTCTCTCGCCGGCTTCAAGCTGAGCCCGCTGACTGCGGTCGGCGGCCCGCTGGTGATCGCCGCGTGCACCGAGTTCACCGCGCTGATCCTCATGCGCTATCTCGAGGAACGGTCGGTCGGGCACGCGCCCGAGGAAGCCTCGAACGTCGCGGCGTCGCGCACCGGTCGTGCGTTCGTCGCCTCGGCCCTCGCGACGGCCATCGGCGTCGGCGTGCTCGCCACGTCGTCGCTGCCGTTGCTGCGTGACTTCGGCCTGATCGTGGCGATCAACGTGGCCGTCGCTCTGCTGGCTGCGCTGGTGATCCTGCCGCCGATCATGGTGTGGGCCGACAAGCGGGGCTGGGTCACCGGCAAGCAGGTCGCTTCGAGCCCCCGCTCAGGCGCGGTCGGCGCTCAGCGACCGGCGACGTAGGCGCGCACGGCGGCCCGGTACTCGTCCTCGGTGAACGACCACTGCTGGTGATCCGCGTCGCCCCATCCCGCGACCATCGCGGGATGGGCCCGGCTGATGGCGGACGTCATCGCTCGCGTCATCGCCAGTGGACCCGGCGGCACCGCGAGGAGCTCGTCGACGCACCGGTCGACGGCGGCGTCGAGCTCGTCACGCGGCACCACCCGCTGCGCGAAGCCCGACCGGAGGAGCTCCTGCGCCGCGACGGGCCGGCACGTCATCACCCAGTCGCGTGTCAGTGGTAGCCCGACCTCCCGGACGAGCAACGGGATGCCCGCCCATGTCAACGGGATGCCGATCGCAAGCTCGGGGATGCGGACGACGGTGTCGTCGGCTGCGACGCGCAGGTCGCACGCCGCGGCCAGCAGCGCAGCGCCTCCGATGACGTGGCCGTGCAGGCGCGCCACGGTCGCCTGGGGGACCCGGTCGAGCTGTTCGAGCACTCGCTGCCACGTGCCGGTTCGGTGCCGGCGGGTGACCCAGTCGCCCTCGACCGGCGGGTAGGCCGTGCGGCGCAGGTCGGCGCCGGCTGAGAAGGCCCGCCCGTCACCGGAGAGAACGATCACCCGCACCTCGGGTCGCTCCTCGAGCTCGTCGAGAGCGGCCGCGAGGGTGCGGCGAACGTCGTCGTTCAGCGCGTTGAGCTTCTCCGGACGGCGAAGCGTGAAGCGGGCCACAGGGCCGTCGATCGTGACGTCGAGTCCGGAGGCTGAGGAGTCGGCCATGCGGTCGATGCTGTCACTCGAAGGCCGTCAGCCTTCGAAGCGAGGCCCGACCAGCTGCACGTAATCCTCACGCGACACCGCTCCGGCGACCAGGGAGCCGTCGCCGCGAGGGACGTCGATGGCTGCGCCGCCGAGGGTGAACACGACCTGGCCGACGCCCGGTTGCGCGGTGAGCGAGCAGACGATGCCGCCGAGCGCGAGGAGCTGATCGCTCGCGCCGCCCTCGGTGAACGTCGGCGCCAGGTCGACGGTCGCGATGCCCGCTCGCCACGTCGCCGAGTTGACGAGCCCTTCGGCGAACAGCGGAGACCGGAGTCCCCACGAGCGCTCGAGCCCGGAAGGGCCTGCGTCGAGCGCGGCGATCACGGCCGCAGCGTCGGACGCGATCGTCGCCGGGCGCTGCGTCGGTATCAGGTTCGTGCCGTTCGTCAGGCAGATGTCGCTCGCCGCTGTGAGCACCGTGGTCGGGGGCACCGTGTTCGCGGGCGCCACGCTCTCGAGCAGCTGGAAGGGGACGTTGTCGTCGTCGGTGAAGGTGGGGGTCGACTCCGCCGTCACGCCGCATCCGCCCAACACCGCAGCCACGAGGATCGCACTCGCCCCGAAGAGCCGCTGTCGCCGTGTCATGACGTCGCCTCCTCGGGCAGTTCGACGACGAACCTCGAGCCGCTCGGTGACGCGGGCTCGACCCACACCCGGCCGCCGTGCAGCCGGACGTGCTCGGCAACAAGGGCGAGGCCCAGACCGGTGCCCTTCGGCGCGTCCTGATCGGCGGAGAGGTGGCCGCGGTCGAAGCGCTCGAAAATCCGGTAGCGGTCAGCGGGATCGACACCCGGACCGGCGTCCGCGACCGCGATCCGCACCGCCCCCTCCACCCGTTCCGTCTCGATGCGCGTAGCCCCGCCGGCGTAGTTGCGGGCGTTGTCGAGCAGGTTCCAGAAGACCTGGTGGAGGCGGCGCCGGTCGCCGCGCACGCTTGCCGCTTCCGCCGCGACCGCGAGCTGCACCTGCTCGTTGCGCTCTTCCACGATCGCATGCAGGAACGCTTGGAGGTCGATGCGCTCACGATCGAGTCGGGCCGCTCCGGCGTCGAAACGCGAGATCTCCAGCAGGTCGAGCACCAGCCGGTTGAACGAGCGCACTTGGTCTTCGAGGACCTCCACCGCGTACACCGCACGCTCGGGAAGCTCCGCCTTCCGGCGGTTGACGACGTCGACCGCAGAGGCGAGAGCCGCGAGCGGGCCTCGCAGCTCGTGCGCGACGTCGGAGGCGAACTGGGCTTCCCGCCGGATGCGCTCGCGAAGGTCGTCGAGCATCACGTTGAACGAATCGACGAGGGGCTCGAGGTCGCGGTCGCCCTCGGCGTCGAGGCGAGACTCGACGTCACCATCGACGATCGACCTGGCGACGCCGGCCATCCGGCGGAGCGGACGAAGGACCGCGGCGCTGGAAGCCGCGCCGACAGCGGCGCCGACCAGCGCGGCGACGGCCGCGCCGACGGTCAGCGACCGGCCGAGGACGTCGAGCGACCGCTGGACCTCCTCGAGCGACGTCACCTCGAAGTACAGCGCCTCGGTCTCCACGATCGGTACGCCGACCACCAACTGCGGGCCCTCTTCACCGATCACCCGCTGCCTGCCGGCGTGGCCGCGCTCGACGCCGGTTCGCAGCGCGGCGGGAACGTCACCGCGGTCGAGGCTGACGGAGCTGGCGAACCACTCACCCCGCACCCGCACCAGCGCGTCGCCCCTCGGCCCGACGCGCAGCCCGGCGAGGAGAGCGGTCGTGTCGACGGTCGGCGACCGCAGGGCGCTCCGCACCAGCCGCGCGTTCGTGAACGCCTGGCGCATCGCGGCCGACGAGCGTTCCTCGAGCAGCGACTGACGGACGAGCGCGTACGCGATCGTGGCGAGGAGCGTCGACAGCAGGAGCGCGGTGAGCCCGAAGGCCAGCGATGTGCGTGCGCGCAGCGGGAGGCGCCGAAGCCGTCTCATCCGGACCTCAGCCTTACCCCATCCGCGCCCACGAGGGAGCGCGGCGGCCGCTGCTCCTAGGGTCTGGGCATGCGCTTCAGCATCTGGCCGTCGCCCGCCCAGCCGTGGTCGGACATCCTCGATCTGACCTCGCACTGCGAAGCGGCGGGATGGGACGGCGTGTACTTCGCCGATCACTTCATGCCGAACGGGCCCGACAGCACGCCGCTCGACGGCGACACGATCGAGTGCTGGTCGGTCATGGCTGCGCTCGCCGCGGCGGTGCCTCGTCTTCGCCTCGGGACGCTCGTCACCAGCGTCACCTATCGCCATCCTGCGGTGCTGGCGAACATCGCCGCCGCGGTCGATCAGATCAGCGGTGGGCGCCTGTTGCTCGGCGTGGGGGCGGGGTGGCAGGAGAACGAGCACGCCGCGTACGGCCTCGAGCTCGGATCGGTGAAGGAGCGACTCGACCGGTTCGAGGAGGCGTGCGAGCTCGTGCTCGGGCTGTTGCGTGAGAAGCGGACGACGTTCGAGGGGGCCTACTTCAAGGTGAACGACGCGCCGAACCAACCGGCGCCGGTGCAGCAGCGACTGCCGCTGCTCATCGGTGGCTCGGGCGAGAAGCGCACGATGCGTATCGCGGCGCGCCTCGCCGACGAATGGAACGCGTGGACGACGCCCGAGGTGCTGGCGCACAAGGTCGGCGTTCTCCGTCGCCACTGCGACGACGTCGGTCGCGACGCGTCGGAGATCGCGGTGTCGACGCAGGCGCTGTTGTTCCTCTCGAACGACGAGGCGTGGCTCCAGGACAAGCGTAGTGGGGTCGGCCGGCAAGCCATCGTCGGAACGCCATCGGAGGTGGTCGACATCGTCGGCGCGTACGGAGAGGCGGGAGCAGACGAGCTGATCATCCCGGACTTCACGCTCGGCTCCGGCCAGCGGAAGAAGGACACGGTCGACCTCTTCTTCGAAGAGGTCGCGTCGCAGTTCCGCTGACGGCGATGTCGGGCGCGCACGTCGAGGCCGTCGCGGTCTCGCCGATCCATTCGTTCTCGAAGTCCGAGACCGAGTCGATCGTGTTGATCGCTGGCATCGGCGTCGACGGCGACGCTCACGCGGGCGTCACCGTGAAGCACCGGTCTCGCGTGGCGAAGGACCCGTCACAGCCGAACCTCCGCCAGGTCCATCTGATCCACGGCGAGCTCCACGATGAGCTGCGCGCCCTGGGCTTCGACGTCGGGCCGGGTGTCATGGGCGAGAACATCACGACGCGAGGCGTCGACCTCCTCGGGTTGGCGAGGGGCACTCGGCTGCACGTCGGCCCGTCGGCGGTGGTCGAGGTGACGGGGCTCCGGAACCCGTGCCGGCAACTGGACGCGTACGAGGCGGGACTGCAGGCGGCGGTGCTCGATCGTGCCGACGACGGGGAGCTGGTGCGTCGGGCCGGTGTGATGGCCATCGTCGTCGCCGGCGGCGAGGTGCGGCCAGGCGACGTGATCCGTGTGGAGGAGCCGGCCGAACCTCATCTACGACTGGAGCCGGTGTGAGCGTGAAGACCGATCGGGCGCTGCACGACGAGGAGAACGCCGAGTTCTCCGCGTACCTCCACACCATCGCCCCGACCGACTGGGAGCGGCCGTCGCTGTGCGAGGGATGGCGGGTGCGTGATGTCGTCGGTCACATCCTCTACGGGAACGAGCTGTCGCTCGTCACGCTGCCCGTGAAGCTCGCCCGCTTCGGGTTCTCCTCGGATCGTTCGGGGCGTCACTACTCGATCGCCCGTGCCGAAGGCCGTCCGGTCGACGAGTTGCTGCGCGACTTCGACACCCGCGACCCGTGGGCCGGCACGTGCAAGGTGTTCCCGCCGCGGCTGGTCCTGCTCGACCGGCTCGTCCACCACCAGGACATCCGACGGGCGCTCGGCCACCAGCGCACGATCCCGGACGACCGACTCCGTCGAGTGCTCGAAGTCGCGCCGGGGCTCGGTTCGGTGTTCGGCGCGAAGCGTCGTGTCCGAGGTCTCCGGTTCGAGGCCGACGACGTCGACGTGGCGTTCGGTGCCGACTCCGCGCCAGTCGTGCGGGGGCCTGGCGAGGCGATCCTCATGGCGATCCTCGGCCGCGGCCAAGCGCTCGGCGATCTCGACGGTGACGGCGTCGCCGTGCTGTCGGAGCGTCTCTAGTCAGGCAGCCTTCTCCAACGACCCGCCGAGACGGCGCAGGGTGCGGTGCGCCCGGTGGATCCACGCGGCGGGCTCCAGGAACATGAGCGGGCACGCGCCGGCGACGAGGCGGAGGCCGTGGCGGCGCGCGAGCTCGACGGCCCCTTCGGACACCGCGCCGGTACCGGCTCCCTTGAACAGCCAGACGTTCGGGATGCCGAGGTCGACGCACTCCTGGACGACGTCGGCGGCGGCGTCGGCCTTCACCATCACGATCACGCCGTCCACGCGGGCGGGCACGTCGGCCAGCCGGACGAACGACGGGTCGCCCTCGACGACGACGCCACGGCTGTTCACCGGTACGACGTCGAGCCCAGCGGCCTTCAGCTCCTTGTAGATGGTGTTCCCGAACTTCTTCGGATCGTCGGACGCACCGACGACGGCCAGGCGCGGCAGAGCGAGGAAGTCACGAGCAACGCTCTCGGAGACTTTCATGGTGCCTCCCAATCGGTTCTGCTCCATCACGCGCGCGCCGACCCGAGCGCTGGTAGGGCCGAACGTCCTGAAGGCGTAACGTCGGCGCGTTATGGCGGACCAGAACGCGCAACCGAAACCCATCGTCGTCGAGCATCGCAAGGAGCTCTCGTACCTGCTCTGTCAGGCCGCAGAGATCGAGCACATGGCGATGTGCCAGTACCTGTACGCAGCCTTCAGCCTTCGCACCGAGCCGGGCCCGGGGCTGACGGCGGAGCAGCTCGAACCGGTCGAGCGGTGGCGCAACGTCATCCTCCGGATCGCCGCGGAGGAGATGCTCCACTGGGCTCTCGTCAACAACATGCTCACGGCGATCGGCTCCGCGCCGTACGTCACGCGGCCGAACCTCCCCCACCGCGCCAAGGGCTACCCACCGTCGGTCCAGTTCGCGCTCCTGGGGTTCTCGGAGGACGCGCTCCGCCACTTCATCTACTTCGAGCGCCCGCAGGACGTCGAGCTCCAGGACGTCGAGGCCTTCGCTCCTGTGGGCGAGGCGCCGAGTTTGATGGAGCCGGACGAGCTGCAGCCGCGGCCGCAGGACTTCGTCTCGCAGGGCCAGCTGTACCGCTCGCTCGAAGACGGCCTGCAGCACCTGGCGAAGAAGCTCGGAGAGGACGGCCTGTTCATCGGCCCGCCGTGGGCCCAGGCCGACGCCAACGCGTTCGGGTGGGACGACCTCATCCCCGTGACCGATCTCGCCAGCGCGCAGACCGCGCTCGAGTGGATCATCGAGCAGGGCGAGGGCGGAACGAGCACCGACGTCACGAAGGCCCACTACGGCCGGTTCTCGACGGTTCTCGACGAGTACCTCGCGATGAAGGCGGCCGACCCGTCGTTCGAGCCCGCCCACCCGGTGGCTGCCGCGATCGTCCGAACGGTCGAGGGCGACCCGCCGGCCGGGCCCTACATCAGCGACCCGGTCACCGCCGACGTGTCCGACCTGTTCAACGTCGTCAACGACCTCGTGCTCCAGATGCTCTGTCGGTACTTCGCGTTCGGTCACGAGAACGACGACCAGCTGCGCATGCTGGCCAACACGGCGGTCGGCCTGATGTTCGCGGCGATCAAGCCGCTCGGGCTGCTCCTCGCCGGGCTGCCCGTCGGACCGGAGCATCCGGGGGCGACGGCGGGCGCCAACTTCCAGCTCGCGTACCGATCGAACTTCCTCCTTCCTCACCGCCGCGTTGCCTGGATCCGGTTCGCCGAGCGGATGGAGGAAGCGGCCGCGTTCGCCGACACCATCGAGGGCGACGAGCACACGAAGACGATCGTCGGACGGGTGGCGACCTTCCTGCGCCAGGCGGTCGTGCGGATGTCGGCCCAGATCGAGCCGGTCTGAGGTCGAGCGGCGCGGGGGAATGGGCGACGTCGGTTGCGGCGTTGACCATCCTCGTGAAGGTCGAGATCTGGTCCGACGTCGTCTGCCCGTGGTGCTACATCGGCAAGCGCCACTTCGAAGAGGCGCTCGCGTCGTTCGCTCACGCAGACGAGGTCGAGATCGAGTGGAAGTCGTACGAGCTCGACCCTGGCGCGCCCCGCGAGCGTGAGGGCGCGTACGTCGACCGCCTCGCGTCGAAGTACGGCGTCGGCAAGGGCGAGGCCCAGGCGATGATCTCCCGCGTCGTCAACGCCGGCGCAGAGGCCGGCATCGAGTTCCGCTTCGACATCTCGCGGCCGGGCAACACCTTCGACGCTCACCGACTCCTCCACCTCGCCAAGAAGCGGGGCGTCCAGAACGAGCTCGAAGACCGACTGTTCGCCTCGACCTTCACCGAAGGACGTGCGATCGGCGACGTCGACACCCTCGTCGAGCTCGCCGGCGAGGCTGGTCTCGACGTCGACGAGGCCCGCGAGGTCCTCGTGAGCGACGCCTTCGCCGATGACGTGCGCGCCGACGAGCAGGAGGCGGCGGAGATCGGCGTTCGAGGCGTGCCGTTCTTCGTCTTCGACCGGAAGTACGGCGTGTCCGGCGCGCAGCCGGCGAAGGCGTTCGCCGAGGTCCTGCAACGGGTCTGGCGTGAGGCGAACCCGATCGAGGTGCTCGGCGTCGAAGGCGCCGGCATCTGCGACGACGACAGCTGCGCCATCTGACCGCCGATCCGGTGAAGGATCCCTGGGCGGTCCTCGGCGTCGCGCCCACCGCGTCGGACGACGAGATCCACGACGCGTACCGCCGGCTGGCCACGCGCCATCATCCGGATCGTCCCGGAGGCGATGCCGACCGGATGGCGCAGATCAACGCGGCGTACGCGCTAGTTCGCGACGGTGCCGTCGAACCGGTCGCCGCGACACGCCCCGCAGCGCCCGCCGCCACGCCGGTTGTCGAGGCGGCCGGTTCCGGCCGGCCGCTCGGATGCGCGGTGATCGCTGCGCTCGCCCTCGTGGTGCTGGCCGCGACGATCGGTGGGGCCATCGTCGTCTCCTCCTCGAACCCGAACGACCGCACCGCGACTGCCGCCGCCCCTGCAGTGGAGACACCGACCTCACGACCGGAGCCTCCTCCCTGGAGCGAGGCGCGGGTCCCCGGCGCGGCGACGCCGCTCGCGGTGTCGGTCTGGCGGCGGTCACCCGTCGCCGCGAGGTGCCCGCTCCTCGTCCCGTTCGGCGCCGACCGAGGCGGCACCGCTCGGGTGCTCGATGTCCCCGGGGGGTGGGGCGTCGCTTGGGGACGACCCGGAGGAGAGGACGAGTTCGGCATCGCGGCCCGCACCCGAGGCCCGGGCACCGGCTCCGGGACCGTCGCCGCATCGCTCAGCTGGCGCGACGACAGTCAGGCACTGCTCTACCGGGACGGTGACCGGCTCGTGGCCGACCTCCGCGTGAGCGGCGTCGACTGCTTCTACGAGGTCTTCTCGACGACTGGCTTCCACAACCTCGCCGGGGTGCTCGGCGCGCTCCGTTGGGTCGACGTGTAGAGAACGCGCTCAGTCGCTGTTGATCAGGAACGTCGCCGCAGACTCGAAGTAGTGGAGCAGCTCGGCCCGCTCTGCGGGCGCTGCATCACTCGACTCCACCGCCGCCTTCATGTGGGCCCACCACCGCTCGGCCTCGGTCGTGGTGATGCGAAACGGGAAGTGCCGCATGCGGAGGCGTGGGTGGCCGCGCTCGGCGCCGTAGTCACCGGGCCCTCCCCAGTACTGCATCAGGAACAGCGCGAGCCAGCGCTTCGAATCGGTGAGGTCGTCGGGATACAGCGGCCGGAGCACGTCGTCGTCCGCCACGCCGTCGTAGAACCGGTCGACCAGCGCGACGAAGAACTCCGCGCCACCCACCCGATCGAAGAGCGGCACGACCTCGGTCACTCGACCTCCAGGAAGATGCACTCGCCGGGGCAGTCGTCCGCGGCGTGGACGACGTTGCGCTCGAGTGAGCCGGGGACGGACGCGAGGCTCGCGGGACCGCCCGGGTCGTTGAGCACGATCCCGTGCTCCTTCACGTAGGCGATGCCGTCTTCGAGGAGGGTGAACACCTCGGGCGCATGGTCGGTGCAGAGACCGTCGCCCGTGCACAGGTCCTGATCGATCCACACGCGCATGCTTCGTCCATGGTCGTGCAGGCGGGGGGCTTCGGCAAAACTCGGCCCGTGAGAATCGCCATCGCCTCCGACCACGCCGGCTACCCGCTCAAGGCGGATCTCGTGCCGTGGCTCGAAGGCGAGGGTCACGAGGTGCTCGACCTCGGCACCGACTCCGAGGCGTCCGTCGACTACCCCGTGTTCTGCGCCGCGGCGGGGCGGGCGGTGGTGAGGGGCGACGCGGAGGTCGGCATCGTCTTGGGGGGCAGCGGCCAGGGCGAGCAGATCGCGGCGAACAAGGTCCACGGCGTCCGCGCCGCGCTGTGCCACGACCTCTGGCTCGCGCGGATGGCCCGCAGCCACAACGACGCGAACGTGCTGTCGATGGGCGCGCGCGTGGTCACGCCGACGATGGCGAAGGAGATCGTGCAGGTGTTCCTCGCGACGCCCTTCGAAGGCGACCGCCACGTGAAGCGCATCGAGCAGCTGCGGGCGATCGAGCGTGAGGAGTGCCAGGGCGCCGATGGGTGATCAGGGCTCGAGGTAGCCCTTGGCCACGGCGTCGTCGATGGCCTCCTGCGCGGCGGCCCACAGCAGCGGCGACCCGGCGTCGATGCGCCGGTTGAGGTCCCGCACCCGGTCGGATGTGATGCCGTGCTCCCGCCACGACCGCCCCTTCGTCGCGTGGTTCAGGAGGAGCGGCGCGAGGCGGTCGACCGAGCCGGCGAAGCGGGCCTCCGGCGTCTCCTTCGCCTCGAACTCCTCCCAGAGGGCCCGCAGCTCGTCGCGCTGGTCGTCGGGCAACAGCGCGTAGATGCGGTCGGCCGCGGCCTGCTCGAGCTCCGCCTTCTGCTCGGCCGCAGCTTCGTCGTACACGAAGACGTCGCCGGCGTCGATCTCCACGATGTCGTGGACGAGCACGAGCTTGAGCGCGTGCAACACGTCGACGGGCTCGGCTGCGTGCTCGGCCAGCACCAGGACGAACATCGCCAGGTGCCACATGTGCTCGGCGTCGTTCTCGTTGCGGGCCTCCGCAGTGACGTATGAGCGCCGATAGACCGACTTCGCCTTGTCGAGCTCGATCAGGAACTCGAGCTGGCGGCGCAGGCGATCATCCATCGAGCAGCGACGCGAGCGCCCAGATCGCCGCGACCGCTCCGATCGCAGCCATCAGGAGGCTGCGTGCGAGCGGCGCGCGCACGTACTCGCCTTCCTCACGCTCCCGATCGGGCGGACGGACGAGCGCGAGGAGGTTCCCGACCACGAGGGCGCCGCCGAGGGCCAGCAGCAGCCACGGGAGCAGGTCTTCACCGAGGAACACCGGGAACCTCCGACCGGTCGGATGCGGGAGCCGACACCGCGACGGCGCCGGCGATGACGACGATCGCCCCGCCGATGATGGTCGCGAGCCCCGGCTGATCGCCAACGAGGAGCCACGCGAAGACGACGACGCCCACCGGTTCCAAGTAGCCGAGGATGCCGACCTCGGTGGCCGGCAGCACGGCGAGCGTGCGGAGATAGACGGCGGTGCCGATGGCCGTGTGCGCGAGGCCGAGGAGCAGGAGCCAGGGCAGTGCCCGCTCGAGGCCGGTCCAGTCCGTGAGCAGGGCGACGGGGATGAGCACGACACCGGCGACGACCATCTCGAGGAACGTGAGACGGAGGCCGCCGTAGGCCGCCGCGAGCGGCTTCGCGAGGAGCACGAGGACGACGAACAACGCTCCGGCGACGACCGCCCACGCGATTCCCGTCGCAGTCGACCGATCGGCGCCCTCAGCGGTCGGACCGGCGACGAGCGCGAAGCCGACCACGGCGACGGCCAGCGCCAGGACGAGCCGGCGCGCCGGACGTTCGACGGCGGCGATCCCGATCGGCGCGAGGAAGATCAGGAAGATCACCGCCGACGCCGGAACGCGCTCGTACGCCGCGAACATGGCGGTCCAGTGGGCGGCGAGGACGGCTCCTGTCGCGAGGGACCGGACGGGACTGATCGACAGGAGCTTCGGGCCGCTCGGCCGGGTCGACACCAGCAGGAGACCCAGCCCGGCCGCCGCGATCCACACCCGGGAGAAGGTGAGCGCCGCCGGCGGCAGACCGGCTTCGTCGGCGACCAGCGGGATCGTCCCCCACCCCAGGCACACCGCGGCGAGGAGGAGCGCCGGCCGCATCGTGCGACGGTACCGCCGCGCCCGGAGGAACCCGCTCAAGTTCTCACGGAGAGTGGTCGAAGCTTGGAACGCAGCGTGTCCTCCAGCACGTTGCATGCCGGGAACTCAGGGTGGGGGACAGGGACCCTCCAGCCCGAGCGCCGTGGACACTCCCGCAGGGTGTCTGGGGCCTCAGCCTGACCC
>DATLGL010000041.1:0-12520 GCA_035540495.1 Acidimicrobiales bacterium
GTCCTTGATCGTGTCGAGCACCGGCGCGAGCGCGTGGGCGCCGTACCGGTCGACGAGCTCCGTGATGAAGCTGTCGATCTCGCGCTTCGAGAGCGTGCGGTTGATGAAGCCGTGCTCCCGCGCCTCACCGCTCGGCACCGACTCGACGAGCGCCTGCTCGACCTCGCTGTTGAAGATCACCCGGCCCGGGGTCGTCAGGATCACCTCGCCGTGCCAGCGGTACTCGATCGGGTCCTGTAGCCCGATCTGCTTCGAGTCGACCGCGAACTGCACCTCGTTCACCGAGGCGTAGCGGCGCGGCCGCGGGTCGAGCTCCTCCGCCGAGACCGTCGTCAGGTCCTGCGCGGCGTACGTGAGGTAGTACGAGCCGAGCACCATGTCCTGCGTCGGCGTCGCGAGCGGGCGCCCGTGCGCCGGCGAGAGGATGTTGTTGGACGACAGCATCAGGATGCGCGCCTCGGCCTGCGCCTCCGCCGAGAGCGGCAGGTGCACGGCCATCTGGTCGCCGTCGAAGTCCGCGTTGAAGGCGTGGCAGACGAGCGGGTGCACCTGGATCGCCTTGCCCTCCACGAGCACCGGCTCGAACGCCTGGATGCCGAGGCGGTGCAGCGTCGGTGCACGGTTCAGCAGAACCGGGTGCTCCTTGATGACCTCCTCGAGCACGTCCCAGACCTGGGCCCGGCGACGCTCGACCATGCGCTTGGCCGACTTGATGTTCTGCGCCAGCTCGAGGTCGACGAGCCGCTTCATGACGAAGGGCTTGAAGAGCTCGAGCGCCATCTGCTTCGGCAGACCGCACTGGTGCAGCTTCAGGGTCGGGCCGACGACGATGACCGAACGGCCCGAGTAGTCGACGCGCTTGCCGAGCAGGTTCTGGCGGAACCGGCCCTGCTTGCCCTTGAGCATGTCGGACAGCGACTTCAGCGGACGGTTGCCGGGACCCGTGACCGGGCGGCCGCGGCGGCCGTTGTCGAAGAGGGCGTCGACCGCCTCCTGGAGCATGCGCTTCTCGTTGTTGACGATGATCTCGGGCGCACCGAGGTCGAGAAGCCGCTTCAGGCGGTTGTTGCGGTTGATGACCCGGCGGTACAGGTCGTTGAGGTCGCTCGTCGCGAACCGGCCACCGTCGAGCTGCACCATCGGGCGCAGGTCGGGCGGGATGACCGGCACGGCGTCGAGGATCATCGCCCCGGGATCGTTGATGCGCTTGCCGTTCTCGTCGCGGCGGTTGAACGCGGTGACGATCTTCAGGCGCTTGATCGCCTTCTGCTTGCGCTGGGCGCTGAGCGGACGACGGCCGTCGGTGGCGTCGATCTGCTCGCGGAGCTTGATCTCCTCGGAGTCGAAGTCGATGCGCTCGATGAGGCGCGAGATCGCCTCGGCGCCCATGCCGCCTTCGAAGTAGTCGCTGTAGCGGTCGCGCAGCTCGCGCCACAGCATCTCGTCGTCGATGACCTTGCGGCCGTGCAGGTCGCGGAACTCGTCCCACGCCCGCTTGACCAGGTCGAGCTCGGCCTCGTTGCGCTCACGGATGAGCGCGACGTCCTTCTCCGCAGCCCGCTGGCGCGCCTTGATCTCGGAGTCCTTGGCGCCGTTCTTCTCGAGCTCGGCGACCTCGTCTTCGAGCTGCTTGAAGCGACGGTCGATGTCGATGTCGCGCTGGCGCTCGATCTCCTGGATCTCCTCGAGGTGCTCGGCCTCGAGGTTCGACAGATCCTCGTGGCGCTTCTCCTCGTCGACCCAGGTGACCAGGTTGGCGGCGAAGTAGATGACCTTCTCGAGCTGCTTGGCCTTGAGCTCTTCCTTGGCCTCGGTGCCCATGAGCAGGTACGCGAGCCACGAGCGGGTGCCGCGGAGGTACCAGATGTGGACGACCGGCGCGGCGAGCTCGATGTGACCCATCCGCTCGCGGCGGACCTTGCTACGGGTGACCTCGACGCCGCAGCGCTCGCAGACGATGCCGCGGAACCGGACGCGCTTGTACTTGCCGCAGTAGCACTCCCAGTCCTTCGTCGGACCGAAGATCTTCTCGCAGAAGAGCCCGTCCTTCTCCGGCTTGAGGGTGCGGTAGTTGATGGTCTCCGGCTTCTTCACCTCGCCGTTCGACCACGTGCGGATCGAGTCGGCCGTGGCCAACCCGATCCGGAGCTGTTCGAAATCGTTGACGTCGAGCATCTACTTAGAACCCCGTCCTCTCCGCACGCCGCCGTTCACGTTCTGCGTCTTCCTCGTCACTGCCTCGTTCGGGGCGCTCGATGCTGATGCCGAGCTCCTCCGCCGTACGGAACACGTCTTCGTCGAGCTCACGCATCTCGATCTCCTCACCGGTCTGGGAGAGGACCTCGACGTTGAGACACAGCGACTGCATCTCCTTGATGAGCACCTTGAAGGACTCGGGGATCCCCGGCTCCGGGATGTTCTCGCCCTTGACGATCGCCTCGTAGACGCGGACGCGGCCGAGGACGTCGTCGGACTTGATGGTCAGGAGCTCCTGCAGCGCGTAGGCGGCGCCGTAGGCCTCCAGTGCCCACACCTCCATCTCACCGAAGCGCTGGCCACCGAACTGGGCCTTACCGCCGAGCGGCTGCTGGGTGATCATCGAGTAGGGGCCGGTCGAGCGGGCGTGGATCTTGTCGTCGACCAGGTGGGCCAGCTTCAGGATGTAGACGTAGCCGACCGAGATCTTGTTGTCGTACGGCTCGCCGGTGCGGCCGTTGAACAACGTGACCTTGCCGTCGTCGCCGATCAGCTTCTGGCCGTCGACGCCGTCGGGCGACAGGTTCTCGAAGATCGACTTCATCGTCGGGTGCTTGCCCGCGTCGTCTTCCTCGTCCCAGTGGGCGCCGTCGAACACCGGCGTCGCGACCCACACCGCAGGCTCGGTGCGGGGGCGGGTCTTGGTCTCGATGCCCTTGATGGCGTCGTCGCCGACCCTGACGTTGTTCTTGACGTCCTGCCAGCCCCACCGGGCCGCGTAGCCGAGGTGGGACTCGAGGACCTGCCCGACGTTCATCCGGCTCGGCACGCCGAGCGGGTTGAGGATGATGTCGACCGGCGAACCGTCGGCCATGTGGGGCATGTCTTCGATCGGGAGGATCTTCGAGATGACGCCCTTGTTGCCGTGGCGGCCGGCCAGCTTGTCGCCCTCGGAGATCTTGCGCTTCTGGGCGATGTAGACCCGGACCAGCTGGTTGACGCCCGGCGGGAGCTCGTGGGCGTCGTCACGGCTGAAGACCTGGACGCTGATGACCTTGCCGGTCTGCCCGTGGGGGACCTTGAGCGACGTGTCACGGACCTCGCGCGCCTTCTCGCCGAAGATCGCGCGGAGGAGCCGCTCTTCAGGGGTGAGCTCGGTCTCGCCCTTCGGCGTCACCTTGCCGACGAGGATGTCGCCGGGGCCGACCTCGGCGCCGATCCGGATGATGCCGCGCTCGTCGAGGTCCTTCAGGAGCTCCTCGGAGAGGTTCGGGATGTCCCGCGTGATCTCCTCGGCACCGAGCTTGGTGTCACGGGCGTCGACCTCGTGCTTCTCGATGTGGATCGAGGTGAGCACGTCGTCGCGCACGAGACGCTCGCTGAGGATGATGGCGTCCTCGTAGTTGTAGCCCTCCCACGGCATGAACGCGACGAGCAGGTTCTTGCCCAGCGCGAGCTCGCCGTTGTGGGTGGACGGGCCGTCGGCGAGGACGTCGCCCTTCTTCACCTTCTGCCCCTCGTCGACGAGCGGCTTCTGGTTGATGCAGGTGTCCTGGTTCGACCGCTCGAACTTGGCGAGGCGGTAGATCTTGCGACCGAGCGGGTGACCGAGGCGGTCCTTCTGGTTCGCGTTGTACTCGACCGTGATGTGGTCGCCGGTGACCTCGGTGATCGTGCCGTCACCCTCGGCCATCACGACGTCGCCGGCATCCTGCGCGGCGCGAGCCTCGACGCCGGTGCCGATGTAGGGAGCCTCGGGCTTCAGCAGCGGAACCGCCTGCTTCTGCATGTTGGCGCCCATCAGCGCGCGGTTGGCGTCGTCGTGCTCGATGAAGGGGATGAGGCTGGTGCTCACCGAGACGGTCTGCTTCGGCGAGACGTCCATGAAGTCGACCTCGGTCGGAGGTGCGACGTCGATCTCGGCCGAGGTGCCGTACGAGCCGCCCCCGCCGAGGCGGAGGCTGGCGCCCTGCGGGCCGCGGCGGACGAGCACGCGCTCGTCGAGGAGGGTGCCGTCGTCATCCATGCGGGCGTTGGCCTGCGCGATGACGTACTCCTCCTCCTCGTCGGCGGTCATGTAGACGATCTCGTCGGTGACGCGACCGTTCACGACACGCCGGTACGGCGTCTCGATGAAGCCGTACGCGTTGACGCGGCCGTAGGAGGCGAGGGCGCCGATCAGGCCGATGTTCGGGCCTTCCGGCGTCTCGATCGGGCACATGCGGCCGTAGTGCGACGAGTGGACGTCTCGGACCTCGAAGCCCGCCCGCTCACGGGACAGACCACCGGGGCCGAGCGCCGAGAGGCGGCGCTTGTGGGCCAGGCCCGACAGCGGGTTCACCTGGTCCATGAACTGGCTGAGCTGGCTGGTGCCGAAGAACTCCTTGATCGCCGCCACGACGGGGCGGATGTTGATCAGGGTCTGCGGGGTGATCGCCTCGACGTCCTGGGTCGTCATGCGCTCGCGAACGACGCGCTCCATGCGGGAGAGGCCGATGCGCACCTGGTTCTGGATCAGCTCGCCGACGCTGCGGATGCGGCGGTTGGCGAAGTGGTCCTGGTCGTCGAGGCGGTAGCCCGATTCACCCGCCGCGAGGTGCAGCAGGTACGTCGTCGCGGCGAGCATCTCGCTCTGGGCGAGGACGCCCTGGCCCTCCTCCGGACGCTCGAGGTCGAGGTCGAAGAGACCGGAGATTTTCTCGATCTCGGGACCGAGCTTCTTGTCGAGCTTGTAGCGGCCGACGCGGGTGAGGTCGTAGCGCTTCGGGTTGAAGAACGCGTTCTCGAAGTACGCACGCGACGACTCGGGCGACGGCGGCTCGCCCGGGCGGGCTCGCTTGTAGATCTCGATGAGCGCCTCTTCGCGGGTGGGCGCGAGGTCGCGCTCCTTCTCCCACTGGCCCTCGAGGAAGTCGAAGTGGCGGACGAAGCGGTCGAGGAAGCCCGGATGCTCCTCCTCGCCGAAGCCGAGGGCGCGGAGGAGGACGAACAGGCTCAGGCGGCGCTTGCGCGCGACGCGGGCGCCGGCGGTGACGTCCTTGCCCGGCTTGGCCTCGACGTCGAACTCGATCCACTCGCCGCGGTAGGGGTGGATCGTGCCGGTGGCGTAGGTCTTCGCATCACGGCCGGGCTGGAAGATGACACCGGGCGACCGCACGAGCTGGGACACCACGACACGCTCGGTGCCGTTGATGATGAAGGTGCCCTTGTCCGTCATCATCGGGAAGTCCCCCATGAAGACGGTCTGCTCCTTGATCTCGCCGGTGGTGGCGTTCATGAAGCGAGCGCGCACGAAGATCGGCGCGCTGTAGGTCATGTCCTTCTCCTTGCACTCCTCCACCGTGAACTTGGGCGGCGGGCGCAGGTCGGGATCGGTCGGGTCGAACTCCAACTCCAGCCGGAGCTGACCGGTGAAGTCCTCTATCGGGCTGATGTCGCGGAAGGTCTCCGCGAGGCCGTTGTCGAGGAACCACGCGAAGCTGTCCCGCTGGATCGACACGAGGTCGGGCAGCGGAAGAACCTCGTCGAGGTTGGCAAAAGAGAAACGTTCCCGAAGGACGGGACGAGTCGGCAAGGCTTACTCCTCGCGAGCAGAGAGGGTGAGGGCCGCCGGGGCGCGCGTCAGCAGCACGAAGTGAAGCAGGGAGGCGCTGGGGACCCGCATCGGCAACTGCCCAGCGTACGACACCACGCGGAGAAAGACAACCCCTCGATCCGCGGGTTGGGGTCAGGGTAAGGGAATCGACGGTCTCAGGTCAAGGATCTGTTTCGATCATCGGCCCCGCATCGCGGACGCGGCACGGCCCGCCGTTGTTCGCGGCGGGCCGTGGACGTGCGTTGCAGCCGAGGCTGCGTGGACTACTTGAGCTCGACGGTGGCGCCGGCGCCTTCGAGCTGCGCCTTGGCCTTCTCGGCGTCGTCCTTCGACACCTTCTCGAGGACGGGCTTGGGAGCGCCGTCGACCAGGTCCTTCGCCTCCTTGAGGCCGAGGTTCGTGAGGGCACGGACCTCCTTGATGACCTGGATCTTCTTGTCGCCTGCGGCCGCGAGGATGACGTCGAACTCGTCCTTCTCCTCTTCGGCCGGAGCGGCGTCGCCGCCACCACCGGCGGCGGGACCGGCGGCCACAGCGACGGGCGCGGCTGCGGTGACGCCGAACTTCTCCTCGAAGTCCTTGAGGAGCTCGCTCAGCTCGAGGACCGTCATGTTGGCGATCGCGTCGAGGATCTCTTCCTTGGTTGCCATTTCCTTCTCCTGCGAATGAGTTACTCGGGGGTGTCCGGGCTGTCCGGGGAATCCGGGGAGTCCGGCGAATCGGGGCTGTCAGGGCTGTCGGGGCTGTCGGGCGAGCCGGCGTCGGCCGTCTCACCAGCGCCTTCGGCGGCGGCGGCATCGGCGGCCTCCTCGCCGACCGTCGTGGGCTCCGCTTCCGGAGTCTCACCACCGTCGGACGGGGTTTCGGAGCTCGCTGCTCCGCCCGCGCCTCCCTGATCGATGAGGGCCTTGAGGCCGTAGGCCATGTTGCGGGGCAGAGCCTGGAGCAGACCGGCGAACTGCTGCATGGGAGCAGCCATGAGTCCGGCCAGCCGGGCGAGGAGCACCTCGCGGGGCGGGATGTCGGCGAGGGCCGCCGCATCAGCCGCGGAGAGCACGCTCTCGCCGAGCACGCCGCCCTTCACCACCAGGTTGGGGTTCGTGCGGGCGTAGTCGCGCAGCGCCTTGGCGACGCCTACCGCGTCACCTTCGACGAAGGCGATGGCGGTGGGGCCGACCAGGGACTGCTCGAGCTCGTCCAGACCGAGATCGCGCACGGCGAACCGGACCAGCGTGTTCTTGTAGATCCGGTACTCGCCGCCCTGTTCGCGCAGCGTCCGCCGGAGGGCGGAGATCTGACCGACGGTCAGCCCCCGGTACTCCGTGAGGATCGCGGCCTGCGCGTTCTGCAGCTTCTCGCGAACCTCGTCGACGACCGCGACCTTCTCGGGCCTCGGGTTGTCAGTGGGCAAGTGTCATTCACCTCCTTCGTTGCGGTCGGGCTCGCGCGGAGCCCCGATCGCGAACGAACGGAGGTCCACCTGCTCAGGCGGCCAAGGGAGCCATTACCGACCGAGGGAACGGTCGACCTGAGGTCTTCGGCGAGCAGGAAAAATGGTTGTGGCGACAGGGTACCGGAGCGATCCGCCGAGGTCACAGCCGAGATCGCGCCCGAGGTCGCAGGCGAATTGGTACTTGCGCGACCAATCGGACGGCGCGACCGTGGCGGTCATGGCGGGAACCATCGAGAACACCACCTTCATCGATTCCGGCACGGAGCAGCTGCCGAGGGTCACCACGGGCCGCTTCGGGATGATTGCGGCGACGCCCGACGACCTCCCAGCGATGCAGGAGGCGGCGCGGCGGGCCGCGACTGCCCTCACCCAGTCCGGCTCGGCTGCCTTCGCGAAGAGCTGGCTCGGGTTCCGGATGTCGGACACGCCTCGTGGGATGCCCGAGTTCTCGATGGTCGCGGTGTCGGCGTTGGCCGCCGATCGCGACGAGCTGACGTCCGCATGGGCCGAGGCCACGACCGATCTCGTAGGTCCGGAGCGCTACGACGTCGAGGTCGAGCCGGTCCGGGCGACGGGCGCCGGATGGGGTGTCACCGTCGACAGCACCGCGATACGACCGCTGGGACCCGACGAGCCCGTCATGACCGTCATCACCGGCGACGTCTATCCCGAACACCTGGAGGCGTTCGTCGCCGCCGCTGCACCGGCCGTCGCACAGGCGTACGCGGATCCGGCCTACCTCGGCGGATGCGGCCTCGTCTCCGATCGCATGGTCGACATCACGTCGGTTTCGTGCTGGACCTCGGCGCAGGCGTCACGGGCGTACGCCTACCGCGCGGGCGCCCACCGCTCGGCCAAGGACGTCGACGAGGCCAACGGCTGGCACGACCTGCCGACCGCCTTCTTCGTCACCTACCGCGTGTTGTCCTCGAGCGGCACGCTGCTCGGCATCGACCCGTTCGCCCGAGCCTGACAGGCGCTACGCGGCGCCTGCCGCCTCTTCGTCGGTGACGCGGACTCGAGCCGGATCGATCTTCACGCCAGGGCCCATCGTCGACGACACCGTGACCGACCGGATGTAGCGGCCCTTGGCCGCCGCCGGCTTCGCCCGCTGGAGCTCGTCGAGGACGGCCCGGAAGTTGTCGAGCAGCGCCTTGCGGTCGAACGAGACCTTGCCGATCGGCACGTGCACGTTGCCGTAGCGGTCGGTGCGGTACTCGACGCGGCCGCCCTTGACCTCGCTCACCGCCTTGCCGACGTCGGGAGTGACGGTGCCGGACTTCGGGTTCGGCATGAGGTTGCGAGGGCCGAGGATCCGCCCGACGCGGCCGACGAGGGCCATCATGTCGGGCGTCGCGATCGACACGTCCCAGTCGAGGTCACCGTTCTGCACCCGCTCGACGAGGTCGTCGGCGCCCACGATGTCGGCGCCCGCCGCGCGGGCCTCCTCGGCCGCCGGACCCGCGGCGAACACCGCGACGCGCACGGTCTTGCCGGTGCCCGCAGGCAGGGTGACGGTGCCGCGCACGATCTGGTCGGCCTTGCGGGGGTCGACGCCGAGTCGGGTGGCGAGCTCGACCGTCTCGTCGAACTTCGCCGGAGCGAGCGACTTCACGAGGTCGAGCGCCTCGGGGACGGCGTGGAACGCCTGGCGGTCGAAGCGCTTCGCGGCGTCGTTGTACTTCTTGCCTCGCTGCATGGACAGCTCCCTCAGTGGTTCGGCCGGCCGAGCGAGGTGGTCTCGGTCGCGGCGGTGGTTGGTCGTGGTGTCAGCGACTAGCTGACGGTGATGCCCATCGAGCGCGCCGTGCCGCGCACCTGCGCCTTGGCCGCTTCGATGTCGTTCGCGTTGAGGTCGGGCATCTTCGTCCGGGCGATCTCCTCGAGCTGTGCCTCGGTGATCGAGCCCGCGCTCTCCTTGCCCGTGGTCTTCGCGCCCTTGTCGATGCCGGCGGCCTGGCGGAGCAGGGCCGGCGTCGGCGGGGTCTTGAGGACGAAGGTGAACGTCCGGTCTTCGTAGATGGTGATCTCGACCGGGATGATCTGGCCTCGCTGGCCCTCCGTCTGGGCGTTGTACTGCTTGACGAAGTCCATGGTCGCGACGCCATGGGGGCCGAGCGCGGTACCGACCGGCGGCGCGGCAGTTGCCGCCCCGGCGGGCAGCTGGATCTTCACGATGGCGACGACGCGCTTCTTGGCCATGACAGGTCAGTCCTCAGGGAAAAACGGGAACGAGAAAGGCTACTAGAGCTTGGCGACTTCGTCGAAGCCGAGCTCGACCGGCGTCTCCCGGCCGAAGATGTTGACGAGGACCTTGAGCCGGAGCTGGTCTTCGTTGATCTCGGCCACGGTACCGGTGAAGTCGGCGAACGGGCCCTGCTTGACCCGGACCGTCTCGCCCTCGCTGTACAGCGTCTGCGGGCGGGTCTTCTTCGGCGTGGCCTCCCCACCGACGCCCTCGTCCTTCACCGCGAGGAACGTCTCGACGTCGCGGCGGCTGAGGGGCGTGGGCTTCGCGCCGGTGCCGACGAAGCCGGTGACGCCGGGGGTGTTGCGGATGTGGAACCAGACGTTCTCGTCCATGTCGGCGCGGACGAGCAGGTAGCCCGGGAACATCTTCTTCTGGACGACGACGCGCTTGCCGTTCTTGAAGTCGATGACGTCTTCCATCGGGATGACGACCTCGAAGACCTTGTCCTCCATGTTCAGGGAGGCGCTCATCGAGGCCATGTTCTGCTTGACCTTGTTCTCGTAGCCGGCGTAGGTGTGCACGACGTACCACGCGCCCGGACGGTCGTACGGGCTCTGCTGCGGTGCAGCCTCCTCGTCGTCCTCCTCGTCGCCGTCGCCGTCGTCGTCGGTGACGAGGTCGGCCAACTCGTCGAGATCAGCGGCGGCGGTGTCTTCGAGGACCGCGTCGGTCTCGGTGATGTCGTCGCCCGCTTCGGTCACCGGCGGCGGCGCGTCGGCGGTCACGGCGTCGTCGGAGAAGTCGTCTGCTGCTGCAAGGTCGCTCATGGTCACTGGCCCGGGGTCTCGAAGAGGAAGAGGACCGACTTCGCGAAGGCGAAGTCGAGGAGGAACACGAGGCCGACCAGGATGATCAGGGTGACCAGGACGATGCCGGAGTAGTTGATGACCTCGGCTCGGCTGGGCCACGCGACGCGCCGCAGCTCGCCGCGCACCTCCTTGACGAACGTGCCGGGCGACGTGCGCTCACGCTTCTGCGTGGCACGGTTGCGGGCGGCCTGAGCCTGCGCCTTCCGGTCGACCGCGGGCGTGCCCTCAGAGGTCATCTGCCCCTGACGCTGCAGCATCCGCTTGGTCTGTCGGTTCATCGCCACGAAGGCACGCTCCCGGGTTCGTCCGTGTTCTCGCGAGTCGCAGGGCAGGAGGGACTCGAACCCCCAACCGCCGGTTTTGGAGACCGGTGCTCTGCCAATTGAGCCACTGCCCTGTGCGCCCCATCTCGGGGGGCCGGGATGGGGAACCTGATCAGGTTACAGGGTCAGCGGCCGCTGTCCCATCGGAGCGTCACGCAGCCAACCTCGTGTCGCGGACTCGGCGGGCGAGGAGGATGGCTCCTACGGCGCCGGCCGCGGTGGCGGCGGCGATCCCGCCGGCGTAGGCGACGTAGCGACCCTGGACGAGCGAGCGGACCGCCCGCCGCTCCCCTGCCGCCTCGATGCCCGCGAGGATGTCGGACAGGAGGCCGGGGGCCGGCTCGAGGACCTGCGTGCGGAGCTGGTGGAGCGCCTTCAGGAGCTTCCGGTACTGAACGAGCTCGGCCTGGCAACGCAGGCAGGAGTCGACATGACGGGCGACTCGGCGGTCGCTGGGGGCGCTGCCGTCGACGATGCCGGGCAGCAGTTCGACGACCTCCTCACACCGCATGGGCGTCGACCTCCTCCCCGCGCATCGGGAAGAGCCTCTCCCGCAGCTGGTGACGAGCCCGGTGGAGACGCACCTTGGCGGCCGATTCGGTGATGCCGAGTTCCTCGGCGATCTGCTCGTGGGGCAGGTCGTACACGTCTCGGAGGACGACGACCGCGCGGAGCTTCGGGGGAAGGTGCGCGAGCGCGGCACTGACCCGGTCGCGGAGCAGCGATGCGTCCGCGCGCTCCTCCGGATCGATGTCGGGGTTGTCGTCCGACAGCGAGTGCTGGTCGTCGATGTCGTCGTGACGGTGCCGCTTGCGCTTGCCGAGCGCGGTGGCGGCGCAGTTCGCGGTGATGCGGTAGAGCCAGGTGCTGAACTGGGCGTCCCCGCGGAACTTCGGTAGGCCCTTGTAGGCCCGCAGATAGGCCTCTTGCACCACGTCTCTCGCGTCCTCCTCGTTCCCGGTCAACCGGAGGGCGAGGGTGTACGTGTCGGCGTACGTGAGCTTCACCAGCTCGTCGAACGCCCCGCGATCACCGGACTTCGCCTTCGTGACCAGTTCGGCCACCTCGGTTGGCATCGCTTCGTTGGACACGTCCACTGTGGAAAACGTTACGCGCGATCAACCGGCGTCGGGTGTGAGCCAGTTGAGGAGCAGGGTGGCGACCAGGGCCGGGTGCTTCCGGTGGGCGCTGTGGCCGCCCGGGACGGAGCCGGGCTGGGCCCGCCACTCGTACGCGGCCCGCTTCTGGTCGTCGTACGGCACGAGATCGTCGTCTTCGCAGATCACGGCGATGCGAGGTTCGCCGCCCGGCACCTCGGCACCCTCGGCCGGCACGGCAGGCGGTGCCGCGATCGTCGCCAACCCGAACGCTGCGCCGGGGTGCGCGGTGGCGAAGCGGCGCACCGCGACGCCGGCCGCGTCGTAGCCGACCAGCACTGTCTCGCCGTCCGCGACCTGCTCGGGCGGTATCGACCCGCCAGGGGGAACACGAAGGGCGAGGGCTGTGTGCCCTCGCCCTTCCAACACCTCGATGAGTTCGTTCCACTCGCCGTCGCCTGACGACGCGACGAGCAGGAACTGCGTTATCGGGTCTCCTTGTGCACCGTGTGGGTGCGGTCCCACCGGCAGTACTTCTTGAGCTCGATGCGCTCGCGGTCGTTCACCTTGTTCTTCATGGTGATGTAGTTGCGCCGCTTGCACTGCTCGCAGGCGAGGGTCACCTGGACCCGCTTCTCGTTCTTGGCCATCGGTGCTCTTCTCTTACTTGAGGATCTTGGTGACTCGGCCCGAGGCGACCGTGCGGCCACCCTCACGGATAGCGAACCGCAGGCCCTCGTCCATCGCGATCGGCTGGATCAACTCCACCGTGATCGCCGTCTGATCGCCCGGCATC
>DATLGL010000042.1:0-90405 GCA_035540495.1 Acidimicrobiales bacterium
ACAGGTCATGATCGGTGAGGGTCACCGGTGTGTCTCCTTCTCGTGCTCTTGTCAGGAACACGTCGAAGATCACGCCGGTGACCCACCCCAGTGGTGGATCCCCGCTACCGCCTACCTACACCACACCGTGGGACTTCCCCCGCCGGGATGAAGCGGCCACCAGGCGCGGAAGTCCTGAGCGAGAGCTCTGAACACGACCCAGGGTTCACTGCAGCTTGAGAACACGTGCACGCGGTCCGCGCAGACAACCAAGTCACCCACGTAGATAGCTTGTCGTGCCCGTGGATTCCCATCGACGAGGGGCGCTCTCTCAACATTCCGGGTCTCCGGCGTCACGGACAGCCCGCGGCTATTGCCTGGTGTCCGGCGGAGGCGTCGCAGGAGATCACGACATCGCGACCGGCCGGCTCAGTTCGAGCTCACTCCCATGCACACCGCCGCGCGGAACATTGGAGCGGGAACCCGCAAGGACGGGCCGTCGTCGAACCGTGCATGAGGAGACGACGGTGGGCGTGGCTCGCGCTGCTTGTTGCCGTGCTCGCCACCCCATCGGGATGCGGCCGACATTCGGCGGCGACCTGCACCGCAGACGACCTCGTCGACGCGGATGGAACCTCTTACACCCGTGATCCCCACGACGGGTGCAAGTTCAAGGACGCAGACGGCCATCCACCCCAGGGCGAGCGGTAGCACCGGCGGCCCCTCGGCGCGTCAGTAGACCGAGGGGGCGTCGGACGGACTCGCGGAGAAGACGCTCCTAAGTGGTGATCGTCGACGCCTTCCCCTTGAGCAGGCAGCGGTGCCACGCCCGCGCTACCGGCATCTCTGAAAGGGCGGCTCTTGTCAAGAGGGTGCTCGCCCAGGCGAGCGCCGCTTTCGCGGCCTGTTGATGTGCACGCGGGCGCGACGAAGTGGCCGGCTGCTTGATCGCGGGGAGCGCCGGCGACGAGGTGAGGTCAAGGTGGAGCGCCCGCAGCGAAGCGAGGACGAACGACCTTGACGTCGGCGAGGAGTGGCGCAGACTTCTCGAGCGCAGCCGGTCAGGCGTTGTCGAGGGTCGGCGTGGTGGACACAGCGGGACCGTCACCATCCCCATCGAAGTGGGCGGGCAGGCCGAACAAGCCGGCTGCCAGGCATCTCTTCGCGCTCGCAGCTGGGCGCGTGGTGCGGTTCGGTCACAGCCAGACGGGTTCAATCACTTCGACGACCACGCCCGCAGGGGGTCATGCCGATCAACGAACGCGCGTCGTGGCTGTGTCCGGTCCGGCTCACCCCGCGTCTGCGAGCTGCGCGAGGCATCGGATCTCGCCGTCGCGCAGGCCGTAGTAGACGAGGGTGAGGAGCTTGCGGGCTGCAGCGACGCGGGCGACCTTGGTGCCGCGCCGCTCCGCGATCCGCTCGTAGTCCGCCTTGAGCTTCGGGTTCCCACGAATCTGGGCGACGGCTTCGATGGCCGCCCACCGCACCAGCTTCGAGCCTTGCTTGGTGATCTTCCCGCGGTGGACCTTGGTGTCGGACTCGCGGTGCTTCGGGGTCAGCCCGGCCCACGAGCACAACACCTCCGGGCTCGAGAAGCGGGTGACGTCGCCGATCTCGGCGACGAAGATCGACGCCATCACCGGGCCGATTCCCGGGATCTGGCGGATCGCCCAGTAGCCCTTGTCGTCGTTGAGCCACGAGCTGATCTCGACGTCGAGCCAATCGATCTGCTCGTCGACCGCGGCGATCAACTCGCGTAGCGACTCGATCCGCCACCCGAACGCGTTGTCCAGGTCGAGCTCGTCCAAGAACGCGGTCCCGGTCGGGCCGTAGAGCTCGTCGACCGGCGGGTTGATCCCGAGCTTCGCGAGCACCGCCTTGATCTGGGCCTTGAAGCTCGTGCGGATCGCGACCAGCTTCGCTCGATAGCGCACCAGCTCCCGCAGCTCACGGGTGAGTGGTGGCGCGATCCACGCCTGGGGAAGCTTGTTGATCCTCATCCGGGTGATCAGGTCCTTGCAGTCCCGGTAGTCGTTCTTGACGCGACGGTTCTCCCATTCGAGTCCCGACGGGTTCACCAGCCGCACCTGCGCGCCCTGCGCTTCGAGCGCGTCGACCGCCCAGTACCAGCCATAGGTCGCCTCGATTGCCACCTCCGGCGACTCGCCCGCCTCGGCGATCGCAGCCGCCAACGCCGTCGGGTCGTTGTCGATGCGCACCACGCCGAGCTCTTCGCCGGCTGGGTTCTCCCGCACGATCACCGAGCGGCGCCGATGCAGATCGATCGCGACGTACTGTCGTTCCACGGGTCCCCTCCTCCGAGATCGGGTTGATTGAGCGATCTCGAGTGTTGACCCACTCGACCGAGCCTTGCGAGCAGGGGACCCACCAACACGCCCCACGGAGACACCTCCCGACACGGCTGAGGCCGAACGCCGTCTGCTCGGCCGACTCAGCGAGGGCGGGCCTGCCGCCCTTTCATCGCATCACTTCGGTGATGTGCATGACGGCGACCTTCCAAGTGCCGTCCTGCCACACGTAGACGGCGGATCCGAGGATGCGAACCTCCCGACGGTTGCCGACGGCATCCTCCACGAGGAAGTGCGCTCGGTTCACCGTGTAGCCGACGTCTCCGAAAGCCTCGGCGCGCACGATCGTGTTGCGACCGCGGATGATGGCGTCGTTCTCCTTGACGCGATGGTCGAGGTACGACGGTCGGTCGAGCACACGGTCGGGCTGGATGCAGACCATCTCTTCCGTGGTGTGCGCCACGAGCCAGCCTCGGTCGCGGTGTTGCATCGCTACCGGCCAGTGCTCCTCGACCGCGATCATGTCATCGACGCTCGCCATGGCCAGATCCTGTCGCGCCACCGCCACGTGTGTGGCGTGTGGTCGGACGCCAGTGCTGGAGTACGACCGAACTGGCGTCCGAACTGCGGTTCGAGTCTCGATGCTTCCCGAGGGCAGCGCACCCATAGCGAACCGAGCGGTCACCGAGTGTCTTCCGGTGGCGCCGGGGCTACTGCCCTGCAGATCCGAAGACGACGACGGGCGTCTGCGTGGCTCGCTGCTCGCTGGCGGCCAGCAGGTCGGGATCGATCTCGACCCATCGCGCCCACAGCCGCTGTCGCTCGTCGTCGTCGGCAAGTCGCGCACGCACCTGGCGCGGCTGCTCGTGGGACAGGCGGATGACGGCCTCCGGATGTGCCTCAAGATTGAGCCACCACGCCGGATGTCCTTCGTCCCAGCCGTTCATAGCGAGTGAGATCAAATTCGGCCCGTCTTCGATGTGCCGATGATCACGCTTCGTTCCCTGCCGGACCGCCGTCCGATCGTCGTGAGCCGCATGGCTCCCCACCCACGGTTGTTCGACGTGGTCCAAAGAAGGCGGCCACCGCTGATGCGGTGAAGCGCACGGTGAACGCGCCAAGCCGTGTGCACGAACCAAGCAGGTGGCTTCTTCGCGGTCGTCGTTGTACTGGTCATCGGTAGGTCTCCTGTCCGGACCATTCATCTCTACGCAGGGCATACGTGAACGAGTCGAGCCAGTGACCTGATCGATGCAGCGACTCGGCGATCAAATGCCCCTCGCGGCGCATCCCGACGCGTTCCATCAACCGCCACGACCGTTCGTTGTCCACGAAGCAGCTGGCGGTGATGCGTCGCAAGCGGAGATCTCCGAAGCACAGATCTATCGCTGCCCGCACCGCCTCGGTCGCGTACCCATGCCCGGTGTGCGCCGGTGCAAGTGCCCATCCGAGCTCCGCTTGAACACGGTGCGCGGCGGCAGCGACCTCGGTCTGCGCCCAGGCGTCCTGCACGTCGAGCATCAGGTCGCCGATGATCTGGTTGTCGAGCTCGATGATGAGCGTCTTCTCGAGCGACGCGGGGCTACAGAACCACGCGGTGTGGTCCTCGAGCGTGCCGGGTCCGCGCGTGAGCCACTCGCTCACCTCGGGAAGGCGGCGGTATCGCCACGTCGCCTCGGCGTCTGACACCGTCGGGGGTCGAAGCGTGAGCCGTGTCGTGAAGATCGGGCCGAAGGTCATCGCGCACCTGACCTGACGAGGTCGGCGTTGATCGCCATGGCGGCCGCTGCGGCCATGCCCGCGGACGTGATCACGGACGCCCTCGGGTCGGTCGAGTTGCCGGCGGCCCAGACTCCGGGAACGGAGGTGCGGCCGGTGCTGTCAACAACCGGGAAGCCGCTGTCGTCGAGTGCACAGCCGAGACTGCGCAGGAGGTGAACGCCGCGTGGGACGTTCTGCGTACGGATGAACACTGCATCGCGCGGCACCGTCTGCCCATCGCGCAGCAAGACGCCGTGCAGCCGATCGTCCGCTACGACCACCCCTGCCAGTTCACCCTCGACCACCTTGATGCCACGAGCGGAGAGTGCAGCCGCGTCGTCGACGGTGAGCGCACACGTGTGCGGGAAGTAGACGACGTCGTGAGACCACTGTCGTACGAGCATCGCGTGGTCGACGGCGCCAGGGTGCGTGCCCAGTACCGCTAGTGCCTGGTCGCGCACCTCCCATCCGTGGCAGTAGGGGCAGTGGAGGACGTCGCGACCCCAGCGCTCGCGAGGACCAGCGATCGCCGGGATCTCGTCGGTGACACCCGCTGCGAGGAGTAGCCGTTCTGCCGTGACGACCGCGCCGTTGGCGAGCTGCAGCGTGAACCCGGGTTCGGCGCCGACGACATCGTCGAAGACGATCTCGACGCCATAACGTCGCACCTCCGTTCGGCCGACCTCGAGCAACTCGCTCGGCGGCATGCCGTCACGCGACAGGAAGCCCTGCATGTGGGCAGCGGGAGCGTTCCGGGGGCTGCCGCCGTCGACGACCAGAACGCTGCGCCTGGCTCGTCCGAGCACGAGGGCGGCGCTCAAACCAGCCGCGCCTCCGCCGATTACGACGACTTCGTATGCGAGCTCGCTGGGACTCGCCAGGTCGTCCCCGCACCACGCACACGTCGCGTGGTCATTGGAAGGCGTCGGCGTGGTCATCGTGGGTGCCGTCATTCGTTGCTCCTTCGTTCCGGCGTCCTTGAGGGCGGTCCGCTCGCGCTGGTCGCGGGTCGACCACGGGGCGGTTGTTGTCATGCAGCTCACGATGCGGGGCGCCGCTGGGCTGTCACTGACACGCCACTGACGTGAGCGAACGAACGGCGCGGTCATCGCCGACTGCGCAGTCGCGAGTAGCTTGGCGACTCCGGCACGGAATGCCTCGACGTCCGTCGAGGATCCCGATCCGGCAGCGACGTCGCCGAGGTCGCTGAGCACGGTTGCCTCCGTGGGATGACAGAGGATGAAGGGGACGGCGAGCGCCATCGCCGCCGCCACGTCGTTCCGGGCGACCGCGAGGAGTTGCCGACGCGCTGACGACAGGAGCGAACGAGAGGTGGTGGCCATGGCCGCACGCTGCGGCGCGCCGCTGACGCGGCGCTGACGTGTCGCTGCGACGACAACGACGTCAGCGGACGTTCAGCGCGGGGTCAGCGCGCCCGCGCAACGCGTCTCGTCGTCCACACGGAAGACGGGCGCCTCGACGACGAGTCGCACCGCTCGACGCTCGAGCGCCTGCGGAAGCAGCTCGCCGGCGCCGACGACGTCGCCGCCGTGAGCGACCCGCTGTCGGCGATCAGTGAGGATGGGACCACGAGCTACGTCGACGTCGCCTACACGATCGACGCGTTCGAGCCCGTTCACTTCGAGGACTTCTCGGCTGCGGCCGGCATCGCCCGCGCCGAGGGCGTAGGCGTCGAGGTCACGGGTGCCCTGGCCGCAATCGACGCGCCCGCGCCGACGAACGAGCTCATCGGCATCGTCATCGCCGTGATCGTCCTGCTGGTGGCCTTCGGCTCGGTCGTCGCCATGGGGCTGACGATCGTGAGCGCCCTGTTCGGGATCTTCGTCGGCCTCACTGCTGTCGGGCTCCTCTCGGCGTTCCTCGACGTGCCCGAGCTGTCGCTCATCCTCTGCGTCATGGTGGGGCTCGGGGTCGGCATCGACTACGCGCTGTTCATCGTCACCCGGCATCGGCAGCAGCTCCACGAGGGCATGAGCGTCGAGGACTCGGCCGCGACTGCCAACGCGACCGCTGGGATGGCCGTGCTGTTCGCCGGCACCACTGTCGTCATCGCCATCCTCGGCTTGTTCGTCATCGGTGTGCCGTCGCTCCAAGGCACGGCCGCCGCGGTCGCCGTGGTCGTCGCCGTGGCCATGCTCGCGGCGATCACGCTGCTGCCGGGCCTGCTCGGGCTCGCCGGTACGAAGATCGACAAGCTGTCGATCCACCGCCGCAGCCACGTCGCCAAGCCCGCCCACGCGACGTTCTCCGGGCGATGGGCCCACCACATCGGTGCCCGTCCTGTCCGCTACGCGCTTGCGAGCCTCGCCGTCCTCGTCGTCATCGCCGTCCCCGCCGTGAGCATGCGGATCGGCGTTGCTGATGACGGCAACGCCGCTCCCCACACGACCCAGCGGAAGGGCTACGACCAGCTGGCCGAGGCTTTCGGACCCGGGTTCAACGGGCCGATCCATGTCGTCGTGCAGTTGTCGTCGACAGCCGATGCCGTCGCTGTCGACCGCGTGCGCCAGGCGCTCGAGGCCGATGCGGCCATCGCCCAGGTCACGCCACCGATGGCGAACGTCAACGGCGACACCGTGCTGTTCACCGCCAACCCGACCACGTCGCCGCAGGACACGAAGACCGACATCCTCGTCCAGCGTCTACGCCGCGACGTCCTCCCCGGCGCGGTCGCCGGCACGGGTGCCACGGCGATGCTCACGGGTCAGGCGATGGTCACAGACCTGTCGGAGCGAGTCAGCGACCGGCTCCCGTTCTTCATCACCGCGATCGTCGGCCTGTCGTTCGTGCTGCTGATGATCGTGTTCCGCTCGCTGCTGGTCCCGCTGAAGGCGGCGGCGATGAACCTGCTCTCGATCGCCGCGGCGTATGGCGTCGTCGTTGCGGTCTTCCAGTGGGGCTGGGGCAAGGAGCTCATCGGACTCGAGCACACGATGCCCATCAACCCGTTCATGCCGGTGATGATGTTCGCCATCCTCTTCGGCCTCTCGATGGACTACGAGGTCTTCCTCCTGTCACGGGTGCGGGAGGAGTACGTCGCCAGCGGCGACAGCCGCGGCTCCGTCGTGCAGGGGCTGTCGAGCACCGCTCGTGTGATCACCTCGGCCGCGCTGATCATGATCAGCGTGTTCGGTGCATTCGTGCTCGGCGACGACCCCCTGGGCAAGATGTTCGGCGTCGGGCTCTCCGTGGCGGTGCTACTGGACGCCACGCTCGTCCGCATGGTCCTCGTCCCGGCGACCATGAGCCTCGCCGGCCGGGCGAACTGGTGGCTGCCCCGATGGCTGGACCGGGTCATGCCGCACGTCGACCTCGAAGGGGAGGTCCACGACGTCGAGAGCGTGGCATCCCACCCGGCTCCCGAGCTCGTCACGATCTGAGTCCGGCAGAGACGGACAACGACCAACTCCTCGAGCGCGTGCACGCACGAGGAACCACGCGCAGGGTCGCGCTCCGCCGATAGCCATCACTGCTGCAGGAACAACGAACGCCCCCGTCGGTGACGGGGGCGTTCGTCGTTCCGGCTTCGCACCGAAGAAGCCGGGGCGCGCCCTCGACGCACGAGCTGCACGTCTCAGACTCATTGACACCCGGGGCTAAGAGTATTAGCCTAAGCGCTAGTAGGACTAACGAGAGGACGAGCTATGGCCGCTGTCACCGCATCCGCCACCCTCACCCCGGCTGCACCCGCCCCCACCTGGTCGAAGGCCGCAGGCATCACGTATGTCGCAGCCTGGGTCGTCGGGCTGACCGCGTTCGGTGCCGGCCCGCCGAGCGATGCCACGGCCGCTGAAGTGGCCGAGTACTTCGCGAACCACTCGATCTCGACGACGATCCAGTCGCTTCTCATTCACGGCGTAGCGGCAGTCGCGCTGTTCGCGGTCCTTCGTGCAGTGCGCCGCACCGAAACGTCGAGCCGCGTGTCGCACGTCGCAGGCGTCGTCGGCGTCGCCCTCTCGTTGACGCAGCTCGCGCTCGACGGGTGGCGAAGCCTCGTCGCGAGCGGCTCGACGACCAAGAGGTTGGTCGAGGTGATCGACCGAGTCGACGGGTTCAAGATGTTCGCTTTCGCAGTGATGATCGGGGCGAGCGTCGGCGCCCTGCGCGCAGCGGGGGTGATCGGCCGGCGCATGGCGATCGTCGGCGTTGCTGCCACGGTGGCGCTCGTGGTGTCGGGAGTGGGATACGCCGCCGCGGTGGAGTCGTTGCGCGGGATCGCCGCGATCTCGCTCGTGCTCCTGCTCCTCTGGGTCGGTTACCTCGGCGTCGCCGCCGGGCGCCGCACGGTCTGATGCCCCGAGCCGGGCTCACGCCCGAGCGCGTCGTGGCCGAAGCGGCGATCGTGGCCGACGAGGGAGGCCTCGACCAGCTCACGCTCGCGGCCGTGGCACAGCGAGTGGGTGTCGCGCTGCCGTCGCTCTACAAGCACGTCGACGGACTCGATGGCCTCCGCCGCGAGCTCGCGATCCTGGGCATGCGCGAGCTCGCGGCTCGCCTCTCCAAGGCGGCGATGGGGCGTGTTGGCCACGGCGCCCTGGCAGCCGTCTCCCATGCCTACCGCGCCTTCGCCACTGAACGGCCAGGCCTCTACGCCGCCACCGTGCGGGCACCGAGCCCCGACGACGAGGAACACACCGCCGTGAGCCAAGACGCGCTCGACGTCGGCGTCGCCGTCATGCGCTCGTACGGCATCGAGCTCCCGGACGCCGTCCACGCGATCCGCATCTTCCGATCCGCCGTGCACGGCTTCGTCACCCAAGAAGCCACCGGCGCCTTCGGGATGCCCGAGAGCGTCGACGAGAGCTACCGCCTGATGATCGACGTCCTCGACGTCGCTTTTACCGCCTGGAAGGACAACCGGTGATCGCCACGCTCAAGAACCTCAACCTGGCGCTCCGTTTCGGCCTCGAGCTCACCCTCCTCGCTGCGCTCGCCATCTACTGCTGGCGAACGTTTCCGGCCGGCGCAGCTCAGGTGGCAGCGACGATCGGCGTCCTGATCGTCGTCATGGTCATCTGGGCAACCGTCGTCCACGGCGCGGGCGTTCCAGCGCCGGTTCGCGTCGCCGTCCAGGTGCTGCTCTTCGGTGTCGCCGTCGCATCCGCCGCTGCCCTCCGCCGGCCGGAGCTCGCTGCGATACTTGCGGCCGCCACCGCCGTCAACGCCGCGCTGATGGCGTTGTGGGGTCAGTGACGCTGGCGGCTCCGGACCACGCCGCGCCGGCCGGTCGAAGCAGACGACTGCCTCGCACCAGCCAGAACACGTAGAGGCGACGAGGGGAATCGAACCCCTGTACAGGGCTTTGCAGGCCCTTGCCTAAGCCACTCGGCCACGTCGCCGGGAGAGGTCAATGTACTCGCGGGATCCGGTGCCTGTGCTCCACTAGCGGGATGGCGAAGAAGGCGGGCGTCGGGGTTGCCGTCGCGCTCCTGGCGACGTGCGTGTGGAGCGCACCGGCGGGAGCGGCGAGTCGAACGTGGAAGGGAGGCGCGTCGTCGGTCGCGTGGTCGCAGCCCGGCAACTGGGTCGAGGGCGCTCCACCCGCCGACGGCGACAACCTCGTGCTGACCGGGAGCGGCCAGTTCGGCTCGACGAGCTACGACGACCTGGGCCCGTTGGTGCTGAGCGGCATCGAGTTCACCGGCAGCCATCGCGTCGTCAGCGGCCGGGACGAGAAGCTGCTCGTGGGTCCGGTGGTCGTGCGCGCACCGGTCGCCAGCATCGAGACTCCGCTCGTTCTCGGCGCCGACGTCGAGGTGCGCACGACACGCGTCGGGACGGGTAGCGGCGTCTACTTGTCCGACGTCTACCTCGAAGGACGGCGGCTGGCGATCAGCGGTGACGGCGAGACCAGGGTCGACGTCACCGGCCCCGGTCGCATCCACGTCGCCGGGCCCGGCTTCGCGACCGTCACCGGCGACGGTGACGACATCGCGCTCGACGTCTCCAACGGGTACGTGACAGCGCTCGACGACTTCGGGCACGTCACTCTCGCGGGTGGCAGCTTCGCGACGCGCGGGACGATGACCTCGTTCACTGCTCCCGGCGGAAGAGCCGGCATGACCGCACCCTCGTTCGGCGTGCCGTGGGTCGTGACCGGCGACATGCACCTCGGGTCGGGTCACGTCTTCGACCTCAACCTCGGCCTCGACGGCGCCATGGAACCGGTGCGCGTCGGCGGTCGCGTGCGGATCGATTCGGCACGGTTGGGCAGCACCGCCCTGATCTTCGCCGGGCGCACCCAAGGTCGGGTGCTGACGGTGATCGACAAGCAGAGCCCTGGCCCGGTCGAGGGCACGTTCGCTGATCTGCCCGAGGGATCGGTGATCTCGGTGCCCGATGCTGTGGTGCGACTCAGCTACGTCGGCGGCGACGGGAACGACGTGACGCTCACGGTCCTCGATGCTGGCTACATCGCCGTCGACAACCTCGGGGGCGTCTACGGCTTCGGCAACCAGCGCCACTTCGGCAGCATCGGGTTCCCGCTCACGCGTCCGATCGTCGCCGCAGCGGTCACGCCCGCGCGCGGCGGCTACTGGCTTGCTGCGACCGACGGCGGCATCTTCTCGTTCGGTGACGCCGGGTTCTTCGGTTCGACTGGTGCGATGAGGCTCAACCAGCCGATCGTGGGCATGACGGCGACGAAGTCGGGCCGCGGCTACTGGCTCGTGGCCTCCGACGGGGGCATCTTCGCCTTCGGCGACGCCGGCTTCCATGGATCGACCGGCAACGTCCGGCTCAACCGACCGATCGTCGGCATGACGGCGACACCGTCGGGCGAGGGCTACTGGCTGGTCGCTTCCGACGGCGGAATCTTCTCGTTCGGTGACGCCCGGTTCTTCGGGTCGACCGGGGCGATGAGGCTCAACCAACCGATCGTCGCGATGGCTTCGACGCCAACCGGAAGCGGCTATTGGCTCGCGGCGTCCGATGGCGGCGTGTTCACCTTCGGCGACGCGGGTTTCCACGGGTCGACGGGTCACATCCGGCTCAACCGTCCGATCATCGGGATGACGGCGAGTCGCACCGGCGGCGGTTACTGGTTCCTCGCCAGTGACGGCGGCGTCTTCGCGTTCGGGGATGCACCGTTCCTCGGCACGCCGCTGCGGCGCGAACGGCGATCGTCTGGAACCTTCGTCGCCGTCGCCACCTGACCCCGCAGCGGCACTGCTTCGGCTCAGTCGAGCAGGGGACGGACCTCGTCGGAGTCGAGCGTGGCGAGGATCGCTTCGGCGAGGTGACGTGCTGACGGCGCGTCGAGCTCGACGGCGACGCGCTCGGCGCCGCCCCAGACATCGATGCACAGCGCGTGGTCGACCGGCGCGTCCTGAGGGTGGTCGAAGTACACGACCGCTCGATCGACGGTGAACCACTCGTCGCCTGCCGCGTCGCGTGCGCTTCCTCGAACGGCGGCGGTCGTCGTGACGTAGGTGCACATCGCTACGCGAGCTCCCGTCCGAAGAACGACCAGATCTGCTTCCATCCGTCCTTCGCTGCCTCGAGCCGGTACGACGGACGATCGACGCTGAAGAACGCGTGCCCTGCGCCGTCGTAGCGGTGGAACTCGTAGGTCTTGCCGTGCTCCTGCAGGGCAGCCTCCATCGCATCGACGTCTTCGGGTGACGGGCTCCGGTCCTCGTTCCCGAACAACCCCAGCAGCGGGCATCGGAGCTGCGGGGCGAGCGAGATGTCTGCCCGACCGCCGTAGCAGTCGACGGCTGCGTCGACCTCGAGCGTGCACGCCGCCAGCCACGACTGACGGCCGCCGCTGCAGTAGCCGATGACGCCTACCTTTCCGTTCGACGACGGCTGATCGCGCAGGAACCCGATCGCGCCCTGCGCGTCTCCCAGAAGCTGATCATCGGGAACACCGCCTGCGTCACGCGCGGCGGCTGCCGCGTCCGCCGGCTTCGCGCCCGGCGCGTACCGGTGGAACAGGTTCGGCATCACAGCGGCGTACCCGTACGCAGCGAAGGTGCGGGCGATCTCCTTCGTCGCCCGGTCGTAGCCGGGCATGTGGTGGAGGACGAGCACACTCGGGACGACACCGTCGGCGATGTCGACCGGTCTGGCGAAGTACGCCTCGATCTCGTCGCCGCCGTCGGCGGTGATGGTGATCGTCTCGGCACGTATCGCGTCGCTCGCCATGCGTGAGTATGGCGCGGCCAGTACGTTCCGGAGCATGTCTGCCACGGTCGATCGGCTCGGTGAGCCGGTGTCCGACGACATCCAGCTCGTCGGTGTTTCCCGCATGCGGGAGTACGGCCGCGACTGGCTCCACGTCAGCTATCGCCAGGGCGAGTAGTGATGGAGATCCGCTGGGTCGCCGTCGCGATCGACTGCGAGTGGGCCGAGCCAGTCGCCCGGTTCTACGAAGGGCTGCTCGGCTTCGAGATCACCGACCTCGGACCCGGCGGTCGCTGGGCCCAGCTGTTCCACCCTGACGGCGGCGTGCATCTGAACATCCAGGGCGAGGAGTGGTACCGACCGCCGACCTGGCCCGAGCGGCCCGGGGAGCTCACGAAGATGTTCCACTTCGAGGTGCAGGTCGACGACGTCGAGAGCGCGGTGGCTCGGGCGGTCGAGCTCGGAGGAACCGAGGCTCCCTGGCAGCCGCCTGACCGGAACCGCGAGCGGATGCGGATCGTGCTCGACCCCGCTGGCCACCCGCTCTGCCTGTTCCTCGAAGGGGAGTAGCGCGTGCCACCGTTCCACGAGATCCAACGCCGGCTCGCGGACGCGATGAGCGCGAACACCCCAGCGAGCGGCGTCGACCACGTCCTGATCGCGCTGCCGTCGTTCAGCGTCGGCGAATCGTTGCTGTCGCACTACGTCGACCGGATCCCGGGGCTCGAGCACCGCTATCTGCTCGCAGTCCTGATGTTGCACCGGATCCCGACGTGCGACTTCGTCTTCGTGTCGTGCCGCGCACCGGAGCAGGAAGTCGTCGACTACTACCTCTCGCTGTTGCCGGCCGCGCAACGCGATGCGGCTCGGCGACGGTTGCACATCCTCGAGGTTCCCGACCCGAGCGGCCGGGCCGTTGCCGCGAAGCTGCTCGATCGTCCCGATCTCATGGAGCAGGTCCGCTCTCTCGTCGCCGGCCGTACCGCGGTGATCGAGCCGTGGAACGTGCAGGCCGACGAAGTGGCACTCGCGGAGGCCCTCGACGTGCCGGTGAACGGCACGAGCCCGGCCCTCTGGCCGCGTGCCTTCAAGAGCGCGGGGCGACGTCTCTTCCGCGAGGCGAATGTGCCCGTGCCGACCGGGCGCGAGGACGTGCGATCGCTCGACGAGGTCGCTGCAGCTGTCGACGCCATCAGGCGCGAGTCACCCGCTGTGGCGGGCGTCGTCGTGAAGCTCGACGACAGCGGTGCAGGCGATGGCAACGTCGTCATCGATCTGCGTGAGCCGGATGCGCTGGCGCGCGCCCTCGCGGCGATGCCGGAGTGGTACGTAACCGATCTCGCCGCGGGTGGTGTCGTCGAGCAGCTGATCACCGGCCAGGTGGTGACGAGTCCGAGCGTTCAGGTCGACATGCTCCCGGACGGTTCCGTGCGCGTGCTCGCCACGCATGAGCAGGTGCTCGGAGGTGCGACCGGCCAGGTGTACATGGGATGCCGCTTCCCCGCCGATCCCGCGTACGCGCCGGAGCTGGCGAGGCACGGTCGAGCCGTGGGCCAGCTCCTCGCACATCACGGAGCTCGGGGAAGAGCGGGGATCGACTTCATGGCTGCGAAGGGTGCCGACGCCCGGTGGGACCTCTTCGCTCTGGAGATCAACCTGCGCAAGGGCGGCACCACCCACCCGTACGCGGTGCTGCGCAACCTGGTGCCGGGGCGGTACGACGACGAGCTCGGCCAGTGGATCGCCGACGCAGACAGTTCGCCGCGCGCCTACTGGTCGACCGACAACCTCGTGGATCCCGCCTGGCACGGCATGCCTCCTTCGGCCGTCATCGATGCTGTCGCGGCCGCGGGTCTGCCGTTCGACATCGAGCGCGGAACGGGCGTGGTGCTCCACATGCTGTCGGGACTGGCCATCGACGGGAGGCTCGGCCTGACCGCCATCGGCCACGACGACGCACACGCAGGTGCCTTGTACGAAGCAGCGGCCACAGCCATCGGAGAGGCCGTGCCCGTCTAGGCGCCCGGAACCGGACGTACCTCCGCGAGGCGGTTCGCGGCATATGGGTCCTGCCCACTCGGATCCCAGCAGACGGCCGCTTCCCATGCGGCGGACGCTTGCGATGCGATGTCGTGCAGCTCGTCGTCGAGCGCCGCTGCGTTGTACGGCAGGACCAGGTCGAGCTCGGGAACGTCGACGTGCGACTCGTCCCAGTCGATCAAGCCAACGGCATCCTCGGTGATCAGCACGTTCCTCGGGTTGGGGTCGCCGTGGACGACGCAGGTGCGGGTTCGGACCAGCCGCGCCCACGCGGCGCGACATCGAGCGACGCCCTCCGCTGGCATCGCGCCGAGGTCGACCTTGGTCCCCGTGTCGGCGTCCAGCAGGTCGATCGACGAGCGCCACCCCGGGCGTTGAGGCCAGCCCTTCGTCAGGCGGTGGAGCGTTCGGAGCGCCTCGGCGACGCGCCGCCAGTCGTCGGGCGTCGCCGGCGTGCGCCCATCGAGGTGCGTCATGACCATGAGTCCGTCGACGAACAGCCGGCCGTCCGTCGTCGGGATCGGCAGCGGAACCGACAGCCCTTCGGCATCGAGGTGTCGCATCAGCGCGGCTTCCCACGCGAGGTCGTCGTCACTCCGCCGTCCCAGTCTCCCCACGGCTGGGCGCCCGTTGACGTCGATGCTCCAGACATCGTTCGCGACGCCTCCGGTGAGGCGCTCGATACGCGTCACGCGCGGACCCCAGAGCTCCAGCGCGGTCCACCCCACGGGCTACATCATGACGGAGGCTTCGCGGCCGGGTGCCGCGAGATGGCGCCAAGCTCTCGCGCATGGCGATGCTTCGACAGATCGTGATCGACAGCGACAACCCTGCGGTGCTCGCTCGCTTCTGGGCCGCGGCGCTCGACGACTTCGACGTGCTGCCTTACGACGACGCCGAGATCGCGAGGTTGGCCGCGTTGGGGTTCACGCCAGAGACGGATCCGTGCGTCATCGTCGGAGGACCAGGCCTCGAGCTGTGCTTCCAGCGCATCGACGAGACGCGGCACGGGAAGCGACCGCTGCACCTCGACATCGCAGCCGTCGATCGAACACGAGAGGTCGAGCGCCTCGTCGCGCTCGGTGCGTCCGTGCGCCAGCACTTTGACGACCACGACTGGTTGGTCGACCCCGAGGGCAACGACTTCTGCATCACCGAGCCATAGGGTCGTCCGCGCTTGCGTCGGGCGCCCTAGGGGAGTTTGCTTCGCCTCGTGGGGGACGCGATCACGACCACGCTCGACTACGACGGAGGCCGCGTAGTCACTGCCCACGTCCCGGAGGATGGGATCGATGCCGTCGTCTTCGCTGCTGACGGCGGATGGCACGGCGCCCGCTTGGTCGATGCGCTCGAACGAGCAGGAGCCACTTCGGTGGCGGTGGTTGCCGTCGACGGGATGCCGCACGACGAGGGGCGGTTCTCCGAGTACGTGCCGGGCATCGACGACGGCAGGTTCGCCGCGCACGAGTCGTTCTTCGTGGACGATGTGCGCACGTGGGTCGAGTCTGCGATCGACGTCGAGCTGGGGTCGCAGAGCACAGCGGTGTGGGGTGCGTCGCTCGGCGCGGAGTTCGCTCTTGCTATGGGCATGCGTCACCCCGACGTGTTCGGTGCGGTCTTCTCGGCGTCGCCCGGTGGTGGGTACCGCCCGCCGATCGCGTTCGCCTCAGCGCTTCCTGCGGTGTACCTCGTGGCCGGCAGTGACGAGCCGTTCTTCGCCGAGAACGCCAAGCGGTGGCTCGAGGCACTCGAAGGTGCGTCCGCCGACGTGATCATGCACGTTCGCAAAGGCGATCACGGTGGCGCGTTCTGGTACGAGGAGCTGCCTCTGATGGTCGCGTGGGCGTTCCGCGGCGACTGAAAGCGAGTGGGCGATGGCACGGTGTGTGGGGCGGAGCCAAAGGACAGGGGAGCAGTGCGGCCGCAGCGCCGCCGCCGGCGCGACCACCTGCTACTACCACGGCGAGCGACTCGCCGAGACGACCGCCGCGCCACGCAGCCGTCCTCGCCGTCCTGGGCGCGGGGGATCGCCGCCCGGCGCGTTCACCACGAGGTTGTTGTCGAAGCGCACGTGGAGCGACTTCGAGCGCCTCTTCGCACCAGGAACCGGATGGGGTCGTTGTGCATGCCTCTTCGCGCTCGACGCATCACGCGCGACGCGCGGCGGGACGTGGGCCCAGCAACGTGAGACCAACCTCTCGACGATGCGCTCGTTGCTCGATGCCGGACGGTCACACGGGATCCTCGTGTACGACGGCCGGACGCCGGTCGGGTGGTGCCAGTTCGTGAGGCGTCAGCACCTACGTCCGGCGCTGATCGGTCGATCGGAAGCCGAATGGTTCATCACCTGTTTCGTGGTCTCTCCGCAACATCGCGGCAACGGTGCGACGTCGGTGGCTCTACGTGCCGCGGTCGACGCCATCGCCAGCAACGGCGGAGGAGTCGTTGAGGCCTATGCCACGGCGATCGCACCTGGGCCGCCGCCGACAGCGAAGAACAAGGACCTGTACGAGGAAGGCGGTGTCCTGTTCTGGGGCGGCACACCACGGGTCCAGTACGGCCTGGAGGTCGACGGGGTCGGCCCCGTCGCTGCGCTGTTCCGCAGCCGCCGGTCGATGCACAACGCTCCACTCGGTGGCACCGTCGACCTCTACCGGCGGGAAGGGTTCCAGGCGGTCGAGATCCTCCCTCGCCCGAAGTCGGCGCTCGTCGACCGGATCGTGATGCGGCGCCGCGTCTGACGGTGTGTCTCCCGCGACGGGCGCGCCTACGTCGGGAACGCGCGCCGAACCCAGTCGCGCTCGGCTTCGAAGGTGAGCGCCTGCACCGCTTCATCGACCTGGAGCCACTCGACGACGAACTGCGGTTCGCTTTCCACCCGGGAACTGCTCAGCGCCGTCGCTGCGAAGTAGGTCTCCGACCTCCGCACGTGGGTTGGCCCGCTCGTGGGGCTGTCGTAGTCGAACTCGACGATCTTCGTTCCGAGCGGCCGCACCACCTCGACGTCGACGTAACCGCTCTCCTCCCGGAGCTCGCGAACGGCCGCGGTGACAGCGTCCTCGTCCGGTTCGATGTGACCCTTCGGCAGCCGAACCTCGTTGGTCCTCCGGAGGACGAGGACACGTCCGCTCGCATCACTGAGGACAACACCTGCAGCGTCGTACTGGATCTGCCGGCTCACGCCTCCGAGTCTGTCGCCCGACTTGCCGCAGAAGGCGCCCATCGGTCCGGCAGTGGGTGGTGTCGCAGCGGTCGTCGCGAAGTCGAGGTCGCTTGCGTTCGTGAGCCTCGTCTGGGCGTTCCACATCGGCGTCGATCGACTCCTCGGTTACGGGCTCAAGCTGCGCGAGCGCTTCACGAGCACGCACCTCGGCGAGATCGGCAGAGTCAGTCGGCCCGAAGCTTGAACGTGGCGCCGGTGGCGTCACTGGCGACGGCGAGCCGCCCGTACGGAGTGGTCTCGGCGGGCATCACCGTCTTGCCGCCGAGGCGTTCGACCTCGGCCAACGTCGAGTCGACATCGTCGACAGCGAAGTACACCGACCAGTGGCTCGGCACGCCCTCGGGCAGGAAAGCGCTCGCGTCCATGACACCCGCGTTCTCGCCGTCGCCGACGCTGAGCACCGCGTACCGGAAGTCGGGGCTCTCGTTCGAGCGGTCGACGTTCGCCCAGCCGAACACCTTCTCGTAGAACCTGAGCGCCGTGTCGTAGTCGCGGGTGTGGAGCTCCCAGTGGCACGGTGCGCCCGAGGTCGCGACGACACCGCCACGGTGCTGGCCCGGCTGCCACATGCCGATCGCCGCACCGGTGGGGTCGCCGACCATCGCCATCACGCCGAGATCGCCGACGGGCATGGCGTCGACGTGCACCTCGCCGCCGTTCTCCTTCGTCGCTCCGACCGCCGCTGCCGCATCGGGCACGGTCAGATAGACCGACCACACGTCGGGCATTCCGCCCGGCTGGGCCTGCATGAGCCCGGCGACCATCTCACCTCGGAGCGAGAAGTTCACGTAGCCGCCGAAGTCGGGCCCCGTGCTCTCGGCGGTCCACCCGAAGAGGCTCCCGTAGAACTCGATGCTCTTGTCGATGTCGGACGACATCAGGTCGACCCAGCAGGGCGCGCCGGGTGGGACGTCTTCGCGGATGGTCATGGTGTCCCCTTCCTTGGCTTCGAGGTTGTTCATCTGCCGGTACGACGACCACGGCCTCGCGAACTCATCGCGGACGTCGAGGAATGTCACGCGACGACCGGCGTTGACGTCAGGCATGGACCCGAACGACTTCAACGCGGCGATCATCGAGGAGTTCCGCGCCAACGGCGGCAAAGTGGGCGGACGGTTCCAGGGCGCGCCGATGATCCTCGTCCACCATCGGGGGGCGAAGACCGGGCAGGAACGGGTGTCGCCGCTCGTGTACCAGGCGGTCGGCGATGCCTTCGTCGTGTTCGGCTCGAAGGGAGGCGCGCCGACGCACCCGCAGTGGTACTGGAACCTCGTCGCCAACCCCGACACCGTTGTCGAGGTCGGCACCGAGACGATCGAGGTGCGGGCGCGAGTCGCCGAAGGTGAGGAGCGGGAGCGGATCTGGTCGAAGCAGAAGGAGCTCATGCCCGGCTTCGCCGACTACGAGAAGAGGGCTCAGGGGCGCGAGATCCCCGTGGTCGTCCTCGAGCGGCGGGCGTAGCGGAGGGTCAGGCCGCCTTCTCGAGGATGTGCACGCCGCAGGCTTGGCCGAGCCCGATCACATGGGCGAGGCCCACCTTCGCGCCCGCGATCTGACGGTCGCCCGCCTCCCCGCGGAGGTGGTGGCAGATCTCCCAGATGTTCGCGATGCCGGTGGCGCCGATGGGGTGTCCCTTCGACTGCAGGCCGCCCGACACGTTCACCGGCGTGGTCCCATCACGCCACGGCGCACCCGACTCGAAGAACGACACCGCCTCGCCCTCCTTGCAGAGCATGAGGTTGTCGTAGTGGACGAGCTCGGCGGTTGCGAAGCAGTCGTGCAGCTCGACGAGGTCAAGATCCTCGGGCGCGACCCCGGCCGCCTCGTACGCCTGCTGTGCCGCCTGGCGGGTGAGCGTGTTGACGTCCGGGAGGATCTGGCACGCCTCCTGCCACGGGTCGGTCGTGAGTACCGACGCCGACACCTTCACCGCTCGCTTCTGCTGCTCGGTCGACAGCGACTTCAGGCGCTCGCCCGACACGACGACGGCGGCAGCGGCTCCGTCACAGTTCGCGGAGCACATCGGCCGGGTGTTCGGGTAGGCGATCATCACGTCGTTCTTGATCTCGTCGAGCGTGAACCGCTTCTGGTAGGTCGCGAGCGGGTTCAGCGTCGAGTGCGCGTGGTTCTTCTCCGAGATCCGAGCGAACACGTCGAAGTTCGCGCCGCCGTACTTGTGGCCGTACTCCATGCCGACCTGCGCGAACACGCCAGGCATCGACGCCGTGCCGATACGCCCGTCGGTCGACCCGACGGCACCGAAGCGACCTGACGGCGTCCACTCGTCCTTGCTCGGGCGCTGGCCACCGCCGCCGAGGAGCCCCGCTCCGGCCAGCTTCTCGACGCCGACGGCGAGCCCCATGTCGCACTCGCCTGCCTTGACGGCCATGATCGCCGTGCGCAGTGCCGTGGCGCCGGTCGCGCATGCGTTCGCGACGTTGTAGACGGGGATCCCGGTCTGGCCGATCTGCTTCTGTAGCTGCTGACCGACGCCGGCGTTCGCGTTCATGAGGCTGCCGCAGGCGAGGATGCCCATGTCCTTCATCTTCACGCCACCGTCGGCGAGTGCTGCTCGGGCGGCCTCGGCGGCCAGATCGACCACGTCCTTGTCCGGGTGCTTCCCGAACTTGGTCATGTGGATGCCGAGGATCCAGATGTCGTCGGTTGCCATTGCTTCTCCTGTCCCCCTACGCGATCGGCTCGAAGCCGAAGTTGATCGCCTCGGTGCCGTTGCTGTCGGTCCCGACCGGAACCGTCGTCAGCCGCACCTTCATCCCGAGCTGCACGTGCTCCGGCGTCGGCTCGATGTTCACCAGGTTGCCTCGCACGCTCGTCCCGTCGCAGTCGAACACGCCCGCGACGAACGGCACCGGGACACCGGGTGCGGCGAACGTCACGATCGTGAACGCCCGCAGTTCGCCCTCGGTCGGGATGTCGACCTTCGTGAACTCGTCGCCTTCGCACGACGCGCACGCGTTGCGCCGATCGAAGAACCGGGCGCCGCAGCTCGTGCACTCATTGGCGACCAAGTGGGGTTCGGGCTCGAGCGCCAGGTACTCGACGAAGGGCACGCGGTTGGCCATGGCCGAGAGGTCTATCGCGAGCTGCCGCCGCGAGTCGACCTCCCGTATGCGATGACTCAGATGCCGTAGCTCTTCGCGAGCAGATCGCGGAGCTGTTCCGGCGGGGTCGCGCCTCGCGCCTCGACGATGAAGCCGGACTCGGGCGGCACGACCACCCTCGCCGGCGGTGGGTCGGCCTCGATAGCGTCGGCAACCGCAACTGCGACCGCCCGGGGATCGTCGTTCTGCCGCATGGATGCGGCGTGGTTGCGAACGAGCGTCGACAGCGGCTCGGCGTACGGCGACGACGGATCGACCGATGCCAGGACCTCGTCGACGTCCTGCGTCATCCGGGTGTCGTACGCACCTGGCGCCACGTTCGTGACGGCTATCCCGAAGCGCCCGACTTCGCCTGCGAGGCTCTCGCCGATGGCATCCAGTGCGTGCTTCGACGCCGCGTAGGCGGCGAGGAACGGCGGCGCGACGAAGGCGGCGATCGACGTGACGTTCACGATGTGACCGCTGCGGCGCTCGCGCATGTGGGGGAGCGCGGCCTGGATCACGCGCAGCGCGCCTAGGACGTTGGTGTCGAAGACCGCGGCGAACTCGTCGACCGCCGTCTCCTCGACCGCTCCGGCGGTGCCGATCCCTGCGTTGTTCACGACCACGTCGAGCCGCCCGTGCCGAGCGATGACGGTCTTGATCGCTCGGCGTACGGAACCGGTGTCGGTGACGTCGAGCGTCTCCACCTCGAGCGCCGCTCCGTCGCCGTCGCCGTCCGCGATGGTGGCGCGAAGGGCCTCGGAATGGGCCGGATCCCGCATCGTCGCCACGACCCGATGGCCACGCCGCACCAGTTCTGCGGCGGTGAGGAGACCGAAACCGCTCGACGTGCCCGTGACGAGGATGACACCCATGGCCCAAGTGTGGTCGCGGCCGGACGTGCGCACACGGGGGCTAGTCCTTGCTCAAGACGTGACTAGTTCGTGCCGATGCAATGCCTGGCGGGTTCCCCTGCCGGCGGCGGCGAAGGACGAACCATGGTGGTTGCATCGTGACGGGCGCAGAGCGGGAGGAGTCCCCGCTGAACCGGCTCCGCATCGCGCGTCGAGCGCGGCAGTCGGCGCTGCAGAACGACCTCCGGCAGCTGCACGAGGACCTCGCGCGACTGCAGGAGTCGACCGGAGATTCGGGCCGCACAGGCGGCAAGCTGCGCCGATGACGTCACCTCGTCTCGGTCACGCCGAGGTGGCGTCGCTCGAGATAGCGCGTCGCTTCGCTCGCACCCTGGCGACGGATGACGACCTCAGCGAGGGCGAGCGAGCCGTCATCGCTCGCGGCTTGTTGCATCACCTCGAGATCGTGTGGCGGGCGGTCGCACCCGCGTCCAGCGAGCGCAGGTGATCACCCGCCGCTGAGGACGCCAGCGGTCGTTGGGCGGCGCTGCGTCAGTGCCCGACGTACTCGGCGAGGTGCTTGCCGGTGAGCGTCGACCGCTGGCTCACGAGCTCAGCCGGTGTCCCCTCGAACACGATGCGCCCCCCGTCGTGACCGGCGCCGGGGCCGAGGTCGATGATCCAGTCGGCGTGCGCCATCACCGCCTGGTGATGCTCGATGACGATGACGGACTTCCCCGAGTCGACGAGTCGGTCGAGCAGCCCGAGGAGCTGCTCCACGTCGGCGAGGTGGAGCCCCGTCGTCGGCTCGTCGAGGACGTAGATGCCGCCCTTGTCCTTCATGTGGGTCGCGAGCTTGAGCCGCTGACGCTCACCGCCCGACAACGTCGTGAGCGGCTGGCCCAGGGTGAGGTAGCCGAGGCCGACGTCCTTCAGGCGTTCCAGGATCGTGTGGGCGGCGGGCGTCTGCGCTTCGCCTTCGGAGAAGAACTGCTCGGCCTCGTCGACCGGCATCGCGAGCACCTCGCTGATGTTCCGTCCGCCGAGCTCGTACTCGAGCACCGCCGCCTGGAAGCGCTTGCCGTCGCAGTCTTCGCAGGTGGTCGCGACGCCGGCCATCATGCCGAGGTCGGTGTAGATCACGCCGGCGCCGTTGCAGGTCGGACACGCTCCTTCCGAGTTGGCGCTGAACAACGCAGGCTTCACCCCGTTCGCCTTCGCGAACGCCTTCCGGATCGGCTCGAGCAGTCCGGTGTAGGTCGCGGGGTTGCTGCGGCGGGAACCGCGGATCGCGCCCTGGTCGATGGCGACGACATCGTCGAGCCCGACAACGGAACCGTCGATGAGCGAGCTCTTCCCGGAGCCGGCGACGCCGGTGACCACGACGAGGACGCCGAGCGGGATGTCGACGTCGACCTTCTGCAGGTTGTGGGTGTCAGCGCCTCGGACCTCGAGCGCGCCTGAGGGAACGCGAACCTCGTCCTTCAGCCTGGCTCGATCGTCGAGGTGACGCCCGGTGATGGTGTCGCTCTTCCGGAGGCCGTCGACGGACCCCTCGTAGCAGACGACGCCGCCACCGGATCCGGCACCCGGACCGAGGTCGACCACGTGATCCGCGATGGCGATGAGGTCGGGCTTGTGCTCGACGACGAGGACAGTGTTTCCCTTGTCGCGCAGCTGCAGCAGGAGGTCGTTCATTCGCTGGATGTCGTGCGGATGCAGACCGATCGTCGGCTCGTCGAACACGTACGTCACGTCGGTGAGCGACGAACCGAGATGGCGGATCATCTTCGTCCGCTGCGCCTCGCCGCCCGACAGCGTCCCCGACGGGCGCTCGAGCGACAGGTACCCGAGGCCGATCTCGACGAAGGAGTCGAGGAGGTGCTGCAGCCCGACGAGCAGCGGTGCGACCGACGGTTCCTTCAGCCCGCGGACCCAGTCGGCCAAGTCGCTGATCTGCATCGCGCAGGCGTCCGCGATGTTGATGCCCTTGATCTTCGACGATCGGGCCTCGGCGGTCAGCCGGGTCCCGTCGCACTCCGGACACGTGGTGAACGTGACCACACGCTCGACGAACGCCCGGATGTGGGGCTGGAGCGCATCGACGTCCTTCGACAGGTACGACTTCTGGATGCTCGGGATCAGCCCTGCGTAGGTCAGATTGATCCCGTCGACCTTGATCTTCGTCGCTTCGCGGTAGAGGAGGTCGTGGAGCTCCTTCTTGTTGTACTTCCGGATCGGCTTGTCGGGATCGAAGTAGCCGCTCCCGCGGAAGATGCGGCCGTACCAGCCCTCCATGCTGTAGCCGGGGACAGTGATGGCACCCTCGTTGAGCGACTTCGTGTCGTCGTAGAGCTGAGTCAGGTCGAAGTCGTTGACTCGACCCATGCCCTCGCAGCGCGTGCACATGCCGCCGAGCCGGTTGAACGTGGCCTTCTCGGTCTTGGTCTTGCCTGGGCCACGGTCGACGGTGATCGCACCGCTCGCTCGCACCGAGGCCACGTTGAACGAGAACGCGTTCGGCGGACCGATGTAGGGCTTGCCGAGCCGGCTGAAGAGGATGCGCAGCATCGCGTTGGCGTCGGTGACGGTGCCCACCGTCGACCGGGCGTTGGGCCCCATGCGCTCCTGGTCGACGATGATCGCCGTGGTCAGGCCGTCGAGCAGGTCGACGTCTGGCCGCGCGAGCGTCGGCATGAAGCCCTGGACGAACGCGCTGTAGGTCTCGTTGATGAGCCGCTGCGACTCGGCGGCGATGGTGCCGAACACGAGCGAGCTCTTGCCTGATCCGGACACGCCCGTGAAGACGGTGAGCCGCCGCTTCGGGATCTCGACGTCGATGTTCTTGAGGTTGTTGACCCGCGCTCCGTGCACGCGGATCATCCCGTGGGAGTCTGCGATGTGGGTGGTGGGCGCCGCCGTGACCCCGGCCTGGCTCTTCCTGCTCACGACGTCGATCTAAGCAGCTGGGCTGCGGGCGGCCTGGCGGCCACGGCTCACCCGCTTGGCTAGACGCGCTCGATGATGATCGCCGGGGCCATGCCGCCGGCGGCGCACATGGTGACGAGGCCGACCTGCTTGTCCTGGCGCTCGAGCTCGTCGAGGATCGTGCCGATCAGGATCGCCCCGGTGGCGCCGATCGGGTGACCGAGGGCCATGGCTCCACCGTTGACGTTGACCTTGTCGCGGTCGAGGTCGAGGTCGCGCTGGAACTTCTCGGAGACGACGGCGAACGCCTCGTTGATCTCCCAGAGATCGATGTCGTCCACCGTCATCCCGGCCCGCTTCAGGACCTTCTTCGCGGCAGGCACCGGAGCGTTGAGCATCAGCGTCGGGTCGTCGCCCATGTTCGCGGACGCCACGACTCGCGCCCGCGGCTTGAGCCCGTGGGCCTTCACGTAGTCCTCGCTCGCATAGAGCACGGCGGCTGCACCGTCGACGACGCCGGAGGAGTTGCCCGCGTGGTGGACGTGCTCGATCACGAGGTCGGGGTACTTCTGGTTGATCAGCTCGCGGAACGTGGGCGTGTTCTCGTCGCGCCGGTAGTCGGCGATCGCACCGAAGCTCGGCTGCAGGTTCGCCAGCGAGTCGGCGGTCGTGCCAGGGCGCGGGAACTCCTCGTGGTCGAGGGCGAGCGTGCCGTCGAGGTTGTAGACGGGGACGAGGCTCCTGTCGAAGCGGCCTTCCTTGATCGCGATCTCGGCTCGGCGCTGCGACTCGGCCGCGTGCTCGTCGAGCGTGCGGCGGTCGATCTTCTCCATCGACGCGATCGCATCGGCGCACACGCCTTGGTGCGACTGCGGGTGGATCTCCTGCAGGTGCGGGTTGAGCGCGCCGATCGGCAGCGCGCCCTTCTTCGGGAGCGACATCATCTCGGTGCCGCCACCGATCACCAGATCCTCCTGGCCCGCCATGACCATGGCTGCCGCGAAGTTGTTGGCGGTGATGCCGGACCCGCAGAAGCGGTCGAGGGTGACGCCGCTGGCGCGGATGTCGTAGCCGGCGTCGAGTGCAGCCATGCGGCCGAGGTCTCCGCCCTGTTCGGACACCTGGGCGCTCGTGCCCCACACGATGTCGTCGACCTCGGCCGTGTCGTATCCGTTGCGGTCGACGAGGGCCTTCAACACCGTCGCTGCGACGTGCTGCGGATGAAGGTGCGCGAGCGCGCCCTTGCCCTGCTTGCCGATGCCGCGGGGCGTGCGGCAGGCGTCGATGATGAAGGCTTCACCCATCGTGGGTCCTTTCGTCGAGGGCGTTGCGGCAGACCGTAGCGGGGCAGGCGTCAGCTGCTCATCCAGGTCACCTGGGGCGGACGCACGGAGGCCATCACGAGCTTGCCGTTCTGGTCGGTCAGAGCAAGGTAGGCCTCGAGTCCGCCCGTGTCGTCGCGCACCAGCCCAGGAGGGATCGCCGACAGCATCAGCTTGATGCGGCCGATCCTCGTCGGCTCGCCGCCGCCGGGATCGAGGTCGAGCCAGCACAGGTAGAGGAACCGGTCACCCGGCTTGCCGTGGACGTACGGGCTGCGGAAGTCGTCGTCGCGGTGGACGACCATGACGTCGAAGCGCGCGCTCGGCGCGTCACCTGGAACGAGGTCGACCACCTCTGCACCCTTCTGGATGCCGAGGTGGACGTTCGAGTGCTCGCCGACGATTCGGCCTGGAAGCCGCTCGCCGACGATGCGCATCCGCAGCTGGGCCACTGCCTCTCAGGCCGGAACCGTGCTGCCGTACAGCATCTCGGCCATGTTCGAGTAGTAGAAGCGGTCCTTCGCTTGCTCCGACGTGTCGGCGAGCGTCTCCTCGAACTTCGCCAGCGGGTCCTTGCCGCCTTCGGGGTGCGGGTAGTCCGTGGAGAACATGAACAGCTCGTCGCCGCCCTCGCCCGCGGCGTCGATCATCCAGCCGACGTCCTCGCCCGGGAACGGGGTGAACTTGAGGTGCTTGCGCACGTAGTCGCTCGGCTTGTGCTCGAGGCGGCGCAGCGGCTCCTCCGTCCGCTTGAAGGCCCGGAGTCCGTAGTCGAGGTGGCGCAGCCAGCTCACGACCCACCCGGCGCCCTGCTCGATGCAGCCACCGCGGAGGTTCGGGAACCGATCGAAGATCCCGTCGTAGATAAGCGCGCCGAGGAACAGCTCGGGGGAGTGATGGATGGCGAGAAAGTCCTTCGACCGGATGTTCTCGCCGCCGCCGAGGTGATCGGTGACCGGCATCGCGTTGTTGTGGAAGGCGCGGTCGAGGAGGCGACCGCCACCGCCGACGTGGAGGACGAACGGGACGTTCGCCTGCGCCAGCGTGTCCCACACCGGATCGAGGTCGGGGTGCGTCGGTGCCAGCTCGCCTGCAGCCGTCGACGGCACCATCACGGCCTTGCAGCCGATGTCGATGGCGTCGGCGACCTGCTTGGCGGCGCGCACCGGATCGGCAAGTGGGACGAACGCGACCGGCAGGAGACGCGGATCGTCCTTGCAGAACTCGGCGACAGCCCGATCCTGCGCAGCAGCGCCCGCGTAGAGCCGATCGAGGTCGCGACCGCTGAACATCGCGGTGGCGAAGGTGGCGAAGACCAGCTGCGCCTCGAACCCGAAGAGGTCGAGCACGCGGCTGCGCTCGACGGGGTCGAACGCGCCCATCGCCGTCCACCCCTTGTCCTGCAGCAGACGCTCTTCCGCCTCTGCCGCGACGGACGGGTCGGTGCGGCGCTTCTCGGCCCGTTCGACGGCCTTGTCGAGCACCGGCTTGAGCGCGTCCATGCCGCCTCGCCGCAGACGCCCCGACTGCTCCGGGTCGATGTGCGCATCGAGGAAGTCGGCCAGCTCCATGACGTGGCTGTCCGCATCGAGCATGCGGCGGCCGCCTGCGTAGGTCATCCGTGGTCCCCCCACATGAAATGGTGACAAGTTGTCACCAACTTACTACCGAAGGGCAGCGATCGTCGAACGCACGATGGTCATGTAGGTGTCGTGGAGCAAGGCAGCCCGTTCGGCACCGGGTCGGGCGCGGAACTGCACGATCGTCGCGTCGACCAGCGACAGGAGCATCGACATCGCTGGTCCGGCGCGGCGCGGGTCGAGCCCTTCCTGCTTCGCGACCGCAGTGAAGGCCCGTGCGGTGGCGGTGTCTCGCGTGCGTTGCTCGCGGCGGACGTCCTTCGTCCATCCGCCCGCCGAGCGCAATGCAGAGAAGAGCGAGCCACGATCGGCGGAGGCCTCCAGCGCGCCGGTGATCAGCGCGTCGAACATCTCCTCGAGGGTGGTCGCCTCGCCGACTCGGCGAGCGAGCCGCCGGTGGAGGTTCTCCGCCTCCTGGCGGTAGACCGCGGCCACGAGCTCGTCCCGGTTCGCGAAGTGCTTGTAGAGCAGGGGCCGGCTGACGCCAGCTCGCTCCGCGACGGCTTCCATGGTGACCTCGTCGACCGATCCGTCGGCGGCAATGGCGACGGCCGCTTCCAGCAGAGCGTCACGGCGAGCATCACGGCCGAGGCGCGAGCGGGTGGCTGGTCGTGACGCCATGTCACCATTCTCGCGACTCGACGCGCGATCTCGTGCGTTCGTAGGTCTTTCCGCCCGGGAGGTACCACGACGCCTTCTTGCGGATGTACGGGCTCGGGTCGTCCGAAGCCGCCGACGCCAGTGCGCGACGGGCGCCGTCGTCGGAATGCATCCACCGAGCGAGCGCCTCGAGCGCGATCGCTCGCACGTGGGGCTGCGGGTCGCGCTGCAGCACCCCCGCCGCCGCGTCGATGATCTCGCGAGCCGGAAGCGCGCACACGTCGTCGGCCTTGCAACGATCGCACGCGAGGGCGTGCATTGCGTGCTGGCGCACACGCGGGTCAGGGTCGTCGAGGAGCAGGAGCATCAGCTCGAACGAGTCGTTCCCCGCCAGATGGTCGATCAGAAGCGTGCACTGCACGCGCAGCTCCGCGTCGTCGGCGAACAGCCCCTCTTCCACGGCAGGGCGCGCGACAGGACCCATGAGCCGAAGCTTCCAGTGCGCGTCCTTCTGCCGATGCCGCACGGTGAGGTCTCGCATCGCCTCGGCGATCTGCGCCTCGAGCAGGATGCGATCGGCCGTCGGCGACGACGTACGGCGCCCGCGCGTGCGCGGCTTCCCCGGCTTCCCCACGGCCGCAGACGGTACGAGAACCACGAGCGACGCGCCGGGGATTTGGCGGCGGCTCCCGTCCCTCGCCCGGCGTCGCGCCGGCGGAGAAACGACAAGACTCGGGCGATGAAGTGGTTCTTCAAGGCGGCGCCGGTCGCTGCCGCTGCCGCGGTGGCCACCCACGACCTCCTTCAGCGGAGGCACGCCCTGCTCCACAACTTCCCGGTGATCGGCCACGCGAGGTACCTGCTGGAGGCGATCGGACCCGAGCTGCGCCAGTACATCGTCGCCGGCAACAACGAGGAGCGTCCGTTCAGCCGCGATCAACGACGGTGGGTGTACGCCTCAGCGAAGCTGGAGAACAACTACTTCGGCTTCGGGACCGACAACGACATCGAGCACACGAGCGGCTACCCGATCGTGAAGCACAAGACGTTCGGGCGGGCGGTGCCGCCGTCGCATCCCAAGGCGGCGCAGGAGGCGTGGGTGCCGTGCGCCAAGGTGATGGGGGAGAAGCGGCAGCGGCGGAAGGCGTTCCGTCCGGACTCGGTCGTGAACATCTCGGGGATGAGCTTCGGGTCGCTGTCGGGGCCCGCTGTCGAGGCGCTGAACCGCGGCGCCGCGATCGTGAACTGCCTCCACAACACCGGCGAAGGTGCGCTCTCGCCGTATCACCGCCACGGCGGCGAGCTCATCTTCCAGATCGGGACCGCCTACTTCGGGTGCCGTGACGACGAGGGCCGGTTCTCGATGCCGCGCCTGGTCGACGCGGTGAACTCGGCGCCGGTGCGCGCGATCGAGGTGAAGCTGAGTCAGGGAGCCAAACCAGGCCTCGGAGGGCTTCTGCCAGGTGCGAAGGTGACGGCGGAGATCGCTGCGACCAGAGGCATCGCGATCGGCAAGGACTGCGTGAGTCCGTCGCGCCATGCCGAGTTCCGGAACACCGACGAGCTCCTCGACTGGGTGGAACTGCTCGCCGACGAGACCGGGCTGCCCGTCGGGATCAAGTCCGCCGTCGGCGACCTCGAGTTCTGGGAGGAGCTCGTCGAGCTGATGGCCACCACCGGTCGCGGTGTCGACTTCGTGAACATCGACGGCGGTGAGGGCGGCACCGGTGCGGCCCCGCTGATCTTCACCGATTCGGTCGCGCTGCCGTTCCGGCTCGGGTTCGCGAGGGTCTACGCGGCCTTCGCCCGGCGCGGGTTCAACGACGACGTCGTGTTCATCGGTGCGGGCAAGCTCGGCCTCCCCGACAACGCGGTGCTCGCGTTCGCCCTTGGGTGCGACATGGTGAACGTGGGCCGGTCGGCGATGCTTGCGATCGGGTGCATCCAGGCCCAGAAGTGCCACACCGACCGCTGCCCCACAGGTGTCGCGACCCAGGACAGGTGGCTCGTCTCCGGTCTCGACCCGTCGTTGAAGGCGGTGCGCGCCGCGAACTACATCAAGACGCTGCGGCGAGACCTGCTGACGGTCGCCGAGGCGTGCGGCGTCGAGCATCCGGGGCTCATCTCGACAGAGGCCGTCGAGCTGCTGTCGCCAGGCGCGGACGCCGTCGCCCTCGCCGACGTCTACGGCTACGAACCCGGATGGGGGCAGCCTTCGCATCGCGACCAGCAACGGCTGATCGAGTTGATGCAGCAGACCGCCCCCCAGGGTGGTTCAGCGAAGCCGTCACCGGATGCGCCGGCTCGCAGCGACTGAGCAACCGGTCAGTCCTCCGACAGCGACGCCTCGCTCTGGGCGATCAGCTCGTCGATCTCCGCCTTCGACGCCGGAGCGAGTGATCGAGCCGTCTCGATCAGCTCGTCCTCCGACACGTTGCGGCCCGTGAGCGTGATCAGCACGTTGGCCTCGCTCCAGATGAGTTGGCGCACGCCCGGACCGCCGTCGGGGTCGCCGATCCGCACCGACAGGACGTCGGGACCACGCACGCCTCCCAGCACTCGGCCTGGACCCTCGAGGTGCCACCCCACCGATTCCCACGGCGGAACCGCGGCACCGGTGATCGTCGTCAGCTCGATCTCGCGCAGTCCGTCGTCGCTGGCGAACCGAGCGGTCACCACATCGTCGCCGGCCGCGTGAATGAACGGATGGCGCCCGTCGTAGATGCGGGTGAAGCGGTCGGGCAGGGCACCGTCGGGGGCGCCCGTCCTCGCCACGACGTCCGCGATCGACCGCACTTCGTCTGCTGAGAGGCCACGTCCGATCACCGCGAGGCCGCCGCCTGCCGTGCTGAGGTCGATCCCACGCAGTACGCCGGACGACGCGGAGGTGGCGGCCTTGCCGGCGATCGTGATCCGTGTGCCGCGGTCGAACGAGAGGATCGTCGAGATCAGCGCCGGTTCGTCGGTCCGGACGATGCCGACGGCTCGATCCGCGTGCGCTCCCTCTGCGTAGACCTCGACACGGCTCGTCGCCCGCACCGGAGATGCGAGGCGGCCGATGGCGGCGGGTCGCAGCCCGGCCGGCAGTGACGACGGGAGGAAGTAGTCGGCCGCGGGTGAGGTCTCGGTCGAGGAGGAAGGCGTCGACGACGTCGTGGTCGACGCCTCGTCGTCGATGGCAACGGTCGTGCCGGGCAGCGGGAGGAGATCGTTCGCGACCGGGATCGTCAGGGCGGCCGCTGCTGCGGCGGCCGCGGCGATCCACCGGCGAGGGGAGCGCCGCGGGCGAGGGACCTCGGGCAGAGCGACCACGTCGACCGGGCGCTCGTCGAGCTCCGGCGTCGTGGCTGCGACGGCGAACAGCGCCGAGCGCAGGCGATCCTCGATCGGCCGGAGCTCGGGCGGGAGCTGCAGGTCATTGGTCACGGTCGATGGTCTCCTTCAAGCGGGCGAGGCCGCGATGGATGAGCGACTTCACGGTCCCTGGACGGCAGTCCATGAGCCGTGCGATCTCGTCGACGGACAGGTCTTCGTAGTACCGGAGAACCAGCGCCGTCCGTTGCCGGCTGTTGAGCCCGCCGAGGGCGTCCCACATCTCGTCGATGTCGGGATCGAGGTGCGCCGTCGGCACGGCCACGATGCGATCGCGCTGCCGAGCCAAGGTGCGGTGATAGGAGCGACAGAGGTTGACGACGGTGGTTCGAAGGTACGCAGGAGGGTTGACCGCCGCGTGCCAGTTGCGGCGAACCTTGAGGAAGGCCTCGTGCACGAGCTCTTCGCCGACGTCCGCCGAACCGGTCAGGAGGTGGGCGAGCCGGACCATGCTGGTCCGCTCGGAGCGGTAGAGCCGTTCGAGTGCGTGGTCCGGGTCGTCGTTCACGGTCGGCGCCACCACCGAGAGCTGGGCGCTGGGCGGCGTCATGCCGGCGGTGCCGCCAACACCAGCGCGACGATCATTGCCAAGACGATGAGGGCGCTCAGTATCGCGGCCGTCGTCGACGGGCCGCGGGATGCAGCCCGCCGCATCCGTTGTTCGATCATGTCCCCTACGACGCCCGAGTGTCCCGGATCGTTGCGCGTAGGTTCCGCATGTGACCGACGACGCACCTCCCTTCGTCGTTCCCGCTCTCGACCTCGACGAGCGGGAGACGCTGCTCGCGTTCCTCGACTGGAAGCGGGCCAACGTGCTGCAGGCTGCTCGCGAGCTGACGGACGAGCAGTGCAGGTGGACGCCGTCGAACGGCCTCCTCCCGGTCGGCGGCATCATCAACCACCTCACGCACGTCGAAGGGCGGTGGATCGACGGCAAGTACTTGTGCGTCGACCTGCCGCCGGCGGACCCTGCGACCGAGTTCATGACGACGCGACCGCTCGCGGAGCTGGTCGCCGACTACAACGAGCGACGGCGGCGGACGAACGAGGTGGTGCGCGCGGCGCCCGACCTCGACGTCGCCTGCCCCGGTGGCGCTCGGCCGAACCCGCAGCTGACGCTGCGGTGGGTGCTCTACCACCTGCTCGAGGAGACGGCTCAGCACGCCGGTCATGCCGAAGCGACTCGGGAGCTCCTGGACGGCCGCCGAACCGGCGACTGAGGAAAAGCCGGGCAGGCGCTGCGGCTCCCCAATACGCTTCGCCCTCGTACGCCGACGACCGGGAGGTCCATCGATGACAACGCGCTCCGTTCAGGCCTCCGACGTGTCGACCGCCGGCGCGAGCTGACGCCCGCCCCGCACCGGCCGCTCACCTAGCGGCTGCATCCCCGAACACGCGCGGCCTGAACAGCACCGACATCCGTCCCTCGTGCTGACAGGAGCGCACTCTTGCTACCGGATCTCGATCGCGGCTTCCTCGCGATGTACCTGCGGCCACACCGGCCGCGCCTCGTGTTGCTCGGCGTCCTCTTCGTCGGCGGCACGTTCTTGCAGCTGGCGAACCCCCTGATCGCGAAGTCGATCATCGACCGGGCCGCGGCCGGCGCGGCCTTCGACTCGCTGGTCTCTCTGGCCGGAATCTTCCTCGCCGTGGCCGTTCTTGCCCAGGTCGCCGCGGTTGCCGAGACGTTCGTCGCAGAAGACCTCGGCTGGCGCACGACGAACGCGTTGCGGGTCGACCTGACCCACCATGTCCTTCGCCTCGATCACGCCTTCCACACCGAGCATCCGCCGGGCGAGCTCGTCGAGCGGATCGACGGCGACGTGTCGGCCATCGCTGCATTCTTCGCGCGCTTCGTCGTGTACGTCCTCGGCAGCGCAGCGTTCCTCGTGGGCGTACTCGCGCTGCTGTGGCGTGAAGACGCGCGGATCGGCGCGCTCCTGACCGCCGTCGCCGTCGTCGCGCTCTTGTACCTCCTGCGAGGAGGTCGATTCGTGGCCCGCAGGTCGCGTGCGGCTCGCGAGGTCGAGGGCGAGCTCAGCTCGTACCTCGAGGAGCGCCTGACAGGGCTGGTCGACATCAAGGCGAACGGCGCGGACGGGTTCGTCGCCCACGGCCTCGACACTCGGCTGGCCGAGCGGCATCGAGCCGGACGCCACGCCATCCTCGGCGCGTCGCTCTACGCGAGCGCCGTCTACACGTTCCTCGTCGCCGGCACCGCAGCATCCCTCGTGACGAGCGTCGTGCTCCTCCGCTCGGGCGCGCTCACCGTCGGTGGCGTGTTCGTCGTCTTCCGGTACGCCCGCTTGTTGCGGACGCCGCTCGAGCGGCTGTCTCGCCACATGAACAGCTTCCAGCGGGCGGCCGGCGCGATCGTGCGGGTGCGAGAGGTGCTCGACGTGTCGCCCGAGGTGGAGGATGCCGGACGCGTTGAACTGCCGGATGGGCCCCTTGCGGTGGAGCTCGACGACGTCCGGTTCGCCTACGGCGACCGCCCGGTCCTCGACAAGGTGTCGCTCGTCGTCGCTCCGGGTGAGGTCGTCGGTCTGCTCGGGCGCACCGGCGCCGGGAAGTCGACGATCGTGAGGTTGCTCTGCCGCCTCTACGACGCGGACGAAGGTTCGGTTCGGGTGGGCGGAGTCGACGTGCGCGACGTGCCGCTCGACGAGCTGCGCCGGCGGGTCGCGTTCGTGACCCAGGACGTGCAGCTGTTCGCCGGGACGCTCCGCGACAACGTGCGGCTCTTCGATCCGGCGGTCGCCGACGACCGCATCATCGAGGCGTTCGCGGCGCTCGGCATCGGCTCCTGGCTCGACGCTCTGCCCGACGGCATCGACACCGTCGTCGGTGCGGGCGGCCTCGGCCTGTCGGCGGGCGAGGCGCAGCTGGTCGCCCTTGCGCGCGTGTTCCTCGCGAACCCAGGTGTCGTGCTGCTCGACGAGGCGTCGTCACGACTCGATCCCCACACGGAGGAGTTGCTCCACGCCGCGATGCGGAGCCTGCTCACCGATCGAACGGGCGTCGTGATCGCCCATCGCCTCGGCACCGTTGCCACCGTCGACGCGATCGCCATCGTCGACGGAGGCGCCATCGTGGAGCACGGTCCGCGGTCGAGCCTCGCGGCCGATGCGACCTCTCGCTATGCGCGGCTGTTGCGGGCGGGCGAGGCGGAGGTCGTGGCATGAGGCACGTTGCGACGCTCATACGGTCGACGGCGCCGTCGTACGCCACGTGCACCGCGCTCGGCGTGGCGCTCTTCTGCGTCCTGCCAGCGGCCATCGGAGCGGCATCGGAGGCCTTCTTCGATGCCGTCACCCCTGACGCCGGAAGCACCGCGAGTGCTGGAAGCGCGGTGTGGGTCGCCGTTGCGCTCCTTGTCGCGCTGCAGGTGAGCGAGGTGGTCACCGAGATCGGCATCACCCACAGCTGGAGCGCGTTCTCGTACAACACGCACACGTTGCTGCAAGGCAACCTGCTGCGGGGAGTGCTTCGTGGATACGGCCGCCACGGCCTCACGGTGGAGCCCGGCGACGCGATCGGCCGCTTTCGCGACGAGCCCCCGAGCATCACCAGCGGGTCGATGGACGGCATCTGCGACCTGGTCGGCCGCGGAGCCTTCGGCGTCGTGGCGTTGATCGTGATGATGCGCATCGACCCGGTGCTCGCGGCCGCCGCGTTCGCCCCTGTGATCGTCGGTGCCGCCGTGAGCGACGCCCTCGGCACCAGGGCGAGCCTCTACGGCGCCGCCGCACGAGAGTCGACCACACGCCTCACCGCCTTCATCGGCGAGCTGATGGCTGGGCAACTCGCGGTTCGGGTGGGGCGCGCGAGCAGCCACGCCGTCGGACGCGTGGCGTACATGAGCGACACCCGCCGCCGCATGTCGGTCCGTGATCGGGTCTTCGCGGAGATGGTCAACTCGATGAACGTCCACCTCGTCCACGTGTCGACGGGCGCGGTGTTGCTCCTCGGCGCAGGCAAGATCCGGAGCGGGGCCTTCACGGTCGGTGAGCTCGCGCTGTTCGTCGTCTACCTCGACCAGCTGACCTACCTGCCAGCCGAGATCGGCCGGGTGGTCACGGAGCTCAAGCGGACACGAGTGTCGATCGCGCGCATGCACGCCCTGATGCCGTCCGCCCCGGTCGACGACGTGGTCGTGCCGCCGCCGGTCCGGATCCGCGGTCAACGACCGGGACCGTGGCGGCAGACGCCCGCGGCGCGCGTCCCACTGCGCGAGCTCGAGGTGCGCGGCCTCACGTGCGTTCACCCGTCGACCGGACGTGGCGTGCGCGACGTGTCGTTCGCGCTCCGGCGCGGCAGCTTCACCGTCGTCACCGGGAGGATCGGGGCCGGCAAGACCACGCTGCTCCACGCGATCCTCGGCCTGTTGCCGCTCGACGCAGGCGAGCTCCGGTGGAACGGCGAGGTCGTGGCCGATCCTGCGACGTTCTTCGTCCCACCTCAGGTGGCGTTCACGCCGCAGGTGCCGAGGCTGTTCAGCGACAGCTTGCGGTCGAACCTCGAGCTCGGAGTGGCGGCCGGCGAGCACGACCTCCAGCTCGCGATCCGTGCCGCGGTCCTGGAGGACGACGTCGCCGCGTTCGACCACGGCCTCGACGCGCTCGTCGGACCCAGAGGCGTGAAGCTGTCGGGAGGGCAGGTGCAGCGGGTGGCTGCCGCCCGCATGTTCGTCCGCTCGCCGGAGCTGCTGGTGTTCGACGACGTCTCGTCTGCGCTCGATGCGGAGACGGAGGCAGAGCTGTGGCGCCGTCTGTTCGAACGAGACCGCGAGGTCACCTGCCTCGTCGTGTCTCACAGCGATGCTGCGCTCGAGCGAGCCGATCAGGTCGTCCACCTCTGACGTCTGCGCGAGAGTGCGGTGTGCTCGACGACTTCGATGCCGAACCGTTCACCGCCCGCTCGAAGACCCGGACGATCTATCGGCGGGGGACCGGGCCAGCCGTGATCGTGGTGGCGGAGATGCCCGGCATCACTCCCAAGGTCGTCGAGTTCGCCGAGCGAGTGGTCGAGCTCGGCTGCACGGCGGTGCTTCCGCATCTCTTCGGCCGGCCGGGCGCCGATCCGTACGCGGCCGGCACGGTCCCGACGATCCTCGCACTGGGGTCGACCTTGCCACCGGTGTGCGTGAGCCGCGAGTTCACGGTGTGGGCGACCGGGCGGACCTCACCTGTGGTGGCGTGGTTGCGCGATCTCGCCCGAGCCGAGCAGGAGCGCTGCGGCGGCCCTGGTGTCGGCGCGGTCGGCATGTGCTTCACCGGCGGCTTCGCGCTCGGGATGGCCACCGATCCGAGCGTCGTCGCGCCCGTGTTGTCCCAGCCGTCTCTGCCCTTCGGCGTCACCGCGAAGCAGAAGTCGACGATCGACGTCTCCGACGCCGACCTCGCGAAGGTCAAGTCGCGCTGCGCCGCGGAGGGCCTCGAGGTCGTCGGGCTCCGGTTCCGATCCGACCGGTTCGTACCCGCCGAACGATTCGCCTTCCTCTCCGAGCAGCTGGGCGAGTCGTTCGTCGCGGTGGAGCTCGACGACGACGACGCACGACCCGGCGCACCGAACGCACCTCACTCGGTCTTGACCGAGCACCTCCACGACGTGCCCGGATCAGGCAGTCGCCAAGCGCTCGAGCTCGTGCTCGACCTCTTCCGGCGGAAGCTCCTCGCGGCCTGAGCGTGCCGTCCGGTCGATCAGATGAGGCGGAGCACCGCCAGCAGGATCACGGTGATGACGGCGGACAGCGCCAGCGAGCCGAGGCATCCGAGACGGTTCGAGAAGAACAGGAACACGCAGCGGGTGTACCCGTGAGCGCACCGCCTGACCCGCGGATCGCCGCGACGTTGATGCGTTGTTCACGCTCGACTCCGTGGCACCTGGCCGGCGAGGTTCCGCTCACGTTCGACGCGCACCACCCGCAAGGGATGGTGCGCGTCGGTGCATCGTGGTGGATCTCGACGGTCGACATCACGACGACGACGGGTTGGCTGCTGCACGTCACCAGCGCCGGGGAGCTGGTCGAGCGGGTGGCGGTCGGCGACGAGGTCCGCTTCCATCCCGGAGGGATCGACTACGACGGGCGCTCGCTCTGGGTCGCCAGCTCTGAGTACCGGCCCCGCTCGACCGCGGTGATCGAACGGGTCGATCTCGATCCGCCGCCGGGGCAGTCGCCCGCTGCACAACCGCAGTTCGCCGTCGACGATCACATCGGCGGCGTGGTGCGTCTCGGTCCCGGCGGTGACGTCATCGGCTGGACGTGGGGGTCGCGCCGGTTCCGGAGATGGACGACCAGCGGGACCCTCGTGGCCGAGGTCCGTCATCCGAGCCACTTCGTCGACTACCAGGACGGGCAGTGGATCGGCGACGACCTGATCGTGTGCGGCGGCGTCGCCACCGTCGAGGTCGCGCAAGGGAAGGTGTCGCTCGGCGGCCTCGGCGTCGTCCGGTCGAGTGACCTCGCGGTCGTGGTGGAGACACCGTTCCCCGGCCACTCGAGCGTCACCGGCCGAGCGGCTACCCAGAACCCGATCTTCGTCGAGGCCGCCGGCGAGGAGCTCGTCGTGCACGTGCTCCCCGACGACGGCTTCGGACGGATCCTCAGCTTCGTGACGCCGCTCGTGCAGGCGTAACCGACGCCGGCCGTCGACGTCAGGAGAAGACGAGCCGGGTGATCCAGTCGGCGACCAGAGCGGGCTTGTCCTCGCCGTCGATCTCGACGGTGATCGTGCGTGTGACGTTGATGGCGTTGCCCTTCAGCTCGACGGCCTTCGTGACGCCGGTGGCGCGGACGCGAGACCCGCTCTTCACGGGGTTGACGAAGCGCACCTTGTCGAAGCCGTAGTTGACCCCCATCATCAGCCCATCCATGCGCGGCGCGCGCTCGCCGTCGCCCCCCTCGCGGCGCATCGAGCCGACGAGGTGGGTGAGCAGCGACAGCGTCAGGAACCCGTGGGCGATCGTCGTGCCCCACGGCGACATCGAGGCGGCCCGCTCCGGATCGACGTGGATGAACTGGTGGTCGTGGGTCGCGTCGGCGAAGGTGTTGATGAGGTCCTGCGAGACCTCGAACCACTCACCGGTGCCCTCGGACTGGCCTTCGGTCGCCTTCATCGTCTCGTAGGCCTTCTCGGCGTTCGTCGTCATGGCGACTCTTCTAGCCGATCGCCGCGCAGGCCTCGGGCAGACGACACACCAGGCGGTGCCGGGCTCAGACCTTGACGCCCGCCCGCCTCAGCAGGCCGAAGCCCTGATCCATCGCCCAGTCCGCGCCCGGGATCGACGCGACTCGCGAGAGCCCGGCGATGCGGGGGACGGTGATGGTGCGGGTCGACGGCTTGGCGCCGCGCTCGAGCGCGACGCGGACGGCCTTCGCGACCTCCTCCGGTGTGGTGCCGAAGGTGTCGAACGCGCGTTGCAGCGTCCGCGTCGTCTCCTCGTCACCGGGCTGATCGAGAGCCCCCGTCTCCTTGACCGGGCCGGGCGCGACCAACGTCACCCTCACGTCGCTGCCGACCAGCTCCCGGCGGAGACCCTCGGTGAAGGCGTGGACCGCGGCCTTGGTCGCCGAGTACATCGTCAGAGGAGGGCCAGGGGCGAAGCCGAGGATCGAGCCGATGTTCACGATGTGACCGGAACCCCGCTCGAGCATCGGCCCGACCACCGCCTTGCACACCGCGACGAGCGACCCGAGGTTCAGCTCGATCGCCCCGAAGGCGTCTTCCTCGCTCATGTCGAGGAAGGAGCCGACCCACGCCGCGCCCGCGTTGTTGACGATCGCGTCGAGCTCCGACGGCGGAACCTCTTCGAACAGCCGGCGGCGCGCGTCGCTGTCGGTGAGATCGGTCGACACCCACCGAACCGCGCCGTCGGCGGCGTCCGCGACCTCCTGCAGCGCGTCCTCCGACCGTGCCACCGCAACCACCTTGGCGCCGGCACCCGCCAGTTCCAGCGCGATCGCGCGGCCGATCCCGCCCGAGGCTCCGGTGACCATGATCGTGCTGCCCGACATCTGCATGACATCGGGCTTACCCCGCACGTGAGCACGGCAGTCGGCGGTTCGGCTGCGGGCGGCATAGGAACGAGGCCCTCCTACGATCGGGCGGATGGCCACCGACTCCATCTCCGTCCGCCACGAACCCGACCGGCACCGCTACGTCGTCGACCTCGACGGCGAGGAAGCCGGCTTCGTGGCCTACCAGGTGCGGGGCGACGGCGTCGTGGTCCTGACCCATACGGAGGTCGACGACTCCTCGGAAGGTCGGGGCGTCGGGTCAACGCTCGTCGCAGGTGCACTCGAAGACCTCCGCGCCGCGGGGAAGGTGATCGTGCCCCAGTGCCCGTTCGTCAAGAAGTACATCGAGCGTCATCAGGAGTACGCAGCCCTCGTGCACTGACGACGCCGAGCAGTTGGGTGAGGGCGTGCTCGAACTCCAAGGTGCGGTCTGGGAAGTTCGTGAGCGCGTGCGCGATCTCGTGGAGGAGCGTCCCGAAGAAGTCGACCGGGTCGGCCAACAGGGCTCTGCGGATCGTGATCGACGAATCCGCCGGGTTCCAGAGCCCGTTCGTGTCGCCGCCGACCGCGTCGGGCCGCATCGTCTCCGAGATCCGTAGGTCGACCGACGAGAGATCGAAGTCGACGAGCGCGGCGACTGCAGGCGCCAGACCGAGCACGCGCCGTTCGACGTCCGTCAGATCTCCGGCCTCGACGTAGGTGAACGAGAAGCTCGCCTCCCGCTGACGCCGGTACTCGCGCAACGTGACCATCGGGTTCCCGTCGAGGTCGGTGAGGTCGCGCAGAGCACGAGCGATGTCGGCCGGCACGATCACGACTCGCAAACCGTCCGCCCGCGCGTACTCGACGTTGCTGTCGGCGACCTCGGGCGGGGTGACGAACAGCGACGGGCGGGCGCTCTGCAGGGCGCGGCAGGCGTAGAGCGCGACGTCCTTCCACCGGAGCTCGTCGTGCATCGCCTCGCCCTTCGCGAAGTTGGCGATGTCGGCCGAGAGCGGGCCGAGCACGTCGAGCGATGTCGAGGCCTTGAGGATGTCCTTCACCCTGTCGCTGTAGGCGGAGCGACCGACGTTCGCTCTCTCGCGATTGAGCGCTCGGTTGAGCTTCGCGTCCGGCGCGGTGATGTTGTACGAGAAGAGGAACCGAGGTTCTTCGGCGACCCGCAACCCCTTCACGTAGACCGCCGCCGATTCGCCGTCGCGGACGGGGATGACCTCGCCGAAGCGCGTCGAGTCGATCGGCGCGTCGCCCCGGTAGACGAGGAAGAAGTCTCTGGCGACATCGACGTCACGCGATGTGATCCCGTCGACGATCACCTCCGTGCCCACCATGTCGGGCTCATCAGGTGGAGCAACGACGCCGTGAAGTGTCAGCACGTCGGGGAACCCGCCCTTCGCCTGCACGCGGGTCGTGATGACCCCGTGACGCGATCGAATCGTCACCGCTGCGCCGTGGCGGTCGAGCACTGCGAGCGCGTCGTTCAACCCGAAACCGAACTTTCCGATCACGCCCGGGTGGCCGAGCTTCTCGTCGTTCTCCGACTGCGTGAGGTGCTGGTAGCGCAGCCCTCTGCCGCGGTCGCGGATCATCCAGCGCTCGGGTCCGACCTGTTCGATCTCGGGGGTGGCGGTGCCGGTCAGCACGTGCTCGTCGAGCGCGTTGGCGATGATCTCACGCAAGGCGTACGCAACGGGCCAGTGCTCGAGCACCTCACCGCTGTTGAGGTCGAACGCCTCGCCGTCCACGTGGTCATCCTGCCCGTGAACCTTCCGTTCGACCCTGCCGTGCGGGTCTGCGCGCGTCCTATCGTCGGACCATGCGTCGAATCGTGGTCGGAGTCGATGAGTCGGACGGGGCTGCCGCCGCGCTGCGGTGGGCGCTGAGGGAGGGCGACCTCCACGGAGCGACGGTCGTCGCGGTGCTGGCATGGGGCCTCCTCGACCAACACCGAGCGGGAGGTGACGCCGAGTTCGATCCCGACTACGGGGCCGACGACGCGGACGAAGCCCTACGCGCCATCGTCGCCGGCGCGGCGGGTGACGACGCGGCCGCCACGATCGAGCTGCAGGCCGTCTGCGACGTGCCGGCGAAGGCGCTCCTCGCCGCAGCCGAGGGAGCGGACCTCCTCGTCAGCGGCGCTCGGGGGCTCGGCGGGTTCCGCGGGCTGCTGCTCGGCTCCGTCAGCCAGCACCTGCTGCATCACTCGAAGGTTCCGATCGCGATCGTGCGCCCGCCCCGGAACGTGGGCGGAGAGAGCGAACGCATAGTCGTCGGCGTCGACGGCTCGGACCGGTCGAAGGCCGCACTGGCCTGGGCGGTGGCCGAGGCTTCAGTCAGAGATGCCGTGCTTGTCGCCGCGCATGCGTGGCGGGTGCCGGTCGTGGGGGAGTACCCGTTCAGCGCGCTGCCTATCGATCCCGCGAACTACGCGGCGACCTCGGAGGCGCTGCTCGACGAGGTGTTGGGCTCGGCCGATGTGGGGGCGCTCGCAGGGAAGGTCGAGCGAGCCTCGGTGCAGGGATCCGCCGCGGGCGCGCTTCTCGAGCTCGCGGAGTCTGCCGACCTCCTGGTCATCGGCAGCCGGGGGCTTGGCGGGTTCAAGGGCATGCTCCTCGGATCGGTCGCGAACCAGGTCGCGCGGCACGCGCCCTGCACCGTGGTCGTGCTGCCCGCCCGCGACTGACCCGAACGGGCTACGTCACGCTGCTCCGCTCGTGCCATTCCCGCGCGAGTCGACCCTTTCCCCTCGTCTGGAGGTGAACGGCGTGTCGTACTGGGGGCATGGAGGAAGAGGAGCGGCTCACGGTGCTGCGCGCCTACGGCGTACTCGACACGGCCCGGGACGACGAGCTCGACGACATCACGCGGCTCGCATCGTTCATCGCCGGCACTCCGACCGCGCTGATCAGCTTCATCGACGAGCACCGCCAGTGGTTCAAGGCCGCGGTGGGCTTCGACCGACCGGAGACCCCTCGGGAAGAAGCCTTCTGCACGCACGCGATCCAGTTCCCGGACGAGGTGCTGGTCGTTCGCGACGCCAGGCACGACCCGCGTTTCGCGACGAACCCGCTCGTGACCGGCGAGCCACACATCCGCTTCTACGCCGGCGCGCCGCTCGTCACGCCGGAGGGCCACGCGCTCGGCACCTTGTGCGTGATCGACGGCGTGCCGCGAGAGCTCAACGACAGCCAACTCGACGCGCTGCGAGCGCTCGCGAGACAGGTCATGGCCCTCCTCGACGAACGGCGCAACGCCGGACGCGTCGGTCGTTCCGACGGTCTGGCGCCGGACGACCCTGACGCGAAGGCTTCGCTTGCTGCGACTGAGCAGAAGCTCGCTCGACGCGCCGCCGCGCTGGCCGAAGCCGAGCACAAGCTCAAGACACCGTTGACGATCATCAAAGGCTGGGTTCACACGCTGCAGCGGGACTGGACGCGCCTCGACGACGAGGGTCGCAACCAAGGCCTGAGCACCATCGCGACCCACACCGACCGGCTGGTGCGGCAGGTCGAGGCGCTGCTCCGTGACGCCCAGGCGGAGGCGCTGGCCGATCGGATCCACATCGAGCGGATCGACCTCCGGCGGTTCCTGGCCGATGAGGTGACGACGTTTTCGAAGATCTCGCCCAGCCACGAGGTCGTGCTCGGACCGGTCGACGATCTGACCGTGGCGGCCGATCGAGAGGCGCTTCACCAGATCATCGGCCACCTCATCGACAACTCGGCGAAGTACGCAGACGGCGGGCCGATAACCGTCAGCGCGACGGCAGGCGAGGGCTGCGTCGAGATCAGCGTCGCGGACGAGGGACCGGGGCTGCCGGCCGGGATCGACGTCTTCGCTGCCTACGAACGCGGAGCCGCGGCTCGCGCGACGGCGAAGGGTGCCGGACTCGGCCTCCACATCGTCCGCAACCTCGCCACCGCGATGGCCGGTTCGGCGCGCGCTGCGAATCGGGCCGATGGGCGGCCAGGAGCGGTCATGACCGTCGTCGTGCCGCGGGCTGACCCGTAGGCCCGGTGACGGGCCATCACCGTCATGGCCCGTTCAGGATGAACTTCGCTCATCGCCCAAACATGCCGATCAACGGATGTGGGCCCAGTGGCGGGAACCGGGCGCGCACCACATCCGAGCGGGTCGCAGACGCTCGGCTCTGCCATGGTGACGCGCATCTCAGCGGCGCTGTACTTCGCGTGCGGCCTGCTGGTCGCGGTGACCACCGTCGCGATCCCGGAGTCGCCCACCGCGAACGACGTCGGCGCGATCGCCGTAGCGGGTCTTGCAGCGGTGTGCGGCGCGGTGATCTGGATCCTGCCGTGGGAACGCTGGTCGCCTCGGTGGAACCTGACGCTGGTGCCTCTGGCGCTGGCCATCATCGCCGCGTTCAACGTGTGCGCCGAGAACGCGTACCTGTATCCGATCTTCTACGTCGTCGTGTTCGTCTGGGTCGGGCTCGCCCAGCCGCAGTGGACGTCGCTCGCGTTCACGCCCCTCGTCGCAGCCGCCTACCTCGCGCCGGTGCGCTTCAGCGCGGTCCCAGCCGGGGACGTCGCGTCGTCGCTCGTCTACGTCATCCCGGTGTGCATCGCCGTCGGCGAGATCGTGGCGTGGGGCGCCAGCCGTCTCCGGCGAGCGGAGGCGGCGCGGGCCGAGTCGCACGTTCGGTTCGAGATGCTCGTCGGCAAGGCGAACGAGTTCGTCGCGATCGTCGACAGCGACGCCCGCATCACCTACGTCAGCCCGGCCATCCGTGAACTGCTGGGCTGGGACCCGAACGAGCTCGTCGGAACGGAGGCCGCACGGCTCGTCGACGAGCATGATCGCGAGCGCGTCGGCAACTGGTTCGCGCGCCTGCTGGCGTCGGGCGCAGATGGTGCCGTGACCATGTATCGCCTCCTTGCCGTCGACGGGACCCCCGTGTGGTACGAGGGCACGTTGACCGACCTCCGGCACGAGCCGAGCGTGCGCGGCATCGTCATCAACGGGCGCGACGTGAGCGAGCGCATGGCCGCCCACGAGCAACTCGAGCGCCAGGCACGCCTCGACTCGCTGACCGGTCTGCCCAACCGGACGGCGTTCGTCGACCAACTCGAGCGGGCCCTGCGGCCCGGCCGCGGTGTCGTTCGCGTCGGGCTCGTCTTCCTCGACCTCGACGGGTTCAAGGTGATCAACGACAGCCTGGGGCACGCCGTGGGTGACGACCTGCTGATCGCCGTGGCCGATCGCCTGCGCCGCGTCGTTCCGCCGACGGCGATGCTCGCGAGGCTGGGCGGTGACGAGCTCATCGTCCTGCTCGACGACGCACCCTCGGACGAGTCGGCGTTCGCACTCGCCTCCCAGCTGCGTGACGAGCTGGCGGCGCCGTTCACGGTCGACGACCGGCCACTGACGATCACCGCCAGTGTCGGCGTGACGAGCGGCATCGCCGGTACCGACGACGCGCAGGACCTGCTCCGTGAGGCAGACCTCGCCATGTACGCGGCGAAGGAGCAAGGCCGGAACCGGTGCGCGACGTTCGACGCGATGCTGGCCCACCGCGTCCGTCGCCGTCTCGACATCGAGGCCGACATGCGCAACGGGCTCGATCAATTCGTCGCGTACTACCAACCCGTCGTCCGCCTCGACACGTGCGAGGAGGTCGGCGCCGAAGCGCTGGCGCGATGGATCCTCCCGAGCGGCGAGCTCGTCAACCCCGGCGAGTTCATCTCGGTCGCCGAGGACACTGGCCTCATCGTTCCCCTCGGCTCGCGGATGCTGCGTCTTGCCGCCGCACATGCGGCTCGCAGCCAGCACGTCGCCGCGCGGCACGTCAGCGTGAACGTGTCCGTACGCCAGCTGCGCGACGCGCTCGTCAGCGAGGTCGCGGAGGTGCTCGAGGCGACGGGTCTGCGTCCGTCGCTGCTCCGGCTCGAGCTGACCGAGAGCGTCTTCGCCGAGGCGGATCGCATCGCGCCGATCCTCCACGACCTGCGCCGGCTCGGCGTGGAGCTCGCGATCGACGACTTCGGCACCGGCTACTCGTCGTTGGGATATCTGCAGGAGCTGCCGGTCGACGTCGTCAAGATCGACCGCACCTTCCTCGCGCACGTCGTTGCCGACGGCGACCGTGCGCCGCTCGTGGAGGGCGTCGTCGGGTTGGCCAAGGGGCTCGGCCTCGCGGTCGTGGCCGAAGGAGTCGAGAACGAGGCGCAGCTGCGCCTGTTGCGCTCGCTCGGATGCGAGTACGGCCAGGGCTACCTGTTCGGGCGTCCCGCGCCCGCTGCGGTCCCGCAGTACGAGATCGACGCGCTCGTCAGCTGACGTCGACGAGCGCTGACGGCAACGGCTTGTGGTGGACCATCGCGAGCCGCGTCGTCGTGCGGGTCATCGCGACGTACAGGGCGCGCTCCTCGAACAGCGCGGGCTCGACGATCACGACCGCGTCGAACTCGAGCCCTTTGGCGGCATCGGGATCGAGCACCGCGATCTCGGCGTCGAGCGACGCGGTGGCATCCAACGTCGAGCGAAGCGAGTCGAGATGGGAGGAGGTGGCGAGCACCGCGACCTTGCCTCCGGCCACCGCCTCGCGCTCCTCGTCGACGACGTCGCGTACGAGGTCGAGCAGAGCCGTCTCGCCGTCGACCACGAGCACTCGCGGCTCGACACCTGCGTCACGCACGCAACGAGCACGCTCGTGGTGGTGGCCGTCGCGCGAGTGCATCAGTCGCTCGGCGAGGTCGATGACCTCCCGCGGCGTCCGATAGTTGACGGTCAGGCGAGCCACGACGGAGCGATCGTCATCGGCCACCTGCAACACGTCGAGCACGTCGTCCCACGACTCGGCCGCTGAAGGTCCGCTGCCCTGGTCGAGGTCGCCGACGACCGTCATCGATCGTGACGGGCAACGGCGGGCCAGCATCCGCCACTCCATCCCCGACAGCTCTTGGGCTTCGTCGACGACGACGTGGCCGTACGTGGCGAAGAACGGCGGCGGCTCGGGCAGCTCCGGGCCGGCGACGTTCGCCGACACCGCCTGCCACAGCGAGTGGACGTAGAACGCCGCCTCAGGCGACATGACCTCGTCGGAGTAGTAGGTGGCGCCGCAGCCCGGGCCGTCGCAGCGCCAGTCGGGTGGCCCGTCGGTGCCCATGCCGAAGCCGGCCTCGACACGGTCGGGGTCTTCGACGTCGTCGACCTCCCGACGGCCAGGGGGCACGTAGGTGAGCGACGTGTCGCACTGACGGCACCGCGGCACGTGCTCCTCCATCAGGCGCTCCGCCATCGCGGCGGCGTGCTCGCTCTGCCCCGGCACGGCGACGGCCTTCGCCGGCGCTGGGCCCAGGAGCTCGCGGGCCTCGTCGAGGAGCGCCATGTCGGGTCCGGTCCACGGCGCGCCGGCATCTCGTTCGAGGAGGGCGATCTCGTCGGGATGCAGGTGGGCCGCGCACGCATCCTCGAGGAGCGGGCGGTGCGCGAACAGGTCGCACAGGAGCCGTTCGGGACTGAGCACCGGCCAGATGCGCTCGAGGACGGCGCGCACCTCGGGGGCGCGTTCGAGCACCTCGCGCACCTGACGCTTCGGTCGCCGGCTCGCCGGCAGACCAGCGGCGATCGCTCGTTCGACGGCTCGGTCGTACTGGCGGAGCAGGTGGCGCATCACGAGCTGCTCCACGAGCGGCCGCTTGCTGTTGTGGGTGCCCGTCCGAGCCTTCACCGCGTCGAGGATGCGGCCGGTGGAGCCCGGGCCGATGGCCAGCCGGTACGCGCCGAAGCCGACGACCTGCTTCCGCCCGAGCGGCCGCTCGCGCCCGACGACGGCGGCCGCGATGACCTGGCGCATGCGCAGGTCGCCCTTCACCCGAGCGACCTCGGGGCGTTCGGCAGCTGCCGGCCGCGCCGCGCCGTCGTAGAGGGAGGCCACGGTCGTGAGGCGGGCCCGCGATTCTCCGAGTGACGGCAGCACCCGCTCGATGTATCCCAAGAAGAGGGGGCTCGGACCGACGATCAACACTCCCTGTTGCTCGAGCGGGAAGCGGTACTTGTAGAGCAGAAAGGCAGCGCGGTGGAGAGCGACCGCCGTCTTGCCGGTGCCGGGGCCTCCCTGCACGATCACGACGCCGCTGAGCGGGGCGCGGATGATCCTGTCTTGTTCCGACTGGATCGTCGACACGATGTCGCGCATGTGCCCGGTGCGCCGCTGGCGTACGGCGTCGAGCAGCGCGGCCTCACCGACCAGCACGAGGTCGTGATGGTCGCCGTCGAGGTCGAGCGCTTCGTCTTCGATGCCGACGACCTTCCGGCCTCTCGTGAACAGATGACGCCGCCGGACGAGGCCGTGCGCGTCGCCGGGGGTTGCCCGGTAGAACGCCTCCGCGACGGGCGCCCGCCAGTCGACCACCATCGGCGTCTGGTCGACGTCGGACACCCCTACCCGCCCGATCCGGTAGGTCTCACCGTCGGTGCGGTCGATGCGTCCGAAGATCAGTCCGCCAGGGACACGAAGCATCGCTCGACGCTGGAGGCCGTGTCGCTCCCGCGCGTCTCGCTCCGGTGCGGATGCCGGGGTCGAGGCCCGCTCCTGGAGGTCGCTCGTCGCGAGCCCGAGCGCCTGCTCCTGCAGCTCCTCGAGCCGTGCGTAGGCGCGATCCATGTGGTCCTGCTCGACGGCCAACTCCGTCGCCAGCATCGGCATCCCCCTCGAAGGCAGGAGGGAGGTTCTACGCCTCTTTGCGGGAAATGGCAAGCATCTTTCGTGCTCGCATTTACCCAATTAGCGGGAGGTGTTGACCCCATTATACCATGAGAACGGTCTGCACGCCGCCGCCACCGGCGACTACCGTCCGCTCGTGCGGGTGCTGCTGGCTGCCATCACGTGCGAGAAGGGGGACATCGAGGCGAACCTCGCCCGCCATGTCGAGCTCCTCCACGAAGCACGTCGTGCGGGTTGCATCATCGCCGTCTTCCCCGAGTTCAGCCTCACCGGTTCTGTAGACGCAGTTGCCCACCCGGAGCGGGCCGTTCCGCTCGACCACCCTGCGGTGCAGGAGCTGGTGGCGGCGAGCCTGGGCACCCGCGTGAGTGTCGTGTTCGGTCTCGGTGAACGGCGCGGTGCCGCCCTGCACATCACGCAGGTGTACGCCCACGATGGTGAGATCGTGGCGGTCCAGCGGAAGCGCCGTCTCCAGGAGGAGGAGGGGTTCACCGCCGGCTGCGAGGCCGCGCGGTTCTCGTACGGCGCGGCCCGGTTCTCGATGGTCATCTGCGCGGAGGCCAACGCCGGCGAGCACTGGGACGAAAGCGCTCGCGACAGCGACGTCATCCTCTACTGCTCGGCGCCGGGGCTGTATGGGCGCAAGACCGACGAGGCGTCGTGGCGGGACGGGTTCGACTGGTGGGAGAGCGACGGCCTGGGCCGGGCGCGGCACCACGCGAAGCGCCTCGGCCGATGGGTGGCGATGGCGACGCAGGCCGGCTCGACCGTCGACGAGGACTTCCCCGGCATCGCGGCGTTGATCTCTCCAGAAGGAGACGTCGTCGACCGCCTCCCCGACTGGGCGCCCGGAACCCTCGTGGTCGACATCCCGGTGACCGTCGACGTCGAACCGGTTCGTCGTGCCATTCGCATCCTGGTCGTCGACACGGAGGGGCGGACGCTGCTGGTCGAGTTCGGTGACGACATATCCGGGCGTCGGTGGTGGGTGCCGCCCGGCGGCGGTATCGAAGCCGGCGAGGACGATGTCGCGTGTGCGAAGCGGGAGCTGCTCGAGGAGCTGGCACGTGACGATCTCGAGGTGGGCCCCTCCATCGGAGTTCGCGGCGGGACGTTCTCCATCGGCGACCGTTGGCTGACGCAGTACGAGCGCTGGTACGTGTGCCGGTGCGAGCCGTTCGAAGTCGACCCCGAGGTCGTCGCAGCCGGGGCCGCGGAAGGCATCCGGTCGATGCGGTGGTGGACCGCTGCGGAGCTGCGCGCGAGCGGGGTCAACACGGGTCCGCGCGAGCTCGCCGACCTCGTCGAAGCCGTGGTGGCGGGGCGCCCGCTGTCGCCGGACGCCGACCTCGGCCTGTGAGCAGAACACGCACGCCTGTCTACGGCGACGTACCGGACGATGTGCTCCGGCGGCTGCGCGCCATCGCTGCGGCGCTGCCGGAGACCTACGAAGAGCAGGCCTGGACCGGTCGGCGGTGGATGATCCGTCGCCGCAACTTCGCCCACGTGTTCACGATCGAGAACGAGGCGGGCTCGACGACGATCGTGATGTTCCGGTCGTCCGGGTTCGAGCTCGATGCGCTCGCGGCCGCAGGCCACCCGTTCTTCCGCGCCGGATGGGGCACCAACGGCATCGGCATGGTGCTCGACGACACGACGGATTGGGAGGAGGTGAGGGAGCTGCTCACCGAGAGTTTCTGCCTCCTCGCCCCGAAGAAGATCGCTGCGTTGGTCGAACGCCCGGGCGACGACGGCGCCTGACGGCTACCGGAACTCGAGGCCTTCGAAGTCACCGGACGACCGCCACTCGTCGAGGTACCGAAAGTACGCCATCGCTCCGTGCGGGTATCCGACGTTGTACCGCGCCCGCGGGCCCGGATCCTGCCCTTCGTTGTTGTAGTAGCCGGGCGTGCAGTCGGGGGCGCCGAGCATCCGCGGCGTGCCGGAGAGCAGGAGCTCGATCCACGCATCTTCGGCGTCCTTCGTCACCTCGACCTCGGGATGATCGTTCTCGACCGCGTGCCTCACCACGGCGGCGATGGCCTTTCCCGACTCCGTCAGGTTGTGGGGGACGTTCGAGATCAGGTTCGCGCCCTGCGTCGGCTGGACGATGAACATGTTCGGGAAGCCGTGCACGTGTGTGCCGTGCATCGTTCGCATGCCTTCGGCCCACTTCTCCGACAAGCGGATGCCGTCCCGGCCCTTCGGGTCGTAGCCGGCGCGGCTCGTGTACTCCGTGCCGACCTCGAACCCGGAGGCGTAGATGATGCAGTCGACCTCGTACTCCACACCGGCGACGACCACACCGCGTGCGGTGATCCGCTCGACGCCCTTTCCGTCGGTGTCGACGAGACGCGTCGACGGCTGGTTGTACGCCTCGAGGTACTCGTCGTGGAAGCAGGGCCGCTTGCAGAGCTGCCGGTACCACGCCTTGAGCCGCTGCGCCGTCTCGGGATCGGAGACGATCGAGTCGACCCGGGCTCGGATCTCCTCCATCTTCTCGAAGTCGGAGTCCTCGAACGCCTCGATCATCTTGGCCGGCGTCAGGCCCTCGCGCGGGAGCGAGGCGATCTTCTCCCTGATACGCCGCGACAGGTCGGTCCAGCCGTCCATCACGAGGTCTTCGTCCGCCATCCCACCGGTCTGATTCGCGGTGAAGTTCTCCAGCCAGCGCTGCTGCCACCCGGGCGTGGCGATCGTCTTGAACCACTCCGGGTCGGTGGGGGTGTTGTTGCGCACGTCGACCGACGACGGCGTGCGCTGGAAGACGTAGAGCTCCTTGCACGCCCGCGCGAGGTGGGGGATGCACTGCACCGCCGTCGCCCCGGTGCCGATGATCGCGACCCGCTTGTCGGCCAGCTTGTCGAGCGGTGCGCCGTTCGGGTCGCCGCCCGTATAGTCGTAGTCCCAGCGGCTCGTGTGGAACGAGTGGCCCTCGAAGTCGTCGATCCCCGGGATGCCAGGCAGCTTCGGGACGTGGAGCGGTCCGGTGCCCATCCCGAGGAACTGGGCCGTGAACTCGTCGCCACGGTTGGTGCGGATGATCCAGCGGCTGCGGTCGTCGTCCCACTGCAGATCGGTGACCTCGGTGTGGAACAGCGCGTGGTCGTACAGGCCGTAGTGCTTGCCGATGCGCTGGCAGTGCTCGAGGATCTCGGGTGCGTGCGCGTACTTCTCGCTCGGCATGTGCCCCGTCTCCTCGAGCAGGGGCATGTAGACGAACGACGCGGTGTCGCACTGCGCGCCGGGGTACCGGTTCCAGTACCAGGTGCCGCCGAAGTCACCGCCCTTCTCGATGATGCGGACGTCGTCGATGCCGGCTTCCTTCACCCGAGCCCCGGTCACGAGGCCTGCGAAACCGCCGCCGATGAACGCGAACGTGACGTGATCGGTCACGGGCTCACGCTCCACGACCGGCAGGTACGGGTCGTCGAGGTAGTGCCCGAACTTCGTGCCCGCGAGCCGGATGTACTGGTCGTTGCCGTCGGGACGCAGGCGCTTGTCGCGCTCCTCCCGGTACTTCTGCTTCAGCGCTTCCTTGTCGATGACGGTCACTGCGGGCCCCCCGGCTGCTCTGGTCCCCACATTTGACCGCGCGGTCAAGTTCGCGGTCCAGCCGGCGCGCCGCCGTCCCCCGACGCGCAGCAGTGGGTGGTGGTAGCTACACCTCCGGCGGCGTGTGGCCACCGTTGTCGCGCTCGACCGCATCACGTTCGATCGACGTGTGGAGGTCGTTCGCGCCTTGGCGCGGGTGGAGATCCGTCGGTCGTGGCGCTGGCTCGTCGTGTTCGGCGTCGTAGCCGGTCTGACGGTAGGGATCGCCGCAGCGGCCGTCGCCGCTGCGCGCCGCACCAGCACCGCGTACGACCGGCTGGTCGAACGCACCGCCCTCGAGGACGTGCGGGTCCTCACCTTCGACGGCGGTGCCTTCGCCGACCGAATCGCAGACCTCGACGTCGTCGACAAGACGTGGCGAGGCGCGATGGTGACGGGAAAGCTCCGTGCCGAAGAGATCAACTACCTCACGGTGCTCGCCGGGCCGGCGGAACCGAGCGAACTGCTCCAACTGATCGTCGTCGACGGACGTGCGCCCTCGGCGGCCGAGGAAGTGGTCGTCGCAGAGGCGTTCTCGTCGATCACGGGCATCGACGTCGGCGCGACCTTGCCGATCTCATTGCTGACACGTGAGGAGTTCACCCAGTTCGACACCGGCTTCGGCGACCCCGACGGGCCGGATCTCGACCTCCGAGTCGTCGGCGTCGTGCGGCTGCCGGGCGACACCGACCAGGCGTTCAACGTGATCGCCGGACCGAGCCTGCTCGACGTCGCGGACCCATCGGTGCGGACCATCGACGTGACCGGCGTGACGCTCGTGGCTGGGGTCACGGCCGACGCGTTCGAGGCGCAGCTGCGCGAGCTCCAGCCCGAGTACCCCAATCCTCCCGGCGGCGAGGAGCTGGGGCCGTTCCAGCCCCTTCGACCGCAGGCAGATCGCGACGCGGCCCATCAGGCCGCGCGCGTGATGGCGAACGGCCTGGCGGCGCTGGCCCTCATCGCGCTCGTCGCCGGTACGAGCACTCTGTGGCAGGTCGGCCGCCGGCGCGGCCTCGGCCGAGGCGCGGCACGCGGCGCCGAGCGGGCGGTCGGGCTGACGACGAACGATCAGGTGCGGGTTCGGGCGGTCGTTGCGCTGCTGCCGGGGATCGCATCGGCGGTCATCGCATCGGCCGTCGTCGTCGTGTCATCGCCGTTCACGCCGGTGGGCACGGCGCGCTCGTACGAGCCGTCGCCCGGCCCCGCCGTGAACGTGGCCGTGCTCGTAGCGGCGATCGCGCTCGGACTCGTCTTCCCGGTTGCGATCGACACGCTCTCGGAGCTGTCCGCGGCACGGGCATCCGAACGCCGGGTGCGGCCGCCGTCGAGTGTCGCGTCCCGCCTCGGACGCGCGATGCGGTCGCCGATCGACGCCTTCGGCGCCCGCCTTGCACTCGATCCTGGCTCGGGGCGTGACGCAGTGCCCGTTCGCGCCTCGCTCCTCGGAGCGTTCCTCGGTGTCGCCGGGTTGGCCGGCGCGACGACGTTCGGCGCCACGATCGACCGCCTTCAGAACGAGCCGCAGGCGTGGGGCTGGACTGCGGACGCCGTCATCTCCGACGCCGGCGACGACGTCGCAGAGCAGTTCATCGAGCGCGACGACGTCGCGGGCGTGAGCGTCATGGACGTCGGCACTGCGGTCGTCGGGAGTCGTGGCATCCCGACGTACAGCTTCTCGTCCCGCAAGGGCGCGATCGGCTGGCGGATGATCGAAGGCCGGCCACCCGCCGCGATCAGCGAGGTCGTCGTCGGACCGAAGCTCGCACGTCAGCTGCGGGCGGGCATCGGCGACACGATCGAAGCTTCGGGTCAGACGTTCGAGGTGGTAGGCGTCGGGCTCGGCTTCACCGAGGCAGGCGGCGGCAACTTCAACGAGGTCATGCTCGTAACACCAGACGCGCTCGACGTCATCGACGAAGAAGGCCAGTTCCACGAGGTCGTGCTCGCGTTCGAGGACGGCGTCGACGCTTCTGCGATGCTGCGAGAGCTCGCCGCGCAGTACGAGGTCGTCGGCCCCGAACCCCCGGTCGAAGTCCGCAACATCGCGCAGCTGGGGAGCCTGCCGGTCGTCGTCTCCGGGATACTTGGCTTGCTGGCGGTCGGTGCGACGGCCCACGCAGCGACCATGGCGGCACGGCGGCGGAGGAGCGACTTCGCGTCCCTGCAGGCGATCGGCGCCACCCCCGGGCAGCTGCGACGCGGAGTGATCGTGATGGGCGCCGTGCTCGGCGCCACCGCGCTCACGCTCGGCCTGCCCGCTGGGGTGTTCGCGGGCGCCATGGTGTGGCGGGAGGTCGCGCACGGCATCGACGTGGTGCTCGGCCCGCTGGTGCCGGCCGCGCTGGCGGGATCGATCCCCCTCGGCTTCGTGCTCGCGATGCTGGTCGCGGTGCCTGCGGCGGTCGCCGCCGGTCGCGTGCAGCCCGCCGAGGTTCTGCGCAACGAATGACGTCTGCACGGCGGGAGCGGTCGTGGCTCTGGTCGGCTGTGCCCCGGTGAGCGGCCTAGTCCGCCCGCGTGCGGAAAATGGCCAGGCCGGGCCAGGTTCCGTTCGGGCCGAGCGGGTACCTCCTCAGGCGAGGAGGTACGACGCCATGGAGCAGATGATCACCTCGATCCGGTGTCGCCGGTGCGGGCATCGCAACGACCTCGACCGGATCGATCGGGTGGGCTACGAACGTTCGCTCGAGTGCTGTGGCTGCGGCGAGGTCGAGCGGTGGTCGATCCTGGACGTGTCGATGGGGATCGCGCAGCGGGCGTGGGACCTGCACGTCGGCACCCGGCTGAGCACGTAGCTCACAGGCAAGCGAAATCAGCCTCGACGTCGAAGGTGGGGCCGCCGTACGGTGGCGGCCGAGGCCGTTCGAAGCGTTCTCGAAAAAACTCGTTGACGTGACGAGATTTGGTCCATAGAGTGCTCTTCGATACGAGCGTTCGTCGCTCGGCGGGAGCTACGCATACAGCCTATTGCAGGCGTATTCGGCCTCGCTCTTTTTCCGAAATTCTCTTGCGTCTTCACGCGCGCCCCTTCTAGCGTCGCTCCCCTTCGAACGAGGGGGGCATGGGTGGCTGGACTGGAGATCAGCGCTGATCGAGGAGTCGACCGGCAGCGAGCGCGGTGTCGCGCCGAGGGGATGTGGCTGCTCTTCTTCTCCGATCAGCTCGACGAGATCGCACGCGCACGGGCGATCTGCGCGACGTGCAGCGAGAAGGAGCCGTGCCTGAGCGGCGCGATCGAGCGCCGCGAGGCCGCGGGCGTCTGGGGTGGAGAGATCTTCCTCAATGGCGTGATCCTGGCGAGGAAGCGCCCTCGTGGCCGGCCCCGGAAGAACGAGGTCGTGGCCCAGCCGGCCTGACCGGATCGTCAGGCGAGCTCGACGTCATCGCCGGGCTCGATGAGGACGCCGGCCGACACGCCCAGCGCCCGTGCGAGCACCGCGGCCCGGGCCGCGACGGCGGCGAGGTAGTGCTCGGCCGCATCGGCGTGGATCGGCGGGGGGCCGAGCGAACGGAGCAGGGCCGTCGGGTCGGGCGAGACCTCGGCCGGCTCGAGCGGCGGAAGCGGCGGGCGGGGCTGCCACAGCTCGACCGGCTTCTGCTTGCCCCCGTCGGTGCGGCGCCGCTGGACGCTCTTGCGTCTCGACGGGCTCACGCGTCGTCCTCCGTGAGCAGCGTGTCGGTTCGCAGACCGAGGGCCGTTCGCAGCTGGTTCGGGTCGAGGTCGGACAGCGAGCTCGACTTCGGCAGGACGAGATCGGCGATGTGTCGCTTGCCGGCGACGACCTCCTCCACCCGTTCGTCGACGGTGCCCGGGCAGACCAGCCGGTGGGAGACGACGGTTCGGGTCTGACCGATTCGCCACGCCCGGTCTCGGGCCTGGTCTTCGACCGCCGGGTTCCACCACCGGTCGTACAGCACGACGTGGCTCGCGGCAGTGAGGTTGAGGCCCGTGCCGCCCGCCTTGAGCGAGAGCACCAGCGCGCCCGGTCCTTCGCCCGCCTGGAAGTCGGCGACGAGCTTGTCGCGTGCACCCCGGGCGAGCCCGCCGTGGTAGCACGAGATGGGGACGCCGGTGACCTCGGTGAGGTGCTCCGCGAGGCGCACGCCCCACGTCGCGAAGTGGGTGAAGATCAGGATCCGTTCGCCCGCCGCGAAGACGGCGTCGACGATCTCCTCGAGCCGGGTGAGCTTGCCGGACCGGCCGTGCAGGGGCTGTCCGTCGTCGTTGTAGGCGGCAGGGTGGTTGCAGATCTGCTTCAGCGCAGTGATGGCCGCGAGGATGGCTCCCTGCTTGCGCTCGCCGTCGGCTTCGGACACCGAACCGACGAGACCGTCGAGCACCGCCTGGTACAGGCCGATCTGCTCCGGTGTCATGAGGCAGTGGTCGAGCTCGTCGATGCGGTCGGGGAGCTCGGCGGCGACCGAGGGCTCGCTCTTCGTCCGGCGGAACACGAGGATGCCGTTCAGCGCTCGTAGGGCGGCCTCGCCCTCGCCCTGGAGCTGGGCCACGAACTGCGGGCGGGAGCCGACGAGGCCCGGGTTGGTGAAGTCGAGGATCGCCCACAGGTCGCCGAGCCCGTTCTCGATCGGCGTGCCGGTGAGCGCGACGCGGGTGCGAGCGTTCAGCCGCCGGAGCTGCTGGGCGGTCTCACTCGCCGGGTTCTTGATCGCCTGCGCCTCGTCGAGCACGAGCCGTCCCCAGTCGAGCTTCTCGAGGGCGTCGATGTCGCGCACCGCCGTCCCGTACGTGGTGATCACGACGTCCGCGTCGCGCGTCGACCGCTCGATCGCGGCCGCCGATGCGCGGCTCGCACCGTGGTGGACCACCACGCGCAGGTCGGGCGCGAACTTGGCCGCCTCGGCCGCCCAGTTGCCCACGACGGCAGGCGGCGCGATGACGAGCGCGCGCCCGGACCCCTTGTTCCGCGCCAGATGGGCGAGCATCGTCGGCGTCTTCCCGAGGCCCATGTCGAGTGCCAGGCATCCGCCGAGCTCGACCGCCTCCAGGAAGCCCAACCAGGCGACGGCCTCGGCCTGGTACGAGCGCAGCTCGCCCTCGAAGCCCTTGGGCTGGGGGTCGGCTTCGGTGACGACGTCACGTGCGCGGTCGAGCAGCTCACTGGCCCAGCCCGACCCTTCGACGGTGAGCCCGCCGAGCGCGCCGCCTTCGAGGCCGACGGCGTGGCGCAGGATCTCGGCGCCGGAGAGCGTCGTCTTCTTGCCCCGCTCGGCGAGCACTGCCGCCGCTTCACGGAGGTCGGCCTTGTCGAGCTCGACCCACTTGCCGTGCGACTTCACGAGCGGCCGGGCCTCGGCTGCGAGCCGGGCGATGTCGGCTGCGGTCAGCTCGACGTCGTCGAACAGCGCCGACCACCGGACGTTGCTCAGCTGGTTCGCGCCGACGACCGTCTCACCCGCAGGCTCCGTGAAGAGGCGGAGCATCGGCTTCGGCTTGCGCCGCGACAGCGACGGCACCCGTACCTCGAAACCGGCGGAAGCCACGACTGCGCCGACGCTCGTCATGACCTCCCACGCCTCGTCCTGGCTGAGGTACACCTGCCCACGGCGCAGGGCGCCGGGCCGGCGCAGCACGGGGAGAACCCGCTCCAGGCGGGTCAGCTCGTCCGCGAGTGGAGCGGTGTTCTTGCTGTCGCCGAGCGCCTGCTCGATCGGCAGGAGGTTGCCTTCGGCGCCGGGGCCGTACACGGAGAGGAACCACGCGTTGCCGGCGTCTGGCGGGTCGAGTTGCACGACCAAGCGGGGCCGAGCGGTGGTGGTCACCGGCTTCGCCCACCGGAGCAGGCGGCTCGACACCATGGCGGCAGGCGCGGGCGGGGCCTCGAACGCCGAGCCGTCGAGCCGGGTGATCATCGCCTCCCCGACATCGTCAGCTGTGCGGATCACCGGCGGGGGAGCAGGGAGCTCGAGCCGGCTGCCAGCCTCTCGGAGGATCGCGTCGACCAGCGACCTCAGCACGTCGAGCACGACCGTGCGCGGGTCGCTCTTGGTGAGCGCGGTGACGGTGCCCGGCATCGAGTTCGCGAGCCCGTCGATGTCGGCCGCTTCGAGCAGCGCCGGCGACCACCGCACCGCGAGCTCCGGGTTGCGATCGCGCCGCTTCGACATGTGGAGCGCCGGCACGACGCGTCCGAGCGCGACGGACCGGACCGCGATCAACGCCAGCCTTCCCATCCACGCGACGCTGCGCCCCAGCGCCTCGTGGTCTTCACGGCTGCCGACGTCGACGAGCCAGCCAAGGGCCTTCTCGACGGGGATGGCGAGCGCCGCCGCCCGCTGGTTGGCAGGCAGGGGAACCCCCGCGTGCAGAGCCCACCCGACGGCCGGGCCCTTGATCGCTTCCAGCAGATCGGCGAGTGCGTCGTTGCCGGCCGGAGGCGCGCCAGGGCGGGCCGCCCAGACGATCAGCTGGCCGTTCGCCCACGACGCCTGGAGGCGCACTTCGCCACGAGCCTCGACCTCGAGCCCCTCGCCACCCTCGTCGCCGTACGCGCCGACGACCTCGTCGAGGGCCCTCTCGAGTCGAGCCAGCTCGGACTCGAAGTCGTTGACGACGTGCTCGCGCTCGGGGCCACGGATCTGGCGAGCGGCATCGAGGTCGTCTTCGACGCGCTCGATCAGCCGTTCGAGCGTGGCGCGCCACCGGGCAGGATCGGCCTCGAGGCGCGCCAACTGCTCGGCGGTCGCGAAGCCGTCGACCGCGGCCCACACATCGCTCTCGAGACTTCGTAGCTGACTCATCGCGCGGCGCTCCCGGCGCCGAGTGCCGTCTGCCTCTCGTCCGAGTGGCGACGGCGGAGTTCGGTCTTGCGGCCTTGCGAGCCGACCAGTTGCGGCGCTTCCCGTCGACCACGTAGGGCGCGGGAGGACGACCGACGCCCCCAGCGTACGTCGCTTCGACGTCCAACGCGACCATGGGTCCCGGAGCGCCTACCGTCGGCCTCGTGCGCCGCGTCGTCTGCCGCTCTTTTGGTCCGCTGTCCGGCCTCGACCTCGTCGAGGAACCTGATCTCGTCGGTGGCGACGATCGGGTCGTCGTCGACGTCGCGGCCGCAGGCGCGAACTTCGTCGACGCGCTGATCGTCGAGGGCCGCTACCAGATGAAGCCGCCGCTGCCGTTCACACCCGGCATGGAGGTGGCAGGCACCGTGGAGGCGACCGGGGAGCGGGTGCTCGCGTTGTGCTGGATGGGCGGCTACGCGTCGCAAGTGATCGTTCCTCGGGCGGCGATCCATCAGATACCCGACGGGGTCACGATGGGTCAGGCGGCGACGCTCATCCAGAGCTACGCCACGGCTCAGTTCGCGCTGACCCGACGGACGACGGTGCGGGAAGGCGAATGGGTCGCGGTGCTGGGAGCCGGCGGTGGCGTCGGGCTGGCGATGATCGACGTCGCTCGCTCGCTCGGCGCGCGGGTGGTCGCTTGCGCGTCGAGCGCAGAGAAGCTCGCTGCCGCCCAGGCGCTCGGTGCCGATGCCGTCGTGGCCTACGAAGACGACGGCGTCGACCTCAAGTCGGCGATCCGGGAAGCCACCGGTGGCGGCGCAGATGTCGTGGTGGACCCCGTCGGCGGTGACAAGGCCGAAGCTGCGCTGCGGTCGCTGCGCTGGCACGGCCGGTACGTGGTCATCGGGTTCGCTTCCGGTGAGATCCCGTCGCTCCCGGTGAACCAGGTCTTGCTCAACAACCGGACGATCGTGGGCGTCGACTGGGGTGCGTGGACCGTCCGCGAGCCGCTGGCGAACGCCGAGGTCGTCGCAGAGGTCCTCTCGATGGTTGCCGGCGGGCAGCTCCATCCGGTCGAACCGATCGAGTATCCGCTCGACGACGTGGTTCGCTGCCTCGACGACCTGGAGTCGCGACGCCTCGTGGGGAAGGCCGTGCTCGTCCCTTGAGCCGGCCGCTCCCTCTTCGCTTCGTGATGTCGGCCCCGAACTGGAAGGCGCTGCCCGACTCGCCTGCCGAGGTGGCCTTCATCGGACGGTCGAACGTGGGCAAGAGCTCGCTCATCAACGCCCTCGCGAACCGGAAGGGACTCGCCGAGGTCAGCTCGACCCCGGGCCGGACCCGCTTGCTCAACCTCTACGCCTTCGACGACCGGCCGTCGACGGTGGTCGACCTCCCCGGCTACGGCTACGCCAAGGTTTCGAAGCAGCAGCGGGCGAACCTGGCGAAGACCGTCCACGACTACCTCCTGCACCGCGAGCCGCTCGAGATGATTCTCGTGCTCGTCGACGGCGAGATCGGTCCGACGGCGCTAGACGTCGCGGTCCTCGACGACCTCCGGGCCGAGCAGTTGCCGCACACGATCATCGCCACGAAGCACGACAAGGTGAAGTCGTCGGCTCGTGAGAAGCGGAAGCGGGAGCTCGCGGCGAAGTGCCAGCTCGAGCCGGGAGACGTCGTGTGGGTGAGTGCCGCGACCGGAGTCGGGATCGAACGTCTGCGTGGCCTCGTCAGCCTGTGGCTGTCGTAGCCGCCGTCGCCGCGCGCAGCGCAGAGAGCCCTCGCCGTAGCGACGCCAGCACGTCGTCGGGCGGTCGATCGAGGAGCCGGGCCACGTCCTGGTAGGTGACTCCCGGGCGGGCAGCGAGCAGGACAGCCGCAGCATCTCGGGGCGCCAAGGCCTCCAGCAGGGTGGCTGGGTGCCTGATCGTCGTCTGCGTCATCGTTCTCCCGTCGTCCCTCAGAGTAATAACCCAACTAAACACTACTGAAACAGGTTTTCTCTTCGAGTTCCGATTGAGCGTCTCCGGTCGCGAGACTCCCCGGATGCGTTCGTGGGTGGCGTCGGGGCTCGTCTTCGTGACGTCGGGGGCCGTGCTCGTGCTCGAGATCCTCGCGGCGCGGCTGTTGGCGCCCTATGTCGGCGTGACCCTCGAGACATACACCGCGATCATCGCCACGGTGCTCGCGGGCATCGCCGGCGGCACGTACGTGGGAGGACGGGCCGCCGACGGCTACGACCCGTCGCGCCTCCTCGGGCCGTTGCTGGCGGTGGGTGGGGTGCTGTCGGTGCTCACCGTGCCGCTCGTCCGGATGCTGGGGCCCGGTGCACCCAAAGGCGGCTCGGGGGTTCTCGTCGTGACGGCGCTCACGTTCCTCGCTCCCGCTGCGGTGCTCAGCGCGGTGTCCCCGGTCGTCGTGAAGCTGCTCCTGCGCGACCTCGGCCGTACGGGCGAGATCGTCGGGCGCCTGTCGGCGGTCGGCACCGCGGGAGCGATCGTCGGCACGCTGCTCGCAGGCTTCGTCCTCGTGGAGGTCGCCGCCACCTCGACGTCGATCTACGCCATCGGCGGAGCGCTCGCCGTCGGCGGCGTCATCCTGTCGATCACCCGGTCGGGTCTGGCCGGTCGAGCGGCGGCCGTCCTCCTCGTCGTCACGGTGGCAGCCGTGGGTCTCGGGAGCGCGGCCGGCGATCCGTGCACCGCCGAGACGACCTACCACTGCGCGCAGATCGTCGACGATCCCGTGCGGCCGGCGGGAAGGGCGCTCGTGCTCGACACCCTCCGGCACTCCTACGTCGATCTCGACGATCCGACCCACCTCGAGTTCCGCTACATCCGAGAGTTCGCAGCTGCGGTCGACGCGCTCGCGCCGCCGGGCGAGCTGACGACGGTGCACGTCGGCGGCGGCGCTCTGACCATGGCACGCTGGCTCGCGGCCACCCGCCCCGGCTCGTCGAGCGCCGTGCTCGAGATCGACGCAGGCTTGGTCGACGTGGTGATCGACGAGTTCGGACCGCCGCCCGCCGGCACGTCGATCCGCATCGGCGATGGGCGCACCTTGCTGCGCGACGTCGCTTCGAGTTCGGTCGACGTCGTGTTCGGTGACGCCTTCGGCGGCCTCGCAGTGCCGTGGCATCTCACCACCGAGGAGGCGGTGAGCGACATCGCCCGCGTCCTGAGCGACGACGGCATCTACGCCGTGAACGTGATCGACTACCCGCCGCTGCGTTTCGCCCGGGCCGAGGCGGCAACGCTGCAGGCGGTGTTCGCCTCGGTGCTCGTGGTCACGCCGCCGCCGACCCTCGCCGGCGTCGAGGGCGGAAACGTCGTGCTGGTCGCCTCGAAGAGGCCGCTCGACGCCGCCCGTCTGTCCACCATCCTCTCGGCGAACGGCGACGGCGACGCAGTGATCGATGGAGCCGACGTGACCGCCTTCGTGGGTGACGCCCCGGTGCTCGTCGACGACCACGCGCCCGTCGATCAATGGCTCGCGAGGTCGACCCGGCGCGACTGAGCGGCGAACGTCCACACTGGTGCGATGGTCGAGCGGGCACCGAGCGGGATGCGGCGATTCGTGATGCGGCGCGAGTCCGACGCGTCAGGCGTCTCCGGCGTCGGGCTCGTGCTCGAGGGCGTCCACTTCTCGACCGGTGTCGTCGTGGTCCACTGGCTGACGCCGCCGCCACGTGGCTCGATCAGCGTCTTCGACTCGCTCGAGCAGTTCCTCTCGATCCACGTCCGGCCCCACCCCGACAACGGCACGGTCATCGAATGGGAGGACGGCCACCGGCTCGCGATCGGCGATCAGGGAGACATCGTCGTCCGGCCCTGAAGCGCCGCAGCTCGCGTCGCTGCTCAGGCGGCGATCCGCTCCGCCACCCGCGCGTTCGAGGCGTCGCTGAGTAGGTCGAGGACGGCCTCCTCGATCGTTCCGTGCGTCGACAGGCCGCCGAGGCCCGTCTCCTCATCCATCTCCTCGAGCGCCTCGAGGATGGTGACGCCGCCCTGATAGCGGTCGATCACCCGCGGATCGACGTACGACGACCGGGCCACGGTGGGCGTGTTCCCGAGGTAGTCGGACACCTCCTTCATCGCCCGACTGATGGCGCGCTTGCGGGCCGTCTTGGAGGAAGCCACCCCCGACGAAACCGCGAGGGCCACCGCGGCGAGCACCGTCGCCGACCAGGTCCGGAAGTCCTTCGCCGTGAACTCACCGCCGGTCACGTCCTTGATGTAGGCGTTGATGTCGGACGACTTCACGTCGAACCAACGGCCGTCACACTCGTACGCGAGCAGCTCGTAGCCGCCACCGCGGCGCGCCTTGAGCTCCGACACGACAGCGACGACGTCAGGATCCGCGACCGACTGCACCCGGCGCTTGCCGCTCTTCGCCGTGTAGTCGAACGTGATCACGTCGCCGTCGACGTGCACGTGCTTCCTGCGCATCGTCGCAAGGCCATAGGTCTGGTTCTCTTCCGCGTAGCCCTCGGTCCCGATGCGGAAGAAGCCGAGGTCGAGGAGCCGGACCGCGCAGGCGAGCACCCGCTGCTTCGTCAGTCCCTGCTCGGAGAGATGCTCGGCCGCGGCCTGGCGGAGGCGGGGGAGAGCGGCCGCGAAGTCGAGCATGTGCTCGAACTTCTCCCGGTCTCGACGTTCACGCCACTTGTCGTGGTAGCGGTACTGGCGGCGGCCCTTGGCATCGGTGCCCATCGCCTGCACGTGACCCCAAGGATCCATGCAGATCCACACGTCGGTCCACGCGGGCGGGATGGCGAGGATGCGGATGCGGTCGAGCACCTCGGGGTCCGTCACCTTGGAACCGTCGGGAGCGATGTAGGTGAAACCCTTGCCGGCGCGACGCCGGACGATCCCTGGGAGGCTGCAGTCGGCACGGCGGAGGCGCGGCATCGGCGCCCGTGTACCCCGATGTGCCGAACTTCAGGCCGCGACGAGAGAACTCGGTTGCCGCAACGACGATCGCCCCATCGCCCAAGAGCCGAGGAGGTGGCGGGCGAAGCGATCCTCGGTCGCCATGAGCGCCTTCGCACCGAAGAGCACGTCGCCGGCCCGGCTGGGCTCGGAGCGAGCGAAGCCTCCGGCGAGGCGTTCGGCGGCGATCTGCTCGTGGACCGCGTCCGCCAGCACGTGCACGTCGTAGAACGCGGCGGCGTCGTCGGCGACACCGAGGCGCCGCAGGGCCCGTGAGTAGCGCCCCATCGGTACGACCGAGCACATCTCGAAGACGGCGAGGTGGCCCACGAGCGCGCCACGGAAGCGACGATGCAGGCCGAACAGCGACACGAGGTTGACGGTGGCGAGGGTCACGCCGGGGAGGCACTCGACGTAGGCGCCGTAGGCTTCGTCGAGTCCGAGCGACCGCATCGTCACCCGGAACCGCTCGCTGTGCATCTCGTCGAGCCGCCCGTTGCCGTACTCGTCGGCCTGGATCTCGACGAGCGCCGCCTTCGCCTCGCCGGCGAGGCGCGGGATGCCCCACGTGTGGGGGTCGGCTTCCTTCAGCTGATACGCAGAGCGGTGGATCGCGAACTCGCGCATCTCCTCGAGAGAGCCGCGCTGCTCCATGTACGACGACAACGAAGGCCCGTCGAAGGCCGCGATGAGCGCCTTCAGTTGGTCAGCGACGGTCGCGGCGTCGATGCGGGGAGCGGGGCCGACGTCCGCCTCGACCGCGTCGAGGAACGTGCGCTCGAGCGCGCCGCGGAAGGCGATCAGCGCAGCGTCCCATTCCCAGGCGTCGTCGACGCCCTCGAAGCCCTGGTAATGCAGCTCGTAGAGGGTGTAGAGCGCGAGGTGGAGGTCGTCGTCGACCAGCGGGTCGGCCGCATCGACCCGCGGCAGGGCGAGGCGGCTGCCCGGCTCCGATCGCAGACGCGCCACGAGGGCCGTGGTCAGCGGCCCTCGTGGTTCAGGAAGCGCTTGAAGAGGCAGCGGAACGCCTCAGCCCTCGATCCGGCCCTCGCCCTGCTGCCGAGCGCCACGCTCGGTGGCCTCCTTCTCGGCGGCAGCGACAGCAGGGTCGACGCTGTTCTGCTCGGCGGCACGCTCTTCGTCGGGAGTCGGCATCTTCCCGGCGGAAGCGGTTGCCTGCTCATCGCGGCGCTGCGCCTCGATCGTCTCGTCGGTCATATGGGTGCGGTCGTCGCCCATCGCGCGGATCCTCCGTAGGTCTCGAACGAGGGTCACCGTTCCCCGCCGCACGGCGGTGAAAACCGTTACGGCGTCTGCCCCGGACCCGTCACGACGGCCCGCTTCACCGCGCGCACGACGGTGCGACCGTCGCGGACGTCGGCGACCACCTCGTCGGCGAGCTCCCGCACGAGGAAGATGCCTCGGCCCCGTTCGGCATCCGGGTCAGGCAGATCCACCAGGTCGACCCGAGGAAAGCCCTTGCCACCGTCGTCGCTCACCTCGAGCACGATGCCCCCGTTCTCGACCCACGCGTCGAGCACGACCGAGGCGGGTCCGCCCGAAGCGTGGGTCACCGCGTTCGCCGTGAGCTCGGATGCGATGAGCAGCAGCCCGTCGACCGCATCTGCCTCGACCGGCACGCGGAGCAGCCAGTCGCGCAACAGGTGCCGCGCGAGCGGGACCGCAGCTCGCGTGGGCGAGAAGCGGTGCTGGAACGGGGCCAGCAAGAGGTGCTGCGCAGGTGGCGCGGCCTGAAGCGTTCGACGGCGGAGGACGAGCGCGAGGGAGTCGTCGTGGCGTGCGGCGTCGGCGAGCTGGCGGTCGATGAGCACGCGAGCGAGCGACGTCGCCGGATAGGACGCGGTCGCAGCTGCTGCCGCGGCGAGCTCCTCGAGCCCCCGCACGATGTCCTTCCGCGCCTCGATGAGCCCGTCGGTGTACAGGACGAGCGTGTCCGACCGCTCGAGCACAGTGGAGACGACGTCGTGCGATGCGGCGCCCGGCCACCCGATCGGGATGCCCGGCGCAGGCAGCTCCTCGACCACTCCACCGCGGATCACCAGCGCGGGTGGGTGGCCCGCACCGGCGAGGCGCAGGCGACCGGTCTGGGGGTCGTACCGGCCGACGACGAGCGTCGCGACGAGGTCGGGGTTCTGCGCGATGACGAGCTCGTCGGCCCGCTCGACCATCCGCCCGAGGTCGCAGCCGTCGATCGCAAGGAGGCGCAGTGCGTGGGTGACGAGGAGGGCGTCCTTCGTCGCCTGGACGCCTTTGCCCATCACGTCGACGACCGTCAGATGCAGCTCCCCGTTGGGCAGCGCGATCCAGTCGTACAGGTCGCCCCCGGTCGGCGCGCTTGGGTCGGCGGCGACGTAGTGCACGCCGAGCTCGGTGAACGGCAGCGCCGGCGCGGCGGGGCGCACGGCCTGCTGGAGCCGGTGCACGACCTCCTTCCCGCGCACCTCCTCCTCGGCGAGCCGGATGAGGGTGGCGTGGTTCTCGAGGGCGACGCCGAGGTGCGTCGCCAGAACCGACAGCCACCGGTCACCGTCCGGAGCCAGGTCCTGGCCGTCACGCCAGCCGGCAAGGAGCACGCCGCGAAGGACGTCGCGCCCGACGACGGGGATGACGGCGAGCCCGTGAAGAGGAACGATCCGGCGGATCCGAGAGTCGACCTCGAGCGTCTCCTCCGCGACCGCCAGATCCTCGTAGACGACGCCACCGGTTCCGTCGAGCACGCTGGCGACGAGCGGCACCGTGCGCGGGTCGGCGAGGAGCCCGAAGCTCACAGACGCCTTCGGATGCGTCCACCACGTGGGGGTGGCGTCGTGGGGGAGCAGGCAGAGGCCGATCTCGTCGACGCCGGTGACGTCGCGCGCAGCCTCGAGTGACCACTGGACAACCTTCGTCAGGTCGCTCTCGCCGTGCAGGCGGCGCGCCGCGTCACCGAGTGCGGCGAGTCGAGCGTCGTCACGCGCCCCGGAGGAGGGAGCGTCCATCGCCGTCAGACTGCCGCCCGAGGCCGCGACGCGCCAGCTTGCGGTCAGGACAACTCGTCGTCCGGCGGGAGCGGAACGCTCTGCGCCTGCTCGAGCACGTCCGCCTCAGGTGCTTCGGGGTCGCGCGACACGCTCGCGGAATCGATCTCGCCGCCCTCGTCCGGTACCACCTCGCGGTGCTGCTCGAGGATGTCGGCGTCGGGGCCGTCGGGAAGCGCGTCAGGGCCGGGCACGGAACCGTTCTACCCCGTTCGCGCGGGCGTGAGGTGACGATCTGTTGGGTACGGGGTTCACCGATGGCTGATCACGCGAACCACAACACCGTGCACAACGTCGTCGGCGTCTACGCCGACCCGATGATCGCCCGAGGGGTGGCGCGCCAGATCGCCGACCTCGGGGTGCCGCAGTCGTCGATCGCCGTCGGCGATGCGGCGGGCGACGTGCAGTCGCTCAAGGCCGAGATGCGAGAAGAGGCCGACAACACGATCATCGGTCCCGGCAACGTCGGCCCCTTCACGAAGCGGATGACGAAGGGCCTCATCCGTCAGACGATCGGCTGGACGATCGGCCTGGCGATCCTCGGGTGCGCTCTCGCGTTCTTCGACTGGCCCGCGAGCAACCTGGCGTTCGGACAGCGCCTCCTGATCGCTGCGATCGTCGGCGCCGTCACCGGCGCGACCATCGGCTTCGTGTGGGGCGGCGCCCGAGGCGCGGCGAACGAACCGTCGCTGCACGGGCTGGCGGCCGAGCGCGGCATCACGCTCACTGCGACCATCCCGGCGTCCCTCGCGCCCGAAGCGGTCCGGATCATGCGCGAGGCCCAGCCCATCCGGCTCGATCTCGGCACCCCTGAGGGGTCGCCGGTCGAGACCATCACGACGGAGGAAGACGTCAACCGCTGACGTCGAGGAAGTGTCCCTTTCGTTCCTCCTCGGAGGACCGAGGGGGACCTCCGGCGAATCCCTGATCATGGACAGCACCGCACCGCATCGTCGGCACACCCCGGCTCGCGTGGTCGGCGGATCACCGCAGCTCGAGTGCCCGAGCTGCCGCATGCCGGTGCTGTTGAGCTTCGTCGAGCGAGACGGCGACCGTCGCTGGCTCGACTGCCCGTACTGCAGCCGGCACGACGAATGGACCATCAACAGCGGTTCGTGACGCCTGCCGGCGCCCGCTAGAGTGAACGTCCCACCCGGGGCGATTAGCTCAGTTGGCAGAGCACCTGCATGACGCGCAGGGGGTCAGGGGTTCGAATCCCTTATCGCCCACTCTCCAAGATCTCGGTGGTGGCAACCGAACGCATCGAGGGCTCCTGAGGGAGCCCTCGATTCGCGTGTGGCTTACGCGAGTCACCGGGTACACGCGGACCATGGCACAAAAGATCCGCGACCTCATGACGAAGACCATCACCTCTGTCGATCACACCGCGACACTCACCGAAGCAGCCCGGCTGATGCAGCAGGAAGACATCGGGAACGTCCTCATCGTCGACGGCGACACCGTCTGCGGCATCCTCACCGACCGCGACATCGTCGTCCGCGCGATCGCGCAGGACCTCGATCCGACGACCACGACCGTCGCCGACATCTGCAGCCACGACCTCGTGACGCTCGATCCGGACGCGTCGGTCGAGGAGGCCAAGAAGCTCATGGCCGACCGTGCGGTCCGCCGCCTGCCCGTGGTCGAGAACGGCAAGCCCGTCGGCATCATCAGCTTGGGCGACGTCGCCATCGAGGCGAACGGCGAGCGCGCGCTCGAGGAGATCAGCGCCGCACCGAGCAACAACTAGCGGTCAGCCGCCGAGTACATCGAGGAGGCGGGTCACCAGCTCTCGCGGCGGGACCCCCTTCTCGAGGTACGCGATCGCTCCCAGCCGTCGGGCCTCATCGCCGAGTCGCTCCTCTGCGAACCCGGAGAGCATCACGACCCGCGCGCCCGGCGATGCCTCGAGGATCAGCGGAAGCGCCTCGAGGCCGTCCATCACCGGCATCGACACGTCGAGGAGGACGAGATCGGGCTGCACGGACCCCGCCGCCTCGATCGCTTCCTCGCCGTTGCCCGCCTCGGCGACGACCTCGAACGAGCCCGACCGCTCGAGGGTGAGGCGGACCAGCGCACGCAGTTCACCCACGTCGTCTGCCAAGAGGACGCGGTGAACCACGCCTCCTATTCGGCAGAACCGTCCGTCTTCGGAGCATTCGCACTGCCCTAAGGTCGCCGGCGTGGCGATCTCGGTACGGGTCGAGCCCGAGCGCCTGTCGGCCCCCGCAGGCAGCGACGTCGACGGCGTGATCCACCTCACGAACCCGCACCAGGAGGCGGTGCACGTGCGGCTCGTCGTCTCCGGTGAGGTGGCCGGGTGGTCGACCGTCGAACCGGCCGATCTCGTCGTCACCCCAGGCTCCAGCGTCGAGTGCCGCCTCCGGTTCCGCCTCCCGCGCGGTGCACCCGGTGGCGTCGGGGAGGTCCCGTTCCTCGTCCGTGGCTTGTCGGATGCTGAAGGGATCGGCGGTGCGACTGCAGAGGGGTGGCTCTCGGTGGTCGGGCAGGCCGAACTTGCCCTTCGGCTCGTTCCTGGCGTCGCCAAAGGCACGTTGCGCGGCGTCGCGAAGGTCGCGGCCGACAACCTGGGCGAGGTGCCGGCGCGGGCGCAGCTGCTGGTGTCGGCACCCGAAGGGCTCGACGTGGAGGTCGAGCCCGACAGCGTCATCATCGAGCCCGGGTCGACGGCGTGGGCGAAGCTCACGGTCCGTCCCCGCCGGAGGCTGATCTCGGGGCCGCCGCGCCTCCACGACTTCTGGGTCCGCCTCGATCCGATGGGCGGCGCGCGTGTGAGCGTCGAGGGGCAGATGCTGCAGCGCTCGCTCGTCGTCGGACTGCTGCCGAAGGTGCTCGGCGGCGTGGTCGGCGCGGCGCTGGCGCTGATGGGCCTCATGAGCTTGCTCGGAGGTGACGGCACGGATGTCGCCACGACGCCGGCGGTGACGACGATCGCGACCACCAGCACGACCGTCGCCGAGACCACCACGACGGAGGCGCCGCAGGACGCCGCGGCCGCACCCACGAGTGTGCCTCTCGCGGCGAGGCGCCTCGCCTTCCAGACCAACCGCGACGGCAACTTCGAGATCTACTCGTCGAAACCCGACGGGTCGGAGCCGGTGAACCTCACCCGCCACCCGGCCCATGACTCCGAGCCCGTGTGGTCGCCCGACGGAACGAAGATCGCTTTCGACTCCGACCGCTCCGGGAACTTCGACGTGTGGGTGATGAACGCCGACGGTTCGAACCCGGTGCAGCTCACGACGGAACCGTCACCCGATGGGTATCCGGCGTGGTCGCCGGACGGCACGCGCATCGCGTTCATCAGCTTCCGCGACGGCAACAGCGAGATCTACGTGATGAACGCCGACGGCACCGGGCAGACGCGGCTGACGAAGAACGTCGCTGACGACGGCAGACCCGACTGGTCGCCCGACGGCTCGAAGATCGCCTTCCACACCGACCGCGACGGCAACTACGAGATCTACGTGATCAACGCCGATGGCAGCGGGCCGCAGAACCTCACCAACTCTGTTGGCTTCGACCAGAACCCGGCGTGGTCGCCGAACGGCAGCCGCGTCGCGTTCGACTCGACGCGGGACGGTGGGAAGCCGGAGCTGTACCTCATGGGCGCCGACGGGTCTCTACCCGTCCGGCTGACGCAGAACGACGCGCTCGACGCTTGGCCGACGTGGTCCCCCGACGGTACGCGGCTCGCGTTCCAATCCGATCGAGACGCCGACATCGAGATCTACACGATGGGTGCAGGGGGCGGGCCTGCCCGGCGGGTGACGGAGTTCCCCGGCGACGACGCCGAGCCCTCTTGGAGCTGAGCATCTCCGGTTCAGCAGGGGTGGACGTGCTCCGGTCGGTGGTCGTCGCTCAGCACGAGCTCGCGTAGCACGTCGAGGAACGCACGAGCCGGCGCGCCCGGCAGCGCGCGACGTCGCAGGGCGACGCCGACGTCGCGTCGCGGCAGCGCCTTTACCGCGAGGGGCTTGGTCCGTTGCCGGAGGTCGGCGGGGATGGCTGTTGCTGGCACGATCGCCGCGCCTTGTCCGGCGATGGCCATGGAGGCGATGAGACGGATGCCGTCGAGCTCGGCCCGCGCCCGCAGCGCGACGCCCTCGACCGTGGCGGCCTCGTCGATCAGCTCGCGGAACGCGGTTCCGCGTGGAGGGAGGAACAGCGGGATGTCGGTGATCTCGGCCAGCCGCACCTCCTCCCGGCCCGCGAGCGGATGGTCGGCCGGCACGAACAGCAGGAGGTCTTCGTCGAACAGCCGCTCCGTCACCAGGTCGGGCGACGGCAGCGGCAGGTTGACGACGGCGAGGTCGAGGCGGCCGCTCGCCAGCTGCGGCTCGAGGCTCGTCGACGTGGCGTCGACGATCTCCAGCTCGACGTGAGGGTGCCGGTCGGCCATCGCCTCGAGGAGCGGCGGCACGAGCCAGCGGGCGGTCGTGCCGATGATCCCGGCCCGCACGCGCCCGACGACGTCGTGTTGCATGGCGGCCACGTCGGCGACCAGCGCATCGAGCTCGGCCTGGATGCGGCGCGCCCGCTCGACCACCGCCTCACCCTCCTGTGTGAGGCGCGACGCGTGACGGTCGACGAGGGTGGCTCCGAGCTCCCGCTCGAGCCGGCGGATGTGGGTGGAGACGTTGGACTGCACCGTCGCCAGCGCATCGGCGGCGGCGCTGAACGTGCCATGGTCGGCGACGGCGACGAGCGCAGCCAGTTGGCGGAGGTCCATCGCTGAAAATGATGGCACCTATCTCTACAAACTGTTGGACAGATCGTCGACGCCCCGGTTCAATGATCACCAACAACAAGCCCGAGCCGCTGGTTCCCCCCACCGGTACGGCTCGAAGCTCTGCGAAGGGTCCGGTTACCCCCCAGCCGGACCCTTCGTCGTTCTCGGCTTTCGGACGGTAGCGTTCCGACTCATGGGCTCGTCAGCGGCGTTCTTCGACCTCGACCGCACCGTCCTCAAGGGAGCGAGCGGACCCTTCCTCACCGAGGCGCTGCAAGCGGCCGGCATCGCGCCGCGGCGGTCGGTGCCGGGTCAGAGCGTGATGTACCGCGTGTTCGACCTGGTCGGCGAGACGTTGCCGTCGATGGCGCTTGCCCGCGGTGCCGCGCTGATCGCGAAGGGATGGTCGCGCTCCGCCGTTCGCGAGGCCGCCGCGCACGCGGCCGAGGAGCTCGATCTCCTGGTCGCTCCCTACGCTCGTGGGCTGCTCGACGAGCACCGCCGAGCCGGGCGCGCGGTGGTGCTCGCCACCACGACGCCACACGACCTGATCGAGCCGTTCGCCGAGCGCCTCGGCTTCGACGCCGTCGTCGCGACGCGCTACGAGGAGGACGAGCACGGCTCGTACACCGGCCGGCTCGCCGGCGAGTTCGTGTGGGCCCTCGGAAAGGCACGCGCGGTGCGGGCGTGGGCGAACGAGCAGGGCGTCGACCTGAAGGAGTCGTTCGCCTACTCCGACAGCATCTACGACCTGCCGCTGCTGTCGTCAGTCGGCGCACCGGCGGCGGTCAACCCCGACCCGCGTCTCCACGCCGTCGCCACCGTCCGACGGTGGCCGGTGCTGTGGCTCGACGTGCCCCCCGGGGTGCCGAAGCTGGGTGGGATCGAGCCGTTCGACATCGTCCGCCTGGCAGCCCGGCCGGAGTTGATCCCTTACGCCCGCTTCGAGTTCGAGGGGATCGAGAACATCCCGAAGATCGGCGCCGCGATCATCGCAGCGAACCACCGGTCGTACTTCGACCCGGTCGCGCTCGGGCTCGCCATCGCTCGCGGTGGCCGGCCCTTGCGCTTCCTCGGCAAGAAGGAGGTGTTCGACGCGCCGGTGGTCGGATGGCTCGCCCGTTCGATGGGTGGCATCCGCGTCGATCGTGGATCCGATGCGGCCGGTGACTCGCTGAAGGAGGCGACCCGTGCCCTCAACGCCGGGGAGCTCGTCGGGATCATGCCGCAGGGCACGATCCCGCGAGGCGAGGCCTTCTTCGACCCCGTGCTCGTCGGCAAGACCGGTGCAGCGCGTCTCGCTGCGGCGACTCGTGCGCCGATCATCCCCGTCGGCATCTGGGGGACGGAGAAGGTGTGGGCGCGGTCGTCACGCGTCCCGAACCTGCTGAACGTGACCGACCCGCCGACGGTGACCGTCCGCATCGGGACCCCCGTCGACCTCGGCTACGAGGACATCAGGGCCGACACCGAGAAGATGATGTCGGCCATCGTCGACCTCCTACCTCCCGAAGCGCGCCAGGCGAGGAAGCCGACGGCCGAGGAGCTGGCGAAGACCAAGCCGCCGAAGTAAGCCGACCGGCGAAGGGCTACCTCAGCCGTAGGTGACCCAGCGGAGCTGGATGTTCTGGACCGAGTGAACCTTCGGGTCCGACACGTTCCGTGCTTCGACCCGTACCTTCGCCCAGCCGTTCGCGTTGGTGCGCACAGCGAACACGGTTCCGACCGTCAGTTGGTCGTTGCTGTCGCCGCCGCTGATCGACGTCAGGTTGTAGTTGGTTGACTTCAGCTGCGACGCCGTGACGCCGTCGAAGTTGACCTTGCCCAGCAACGCGAGCGCGGCGCCGTTCCGTGCCACCATCGCCCGCTCGGTCGTCGACTGCTGGTTCCACCACACGTCGGCGCCCGTCGACGTCTCTTGGCCGGTATCGAAGTCGAAGGAGTACGTCCCGTGGAGGAGGCCGGTACCCTGCGACTTGATCGGTGCAGGCGGTGCGGTCGTCGTGGTGGTGGTCGAGGTGGTCGAGGTGGTTGCGACCGGCTTGGCGTCCTGGGTTGCCGTAGCGGGCGAATCGTCGGTCGTCTGCACCGTTGTGGCAGTCGCCCCGCCACCGGAGCTGCCGCCACCGGCTGCGGCGACCGTCGTCTGCGACGATGAACCACCGCCGGCCTGCTGACCGCCGCCGGCCTGCTGGTCGCCGCCGGATGCCGATGAGCCGTCGACCACGTCGGCTTCCGCCTCACCGCCGCCTTCGCCCTCTTCGCCGGCCGCCGCAGCCACGACCGTCGTGGTCGTGTCGCCTGAGGCGCCCGTCAGCGAGAACCGCCCGCCACCGTCCTTGTCCTTCGTCAGCCCCGGGACCAGGACCGCCGCGGCGATGAGGATCACTGCAGCTGCGGCGATGACCGGGATGAGGTTCTTGCGCCCGGCCTTCTGCAGCATCGCCGCGTCGAGTGTCACCGGCGGATACATCGAAGCCGGCGGAGGCGAGACCAGCGCCTGGAACGGGCGCTGGACGCCGATGCGGCCGGAGCCGGAACGGGCGGCCACGGCGATGGCGGCCGATCCGGTGTCGCCTGCCTCGATCGTGAGGGTCGACGGCTCGACCTGGAAGGCGAGCGCCTCGTCGGGATCGCTCGCCGAAACCGTCACGGTCACCGGCGCGTTGCCCTTGTTGTCGACCGATACGACGTGGCGCGCCTTGCGCTTCGCCTCGCTCGTCCGGGGCGTGATCCGGGCCGTGATCTCGGTGAAGGGCTCGACGGTGACGACGCCCTCTTCGACCACCGAGTCGTCCGACTGGCTGCCGACGACGCGGACGGCGAAGTCGACAGGGCCTGCCGGCACCGAGGCCGACCGCGGCGGGCGGAAGTGGATCTCGGCGGAGCCGTCAGCGCCCGGGAAGAGGCTCACCGCCGCGGGCGTCACCGTCGCCCACGCTGCGGAGTCGCCGAGGACGGCGACGTTGAACGACTCGACCACGGACGACGTGTTCCGGATCGTGACGACACAGACCGCGTCTCCACCGGGCGCGACCGAAAGGGTTGACGAAGACAGCACCACACCCGCCATGGGTCGAACGGTACAGCTTCTCCAGCCCTTCAGCGTCACCGACCGGTCGAGACGTCGATCACGATTGACGCGACCGCAACCGCCACGACGACCGTCCACAGCCCGAGGTTGATCCCGGCGAGCCAGCGTGCCGCCGTCACCAGGCCCAAGCCCGTCTTCTTCCCGCCCGAGAACGCGATCTTCTTCTTCGCCGCGGTCGCCAGCGGGAGCGCCACGATCGCCAGCACCGGGATGCACGTGACATAGGCGCCGATGGCGCAGATCAGGGCACCGACGGCCGTTCCCTCCGTCTGCGTCGCCGGCGTTGGGGGGTACGGATAGCCGCCGTAGCCCGGCGGTGGCGGATACGCAGGCGGCGGCGGGTACGGGCCGGCGGGCGTGCGGTGAGGCACTGGGCGTTGGTCCGGCGACAGCCACGCGCCTCCACCACCCTCGTCCGTCACCTTCTGACCACCACCTCGAAGCCGGCGTCCCGCAGTCGCTGTTCCAACGCCTCCGCGGCACCTTCACCAACGGCGGAGGTGATCACTTCGACGGCAGGCTCCAGCCGGTCGCCGGGCGTGATGTAGAGGGTCGTCGCACCGTCGTCCGCATCGAGCACGACGACGACGTCGGCTTCGTCGACGCTCACGAGGTGCGTCCGGCCGTCGACCACCGCCTTCAGGTACTGCTGCCCGCCGATCTCGTGCATCTGCCACGCCGAGCCGAGCAACGACGCCACATCCCGCAGGCGAAGAAGCTCGCCGTCGTGGCTCGACAAGGCGCAGCGAACGACGAACGTCTCCTTCGACGATCGCGGCGGCTCAACCATCAAGCCGTTGCGACTCAAGGTGGTTGCGATCTCGTCGATGTCGCCCGCCCACTGCAGATGAAGATCGTCGATGAGGTTCCCCTCTTCGTCGAACGCATCACCGTGGGCCTGCCAGTTCCAGAAGACCGCCTTCGCTGACGGTCCGGCCTCGGCGCGCACCCGGTCCCATCCCTCCGTGGAAGTGAACGCCAGAGCTCCCTCTGCCAGATATCCGAGGCGACGCAGGTCGCCGAACGCCGCCGCGATGCGGGCCAGGTCATTTTGCGACCCAACGGGAAGCGGAGTGACGGTGACGAAGTCCTCGCGCGGCGTCACGACCGCACAGGCTCCAGCTCGAGCGAAGACCCATGCGACGACAGGCCAGGGGCCCTCGAACTGAAGCCCGCCGATCGTGCGCTCTGACGTTGCCGGCCGACGCGCGACTCCGAGCTCGGCGAGGAGGGCGACCGCGCGTTCGGCCGACGCCTCGCTGTCTGTCACTTGACGGGAGTTCTGAAGCGCTTCGGCAGATTGCCGAGCTTCGTCTCGAAGCTGTCGCCGACTTCTTGCGAGTACGTGAAGCGATTTTCCTTGTACTCCGACCCCGCGCCGACGTTCTCGGACCGTGCGATGACCTTCAGGTTCCCGGCGTTCGTGGCCGCCGCCCACCTCGTTTGGTCGTCGGAGTTGTGGCCGATCGCCTGCCAGTGCGCTGCCAGCGGTACGACGTGGTCGACGTGCCAGTACTTGGCCTTCCGGAGTTCGACAGGCTTCAGGCTGCCGTTTGCGAGGCGGGTGCACAGATCGTCGTCGACCACGCGCTCGCCTCGGTATTTGAGTGCACGCAGATCGGCAGCGTTCGTGGAGTCAGACTTCTTCTTGTTGTTGAGGACAGCCGCGATCCGCTCGACGATGTCGGGCACGTCGAGGGCCATGATGTTCTCCCGAACGCGGTCCCACCCTGATCCGGGACCGCAGTACAGAAGACGTCGGACGTTCACGTCAGGCAGCGTCCGGCTCTCGGTCCGCTTGAGGAGCATCCGCGCCTCGAGCGCCTTCTGGATGTCCTTCTTCAGGCCCTTCATCTGCTTGTCGACTTGCGTCTTGACGTCGTTGCCTGCGGCGCGCTCCTTCATCGCTTTGCCGATCTCGTTCAGACGTTCGGTGCTCCTCGCGATGCGCTCGCACAACTCGAGGAGGTCCGTGCCCCGCTTGGGGGCCGCAGGACTCAGAGCCTTGAGATCGTCGCGACACTCCTGCAACCACTTCGCGATCTTCGTTGGGGTGCTGGCCACAGTTACGTCGACGCCGTCAGGCGTGACTTCGGCCTCTACGTGGTGGCTCTCCCCGCCTGCCGTGAACGGCTCCTTCACCGTGACCGATGTCGCTTCGCCCTCGGCGCCCTCACCCGCCTTCGATTCGGCGAGCGGGATGACCGGGGCCGGACCTCGGCTCGACGGCGCGTCGGGCACGGGCGGCAGGTCCTCGAGCTTGCGGCTGCTGGCAGTCGTCGGCGGCCCGTTCGGATTGATGCGCAGCAGTGCCTCGCCCCCGGGGTTGTGCTTCTGGATGATGCCTTCGTAGATGCGCTTCTCGGTCTTGTTGAAGCCCTTGCGGCGGAGGACGTCCGGGAGCTTCGTCCACGCCATGTGCGCGCCGTGCTTGGCCCTGAACGGCGCCGCCTTCAGGGCGGTGATGACCGCAGGCTCCTTCGAGTCGGGGTTCACGTCGAAGACGTCGTGGTCGCCGGTGAACGCGACGCCCTTGGATGCTTCGAGCAGGACGCCGCCCTTGACCACGCCCTCGCCCTGGATGGCCTGGAGGTCGAGCATCTCGCCTTCACCGAGGGCGTAGTCCATGTCCTCCTTGAGGTCGATGTACTCCTGACGTCGCTCGCGCCAGCGGGCCTCGGCCTTCTCAGCCAGCGCGCCCCACTCCTTCTTCCGTTCGTCGGTGACCTTGCGCGGGAAGAACCACGCCGCCTGGCCGAGGTACTTCCGGGGCACGCCCAGGAGGACGTCGATCTCGTTGACGGTCTTCGACTTCACCTCCTTCGCCTTCGGCTCGAGGCCCTTCTCGAGCAGTTGCGGCGCCTCGAAGTTCGTCGCCCGGATGTCGATCGTCGCCCCGTGGGAGTCGGCGACGTCTTGCGCCTGGAGGTAGCTCGCGACGGGCATGCCGAATTTGGCGAGGAGCTCGAGGTTGACCTGGGTACCGGCGGCTGCGCCGAGGATGTCCTTCTCGGCGTTGTCCCGTCCGTACTTCGCGATCACCGTCGCGAGCTCGGCCATCTCCGCCTCGAACCCGGGGGGAGCGCCGGTCGGCCCGACCTGCTTCGCCCCGGCCTTCTTCGCCTTCTTCTGGAGGTCGGACGCGACGGACCCGATGAACATCAGCTGGTCGATCTGCTTCTGCGTCTTCGCCTTCGCGTCGCCGTCCTCCGTCGACTGGCGCTGCTTGAGCTTGCCGATGGCCCGCCCGATCTTCTTCGACAGGGGCTCCTCGACCGACTTCATGGAGATCGCGAACCCGTCGCCGGCGGGTGTGGGCGTGGCGATGAGCGTGTGGGCCTGGCCGTTCATGTCGAGCGGCTTCTGCTGCTTCTTGAACAGGCCGGCCACGGCGTCCTTCGCGCTCTTGACCTTGCCCTTCGCCCAGGCCTTGCCCTTCTCGATCTTGTCGTTGACGTAGGCCTTGCCGGCTTCGTACTTGTCCTTCGCCCACTTCTTGGCCTTGCCAGCCTTGTCCTTGACGAACCCCCAGATCGGCTTCGTGACCTTGACGATGCCGCCGACGATGCCGTCGATGGCCTTGTTCACCGGGTTCTGGACCTTCTGGATGATCGTCTTGATCTTGTCGCTGATGCCGCCGAGCCCGAGGAGGCTCGCTAGGAAGCCGATCGCCATCGGAAGCGCCTTCGCCAGCGCGCCCTCCACCTTGGCAGCAATGCCGCCGATGTTGCCTTGGGCGACGTCGACGACGCCGTCGCTGACCGCTTCGACGAGCTCCTTGATCTGACTGCCGCGCTCGATGAAGAACATCACGATGTCGTAGATCGCCTTGCACGCCTTGATGAAGGCGGCTGCGGGGTTCAGCATCGAGATCAGCCAGGTGATGCCGGCCTTCACGATCTTCTCGACGACGAACTCCTTGATCTGGCCGATCACCATCTCCTGGAAGTCGGAGATCTTCTCGAGGAGCATCTCCCACAGCGCACCAGGGCCCTCGGTGACGAGGCGCTTGATGATGTCGACGCCGCCCTCGAGCGCGCCCATCGCCTTCTCGCCGATCACCTTCACGATGCGGCTCCGCACGTTCTGCCAGGTGATGCCGAGCACCGACAGGACGAGCTTGACGATGCCCTTGAGGTCGAACGTCTCCGGGATCTCGATCCCGGCGTTCGCGAGGGCGCCGAACAGCCAGCCGAGGAGCCCCTTCTTGAGGTGCTCGAGGATGTTGCCGGCGAAGCGCTGCACGCCGCTCTTGATGCCGTCGACAAGGCGGCCGAGGAATCCGATCGGGTCCTTGATGATGCGGTCGATCGCGTCCGCCGCCTTGCGCAGGACGTTCAGGAGCATGTCCTTCAGGCCCTTGATCGTGTCGATCACCGCGTTGACGGCGTCCTTCGCCTTGTCGATCAGCCCGCGGTTCTCGGCCTGCGCGGCCTCGATCTCCTCGTTGACGGCCTTCTGTGACTCCTCGTACTTCTTGGCGACCGACTCGACGAGCTCCGTCATCTTGTCGTCGACGGACGCGTCGAGGTCGTCGAACTGCGACGCCATCTCCGCAGCGGCGTCCTGGCCCACCTTCTGCAGGTTCTTCGGCAGGCCGTCGACGTACTTCTTCAGCTCGGTGCGGCCCTGTTCGACGCGTGCCTTCGCACGATTGAGCTCACCCGAGACCGTCTTGCCGATCCCGCGGATGACCGCGGTCATCTCCTTGATGTACTTCTGCTTCCAGCCCTCGTAGATGCGATTGACGTCGGAAGGCAGGCCGGCGAAGAGATCGCGGGTCCAGTTGTAGGCGCCTTCGAGGCCGGAGTAGCGCTCGTCCTTGTACTTGTCGAGGTCGCGCTTCCAGCCGTCGGTGAAGTTCTTTCGGGCGGCGGCCTCGCCGTCGGTGAACTGCTTGTCGACCTTCTCGTCGAGTCCCGTGAGGATCTGGTTGACGTCGGTCTTCGTGCGGTCGTAGATCGCGTTGACCTCGGTCGTGACCTTCTGGCGGGCCGCTTCGTCCTTCGCCTTCGCGTCGTCCTTCGACGACCCGACCTTGCCGACCGCCTTCTTGACCGCGCTCTTGACCGCGGCCACCTTCGACGTCTCGGCGGTGCCAGCGACCTTCGATGCGCTCTTGAGGATCTGGGCCTCGCTCTTGCGGGCCTCCGCGGGCGCCTTCTTCGCGTGGTCTTCGCCGACCTTCTTCGCCTCGACGGCGGCGGTGAAGGCCGGCTCGTTCGCCTTCGCGAGCTGGTCCTCGGTGACCTTCTCCGCCGCCATGTTCTGCGCGATCTCCGCAGGGCCGCGGCTGAAGTCGAGCTGCTCCTTCGGCGCGGGTGCAGGCATCGCGGTAGCGGCCTTGAGGTCGGCCGGCTCCGCCACCTTCGTCGGCTCGAGCGGCGTCACGGGCTTCTCGACAGCACCGGCGGTGGTCGGTGGCGCCGCAGCCTTCTCCTGGACGTCGGAGGCGGCGGTCTCCTTGCCCGCGGCGACCTTCGATGCCACGGCGGACTTGATCGCCTCCGGCTTGCCCGACGACGGCAGCTTCTCTGCCTCGTCGAGGTTCTTCGGCGATGCCTTCTCGACGGCAGCCAACACCGCCGACACGAAGGCGTCCTCGTTGAACGTGCCCGGCTTCGCAGCCGCCATCTCGTCGGCCTGCTTGGCCTTGCCCTGTGCGAGCTTGTCGTCAGGCGGCGCCTTCGCAGCCGCCGCGACCTTCGCGGCTTCGGCCTTGCCGGTCGGGTGCTTCTTGACCTGCTTCGCCGCCTTCTTCGCGTGATCGAGGAACGGCTTGAACTTGCTGTCCTGCGGCGGCTTCTTGAACGTCGGTGCCATCGGCGCCGGTGGAAGGCCTCCGCCGCCGCCCCCGCCGGCACCGCCTGCAGCGGCCGCACCCGCCGCCGCCGCTGCGCCGCCGATCGTCGTCTTCCGCTGCACGGCGACGCCCTCGGCGCCGGCGACCGCCGCGTCGAAGCCCGTCTCCTCGACGTCCTCGACGAGTGCCGTCTCCGGCGCGCCGGACGATGTCGTGGTGGTCGCTCCTCCCTTCGACGACGAGACGGCGGCGCGAGCCGAGGGGGTCGCGACACGCGACACGGTGCGGGTCACCGATACCCGCCGTTTGACGACGGGGCGTCGTGCCTTCGGGATCGCCGGGCACCGCACGAGCAGCGACTGCACGGCCTTGTTCCCGGCGCGCGTCTGGAGGCTCAACACGTCTGACGGGGCGACGCGGGGGCGACCGTCGCGGGTTCCGCGCGCTTCGAGGAGCGACTGGAGGGCCAGCGGCGCGGTGTCGACGGCTGCGTCGCGCGGGCGCTCGGGCGCGGCCGTCTCGACGCGACGATCCTGCGCGTTGCCACCGCGCTCGCGCTGGCTACCCGTGGCCGCCATTCCCACCAGTCTCGCCTGCGGCCGCCTTCCCAGGCCGCCCAGATCGAAGTTGGATCGGGCAGACCGCAGTGCCCGATCGGGCACTGGAGCCCGAGGACATCTCAGTCGATGTCGTCCGGGCGCCAGACCTTGCCGTTCTGCACCCGGGCGATCCCGCGGGCGCCTTCGAGGCCGACGTACGGACACGGTGATCCGCTTCGGACGACGAGTTCGCCGTCACCGGGGTCGATCCATCGCAGCTTGTGGTTCGACACCCAGGGCTCGAGGTCGAAGTCCCAGTCGTCCTCGAAGGGGAAGTCCTCGCCTTCCGCACCGGCGTACCGGAAGCTGTTCGATCCCCATTCGTTCAGTCGGATGGGGACGTCGCCGTTCCCGCCTCCGAAGTAGACGATCGGGTAACCGTGGTGCGACCCGATCTCGACGGTCGAGATCACCGCGATGACTCCTTCTGTGGCGAGCACGCCCGGGTGGACGAACGGGATCTCCGGTCCCGGAACGGCCAAGAACGGCGCGTACGTGACCTCGCTGGCGAGCCGCATCGCTCCCGTGAACGACACGACCTCGGCCGGGTGCGTCGTGTCGCCACGGACCGGGTCGCGTGCGTCCCACCACGGTCCGTCGAGATCGCCGACGTCGAGGGTCGGCGCGAACACCGTGCCGGTGATCGGAGATCTGGAGATCGCAACGTGGGGAAGGAGCACCTCGTACGCGGCGCGAGCGAGCATCGCCTCGTCGGCATCCGGGCCGTTCGCCGATGCGACGAAGCCCGCCCGCTGCTCCAGGAACGTCGCGACCGCCGGGTCCATCTCAGCTCGTCGACGTCTGCGTCGGGACGACGGAGCGGACCCACATCTCGAGGGCGCTCATGCTCCTCGTCTGCAGCAGCACGATCCCGGGCCCGGTGAGGTCGACGACCAGTCCTTCGCCCGACAGCAGCGTCGACTTCAGCCCACCGACGCGGCGAGTGGCGAACTGGACCGTGTCCTCGAACGCGACGACGTGGCCGGTGTCGACGCTGAGCCGCTGTCCCGGCTCGAGCTGGTACTGGTCGATCGCCCCGTAGCTGCTCACGATGAGCTCCCCCGTTCCGCGGCAGTTGAGCAGCACGAGCCCCTCGCCGGCGAAGAACGTCTTCGCGCCGCCCCACGACGCGTCGACCTGCACCTGCGGCGCCGATGCGAGGTAGGAGCCCGACTGCACGAACATCGTGCCGTCGAGGTTGATGTCGAGGATGTCACCGGGCAGGGACGTGACGAACTGGACCACACCACCCTCGGGTCCTGCGGTGAAGGTGTTGGTGAAGAACGACTCGCCGCCGACGGCCGAACGGACGAGCGACTTGAGGAAGCCGCCTTCGGCCTTCGTCTCGATGTCGACGTTCGCCATCGTCATCATCGCCCCGGCCTCGCCGCGCACCGACTCGCCCGGTGCCAACGTCACCGTCGCAACGGCGAACACCGGCGCGTGCCTGATCTGGATCTGCATGCGGGCGAGTCTGTCGCGGCCGCGCGCGGAAGCGACGGAGGGCGGGCTACAGCTTGGGCCAGCGCGGGGTGCGCGGACGATGCGGTCGCCGTCCTTCACCCAACGACCAGTACCGGCGCCACATCGCAGCCTCGGGGCCGGTCAGCGGCGGGGTCGTGCCAGCGGCGGCGCGCTGGCGGGCTCGCCACCAGTCGGTCATCTGCTCGTCGGCCAGCACCGCGATCTCCTTCTCGATGCGCGCGGCGAAGTCGCGAGCGTCCTCGCCGTCGCCGGCGCGCAGCGGCGTGCCGAAGGTGACCGTCGTCGTCGACGGGCGGATGCGCCCGCTGCCCTTGCGCAGGATCCGGCGCGTCCCCTCGAGGTGCACAGGCACGACCGGCACGTCGTTGCGGATCGCGAGGTAGGCGGCGCCGCTGCGGTGCTCCTGGGCCCAACCGTGCGGGCTACGGCCGCCCTCGGGGAACAGCACGAGGCTCCACCCGTCGGCGAGCACCTGCGACGCGACGCGGATCGTGCGGATGCTCGCGCGTGTCCGCTCGATCGGGATCGCGTTGATGGTGAAGGCCCACAGGACGCCCTTCCACCGCTTGTCGAAGAAGTAGTCGGCGCCTGCGCCGACGACCGTCCGGTGGCGGAAGCGGTCGGGGAGCGCGGCGAGCATCAGCGGCGTGTCGACGTGGCTCGCGTGGTTTGCCGCGAACACCGCGGGACCCTTGAGGTCGGCGATGCGGTCGTGCCCCTCGATCTTCGGTGACGCGAGCGCGTTGATCCCAGGGCGGCCGACGAAGTCGAGGACGATCGCCCGGGCCAGTCGCGTTGGGTACTTGCGCGCCCACTCCGTGTCGAAGTCGACGCCGGTGTTGCGTTCGACCGGCAGCGGTTCGAGTTGGGCGGGCCACGACGGCGCGGTGTACGGGAAGCCGCGTCGACGAAGCGGTGCGGGGAGCTTCACGCCCATCTACCGGACGTCCGCCATGAGGATCGGCGGGTTGTGGATGTGGGTGATCGACGGGTCGCGGCCGACGACGTCCTCCGCCATCTCGAGCGCGTCACGGAGCGTCGACGCCGACTTGAAGCCGAGGCGTTTCACCGACCGCGGGTCGCCCCCGACGACGATCACCTGGCCCAGATGTTGGAGCGCGTGCGAGCCCCAGTACCACATGTAGAACGGGTGGACGCCGTGGTAGGCGTAGCTCGTCCGGTACAGGTGGATGTACCAGGGGTCGGTGGCGAACTGCTCCTCGTAGGTCGCCTCGATGATCTTCGGGTCGGTCGTCTCGGAGAGCACCTGCTCGAAGAAGTCGATGTAGCTCGGGTGGTGCACGGGGTGGAACGCCCACGGCGTCGGGTGGCTCATGATGAGCACGCCGCCCTCGCGCACGAGCGGCTTGTTCCGGTAGAGGTTGAAGAAGTAGCCGAGCCCGAGGCACATCACGAGGATCGGGTTCATGATCGAGTTCACGTTGTAGGGGCTGATGTACGGGAGCCCCATCGTGAGGATGTCGGTCTGCCCGTCGACCTCGACCAGGTGCTGCTTGTAGACGTTCTCCGTCGTCACCTTGTGCACGGCCTCGACCTCACCGGCCTGCACGGAAGTCATCGCGTGGGGCGCCTTGATGCCGTGGAAGATCGAGCGCTTCAGCCGATCGGGCGTGCGGTCGAGGGTCTTCGACACCGCGAGGAAGCTGGCCCGGTCCTTGGCCGTCCACTCCCACTCCCGTTTCTGCAGGAAGCCGAACTCCGCAGGGAACGTGTCGGTGTTGAGCGTCGTCTCGATCTGGAAGATCTTCACGCCGCTGTTGCGGAGGACCTTGCCCATCCGCCAGTTCGACGAGTGCAGCTCGCTGCGGTGCTGATCCATGAACGACTTCGAGTGCTGCATCGTCTTGACGTTGTGGTGGTGCTTCAGCGACTTGTACGAGCTGAGGCCCGTGGCGGTCGACTTCCACCCGCCGTCCATCGCGACGAGGTTGATGTTCACGTAGACCAGGAGGTCGCTCGTCGCTGCCCTCTTGTTGATCTCGACGTCTTCCCCGTGCTCCGTCGTGCCGAGGTGGATGAGGTTGTCGGGATCTTCGGCGTCGTGCTGCTGCAGGAGCCCGAACGGGTTGAAGGCGTCGAAGACGCGGTCGCCGAGCGCGTGGCGAAGCTCCTCGTCGGTCATCCGGCGGTGGAGAGCGAGTGCGGCGACGAGCACGACGTCGTCGACACCCTTGGCCGCTGCCTTGTCGAGCACCGCCTCGATGACCCGTTGGCGGATGTCGGGCCGGCGCATCGGCGGCAGGGGCAGCGAGATGTCGTCGAAGCAGATCGTGAGCTTCATCCCCGGGAAGAGGAGCTCGTCGAGCGGCTTCGAGTCGCCGAGCGGGTTGTCGAGCGCGTGGCGGATCGCCTCGTCAGGGTCCTTCAGCGCGGCGAGCGGCTCGGGGCCGTAGATGACGCGGCTGCCCGGCGGCAGCTTCTCGAGCCGAAAGCCTTCGCCGTGCCAGAACAGCGTCGGCGGCGTCGACCGGTCGACCTCGAGGACGAACCCGGGGCGCGGCATCAGCGGTTCCTTTCGTTGCGGAGGTCGAACGCGATCTTCACCGCGCCGCGGCGTCCGGCCTCGGCGGCATGCTGGATCGCGTCGTTGTAACGATCGATGGAGTAGGTGGCGGTGACGAGCCGGCCGAGGTCGCGGGCGCGGATCAGCTCGACGGCCTGCTCGAAGTCGTGGCGGGTGTAGGCGTACGACCCCGTGACGGAGACCTCACGGAACCACAGCGGCGTCAGGTCGAGGGTTGTGACGCCCGGCATGCCGACGAGCACGACGTGTCCGCCCGGACGAACGACGCGGAGGGCCTGCGCGATCGAGTCCGCGCTCCCGACGCAGTCGATGACGCACCCGATGCCGCCCGTCACCTGATCACCCGCCACGAGCGATCCGGTGTGTCGCCGCACCGCGCGATCGAGCTCGTCCGGCGCGGCGACCACCGACGCGCCGAGCTCCTTCGCCCACCGCTTCTGGTCGGGGTACTTCGCGGTGGCGACGATCCACGACTCGTCGTCGTGTTGCCGCAGCGCCGCGATCACGCCGAGCCCGAGGGTGCCGCTGCCGATCACGGCAATCGAACGCTCGGCGACCGCCAGCGAGTGGAACGCGCCGTGGATCGCGCAGGCCACCGGCTCGATCATGACGGCCTGCTCGTCGGTGAAGTCGTCGGGCACGGGGAACAGCTGCGACTGGTGGGCCACCATGGCGACGCTCCAGCCGCCACCGGTGTCCTCGCAGAACCCCGTCTGCAGACCGGGGCTGATGTGTCCGAACGCGGTGCGCTCGCACAGGTTCGTGGCGCCGTGAGCGCACTGGGTGCACGGGGGATCGATGCCACGCGCCGCGCAGGTCAGCGTCGACATGACGACGACACGCGTGCTGTCGTCGAGCTCGCCGACGATCTCGTGGCCGGGTACGAACGGGAAGCTCACGATCGGCTCGAAGTACCGGCTCGAGGTCGCGTCGATCGTGGCGAGGTCGGAGCCGCAGATCCCGGCGAGTCGCGGGCGCACCCGAACCCACCCGGGGCCGGGGAGCTCGGGCTCGTCGATGTCTGCGAGGCGCAGCGGACCCACTCGGGAGCCCCGCCCCGGGCCCGCCACCATGCCCGCCACGCGGGCGGCGGCGAACTTGGCGACCTTGCGTTCGAACACGAGCGCCCTCACGACGAGAAGCTCCTCGGGCGGACGTTGCCCTTCCACCGAGGGCCGATCGGCAGCAGAGGAGCCGGACCTTGCGGCGCCTTGTCCCAGTGCTCGACGTGCCAGCCGCGCTTGCGCGCGATCGTCGCCAGCTTCGGCTCGGGGTTCACCGCGACCGGGTGCCCGACCACCTCGAGCATCGGCATGTCGCTAGCCGAGTCGGCGTACGCAACCGACTCCTCGAGTGAGAGTCCTTCGCGCTCTGCGTATTGCAGCATCGCCAACGCACGCGCCTCGCCCGTCGGTGGGCCTTCCAGGAGCTCCCCGTTGAACGTGCCGTGCTCGGTTTCGCCGAGCTGCGCGCAGATCACCTCGTCGAAGAGCGGCCGCAACGGCTCGACGACGAAGTCGAGCGCACCCGTGATCAGCAGCGTTCGATGGCCCAGGGCACGATGCTCACGCACACGCCGGATCCCCGACGGGAACGACTTCATCAGGATGAGGCGCGAGAAGAGCTCCCACGCGTCGGTGCGGATCCGCTCGACGGGAGCGCCGTCGTAGCGACGGTAGAAGTAGCGGAGGAAGTCGCCTCGGTCGCGCCGGTCGAGGGCCAGCAGCGAGGGCGCCTCGCGCAGCATCTTCATGGTGAAGCGGACTCGGTCGTCTTCCGGCAGACGCCTCGTCGCGAGCCACGAGTACGACTCGACGACGTTCGACGCGATGAGCGTGTTCTCGAGGTCGAAGGCCGCGATGTGGCGATCGGGGGAGAGGATGTTGCGCCGGCCGCGCTGCTCGCGCGTCAGGCCCTCCTTCTTTCCCGGCGTCGTCCGGACGCGAGCGTGCACGACGACCGACGGCAGGTGGACCTGCTGGACGAAGTGGTCCCAGTCGATGACCTTGGGGTCGAACACGAACGTCCGCTGGTCGTCCTCCGGCAACCGCTCGTAGAGCGAGATCAGACGATCGACGCGGTAGATGGCCTCGGTCTCCGCGTAGGCGCCGTAGAGCTCGACGTAACCGAGTGCACGCTCGGCTTGCGCCCGCTGCTCTTCGAGCTTCGCGGTGAACGAGGCCTGCTTCCCTCGGATCGGCAGCATCGCGGCCGCCTTCTCCGCCGCGCTGATCGCCTTCGTCGCCCGCTGGAGCTGGCGTTGCACTCGGCCGCGACCGGGGAAGTGCCATTCGGGCACCACGATCGGCTGGCCCTCGCTGTCGTACAGCGGGTTGCGGATGAAGTAGTCGCTCACCAGATCGACGAGGTGCCGGTAACGGAGCGGGTTCCGCTTGCCGGACGCGACCTGGTACACGGACGGCCCGGCCTCGTCGGGACCATCCGCTGCCACAGCGACGATCGCGGCGACGACGAGATCGACGGGGATGACGTCGATCACGCCTTCGGGGATCCCGGGGAACTCCTTCAGCAGGCCGCGGGCGTAGCTGATGATCACCGGCTCCGCCATGCGGAAGCCGCGGATCCAGCCGGGGACAGGCTCCTCGATCGCCGATTCGATGATCGAGGGCCGCACGATCGTGAGGGGCACGCCGGACGCGGCGACCGTCTCGAGCGTCGCCCGCTCGCCGAGCGCCTTCGTGTAGGCGTACGCGTCTGGCCACCCGAGCGACTGGGCGCGGGCGCGGCCCGCTTCGACCATTCGCTCCTTCACCCAGTCTTCGCGGAGGCGCTCCGTCTTCTCGGCGAGCAGCGGCGAACCAGCCGCGCCGAGCTCGTGGCGAGCGTTCGCGTGGAACTCGGCGAGACGCTTGGGATCCCGCGATGCCGCGTCGACATCGGCACGGGTGCGGCGCGCCGCATCGACCTCGGCGCGCCAGTCGACACCGACCGCGAACGGCGTCTGCGGCAGTGGGAGCTCCGGCGCTTCGCCACGTCGCGATCCCGCGACGTAGGCCGTCGACACCGCGACGAGGTGCGCCTTCGATCCGGCGTCGGCGATCGCCGTCGCGACACGCGACGCACCGAGCAGGTTGACCTCGACCGCCGAGTCGAGCGGCGAGTCGAACGACACGGTTGCCGCCGAGTGGATGACGACGTCGCACGCGGCGAAAGCGGCGCGCCCCTCGTCGTCGAGGCCGAGACCGTCGACGCCGACGTCGCCCGCGATGGCGGTCACACGACGTGCGATCTCCTCGTCGAACCGCCCTCCGAGCTCGGAGCGGAGCCGGTCGAAGCAGTCGTTCTTGATGACTTCCCGGCGGACGCGCTCCGCCGCACCGCGCCGGCCCGGCCGGACGAGGAGGACGAGCTCGCATCCGGGAACGGAGCGGAGCAGGCGTTCGACGAGCGCGGTGCCGAGGAAGCCGGTCGAGCCGGTGACGGCGATGCGCTTCCCGGCGAGTGCCTCGGCGATCATGGGCGTCCTGTCTACCATTTGGTAAGTGGCGGTCGCGACCAAGGCGAGGGTGCTGGATGCGGCGCTCGCGAGCTTCGGCTCGAAGGGATACGAAGCGACGTCGCTCGACTCGCTGGCCGCGACCCTCGGTCTCACGAAGCAGTCGATCCTCTACCACTTCGCATCGAAGGAAGCCCTGCTCGAGGCGCTCATCGACCGCAGTGCCGTCGAGCTCGCAGATGCGCTGGAGGATGCAATCGCCAACGCCGGCCCGGGGTTCGCTCGCGTCGAAGCGGTCGTCCGGTCGGTGTTCCGTCTCGCTGCGCGCCGGCCGGAGCTCCTCAACTTCGTGCGCGAGGTCAGCCGTCTCGGGCCGCCCGCAGCCACCCGACTCATGGCCGAGCTCGATCCCTTGATCGCGCGGGCGTCGGCGTTTCTCGAGGCCGAGATGGAAGCCGGCAACATGCGCAGGCAGGAGCCGCGCCTGCTCCTGCTCGCGGCCTACTCGACCGTGATCGGGATGGCGACCGAGGTCGAGGTGCTGCGGGCGTTCGGCGAGGAGCCAGGGCTGCGCTCCCTCGTGCGCCGCCGCAGCGAGCTCATCGCCTTCTTGCGTTCCGCCTTGGAGGCGTCTTCTTCGGCGTGACCCGCCCCGACGTGACGGACGACGGGTTCTTCGAAGACGACTTCTTCGGCGCCGGCTTCGCGGTCACCGCGTCACGCACCTCCGTCGCGACCGGGCGTCCCTCGACCGACGCCTTCACGGCCCGGTGCGCCCGCAACCCGAGCCAGAACGCGAACCCGATGTAGATCGCTCCGAAGACGTACGCGAACCCCCATGGCCCGAACGTGCCGATGAGGAACGCGGTGAAGGCGGTCCACAGCCGGTGGCCCTGCCGCGTCACGAGAGCGAGCGAGAACGAGAAGAGCAGCGCGAGGCCGAAGCCGGTGGCATGGGACCCGCCGTTCCACGGCGTCCACACGACGAAGAAGCCGATCGCCGACAGACCCGCGAGCAGGTAGCCGACCCGCTGCTCCTTCGGTAGGAGCAGCAGCGCAGGATCGGTGCGTCGCCTCACGTCCGGCGGTGCCGGAGCCACGGACGCACGAACGCGACGGTGAGACGCGGATCGTCCGGGTCGAGCACGAGATCGATCGGGTCGCCGTCGCCACCGACGGATGTCTCGATGATCGGGAGCTCCTCGCGTTCGTTGCCCTCGAGCACCTGGGCGAGGCCGAGCATCGACGCCGCCACCAGCGATCGCCCGAGGGGCTTCTGCGCTTCCGCGGCCACGGGGCTCAGCGTATCGACGGCAGCCTCCTAAGCGAACAGCACCCCAGGGTTCAGGACGCCCGCAGGGTCGAGCTCGCGCTTCACCGCGCGCAGCGCCGACTCGAACACCGGTGGGCGCTGGCGGTCGTAGCCGGGTCGATGATCACGGCCGACGGCGTGGTGGTGCGTCACGGTGCCACCCGCGCCGACCACTGCGTCCATCGCCGCGGCCTTCACCTCGTCCCACTGCGCCACCTGCGACCCTCGGCGTCCGGGGGCCATGACCGTGTAGTAGGGCGCGGGTCCGTCGGGATAGACGTGGGTGAAGCGACAGGTGATAGTGCCGCCGCCGCACACCGCGTCGAGCGCACGCTGCACCCGTTCCACGACCTCGGCATGGAACGTGGGGAAGGCGCTCCACGTGCACGCCGTCTCGAACGTGTCGACGATGCAGCCGAGTCTGGTGAGCGCGTCGCGTCCGTAGGGCGCGCGGATGAAGCTGTTCCGCCACGCACCGGCTGCTCCCTCGGTCGACGACGAACGGACGCCCTCGGGGATCGTGCCGCCGTGGTCTGCCACCAGTTCGACGGCTCGTTCCATCCACGCGTCGACCGGGTGATCAGCGGACTCGAAGCCCACGAGGAGGACGCTCGACCCATCGGTGACGCCGGCTGACGTCGACTCGCCGCCGTCGAGCACGCGGCAGTTGGTCGGGAACAGCGCAGACTGCGAGAGCGCTCGGCACGCGGCGGCCGCGGCTTCGAGCGTCGAGAAGCGCGCGCTCGCCGACGCCTTGAACCGCACCCGGTCCTGCACCCGCATCCACGCCTCCGTGATGATCCCGAGCGTTCCCTCCGAGCCGAGCACCATGCGGTCCGGGGATGGGCCGGCGCCCGATCCGGGCAGTCGCCGGCTCTCGATGACGCCCGCAGGCGTGATCGTGCGCATCGACTCCACTAGGTCTTCCTGTCCGGGGGTTGAGGTTGCAGGTCCACCAGTCGTGGGCCAAGGCAGTGGACCCTTTGGTTCCTTCCACAGAATCGAAGGAGCCGACTGCCTTGACCCGAGACGAGATCATCTACCACCGGCGCGTGCGGGTGTTG
>DATLGL010000043.1:0-26481 GCA_035540495.1 Acidimicrobiales bacterium
GAGCGGCAGGCGTCGACGAGGGCGGGCACGAAGCGGTGCGGGTTGGCGACGCAGACGGCGTGGTCGCCGGCGACAGGGAAGACCTGCGCGCCGGGGATGGCTTCCGCCAGCTTGATCTGGCGGCTCGGATGGACGACGGAGTCCTGCATCGTGACGACGACGGACGTGGGGACGTCGACGTCGCCGATCCACTCGGCCGACGAGTACGAGCCGATGGCCCATCCGGCCTGGAGGATCGTGGCGGGATCGTGGCGGCGCAGCTCGTTCGACGCCCACGGCCCGAGCGGCGTGTTCGTCAGCCGCCGCTCGAAGATCCGGTCCGCGACCTGGCGTCGCACGACGCCCGGCGTCACTCGCGCCCCGACCGACAGCCCGAGGAGCGACGCGAACATCGCCCGCTCGCCCGCGCTCCGTCCGAAGTTCCGCGACGTCGCGCACAGCACCAGTCCGTCGACGCGGTGGCGGTGGCGCTTCCACATCAGCTGCGCGATCGGTCCACCCATCGAGTACCCGACCGGGATGGCCCGCTCGACGCCGAAGTGATCGAGGACGGCTGCGGCGTCGTCGGCGCAGTCCTCCAACCGGAAGGGGCGCCGGCTGCGGATGCCGCGCCCGTGTCCGCGGTGGTCGAGCGCGACCACGCGGAACGACCGGCTCAGCGGCTGGTACGACGGGAACCAGTTGAGGTCGGCCGTCGCCGTCCAACCGTGGAGGAGGAGGACGGTCGGCGCTGCGGGTCCAGGCCCCGGCGCGACGCGGGCGAACGTCCGCCCGCGGCGGGGGAGGTCGACGAACTCGCCGTGGGGAAGTCGCGGCTCGATCGGCGCCACGAGCGGCAGGATACGAGCCGTGCGCCGCCTACTCGTTCCGGTCGTGGCCGTCGTCGCCGTGCTCGGCGCCGTTTCGGGGTGCTCGAGCACGGATGACGCGGTGCGGAAGGTCGAGCGCAGCACCGACGAAATCTCCCGGGTCGTCCGAGCGGAGCTCCCGACGCCGAGAACGGAGGTCGCCGGCGCGGCGTTCGACGACGGCACGATCATCGTGGTCGGCGGACTCACTGCCGACGGCAAGGCGTCCGACCTCGTGCACCTCCATGACGGCGACGCCGACGAGTGGACGGAAGGCCCCCGCCTCCCCGCGCCCGTCCACCACACTCAGGTCGTCGCCGCCCGCGGCCGCGTGTACGTCGTCGGCGGGTTCGCCGCGGCGGAGGGGAACGAGTGGGTGGAGAGCGCCGCCGTCTGGAGCATCGGCCGCAACGACACCGAGTGGCGGCCAGAGCCTCCGCTCACGTCACCCCGAGGTGCCCTGGGAGCGGCGGCAACCGAGGATGGGACGATCGTCGCGTTCGGCGGCGTGTCGCGCGGCACGGTGACAGCGACGACCGAGGTGCTCCGCCCGCAAGCGACGACGTGGGAGAAGGGGCCCGACATGAGCGAGCCCCGCGAGCACTTGGCCGCGACGAACATCGATGGACGCATCTTCGCCATCGCCGGACGCGCCGGTTCGCTCGAGTCGAACAAGCGCACGGTCGAGTCGTGGGATCCCTCGGGACGGGAAGGTTCCTGGCGGCGCGAACCGCACCTGGTCGAGGCGCGCGGCGGGATCGCCGCCGCCGGACGTTGTGTCGCAGGAGGAGAGGAACCGACCGGCACGATCGGCACGATCGAGTGCCTGGGGCCGGATCGCGACGGCGGCGAACGTGCATGGCGGACGATCACGTCGATGCGCCAGGCCCGTCATGGCCTCGCAGTGATCGCGATCGGGGATCGCCTCCACATCATCTCGGGCGGCGACAAGCCCGGCCTCTTCGTCACCGGCACGCACGAGGTCATCCTCGGCGCCAAGGCGGACGGCTAGCGGGGACCTTCCTCCAAGGCGAGCGCGGCCTGCACAAGCGTCAGGTGGGAGAACGCCTGCGGCATGTTCCCCAGCCATTCGCCGGACGTGGGGTCGATCTCCTCCGGGAGCAACCCGGTCGGCGAGGCGACAGCGAGCAGCTGCTCCATCCGCTCGTGCGCCTCGTCGCAACGTCCCAACCTGGCGAGCGCCTCGACCGCCCAGAACGAGCAAGGGAGGAACGCTCCTTCCCCTGGTTCGAAGCCATCGGGGAACGAGCTGTCGTACCGGTGGACGAACGGCCCTTGACCCAACCGGCGGAGCACGCGGTCGACAGTGCGCTCAGCCCGCCATGGCTCGTCGGGCCACGGGTTGCGCCACGCGACGGTGAGCAGCGACGCGTCGACGACGTCGGCGTCGGACGGATCGGAACGCAACCCACCGTCCGCGGCCAGCGCGTGCGCCTCGAGCCACGCCAGCACCTCTCGAGCACCGACCCGCAACGCCACGGCGTCGAGGCTCAGTGGGTTCCGCCGCTGCTCCAACCGAGCGATGCGGTCGAGCGCGGCCCAGCACGCGAGCTTCGACGACACGAGATGACGCGGTTCGCATCGGATCTCCCAGATGCCCCGATCTCGCCGGCGCCATGCGTCCGTGAGCCACTCGCCCATGCGGACGATGTCGGGCCACATCGCCTGCACGAGGCTCTCGCCGGCGAGCAACTGCTCCTCGTGGAGCACCGAGACGATGTCGGCGTAGAAGTCGAGCTGGAGGTGGTCTGCCGCGCCGTTGCCGACCCTCACCGGCTGCGACCCGCGCCACCCGGCCAGCGAGAGCTCCCGCTCGTCGGGCTCCAGCCCCGTGCCGGTGACGTCGTAAAAGGGTCGCATGGGGAACTCGGTCCAGTGGCAGACCTGCGTCATCCACGAGAGGAAGTGCTCGCCCTCGTCGGTGAGACCCGCGTCGTAGCAGGCGTCGATCGCGAGGCTGGAGTCGCGGAGCCAGGCGAAGCGGTAGTCCCAGTTGCGGTCGCCGCCGATGCGCTCCGGCAACGACGTCGTCGCAGCGGCCACCACCGTCCCCGAAGGGGCGTACGTGAGCCCCAGCAACACGAGGATCGACCGTCGAACGGCTTCCCGATAGGGACCGTCGTAGGTCAGCGGGTCGAGCCGCGTCGACCACGCAGTCTGCGTGCGGTCGAGGAGGTCGAGCGCGCGGTCGACCGACAGCGGCTCCGCCAGCGGTGACCCGTCGTCGGGCTGCACCCCGACGGTGACCACCATCCGCTCACCGGACTCGAGGCGGCGCCGCCCGGTGCGGCCGTCGGTCATCTCGCAGCCGCTTCGCACGACGATCCCGTCGAAGGCGACACCACCCGACCACGGGTGGACGTCACGCGCCTCACGCCAGCGCGCCGCCGGTTGCACCGCGACCTCTACGTCGATCGGCCCGCGGAGCGCGGTGACGATCCGCACCACCCGGCCGTCGGCGCGATGTCCGATCCCTCGCCACGGGAGGAAGTCGACGACCTCGAGCTCGCCTTCGCCCGCGGCCAGCCGGGTGCGCACCACGTTCGTGTCGACGTCGTACGACTGCGTCCCGAGCGCCGGAGGTCCGCCACTCGCCGGACGAGCAGGCCCGACTCGCAGCGCGCCCCCACGAGGATCGAGCAGTCGATAGAACGCGGCGTCGGCGTCGAAGCGCCCGGGACACCACCAGTCGATCGTCCCGTCGGCCGCTACCAGCGCAGACGTCTCACCATCGCTCACGAAGCTGCGGGCGTGCAGCGGGACGGCCTCGCCGCCGCCCCAGAAGGGTGCGCGAGTCAGGAGATCTCGAGGATCTTGACGGTGAGCTCGCGGCCGTTCGCCTCGTAGGAGACGTCGCCGGGGCCGCTGCCCACGAGCGCTTGCCCGAGCGGCGACTCGGGAGTGACCACTTCGTCGACGTCGTCCCGACCCTTCGCTTCCTCCATCGAGCCGACGAGGTAGCGCTCTCCGCCGTCGCCGAACCCGAAGTCGAGCGTGACGAGGGAGCCGATCTTGACGACGTCGGACGGACCTTCGTTCTCGACGATGGTGACGTCCTTGAGCATCGCCTGCAGCTGGCGGATCCGAGCCTCCATCCGGCCCTGCTCGTCCTTGGCTGCGTGGTAGTCGCCGTTCTCCGACAGGTCGCCGAGGTTGCGGGCTTCCTCGATCCTCCGAGCGATGTCGATCCGCCCGACCGTCGTGAGGTGCTCGAGCTCCGCACTGAGTCGCTCGTAGGTCTCCTGCGAGAGATGGGTCTCGGGCATGGAAATCAAGCTATCCTTTGCAGCGATGTCCGCCTTCACGGCCACGTCTCTGGTCGAGGTAATCATTCCCTGAGAGCACACGCAGCCGCGTGTGCTCTTGTCGACGCCGCCCAACAGGGCGGCGTTTCTGTTTCCCAGGAGCAGGTTTGAGCCACAGGATCGCAGTCATCGGAGGCGACGGGATCGGCCCCCAGATCGTCGCGGACGCCATGAAGGTCGTGCGCGCCACGGGGATCGACATCTCCGAGACCGAGTTCGACGTCGGCGCGGCCCGCTACATGAAGGACGGCTTCGTCCTCAGCGACGAGATGCTCGCCGACATCAAGAGCCATGACGCGATCCTCAAGGGCCCGCTGGGCCCGCCCGTCGGCGACACGTCGATCCCGGGCGGCACGATCGAGCGGGGCATCATCCTCCGCCTGCGGTTCGAGCTCGACCAGTACATCAACCTCCGTCCGTTCACCGCGCCCCGCGCCGACGGTTCGACGCTCGACTTCGTCGTCGTCCGCGAGAACACCGAGGGTCCGTACGCGGGAGAGGGCGGGTTCCTCCGGAAGGGCACGCCGCAGGAGATCGCGACGCAGGGAAGCGTCAACACCCGGCACGGCGTCGAGCGCTGCGTCCGGTTCGCGTTCGAGCTCGCGATGTCTCGACCCCGTCGACATCTGACGATGGTCCACAAGACCAACGTGCTCACGTACGCCGGCGACCTCTGGAACCGGACGTTCAACGACGTCGCTCGCGAGTACCCGGACGTCACGACTGCGTACAACCACGTCGACGCGTCGACGATCTACCTGCACGACGACCCGGGTCGCTACGACGTGATCGTCACCGACAACCTCTTCGGCGACATCATCACCGACCTCGCCGGTGCGGTGACCGGCGGTGTCGGTCTCGCGGCGAGCGCCAACCTCAATCCCGACCGCACTGCACCGTCGATGTTCGAGCCGGTGCACGGTGCAGCCCACGACGCCCTCGGTACCGACGGCGTGAACCCGACGGCGACGATCCTCGCCGCCGCGCACATGGTCGAGTTCCTCGGTGAGGCCGACGCCGGCGCTCGCATCCGCAAGGCGGTCGCCGACGTCCTCGCCACCAACCCCACGCCGAAGACCATCGGCGACCTCGTCACGGAAAGGCTGTAGCGGGCATGCCCCTGGAGAAGGTTTCGAAGATCTGGATGGACGGCGAGCTCGTCGACTGGGACGAGGCGAAGGTGCACGTCCTGACCCACGCGCTCCACTACGGCTTCGGTGTCTTCGAGGGCATCCGCGCGTACGAGACGGCGCGTGGCCCTGCGGTGTTCCGCCTGCGTGAGCACATCGAGCGGCTCCACAACTCGGCGCGGATCATGATGATCGACCTGACCTACTCCGTCGACGAGCTCGTCGAGGCGGTGAAGGAGACGGTGCGGGTCAACGAGATCCCGTCGTGCTACATCCGCCCGATCGTCTACACCGGCTACGGCGAGATGGGCCTGAACCCGCTGCCGTGCCCGATCAGCACGACGATCGCGGTGTGGCCATGGGGCACCTACCTCGGCGACGAGGGCATCAAGAACGGGATCCGCCTCAAGATCAGCTCGTGGCAGCGCCACGATCCCAACGCCATCCCGCCCGCGGCGAAGGCGACCGGCATGTACATCAACTCCTCGCTCGCCAAGGTCGAGGCCCTCAAGGCCGGCTACGACGAGGCGGTGCTGCTGTCACCGCAGGGCTACGTGAGCGAGTGCACCGGCGAGAACATCTTCATCGTCAAGAACGGCCGGATCATCACGCCGCCGGTGTCGGCGGGTGCCCTCGAAGGCATCACGCAGGACTCGGTGGCGACGATCGCCCGTGACCTCGGGATCGAGTACACGACCGGCAACATCCTCCGCTCCGATCTGTACACGGCCGACGAGGCGTTCCTGTCGGGCACCGCAGCCGAGGTCGTACCGATCCGCTCGGTCGACGACCGTGACCTCGGCGAGCCGGGGCCCGTCACCCGCAGGATCCAGGACACCTACTTCTCCGTGGTGAAGGGCGAGGTCGACCGCTACAAGGACTGGAACGAGTACGTCAATGCCTGACGAGCGCAGCGCTGCGGAGCGAGTCGACGTATACGACACCACTCTCAGGGATGGCTCGCAGCAGGGTGGGATGTCGTTGACGGTCGAGGACAAGGTCCGCATCGCCGAGCAGCTCGACACGCTCGGCGTCCAGTACATCGAGGGTGGCTTCGCAGGATCGAACCCGAAGGACGACGAGTTCTTCCGGCGCTTCCGCGACGGTGAGGCGAAGCTCAAGAACTCGACGCTCGTGGCCTTCGCCATGACCCGACGTGCCGGATCGACGGCAGCGGACGACCCCATCATGGGGGCGCTCGTCGAGGCAGGCACCGACGTGGTGTGCATCGTCGGGAAGTCATGGGACTACCACGTCACGCAGGCGCTGCAGACGACGCTCGAAGAGGGGATCGCCATGGTGCGGGACTCCGTCGAGTGGCTCGTCGGTCAGGGCAAGCGGGTGTTCCTCGACGCCGAGCACTTCTTCGACGGCTACAAGCGCAACCCCGAGTTCGCGCTCGCCGTCCTCCACGCGGCCGAGGAAGCGGGAGCCGAGGTGCTCGTCCTGTGCGACACGAACGGCGGCACGTTGCCCCACGAGGTCGACCGGATCGTGCGAGAGGTACGCGCCGCGACGACGGCGCAGATCGGCGTCCACTTCCACGACGACGGCGGCACCGCGGTCGCCAACTCCCTCGCCGGCGTGCTCGCAGGAGCGACTCAGGTGCAGGGATGCGTGAACGGCTACGGCGAGCGGACCGGCAACGCCAACCTGTGCTCGATCATCCCCGACCTCACCCTCAAGATGGGGATCGAGACGATCGCGCGGGAGCGGTTCGAGCTGCTGACGCCGGTCGCCCACCACATCAGCGAGCTGGTGAACATCGCGCCCGACCCGCAGTCGCCGTACGTAGGGGTGTCGGCGTTCGCCCACAAGTCGGGCATCCACACCTCTGCCATCGCGCGCGCCAAGGACGCCTACGAGCACATCGATCCCGACCTCGTCGGCAACGGCACCCGCTTCGTGTTGAGCGAGCAGGCCGGCCGCTCGACGGTCGAGCTCAAGGCGAGGGAGGTCGGCCTCGACCTCGACGGCCCTGCCATGGCCCGTCTCCTCGACGACCTCAAGGCGCTCGAGCACCGCGGCTTCCACTTCGAGGCGGCCGACGGGTCTCTCGAGCTCCTGATGCGGTCGGCGTCGGGGTGGAGGCAGGACTTCTTCGAGATCGAGTCGTTCCGGATCATCAGCGAGCACCGCGAGAACGGCACGTTCAGCACCGAGGCGACGATCAAGGTCCACGTCGGCGACCAACGCCTGGTGGCGACGGCCGAGGGGAACGGTCCGGTCAACGCCCTCGACGGCGCGCTGCGCAGCGCGATCGGCCAGGCGTACCCGTCGCTCGCCGCGCTCCACCTGACCGACTACAAGGTCCGCGTGCTCGACACCGGCCAGGGCACCGGCGCCGTCACTCGGGTGCTCATCGACTCCACCGACGGCGAGACCTCGTGGTCGACGATCGGCGTCAGCGAGAACATCATCGAGGCGTCATGGCAGGCCCTCTTCGACTCGATCGTCTACGGGTTGTTGCGAGCGGCGGCCCAGGGGCAGGATTCCTGAGCCATGGCGCAGCCCGATTACGTCCCCGTGAACCCAGGTGACCGCGTCCGCGAGTCGGAGGCGCTGCCGCCGCCCAAGCGGTGGACCGCGACCCGCCCCGGCGAGCTCCGGGGTCTGCGGCCGCCGGAGGGGGACGCGTTCGGGCATCCCGGTCCCGACCAGGGCTATGCGCTCAAGCTGGCCCGCCAGCTGAAGGATCGCCTCGAACTCGACGCGGGAGAGCACGCGGAAGACGCCATCGCCGGCTGCCTCGGCGTTGCGTTGAAGCGGGCGTCGATCTTCGGGCGGGCGCCGGTGATCTACGACCTCGAGCTGGCGTTCACCCTGTTCGGCTTCCTCGGCGAGGCCCCACGCGAGCTCGTGACGTGGCGGCGCGAGTTGTTCGATGCCGCGTCCCACCACTACTGGGACCAGCGGGAGATCGTCGACCTCGTGCCCGAGGAGACGCTGCGTCTCACGCCCGCGGAGGTCGCGTCACGCGTGCCGGCGGATTGGCGATCGCTGATCGACGCATCCGACGGCTGACGACCATGACGGCGCTCAGCGACTACGAGAAGCTCGAGTTCGTCGTCGGCGACTTCACCTTCGACGCCCTCGCGGCCGGACCGGACGAGGGCGACGTCGTCATCCTCCTCCACGGCTTCCCCGAGACGTCGTACGAGTGGCGGCACCAGCTCGATGCCCTCGCCGAGGCGGGCTACCGCGCGGTGGCGCCCGACCAGCGTGGGTACTCGCCGAGGGCGCGGCCGGCTGCCGTGGAGGCGTACCGGATCGACCATCTGTCGGCCGATGTGCTCGCTATCGCCGACACCCTCAACGCCCACCGTTTCCACCTCGTCGGCCACGACTGGGGTTCGGGTCCGGCGTGGTACATCGCGGGGCGCTGGCCCGAGCGACTGAAGACCGTGACGTCCGTGTCGGTGCCGCACCCGAAGGCGTTCGGCGCGGTCTACAACGGCGACATCCCCGGCGACCAGAAGGAGAAGTCCGCGTACATGGACTTTTTCCGCCAGGAGGGCACGGCGGAGGACGCCATGCTTCCAGGGATGCGCGACATGTTCATCGGCTCCGGCCTCGGCGACGAGGTCGCCGACGCGCACGCCCGCATCGTCGGTACCCGTGAGGGACTGACCGGCGGACTGAACTGGTACCGGGCGAACCACATCGAGACGATGGACGTCCCCGAGATCGAGGTGCCGACCCTCTTCATCTGGTCGGACGGTGACCTCTTCCTCGGACGCGAGGCCGCGGAGGCGACCGAGCGGTGGGTGAAGGGCCCGTACCGGTTCGAGGTCATCGAGGGCGTCGACCACTGGGTGCCGGAGAAGGCGCCGGAGCGGGTGAACCAGCTCCTCCTCGAGCACTTCAGCTCGAACGCGTAGCCCCCGCCTCCTGCTTCCACCGGTCGAGATCGACCTGTCGGATGCCGTTCGCAACGGCGTCGACGATGCCTGGGCGGTGGTTGCCCTCGATGACGACCTCCACCACCAGGCCGTCCGAGAGCCAGAGGAGGTTCGTGCGACGCCCTGCGATGACCTCGAACGCCGTGCGTCCGGCCACCATGCGCAGGTCGAACCGGTCTGCGCTGTCGAGGCGGTCGTCGAGACGGTCGTACAGCGCGACCTGATCGCCCGGGTACTGGCGGACCGTCACGGACGTCGATCCGTCGTACTGCAGCTCGAGGTAGGAGCCCTCCTCCTGGACGAGCGGACCTTCGACCGACGGGGCGAGGCCTCTGGGGAACCCTGATGCGGAGTCGAAGCCCGGGCGTCCGGCACGGGGCAGGAGGGTCTCGGCGGCAGCGAGGAGCTGCTCCCGATCGAGCCCCCATGAGCGGAGGACGACCGTGCGGTCCGCCTCGCGCCAGCCGAGCCTTGCCATCCCCGACGACGCCGGCACGAACAGGATCGCCTCGTGGCCGCGCACGACCACTCGCTCGGTGCCGGGCGCGTCGTCGCCCAACCCGTAATCGGCCGTCGTGGCGAGCACGAAGAGGATCGCCTCGGTCGAAGGACCCGATCGGAACGTCTGCAGGTACGTCCGGCGGTCGACCTGTCGAACGGCGTCGTCGGATGCGTGCGCGGGCGTGAACCCGTCGGCCTCGAGGACGAACGCCGGTGTGTGCGCCTGTGCGGGTGTCGGGGCGCTGGTGTCAGGTTGCGAGGCTGTCGCACCGTCGGCCGGCGTCGTCGCCACGCGGCGGCCGTCGTCGGACGTCGTACCGAGCTGCGTCGTGAGCACGCCGCCGATCGCGACGACGCCGGCGGCGACCGTCGCAGAACGGAGCACGACCCGGCGCTTCGCCCGTTGCTTCACGGCGGCATCGACACGGGTGCGGGCCCGCGGGCTGGGCGAGGCCAACGCCGCTCGCTCCTCGAGCGCGTCGCGCAGCTCGTCTTCGTCGAAGGTCTTCATCGTTCGATCACCTCTCGGAGCTCTGCGAGGGCGCGGTGCACCATCGACTTCACGGTTCCTGGCTTCACCCCGAGGGTCGCGGCGATCTCCGCCTCCGACAGGTCGTCGTAGTAGCGGAGGACCAGCGCGGCCCGACGTGTCGGAGCCAACCGCCGCAAGGCGTCGGAGAGCTCGTCCGCCTGCAGCTCGACGGCCTGGTCGCGGGGGTCGTCGCCGCGGTTGCGAACAGCACGCTCGAGGCGCCGCCGGCGAAGCGTCGAACGCGCGCCGTTGACGACGCTCGTGCGGACGTAGCCGCCGGGGTTCGCCGTCGTCTCCCACCGCTGGTGGAGGCGCACGAACGCGTCCTGCACGATCTCCTCGGCCAGCGCGTTCGAGTCGACCAGGAGGAACGCGAGCCGAACCATCCGGTCGTACTCATCGGCGAAGACCTCGTCGAACGACCTCGCGGTCACCGGCGCGACCTCGTCGTCCGTCACGAGCTCAGGGGCAGCCATACACCCGCCACGACGCACGACGGTGACGAGTGGTTCCCGAGGTCACCAGATCTCGACGTCTGAGCCCTTGTGCGCCTCGATCGCCTTGTGGCGGTTGCGGTCGCGTCGCTCGGCGCGTCGAGCGAGCAGGCGCCGGCGAAGCAGGAGAACGGCGCCGACGACGGTCGCCAGCCACGCGGCGGCGATCGCGAGACCGAAGTACCACGGCAGCGTGCGGGGGAGGTCGCAGTCGTCCAGCGCACCGGTGCACTGGGCGACGATCAGGGGGATCCCGAGCACGCTGCAACACTAGAGACGTGCAGCCACTGACCCTCTCCGACGAGCAGCGCGAGTTCCGGGCGGTGCTGCGCCAGTTCGCCGACGACAAGATCGCGCCGTACGCAGCCGAGATCGACGAACGGGCAGAGTTCCCGTGGCAGACGTTCGAAGCGTGCCGGTCGATGGATCTCCCGGCACTCGGGATCCCCGTCGAGTACGGCGGGTCCGGTGCCGACTCGGTGACGCAGGCGATCATGGTCGAGGAGCTCGCTCGTGCGTGTGCCTCGACCTGTCTGACGATCATCATCTCGAAGCTCGGGATGATCCCGGTGATGCAGTGGGGGAGCGAGGAGCTCAAGGCCCGCTACGTCCCGAAGATCGCGAGCGGCGAGTGGCAGGCGTCGTACTGCCTGTCGGAGCCGGACGCCGGCAGCGATGTCGCCGCGATGAAGACGCGCGCCGTCCGAGACGGTGACTCCTACGTGCTGACCGGCACGAAGTACTGGATCACCAACGCCGGCATCTCGAACACCTACACCGTCTTCGCCAAGACCGATCCCGACGCCGGGCATCGCGGCATCTCCTGCTTCCTCGTCGAGGCCGACTGGGGCGTGCAGGTGCCGAAACTCGAGAAGAAGCTCGGCGTGCGCGGGTCGCCCACGGGGGAGGTGCTCTTCGACGGCGTGCGGGTGCCGGCCGAGAACCGCATCGGCGAAGAAGGGCAGGGCTTCTACATCGCGATGGCGACGCTCGACCGCAGCCGCCCGACCATCGGCGCGCAGGCGGTGGGCATCGCGCAGGGCGCCATCGACCACGCCGCGCGGTACATGAAGGAGCGCCAGCAGTTCGGCCGTCCGATCGCCGAGCTCCAGGCGCTCCAGTTCATGCTGGCCGACATGGCGATGAAGACGGAGGCTGCGCGTCAGCTCGTCTACAAGGCGTGCGCTCTGGTCGACGAGGGTGATCCCCGAGGCGAGCTCACGATGGCGGGGGCCATGGCGAAGTGCTTCGCGTCTGACACCGCGATGGAAGTGACGACCAATGGCGTCCAGCTCCTCGGTGGCTACGGCTACACCAAGGACTTCCCGATGGAGCGCTTCATGCGCGACGCGAAGATCACGCAGATCTACGAGGGGACCAACCAGATCCAGCGCGTCGTGATGGCGAAGCGCCTCCTCGGCTGACTGACGCGAAATTCGCGAGACGGGCGCGGAGCACGAGTCGTAGCGTCGCCGGGCCATGTCGCAGCGTCGCCGGCCGGAAGCCGCCCTGCTCCTCGAGACGCTTCGCCCCGAGCGCCGGTGGACCGCGGGCGTCCTCGGCGTGCTCATCGTCGCGCTGCTCCTCCGGCTCGCCATGCCCGCGCTGCTCGGACGGTTCGTCGATCACGCCATCCAGCGCGATCCGCTCGGAGCGTTGCTCCAGGTGGCGGGCGCGTATGTCGTAGCGGCCCTCGTCGCCGAGGCGCTCCAGCTGGGCGTGATGTGGGGGTCGGTCCAGCTCTCGTGGCGAGCAGGCAACCGCCTTCGTGAGCGATTGGCTCGGCACGCGGTGCGGCTCGAGATGGCGTGGCACGGCAAGCACAGCCCCGGCCAGCTGATCGAGCGCATCGACGGCGACGTCGAGGCGCTGGTCGTCTTCTTCACCAACGTCGTCGTGCACGTTCTCGGCAACGTCGTGCTGATGATCGGGATGCTGATCGTGGCGTTCCTGATCGATCCGCGCGCCGGGCTCCTGCTGATCGTCGCCGCCATCGCCGGCGGCACCGTGCTCGTCCGCTTGCGAATGGCAGCCGTGCCGGCGCGCGAGGCCGAACGGGAGGCGAACGCGATCCTCTACGGCGACCTCGAGGAGCGCCTCGGCGGACTGGAAGACCTCCGCGCGAACGGCGCAGGCGCCTACGCGGTCCACCGGCTGCACCGGAACAGTTCGAGGTCGTGGCACGCCGCGCGGCGCGCGGCGCTGCTCGGCGACGGGTCGTACGCGCTGGCGGCGGTCACCTTCGCCAGCGGGTCCGTAGCGACGCTCGCGCTCGGCTTCGTCCTCCACGGCCGAGGTGCGATGACCGTCGGCCAGGTACTCGCGCTGTTCCGCTACAGCGAGATGCTGCGCCAGCCGCTCGAAGCGATCGCCGAGCAGATGAAGGAGTTCCAGAAGGCGATCGCGGGTGCGCGCCGCGCGTCCGCCATCCTCAACACCGAGCCGACGATCGCTGACGGCCCGCTCGACCCACCGGCGACTACGGGAGCCCTTCCTGTCGTGTTCGAGAACGTCACGTTCGCCTACGCGCCGGGCGCCGACGCGGCCGTCGAGCACATCGACCTCGCCGTCGCCGCCGGCACCCATCTCGGCGTCATCGGACGCACCGGCAGCGGGAAGACGACGCTCGGCCGGCTCGTCCTCCGCCTGTGGGACGTCACCGACGGGCGCGTCACCGTCGGCGGCATCGATGTCCGCGACTACCGCCTCGAGGCGCTGCGCTCGCGCGTCGCCGTGGTGACGCAGGACGTCGAGCTGTTCCGGGCGACGTTGCGCGACAACCTCACGCTCTTCGGCGCCCGCGCCGTCAGCGACGACGACCTGATCGGGATCCTGCACCGGGTCGGCCTCGACGACTGGCTGACGGCGCAGCCTGACGGGCTCGACACCGAGCTCCACGGCGGACAGAGCCTGTCGGCCGGCGAGGCGCAGCTGCTGGCGTTCGCCCGGGCCTTCCTCGCCGATCCGGCCGTCGTGATCCTCGACGAGGCGTCGAGCCGGCTCGATCCCGTCACCGAGGCTCACATCACCGAGGCCATGCACGCGCTCCTCGAGGGGCGCACCGCGATCATCGTCGCCCACCGCCTCAGCACCCTCGACGAGGTCGACGAGATCGCGGTGGTGCACGACGGGCACGTCGTCGAGCACGGTCCGAGGGCGGCCCTCGCCGCCGACCCAGACAGCCGGTACTCGCACATGCTCCAGGTGTCGCACGACGGCCTGCTCGCGGAGGAGGTGGCCTGATGGCCGACCGTTCGCCGTCGACGTCGAAGGTCGCGTGGCGACTGCTGCGCAACGACCCGAGGGCGTACGCAGCTTCGTGGTCGATCTGGGTGCTCTTCCACTCGGCACCGCTTGCGGTCGGCTGGCTCCTCAAGCTCGCCCTCGACCGGCTCACGGGTGACACGATCACGACGCCGTGGTTGATCCTGGCGGTGCTCCTCGGAACCGAGGTGGCCCGGTGGGCGGTGTTCGTCATCGCGGTGGTGCAGTGGCACGGCGCGTGGGTCGGGTGGAACACGACGCCGCGCGTGAACGCGCTCGAGTCGCTCGCGACCGCCCCTGGTCCTGCGGCCGGGCGGCTGCCCGGCTCGGCCGGCGAAGCGGTCAGCCGCTTCCGTGACGACTCCCAGGACCTCGCGCTCGTGCTCGACGTGTGGCTCGACATCTCCGGAGCCGCGATCGCGGCAGCGGTCGCGATCATGGTCATCGCGACGATCGACCCCGTCGCGGCCGTCGCCGTGCTCGTGCCCGTCGGGCTGGCGCTGCTGCTGTCGGCGAAGCTTGGCCCGAGGTTGCGCCAGTGGCGACGCGCCGCGCGCGAGGCGACCGGCGCGGTCACCGGGTTCATCGGCGACACGTTCGGGAGCATCCTCGCGGTCAAGACCGGCGGTGCGGAGGCGGCGGTCGACGGACGGTTCCGGGACCTCAACGCGCGACGAGCCACGGTGGCGAGGCGGGATCAGATCGGGAGCGAGCTGATCAGGTCGCTCGGCTACGGCACGGGCGAGATCACCATCGGCATCGTCCTCCTCCTCGTCGCGGGCGCGTTCCGCCGCGGCGAGCTGAGCGTCGGCGACATCGGGCTCTTCGCGAGCTACGTCAGCGTCGTCGCCGGTCTTCCGAAGTGGGCCGGGCGGGCCGGCGCGTACATCCGCCAGGCCGACGTGTCGGTCGACCGGCTGGCCGTGCTGATCGACGGCGACCGCTCGTCGCCGGTGCGTCGAGTCACGACGCACCTGCGGCACGGCCCGCCGCCCCTCCAGCCGAGGAACACGCCCGACGAGCCGTTCCAGGAGCTGGCGGTGCGCGGGCTCACCGTGCGGCATCCGAGCTCCGGCCGCGGCATCGACGACGTCGACCTGACCGTGGCCCGAGGCGAGCTGGTGGTCATCACCGGCAAGGTCGGTGCAGGGAAGTCGACCCTGCTCCGCGGCATCCTCGGCCTCGTCGCCCGGGAGGCGGGCGAGATCCGGGTGAACGGGCACGTGGTCGCGGATCCGTCGACCACGCTGGTGCCGCCTCTCGTCGCCTACCTGCCGCAGGTACCGAGGCTGTTCAGCGAGACCTTGGCGGAGACGGTGCTGCTCGGACTTCCCGACGACGAGCTCGACGAGGCGCTCTGGATCGCGTGCATGGACGACGACCTTGGGCGCATGCCCGACGGACCGGCGACGCTGATCGGCCCGCGCGGGCTCCGACTGTCGGGCGGGCAGGTCCAACGAACTGCCGCGGCCCGCGCGCTGGTTCGCCGACCGGAGCTCCTCGTCGTCGACGATCTGTCGAGCGCGCTCGACGTCGAGACCGAGATCCGGCTGTGGGAGCGATTCCGGCGGTCGGGATCGCGCACGGCGCTCCTGGTGAGCCACCGGCCGCACGTTCTCGACACCGCCGACCGCGTGATCGAGCTCGACGGTGGGCGGGTCACGTCCGTTCGCGCCTGAACGCTGCGTCATCTACCTTCAGACCGTGGCCAATGGTGCGAAGGCGGTGGTGTCGTCGGTGCTGGCAGCGCTCCCGCGTGGCCGCCCGGTCGACGACAGCACCTGGCGGTCGCGGCACCGGCTGATCGTGGTGCTCCTCGCCGCACACGTGCCGGGGCTCGCCATCTACGGGCTGCTGCGAGATGTGCCCCCGGTGCACCTCGTCCTCGAGGTGCTGGCGGTGGCCACCTTCGCCGCGATGGCTGCGATCCGTGGGTTGCCGAGGTCGCTCGCGGCGAGCGCGGGCACGCTCGGTCTCGTGACGTCGTCGGCGCTCCTCGTGCACTTCTCCGACGGGCTCATCGAGGCGCACTTCCACTTCTTCGTGATGATCGGCGTGATCACGCTCTATCAGAGCTGGATCCCGTTCCTGCTCGCCGTGCTGTACGTCGCGGTGCACCACAGCCTCGTCGGGATCCTCCAACCCGACTCGGTCTTCAACCACGAGCCGGCCATCGAGAACCCGGCGCGCTGGGCCGCCATCCACGCGCTCTTCATCGGTGCCGCCAGCCTCGCCGGACTACGTGCCTGGAAGCATGCCGAGGTCGAGCGGGAGGCGGCGGAGGCGGCGGCGGTCCGCCTCTACGACCGGGAGATCCGCCAGCGCGAGGCCCTCGAGCTCAACGACACGGTGGTGCAGGGCCTGGTGATCGCGAAGATGGCATCGGAGTTCGGCGACCACGAGCAGGCGTACGCAGCGATCGAGCGGACGCTCGAGCACGCGAAGTCGCTCGTCGGCAGTCTCATGGAGGCGGACGAGGTGCCGCAGGCCGGCTACCTGAGGCGGGAGAGCGCGGCGAGCATCGACGCGTAGAGCTAGCCGCCGTCGGCGCGGCGGGCCAGCAGCTCCGAGAACGGGTCGTCCTGGCCGATCCCTCGGAACGCCTGGGCGACGCCATCTGCGAGGGCGACGAAGAACGGCCGGGCGTCGGGCGGCGACCAGGAGATGCCCACCTGGGAGAGGTGCTCGTCGGTGAGCGAGTCGAGGTTCGCCCAGTACCGGACGAGCAGGCGAACCCAGTCGGGATCGAGGTCCTCGCTCCACACGAAGGTCGGCAGTGTGCGGGCCACCTCGTGCCACTCTTGGAGCAGCGCCTCGAACGCATCGGCCACCTCGAGCGGCAGGCGGAACGGCAGCTTGTCGGACGCGCCGCGGACGGCGACGAGGTTCGCCAGGAGGTGCGACGTCCACAGGCGGGCCGCGTGGCTGCTGACCGGACCGACCGTGATGATCATGGAAGCGACGAAGAGGACGGGACCATCTCGACCGATCGTCGCACCGCCCCGGCCGCAACTCGAAAGTCAGCTGTGCGCGTTCGCCACTTTCGGGAGGAACAGGACCGCGCAGGTGGCATGGGTGAGCGCGTACTCGGCCGCGCTGTGCTGCGTGAGCCGGGCCCACCAGCCCGGGCGGTCGGTCTCGACGACCACGATGTCGGCGCCGTCGGCCTGCGCCGCAGCGATCATCTCGACGGCCGGGTTCCCCATCCGCACCTCGACCTCGGCACCGATCGCCTCGGCGGCCCGGCGAGCGGCGTCGGCGTACGTGCGCTGATCGTCGTCCTGCGCGGCCTTGGCCGTCTCGTTCAGGAACGGCGAGTGGTGATCAGGGGTCACGGCGACGAGCTTGTACTGATGCCCCTCGCCGAGGAGCCTCCGAACACGGACGCCGAGATCGACGCAGTCGTCGTCGACCAGCACGAGCACCTTCGCCATCTCCGCCTCATCCCTTCCGTCGGGGGGACCCGTCGGCGTCGGCGAGCTCGTCGACCACGGTGTCGGGGCTGAGCTCGGTGCCGGCGCGGTAGGCGGCCCGTCCGACCATGTGCGCGCCGACCGGCGCGGTGATGAACTGGAACGCGAGCACGAGGAGCAGCTTCGCGACCGCGCCGGGCCGGTCGACCTGGAGCGCCGCGCCGGCCAGGACGAGCACGAGGCCGAGCGTCGCCGGTTTCGTTGCGGCATGCATCCGGGCGAACACGTCAGGGAAGCGGTGGAGCCCGATGCCGGCGATGACGGCCAGCGACGTTCCCGACAGCAGCAGCGCAGCTGCGATGACGTCGACCATCACGCGCCCCGACGCTCGATGAAGCGGGCGACCGTCACCGTGCCGACGAAGCCGAGCAGCGACGCGATGACGAGCGCGTCGAGGAAGATGCCCTCCTTCGTGCGAGCCGCCAGCACCGCGATCCCGCTCACGATGACGACGAGCAGCGAGTCGAGCGCGACGACGCGGTCGGCGAGGGAGCCGGGGCGCAACAGGCGGACCACGCAGAGCAGGCCAGCGAAGGCCAGTGCGGCGAGGGCGATCGTGGTGACGGTCGTCATGACGCGAGTGCCTCCTCAGGACCGAACGCCTGCATGGCCAGTTCCTCCAACCGGAGCACGTCGGCTCGCAGCGCCTCGACGTCGCGCAGGTGCAGGACGTGCACGTACAGGACCGCCGGGTTCCGCCGCGCCTCGATCGTGAGCGTGCCGGGCGTCAACGAGATCGCGTTCGCCACCAGGGTGATGAACCCGTCCGACCAGCCGCGGATCGGGACCGCCACGATCCCTTCGTTGATCTTGTTGCGGGGCGTGACCACCTCCCACGCGACGACCGCGCTCGCCTCGAGCAACTTCCAGCAGAAGTACAGCGCGAAGCGCACCGCCGGCATCGGGCGGAACGGCCACGGATGCTGGGCCCGCTCCAGACGGAAGAGACGCACGATGACCACGGCGAGGATCGCGCCGGACGCGACGTTGGCCACGCTGATGTCCTGCCAGAGCGCGACCCAGATCGCGAGCAGACCGAGCCCGTAGGGGATGTCGCGCCTCACTCGCCGTTCACCACCTCGACGTACGCGTCGCTCGACGTGAGGCCCTCGGCAGCACGCCGGCTGAGGTCGTAGATCGGCGCGGCAGCGACGGCGATCACGAGGCTGACCGCGACGAGAGCAGCGGTGGAGCCGACCATCATCCGCGGCAGCGGAGCCTCAGGACGTACGAGCGCGTCTTCCTCCGCGGTCGTCCCCTCGGCCGACGGAACGCCGCCCCAGAACGCGCCGGCCCAGATCTTCGTCATCGAGAACAGGGTGAGCAGGCTGACGGCGAGGCTCACGCCCACGATCACGTGCTCGCCCTGGTCGAGCCCCGCCTCGACGAGCGCGAGCTTCGCGACGAACCCGGAGAACGGTGGCAGACCGGCGAGGCTGAGCGCGGGGATGAGGAACAGCACGCCTACCACCGGGGTGCTCCGGACGAGGCCGCTCAACCGTCGCAGCGCGCCGGTGCCCGCGGTGTGCTCGACCAGGCCGCCGACGAGGAACAGCGCGGTCTTCACGACGATGTGGTGGACGATGTAGAAGATCGCGCCGGCGAGCCCGGCGACGCTGAAGAGGCCGAGCCCGAGGATCATGTAGCCGATCTGGCTGATGATGTGGAAGCTCAGGATCCGCTTGATGTCGTTCTGCGCGATCGCACCGAGCACGCCGACGACCATCGTCGCTCCGGCGAGGAACAGCAGCAGCGTCGAGGCGCCGTCGCTCGGGAACAGGAGCGTCTGCGTGCGGATGATGGCGTAGACGCCGACCTTCGTGAGGAGCCCGGCGAAGATCGCGGTGATCGGCGAGGGCGCCGTCGGATACGAGTCGGGCAACCAGAAGAAGAGCGGGAAGATCGCCGCCTTCACCCCGAACACGACCAGCAGCAGCAGACCGAGTGGCGTGCGGACCGCGTCGGGGAGATCGGCGATGCGGACCGAGAGCTGCGCCATGTTGACCGTGCCGGTGGCTGCGTAGATCAGCGCGACCGCGCTGATGAACAGCACCGACGCCAGCAGGCTGATGACGACGTACGTCATGCCGCTACGGACCTGGTCTGCCCTTCCGCCGAGGGTGATCAGGACGTAGCTGGCCGACAGCGTGATCTCGAACGCGACGAACAGGTTGAACAGGTCGCCGGTGAGAAACGACGCGGAGACGCCGGCTGCGAGCACCAGGTACACCGGGTGGAAGAACTCGCTGTTGTCGGCCGTGGTCGGGTTGCCGATGGCGTAGACGAGCACCGCCAGCACCATCGCCGACGACACCACGAGCATGATCCCGGCGAACGCGTCGGCCACGAGCGCGATGCCGATCCGCGCGGGCCACCCGCCGACGACGACGGCTGCCGGCTCGGAGCTCACGCGTGACAGGAGCAGGGCCGAAGCCGCGACGGTCGCCGTCATCACGACGAGACCCAGCACGCGCTGGAGGGCGACGCGCCGGTGCGCAGCGAGCGAGAGCGCAGCGCCCACGAGTGGCAGAACGACGGGGAGGGGGATGAGGACGTTCACGCCGCAGCGTCTCCGTTCCGGCCGAGGCGCGCGATGCGTCGGTCTTCGACGTCGTCCTCCACCTCGTCGTCGTGGCGGAGCACCCAGCTCCGGTAGGCGAGGGCGAGCAGGAACGCGGTGATGCCGAACGTGATGACGATCGCGGTGAGGGCGAGCGCCTGCGGCAACGGATCGGCGACCGCGTCGGGGCTCGCGCCGACGATCGGGGCTCGCCCTGCCCTTCCGCCCGCGAGGAGCAGGAGGAGGTTCGCGCCGTGGCCGAGCATCGCCAGGCCCAGGACGACGCGGGTGAGCGCCCGCTGCAGGATCAGGTACGTCCCGGCGGCGTAGAGCACGCCGACGCACAACGCGAGGACGAGGATCATCCGGCGTCCTCCTCGTCTTCGGCGCCGAGGGTCAGCAGGACGAATTGCATGAGCCCGACGACCACGAGGTACACGCCGATGTCGAACGGCAGCGCGGACGTCGTCTTCATCGTGCCGATCACCGGCACGTCGAGCGACAGCTTGGCGCTCTCGAGGAAGTCGCCACCGCTGAGCCACGGGGCGATGCCCGTCGCGAGCGCGATCAGGAGGCCTGCGCCGAGCACCTGCTGGGGTGCGAACGCGACCGTGCGCTCCACCGCCTTCGCGCCACCGTCGACGAACCGCAGGATCAACGCGGCCCCTGCGACGAGCCCGCCGACGAAGCCGCCGCCGGGAGCGTTGTGCCCCGCGAACAGGAGGAAGACGGAGAACAGGAGCGCGATGTGGACCAGCGGCCCGACGGAGACCCCGAGGATGACGGAGCGGTCGACCTTCACGACGCGTCTCCGTCGGCGGCGCCCGTCGAGCGACGCGATGCGGTGACGAGGCTGGCGATGCCCAGCGCGGCGACGACGAGCACCGTGATCTCGCCCATCGTGTCGAAGGCGCGGAAGTCGGTGAGGATCACGTTGACGACGTTGCGCCCTCCACCGTCGGGCAGTGCTCGCTCGACGAGCTCGTTCGACACCGGCTCCGCTCGGCGCGACCCTGCGGCGACGAGCGCGAAGCTCGACATGAACGCGCCGATGCCCAGCGCCACGGCGAGCCGCAGACCGCGGCCGAGCCTCCACTCCGCCTTCTCGAACCGCTCCGGGAGGTGACGCAGCACGAGCACGAAGATCACGAGCACGAGGGTCTCGACGAGCAGCTGGGTGAGGGCGAGGTCGGGCGCGCCCTGCAGCACGAAGAGCACCGCCACGCCGAAGCCGACCGCTCCGAGCAGGAGCACCGCGACGAACCGGCGCGTCGCGACAGCGGTGGCGATCGACGCTGCGACGATGGCTCCCGCGACGCCCGCCTGAAGGGGCGACTCGGCGATGGTGACGTCGCTCGGCAGGCTCGCTCGGGTGAGGAGGACCGACCCGGGCAGCGCCAGCACGGTGAGCAGGATCACCCCGATGTAGATCGGCAGGGAGCCGTTCTGGAGGGTGCCGGTGACGCGGTCGGCGATCCGGTTGAGCCCTACCACCGAGCGTTCGTACGAGTTCTGCGCGCTCGGTGCCCGATCGGTGACGGCCTGGGCTCGTTCGACCGCGGCGCGAGCGCGGAACAGCACGAGGCCTCCCGCCACGCTGACGACGGACAGCCCGAGCGCGACGGTGAACCCGTGCCAGAGCACGAGCTTCGGCTCCGTCACCCGCAGGTCGACTGATCGCGCCGCGGCTCGCACCAGCGTGGTCGCGGCCGGTGCGGCCAGCCCCAGGACGACGGTGAGCACGGCGAGCACGATCGGCGGGGCGACGAACGGCAACGGCAGGCGGATCACGGGCGGCGGCCCGTCGGGCGTGTCGGCCGGCGACGCCACGGCCGCCTTCGAAGCGAAGCCTCCCCACAGGAAGCGTGCGCCGTACGCGAACGTGATGGCCGAGCCGATGACGACGACGGCGGTGGCCGCAGCGCCGCCATATTCGATGAGCGCTTCGTACGCAGCCTCCTTGGCGAGGAAGCCGAGCAGGAGCGGCAGGCCGGCCATCGACGCAGCAGCGATCGCCGCAACGCCGAACACGACCGGCATCTGCCGTGCGAGGCCGTCGAGGCGCCGAAGGTCGCGCGTTCCGGTCTCGTGGTCGATGATGCCGACGACCATGAAGAGCGTCGCCTTGAACAGTCCGTGTGCGAGGAGCAGCGCGATGCCTGCGAACGTCAGCTTCGGCACGCCCGATCCGACGAGGAGCACGAGGAAGCCGAGCTGGCTCACGGTGCCGTAGGCGAGGAGCAGCTTCAGATCGTGCTGGCGGAGCGCGCGGTAGCCCCCGAGGATCATCGTCGCTCCGCCGATCACGACCACTGCCGCTCGCCACCAACCGACGGTCGCCACGAACACCGGCGCCATCCGGGCGATGAGGTAGACGCCGGCCTTCACCAGCGTCGCCGAGTGGAGGAACGCCGAGACCGGGGTCGGCGCGGCCATGGCGCCGGGCAGCCAGAAGTGGAACGGCACCTGAGCCGACTTCGTCACTGCGCCGACGAGGATCAGCGCCGCGGCAGCGGCGACGTACGGAGCCTCCGGAGGCGCAGCGACGATGCCGCTCAACGAGTACGTGCCCGCCGCCTGACCGAGGAGCACGAAGCCTCCGAGCATCGCAAGCCCGCCGCCACCGGTGACGAGGATCGCCTGCAGGGCGGCGGCTCGGGATGCGCCCTTCTCGTGCGAGAAGCCGATCAGCAGGTACGACGTGATCGACGTGAGCTCCCAGAACACGTACAGCAGGAGCAGGTTGTCGGCGACGACAACGCCGAGCATCGATCCGGCGAAGGCCACCAGCAGCGCGGTGAACGGGCCGAGGTCTGAGCGGTTGCCGAAGTACGAACGGCTGTAGACGAAGATCCCGAAGCCGATGCCGGAGACGAGGCCGGCCATCAGCAACGAGAAGGCGTCGAGGCGCAGGTCGAAGCCGAGACCGATCTCGGGGAGCCAGTCGACCCGCTCGACCGGTGACCCCCCGTCGATGACGGTGGAGGCTTGGGTCACCAGCCACACGAGCGTCACCAGCGGTGCGACCGCGCCGAGGTACAGGACGCGCGACCCGAGGCGGCGCCCCGCGAACGACGCGCCGAGCGCGACCGCGGCATGGAGGCTGAGAAGGAGGATCATCGATTGCTCGTGTGCGTATGCAACGTGCCGACCAGGCTTCCCGGCGCTCCGCAGGACAGTCTTACCCGGATCGGACCGCTATCAGGAGACAAACGCGAGACTCCGGGCGTGGACCCGTCGACGCTCGTGTTCGAGCTTCAGCAGCTGGTGGGCCCTGAGCACGTTCTCGCCGACGCCGACGCGGTGGCGGGGTACTGCGTCGACTGGACCGGACGCTTCCGTGGGGCCACGCCGGCAGTGGTCCGCCCGGGGAGCACCGTCGAGGTCGCGACGGTTGTCGAGTGGTGCGCGCGCCACCGCGTCGCCCTCGTCCCGCAAGGTGGCAACACCGGCCTCGTCGGCGGCGGCGTGCCGCTGTCGGGTGAGGTGGCGCTGACGACGTCTCGGCTGCGGATGCTCGGCGAGGTCGACGTCGTCGCGGGTCAGGTGACGGTCGGCGCCGGCGCGACGCTCGAGGCGGTGCAGACCCACGTCGCGCCGAGCGGGCTCGAGGTGGCGGTCGATCTCGGCGCGCGGGGCTCGGCGACGATCGGCGGCATGGTGGCCACCAACGCCGGTGGGACGAGGGTCCTGCGACACGGGCCGATGCGAGCGCAGGTGCTCGGAGTGGAAGCGGTGCTCGGCGACGGCTCCGTCATCTCGCACCTTGGAGGTCTCCTCAAGGACAACACCGGCTACGACCTCGCCGGCCTGCTGTGCGGCAGCGAAGGCACGCTCGGGATCGTGACCGCCGTGCGACTGAGGCTCGTGCCGACGCTGCCCCAGGTGGCGACGGTGCTGCTGGCCCTCGACGACGCCCGATCGGCAGTCGCGGTCGCCGGCGCAGCTCGATCGTCTCCTGCGCTCCAGGCAGCCGAGCTGTTCTTCGCCGACGGGCTCGACTTGGTCACCGAGCACCTCGACCTCCCAGCCCCGTTCGGCGCCCGCCACGCGGCGTTCGTCCTGCTCGAGGCAGCGAGCACGAACGACCCGCTCGACGAGCTCCTGCCAGCGCTCGAACCGGTGGGCGACCTCGTGCGTGACACCGCGGTGGCGACGTCGTCGACCGCGCGCGCCGAGCTGTGGCGCCATCGCGAGGCCCACACCGAGGCGATCAACGCGCGAGGCGTCCCCCGCAAGCTCGACGTGACGCTGCCGCTGGCCGCGCTGGCATCGTTCTGCGAGGAGGTGCGCGACGTGGTGCGATCGGTCGCGCCCGCGGCAGAGACGTTCCTCTTCGGCCATGTCGGCGACGGCAACGTCCACGTCAACGTCGTCGGGATCGACGACGCCGCGGTCGACGCACTCGACGACGCCGTGCTCGGGCTCGTCACGGCCAGAGGCGGGAGCATCAGCGCCGAGCACGGGATCGGGACGGCGAAGCGCCGCCACCTCCACCTCGGGCGATCGGATGCCGAGATCGAAGCGTTCCGGCGCATCAAGGGCGCTCTCGATCCCGCCGGCATCCTCAATCCGAACGTGCTCTTGCCGGCGACCCGCTGAGCATGAAGACCGGTCAGTTGTGGGTACGTCTCGTCCGTGAGCAACGACCCGCACAAGGAACCGGAGAACAGCACCGTCGACAACTGGATGGGCCAGGAGGTGAACAAGGACGCCGAGCTGGCCGACCGCCTGTTGCAGGAGAAGGGCGGCGACGAGGCTGCAGCCGAGCAGGCCTTCGAGAGCCAGTCGGAGGGCGCCGAGCCCGACCCTGGTGAGGTCAAGCGGGCGAACGGCGAGGGCTACGCCTGAACCTGGACGACCTCCGTCGAGATCGTCAGTTCTTCGAGCGCTGAGGGGTCCGGCGTCACACCGATGCCGGCCCCCTTCGGCACGTGGAGGCGCCCGCCGTCGAGCACGAACGGCGGCGTCACGTCGAGGCGGTAGTAGCGGTCGGACGCCGACAGGTCGGGCGGCAACGTGAAGCCCGGCAGCGCAGCGAGCGCGAGGTTCGCGGCGCGCCCGATGCCCGACTCGAGCATCCCCCCGCACCACAGCCCGACCCCTTCGTCCACGCACCGGTCGTGGATGCGTACCGCTTCCACGTAGCCCCCGACGCGGCCCGGCTTGAGGTTGACGACCGAGCAGGCACCGAGGGCGAGCGCGGTGTCGAGGTCGCCGAGCGACTCGATCGACTCGTCGAGGCAGATGGGAGTCGCGATCCGCCGGGCCAGCTCGGCGTGGCCGGTCAGGTCGTCGTCGCCGAGGGGTTGTTCGATGAGCAGCAGCTCCAGGTCGTCGAGCGCCGCAAGGGCCGCTGCAGCCGCGTCGACATCATCCGCGTACGCACCGTTGGCGTCGGCCTGCAGCAGCAGTGCGTCACCGAACGCCTCGCGCACGGCCCGCAGCGGCTCGATGTCGTGCCGCGGAGCGATCTTGAGCTTCACCCGGCGATAGCCGGCGTCGACGTACGCGGCCACCTGCTCGAGCAGCTCGTCGGTGGTCGAGCTCATGCCCACACTGACGCCGGGGTCGACCGCGTCCCGGGTGGCGCCGAGGAACGACGCCAGGCTCTGCTCGGCGCTCCGCAGCTCCGCGTCGAGGACGGCGAGCTCGAGAGCGCATTTCGCCATGCGATGACCCTTCACCGGCGCGAGCAGCGATGCGACGTCTCCCCCACGGAGCTCGACGGCTGCGAGCAGCGGGAGCAGGTGGCGCACGATCACGTCGCGGGCGCCGTCGACGTACTCGGCGGTGTACGTGGGCTCGGCCAGGGCTGCGCACTCGCTCCACCCGTCACCCACCGACGTGACCGCCCGCAGCAGCAGCACCTCGCGGTCGCTCTGGACGCCGGCAGCGGTGCGGAACGGCGTCACCAGAGGGAGACGGAGGAGGCGGAGCTCGAGTGCCTCCAGCCTCACGACGGCGAGTGGAAGAGGATGCGCCACCCGCGCTCGACGAAGCCGGATGCCTCGGCGACCTTGGCCGACGCGTGGTTCGACGGGTCGTGCAGGTAGGTCGGCGTTCGGCCCGCATCGATCACCGACTGCGCCGCGGTGACGACGAGACGCCGCGCGAGACCCTTCCCGCGTGCCGCCTCCTCCGTGCCCACAGAGATCTCCCAGACGTTGTCGTCGTGGCGCTTCAACCCGACACCGGCCATGTACGCGCCGTCGTCGTCGCGCTCGATGAGCACGTCTCCCCCGAACGGATGCAGCCACTCCGGAACCGACGGGTCGTCGGCCGGCACCCACGTGCCGAGCGGCTCCATCGGCGTCGGGGCGACCGTCCAGCGCATGATGCCGGTGCCGATGCGCCCGCCGAGACGCTCGACGAGATCTTCCGCCGACGACGCACCGGCCGCCTTGTCGTAGAGCTCCGCGGTGACCCCGACGACGGTGCCCGCTGGTGT
>DATLGL010000044.1:0-15011 GCA_035540495.1 Acidimicrobiales bacterium
CGACGGCACCGACACGAGATCGACGGCGCGCAGGCACAGCTCCGCTGGATGCCCGGCGCGCTCGAGCAGGCACGCGCCGAGCCGCTGCGACGCGAGCGGACGCCCCGGATAGACGCTGAACGGCCTGCCCCTCCGCCGCAGTCACATCTGCGAGCTCGGCGCGTGCCTGCTCGAGCGCGCCGGGCATCCAGCGGAGCTGTGCCTGCGCGCCGTCGATCTCGTGTCGGTGCCGTCGCCGGTGGAGGGGCCGATCGTGTTCGGCGAGGACCTGCCGGGACTGAGCGATTCGTGTCTCGTAGTCGTCGATGGTGTGTTGCAGTCGTGCTCGGCGGTGGTTGATGTTGTCGAGGTCTGTCCGGGCTTGGTCGACGTCCCAATGCGCGCGTCGCTGCGCTCGTTCGATCTCGTGAGCGCGCTCGAGAAGCTGGCGGACGACGTGGTCGGGCAGCGGACGGTCTCGCTCGGGCGGTCGCTCGAGTGGCGCGGCGAGTTCGGCTCGCCGTTCGACGGCGGGACGATCGATCCAGGTGCGCGTGAGCGATTCGGTGATCACGTCCGAGGCTGTCTGCCCCCCGTGGGTGATGACGAAGGCTTCGTTCGTCAGCCGTCCCCGTGTCATGGGCACGTAGATGCCGGCGGCGTTGGTGGCTCCGTCGAGGAGCAGGAACGAGCGGTCGACGGTGCGGCCTTGGTTGGAGTGGCTGGTCTCGGCGTAGGCGAGCTCGACGTGCTCACGCACGTACTCCTGCGGGAGCGTGACGCCACCCGTGCGCCCGGTGATGGTGAGCCGCCCGTCGTCGTGGATCGCGGTGATGGTCCATCGGTCGCGGTTCTTGACCATCTGGTTGCGGTCGGTGCGCAGTGTGCGGTCGTTGTGTCGGGTCGCGATGACGTCGCCGACGTGGAGGCGGTACGCGCCCGCCGCAAGCGAGCGCCGGGCATCGAGTTGGCCGGCGTCGAGCCGGCGTTGCTGGGCGAGCTGGTTGAGCTCGACGACCAGCTCGTTCGTGGGGGCCATCATCGACGCCGTCTCACCGCGAGCTGTCGCGTCCCACCACGCACGGATGATGCGGTAGCGCATCCGGATGGCAGTGCCGTCGTGGAGGCGTCCGTGTTGGTCGTAGAGGTCGACGACGGTGAGGTCGCCCTTGCGGAGTCGGAGGCTGGCGTCGCGTTCCCAGTGCTCGTTGAAGCGGTGGACGCGGCCGAGCTCCACGGCGCCGAGGGTGTCGACGAGGTGGGCGAAGAGGCCGCCGCGGCCGACGGCGGAGAATTGGAGCGGGTCGCCGACCAGCGCGAGCCGCCACTGGTGTCGTTCGGCGAGGTCGAACAGCTGCGCGAGCTTGGGTGTCGACACCATGGCGGCCTCGTCGACCATCACCGTTGAGCCCGCGGGCAGGTCGTACTTCGGGTGTGGCGGGCGGTCGAGGGTGTGTTCGATGAGGAGCTTGTCGATCGTGTCAGCGTCGATGCCGGCGTCGGTGGCGAGAACGTCTCCCGCTGTCGCCGAAGGTGCGACACCGAACACCCGCCGACCTTCGCTCTGTAGCTGGCGCACCGCCGGTTCGAGGGCGTTGGTCTTGCCGGTGCCGGCGGGGCCGACGACGAGGACGAGCCGTCTGTGTCCTGCGACTGCGGACGCGGCGGCGTTCTGTTCCGCCGTCAACTCCATCGTTGCGCTGAGGGGCGCGACGTCGAGCCGAGTGTCGCTCTCTTCGTTGACCCACCTGGCAGCGAGATCGATGACGCGTTCCTCTTCGAGGAGGATCTCGGGGAGGGTGAGGACGCGGTCGAGTGCGGACTCGGTCAGCGGTCGCCCGTCCCGGCGCAGGACAGCACCGTGTCCCACTGGACGGGACAGGTCGACGCATCGCCAGGCGATGACCTTCTCGGCGAGGTCGTCGAGCCACGGCCCGACTTCGCGCGCAGGAATCACGATGTCGGTTGGCAGCGCGGCCGCGAGCTCTCGCACCAGCTCCGCGGGCCGCCACGTCGACTGCTTCTGGGTCAACGAGGCGGTCGCACGCTCCACAACCTGGCGGACGGCGTCGTCGGTCAGCTCCCGCCGCGGTTCGCCAACATCGGTCGCCCGTTCTAGCACGTCGACCTCGAGGCCGAGCCCCCGGGCGCGGTCGATCCACTCGGTGCGGAGCTGACCGGCGTCCACGCTGGTCTTGGCCGGCCGGCTGTCGGTGACGGCGTCGCGTTCGAGCCGCCACCGCTCCCGAGGCGTGGCTTCCCGCCCGAATGTCGCCTCGAATCGTTCGAGCTTCCGCTCGAGGCGACGGTCGACTTCGTCGGTGCGGGTGGAGAACGCAGCCAGGAGTTCCTCGGGCACGCCGGAGATCTCCGCGATGCCGTTGACCGGTTCCCGCCAGGTGACGCCGAGGCGTGCGGTGAGCTCGGACCGCAGGACGGCGTGGTAGAGCGCGCTCAGGGTGCGTTGGTCGTGCTTGATCGTCCGGGCGTCCAGGGCCAGCCACCGGCCGTCGGGTGAGGGCACGCGGTTGGCGATGACGACGTGGGTGTGGAGCTGGGGGTCGAGGGCGCGGCTGGTGTGCTGGCGGAACGTGGCGGCGACGATCCCGTCGGCGTCGAACACGTTGATCTCGCCGTTGACCCGGTACCGGCAATGCGCGTGCCGCTCGATCCAGTCAACGACGGCGGTGACCGCGGCGTCGTGGGCGTCGAGCGCCTCTCGGCGCATGCGGTCGTCGCCGAGTCCGAACAACAGGGACACGGACTTCGGCGCCGAACAGGTGATGTCGAAGCCACGCACCGACCGCTCGATGTAGCGGCCGCCGAGCAGCGCGCCGGTCGCCGGGTGTTCCCCGGCCATCACGTGGAGGAACTGCTCGTCTACGACGTCGCCGGCGAGACCGAGAGCGGCCGCCCCGTTGCCGTGCCACCGTCCCGGCGGCTCTCCGGAGTCGAGGTAATAGCTGGGCAGCCCTTCGACGTAGTAGCGCCCAGCCTCCGGGCCCTTCAACGTGGTCGTGCGGGCGGTCAACGGACCCTCATGGCGCGTTCCCGCACGAGCGCGTGCACTCGTCTGTTCGTGATTGAGACGGGAAGGGCGGTCTTGGTCATCGGGGAAGGTGTCGAAGGGAGGAGGGGGTCAGGCGGCGGTGGTCGGGTGGACGGCGATGCCGGAGTTGTCGAGGTGGACGACGTAGGTCGTGGGCTCGAACACGTCGGCGTCGTCGCGGGGAACGACCTCGAGCACGCCTGCGGCGATGAGCGCGCGCAGCCGCCGGTTCACCGTGTCCTTCGACAACGTCTCGAGCCGCTCGGCGATCTCCCGCACGCTCGCCTGCACCACCACCCGACCATCCCGGGCGTGCGCGTGGGCGAGCAGGTCGTGGAGCACGAGCACCGACTGGGCGCCGTGGCGGCGGGCGAAGCCGAGCGCCCGCGGGTAAGTGTGCTCGACCCGGACCTCAGGCGGCATCGTCACCATCCACGACCGCATCAGGGTCGGCGAGGCGGAGGAGCGCGGCGGTCGGGACGCGCAGGGCGCGGCCGAAGCGGACGCAGGGGATGCCCTCGCGTCCGTTGGTCTCCCGCCACCGGCGGGTGAGCTCGTAGATCTGGGAGCGGCCGAGCTGGGTCAGCTCCTGGGCCTGCTCGATCTTGAGGAACGGAGGAAGATCCTCGTACGCCACCAGCAAACCCCCAGGTCTAGAACATTCCATTGACGCTATGCGCCATAGCATGATGTAATAGCGGGGCGGACGGCGCAACACTTTTCTGCGCGACGTCTGTCATCGATCTGAGACGGAGCGGCGATGGCCAAGCCCAAGAGCGAGACGAAGACGAAGACGTGGACGCCGGCGCAGGTCGTCGCTCACAACATGACCCGCGCCCGCGAGCTGCGCCGGCTCACTCAGGCCGAAGTGGCCGAGCGGCTGACCAAGTTCACGGAGTCCCGCTGGAGCCAGGCCACCGTGGCTCAGGCCGAGGGATCGGTCTCGGGTCAGCGGGTGCGGCAGTTCACGGCCAACGAGCTCGTCGCCCTCGCTCGCTGCTTCGACCTTCCCGTCCTCTACTTCTTCCTCCCACCCGAAGACACGGCCGATGGGCTCGCCGCGCGCGATAGCCCTACGAAGGGTTGGCCGTGGGAGTACCTGCTACTCCTCGTGTGGGGCCACCGCAACAACTTCCCGATCGTGGCCGACCGCGCCGCCCCCTGGGCACACGCGAGCGCGGTGCTCAGCGTGCCGAAGGACGACGTCCTCGACGGTGTCCCCGACACCGCGTTGCTCGCCGATCTCACCCGCGACCGCGAGCGCTACACGCCCGAGGACATGCTCGCCGTGGCGTTCAACGGGCTCGCTCGCCGGCGCATGCGCGGCGCTCAACAACCTGGGGAAGAACTGCAGACGCTCGCTGCCAGCTTGCGAGGACTGGCGGACGCGCTCGAGGCCTTCAACAACTACCGCCCCGGCACCTTCCTCGCCCTCGACGAGATCCTCGCCGCCATGAAGCCGCGAGACACGGAAGAGGAGAGGTCGTGAGCGGAAGGAACAACGTCCGCAAGCGCGGTTCGACTTGGACGTACTACGTGTACGTCACGGGCAAGGACGGCAAGCGTCGCCAGATCAGCAAGGGCGGCTACCGGACTCGGCGAGAAGCCGAGGCGGCGCGCGTCGAGGTGCTGAACGCGATCCGCACCGGTGCCTTCGTCCGGCCGGAGCGCATCACGCTCGCGCAGTTCCTCGAGGACGAGTGGCTGCCGAGCCAGCGACCGCCGACGCTCGAAGAGAGCACGCACCGCTCCTACGCGCGCTACTTGCGGCTGCATGTCATCCCGTACATCGGCGGCATCCCGCTCCAAGCACTCACGCCGATGGACCTCAACGAGCTCTATCGGGGGCTGCTCGACACCGGCCGGCGGGCACCCTCGCCACCGGTTCGCCAGCACGCTCCGGAAGTTGTCGATGCGATCCGCGCCCATCGCAGGGACGGCATGACCTGGCAGAACGTGGCCGACACCATCGCCGCTGAGTTCCCGGCGGAAGCCGGGATCACGCGGCACGCCGTCGCGGCGCTCCACCGCAGGCAGTCGGAACCTCGAGCGGCAAGGCCACAGGCCCGGGGACTGAAGCCGCGGACGGTCCGCTACGTCCACACGATCGTCCACGCCGCGCTGAAGGACGCGATGCGATGGAGCCGCGTCGCACGCAACGTCGCCGACGCGGCGGACCCGCCCTCGCCCGGCTCCTCCCGTAGCTCGCGTCCATCTGCGTGGACCGCGGATCAGCTCGGAGCGTTCCTCGAGTTCATCGCTGAGGATCGGTATCTGCCGGCGTGGATGTTCCTCGCAACGACCGGGTGTCGACGCGGCGAGTGCCTCGGCCTCAAGTGGGGCGATCTCGATCTCGACAAGGGCACCGCCGTCATCTCACGGCAGGTGACCGCGATCGACCACGAGGTCCGCGTGAAGGAGCTGCCCAAGACGAAGCGGGGCCACATGATCCTGCTCGACAGCGGCACTGTCGCCATGCTGCGACGCTGGCGCGCGAGGCAGGCGGAGGAGAAGCTGCTCGTCGGCGCCGGCTACCGAGACGAGGGCTTCGTCTTCTGCCATCCGGACGGCAGCGCCTATGACCCGGACCGGTTCAGCCGCGAGTTCCTCCGCAAGCAGGCTCAATACAACCGCTCGTCTCCCGACGGTGACGCGTTGCCCCGCCTCGTGCTCCACGGGCTACGCCATACGTGGGCAACCTTGGCGCTCCATGAGGGGATCGACATCCACATCGTGTCGGAGCGGCTGAACCACTCGAGCACTCACGTGACCCGTGAGATCTACACGCACGTCACGCCCCCCATGCAGAGCGACGCCGCTGAGCGCGTCGCACGTTCGATCTTCCGCCCGCGAGCGAGATGACCAACGCACGGGGCACTCCATCGGCGCGATGTCATGCGTGGCCGTCACCGAATCTGCGGCGGGTGCGCCACTGGGGTCAATAGCTGCGCGGTGGTCGTCGCCAGCGTGCGACTTCTCCAACGACAGCCTGATTGCCGCCTTCCAGCTCCATCCGCGCAGGGTTCTTGAGTACCGCCTTGACAGGTTGAGATGCCATCTAGATAATCCCGGCTCGTCAGCATCTTCGCTGACACGAACTGAAGGGATCTGGGAAGGCACAGGGAGGACCGGCCGTGTTCGGCGGGCGCATTCTTGGTGGCTGGGGCAGGAACGCGACAGCGGTCGAGGAGGTGAGAACACGGCGCTCTCGCGGCGCGAGGCGACCACTGGTGGTCGCGGTGATCGCAGCCGCGATGCTTGCCTCGTTCGCCGAGCCCGTCGCTGCCGACACACGAGCGCCGGAAATGGAACGTCCTGGGGACGCCACCTCGGCCAACAGCGGTAGCGGCGCGCCGGTGGCGCCGAAGGTCGTCGGAAACCGCGCCGTCGATCCGGCTGCGGGGTCTCGTGTCGCTCGAGGCCGTGTCACTGGCTCCAAGCGCCGGATGCCGGCGCCTGGGTTCGTGGCACCGATGGCGATCCCGGCCGACAACGTTCGTCCTCAGCTCACGCCGGAGCAAGCGGGCTGGACGGCGCCGGAGTTGCAGGCGGCTTATTCACTCCCGTCCTCGCAACTCGGACAGGGTCGGAAGATCGCGGTCGTCGGCGCCTATCGCACCCCGAACCTCGAGTCCGATCTGGCCACCTACCGCTCGACGTTCGGGCTCCCGCCATGCACGGTGGCCAATGGCTGCCTCCGGATCGTCGGCCAGGACGGCTCACCCAATCGGCCGGCTCAGACCGATGTCGACTGGGCTGCCGAGGCGACGCTGGATGTGCAGATGATCTCGGCCATCTGCCCGAACTGCTCGATCGTGATGGTCGAGGCGAACTCGGCGAGCATCACCGACATGCTCGCCGCCGTGGACGCCGCTGTCGGCCAGGGCGTCGACGCCGTGAACATGTCGTGGGGCGCACCGGAGTGGTCGGGCCAGACCGCGCACGACAGCCGCTTCGCCAATACCAACGTCCAGTTCTTCGCCGCGAGCGGCGACTCAGGCACCGGGCCCACGATCTGGCCTGCGGCCGCTGGACGGGTGCTGTCGGTCGGCGGCACCAACCTCTATCAGGTCAACCCCGCGACCAACGGTGGGCGACTGTGGTTCGAGGACGCGTGGAGCGACTCCACCGGCGGGTGCAGCCCCTACTCGTCGAAGCCGTCGTGGCAGACGGGCACATCGTGTCCGAGCTCGAAGGCGATGCCCGACCTGTCCGCGGTGGCCGGGACGGCGACCGCGATCTACTTCACGCCGCCGGCCGGTAACGGCTCCGGCGGTGGTCAGGCGCGGCCGATGAACTCGGGGTGGTCTTCCGGCTGGCAGGGCGTGGGCGGGACGAGCGCGTCGTCGCCGATCGTGGCGGCCGCGTGGCTGCTCTCGATGGACCCCCGCGTGCGCGCCTACGGGCCGGGTACCACCTACTACGTCACCGCGTACCGGGACGGGTCGTTCTCGGTGACCGACATCGTGAGCGGCGCCAGCATCTACTGGGACGCCCGCACCGGGCTCGGCTCCATTCGTGGCCCGGCGCCGCGGCCCGATGCCCCACCGGTGCGGGAGGTGATGAACGCCAACGCGTCACGCGGCGGCCCAGCGCCGTGCACCCGCGGCAACCCGGTGGCGTGCGCGACGGGTAACAAGACCGAGACCTTCGTCGACGTCGAGATCTCCGGCCGAGGCCGCCATCTCCGGTTCGAGCGCACGTACAACGCTCTCGCGGCCACGACCGAGAGCTCGCCGGGAGCGTTGGGATGGGGATGGACGCACTCGTACGCGGCGTCGCTCTACGAGGACGTCATCTCTGGCAAGGTCACTGTCTTCCAGGCGAACGGCACGATCGTCGAGTTCGACCGCACCGCCGCCGGCACCTACGAAGCCGCCGGCTGGGTCACCGCCAAGCTCGTCAAGAACGCGAACGGCACCTGGACCTTCTCCCTGCCCGACCGCCGGTCCGACACCTTCGACTCCGCGGGCAAGCTGGTCAGCCAGACCGATCGCAGCGGCAAGATCACCACCCTCGCCTACAACAACGGACGCCTGGCCACAGTTACTGACGCGGCCGGGCGCTCGCTGACGTTCGCCTACGACGCCAACGGTCGGCTCACGTCGGTCACCGACCCGATCGGGCGGGTGACCCGCTTCGCCTACGACGCAGGCGGCCATCTCATCTCGGCGACCGACGCCGCCACCAAGACGTGGACCTTCGGCTACGACGCCCGCCACCGGCTCACCACCAAGACGAACCCCGACGGCGGCACCACCACCAACGTCTACGACGCGAACGACCGGGTCACCCGCCAGAGCGACCCGCTCGGCCGCGTCACCACCTGGGCCTACGACACGAACGCCCGCACGACGACGGTCACCGACCCCGCTGGGCGCGTGACGGTGCAGAAGTACAACGAGTACCACCAGCTCGTCGAGGTCACCAAGGCCGTCGGGACGCCGCAGGCCGCGACCTGGCGCTACACCTACGCGCCGGGCACCGGGCAGCTGACCAACGTGACCGACCCGCGAGGCAACACCACCTCGACGGAGTGGGACAGCCGCGGCAACGTGCTCGCCCAGACCGATCCGCTCGGGCGCACGACTCGCTACACCTACGACGCCAACGGCAACCGCGCCACCGCGACCACGCCGTCGGGCGCGACGACGACCTACACCTACACGGGGAATCACTTCGTCGCCTCCGAGTCGATCACCGTTGCCGGCCAGACGCTCACCACGAGCTACACCTACTCCGCTACGCACCCGAGCGACTTGATCGCCACCACTGACCCGCGGGGCAAGGTGTGGCGGCGCAGCTACGACAGCGCCGGCAACTTGGTCCGCGAGGAGGACCCGCTCGGCAACGCGACCACTCACAGCTACGACGGTGTCGGGCGTCGCACGGTAACCGTCAAGCCGCGGGGCAACGCGGCCGGCGGGAACCCGTCGCAGTACCGCTCGACCGCTTCCTACGACGCCATAAACCGCGTGATGCAGACGGTCGACGAGCGTGGAGCAACGACCACCTACACCTATGACGGGCGCGGCAACCGCACCAGCGTCACCGACGCGCAGGGGCGGACGACGACCTTCGTCTACGACGCCGCGAGCCAGCTCATCGAGGAGCGCCGCCCGAACAACACGACCTGGCGCTATGGCTACGACTCCGCCGGCAACCGCACCAGCGTCACCGACGGCGCCGGCAAGACCCGTAGCTACACCTACGACGCCCTCGACCGCCAGATCACCGCACGCGACCCGCTCGGGCGGACCACCCGCTACGGCTACGACGGCGCCGGCAACCGCACCAGCGTCACCGACCCCTCGAACCGGACAACGACCTACACCTACGACGCCGCCAACCAACTCACTCGCGTCGCCTACTCCGACGGCGTCACCCCGACCGTGACCTTCACCTACGACGCCGACGGTCGCCGCAAGACGATGACCGACGGCACCGGCACAACCACCTACACCTACGACCAGGCGGGACGCACCACCCGCGTCGTCGACGGCGGCGGCTGGGCCGTCGACTACACCTACGACCGGGCGGGCAACATCACCAACCTCGGCTACCAAGGCCTCAACGTCGCCCGCACCTTCGACGACGCCAACCGCATGACCTCGGTCAACGACGGCTACGGCTACATCACCCGCTTCACCTACGACCCGGACGGCAACGTGGTGCGCACCGACTACCACAACGGCGTCGTCGGCACCTCCACCTTCGACGCCACCGGCCGGGAGACCGACATCGTCTACAAGCTCGGCAACACCACCCTCGGCCGCTACAGCTACACCCGCAATCTGAACGGAAACGTCACCGCCGCGACCGATCAGTCCCTGACCGGCACGCAGCCCCACGCCTACAGCTACACGCCGGTCGACCAGCTCGCGGCCGCCGACGGCGGCACCTATAGCTACGACCCGGCCGGGAACCGCACCGCCGCTCCCGGCGGCGTCGGCTTCTCCTACGACGCGGCCGACCAGGTCACCTCGATGACCTCAACCGGGCCGCTCGGGCCGCAGACCACCACCTTTACCTACGATCAACAGGGAAACCGCACCGCGGCGACCGGCCCCCTCGCCACCACCACCTACACGTGGGACCAAGCCAACCGGCTCACCCGCGTCGGTCCCGCCGTGCGATTCGACTACAACGGCGACGGGCTACGCACCCGCAAGGTCGTCGGAGCCGTCGCGTGGCGTCACCAGTGGGACACCGTCAGCTCCGAAGTTCCGCTGCTGCTGTCTGACACCGACCGCATCTACATCTACGGCCCGGGCGGTCGCGTCATCGAACAGCTCGACCTCGCCGACTGGCGCGTCCACTTCCTACACGGCGACCAGATCCGCAGCATCCGCCTCGCCACCAACGACGTTGGGCTTCCCGCCGCCGGGGCGGACTACGACCCGTTCGGCAGGCCAACGACCGGCTCCACGACGGAGTCCGTCACGCCGCTCGGATTCGCTGGCGAATACAGGGACCTCGAGACGGGGCTGGTCTACCTCCGAGCCCGCCACTACGACCCCACGACCGGCCAATTCATCAGCCGAGACCCCCTCGAAGACACGACACAGACGCCGTATGCATACGCCGAGAACAATCCCGTCAACTGGACCGATCCCACGGGACTGTGGTGCCTCATATACAACGACGACGGCGGTTGCAAGGGTGCCCAATGGCTCCGCATGTACGCTGACGATGGAGGCGTTTACCTAGGTGCCGCGAGCCTTCTCGCGTACGCTTCGTGCCCATTTACGGGCGGCGGCGGATGCGTTGTCGGCGGCGCTCTAAACTACGCAGGCGCTGCTTCGATCGGCATCCATACAGCTGCTCAGTGCGTCGATTGGGACGCCTACTGCTGGCGATCGATGGGCAATGCGGGGGTAACCGCCGTCGGCGTTGGCTTCCCGACAGCCTTTGCGAAGTGGGCCGTCGAGGGCTTTTCGTCGGCACTTCTCGAACGCATAGCGGTCTCCATTATGAACGTCAGCTGGGACGCGGCCGCTCTCCCGACGGCTTTCCGTCTACTCGACACGACCGAGCGCCCCGCGAAGGTCGTCTGCTAGGTGCGGGGGAACCAACTGGCGGTGCTCTTACTCGGCGTCAGCGCGATAGTCGTTGGCACGATCCTTCGTCGGTTCGGGCGACAAGCGCACCGAGATGCGAAGGCGAAGGACCAAATGCTCGCCATTCGAATGGACATGAAGGCGATTGAGGTGATGGGCGTGCTTCTGGTCGCAGTCGGAGCCATCGCGGCGGCGGGTTCGGTGGTCGGTGCCCTGTTCTGGCCGTGATGGCCCGACGACACCGCCTCTGTGAACGCCGCTCTCGGCCTCACTTAGTTAGCGCAGCAGCGCCCTCCATGCTTCGCGCGCCCCGACGACGCAGCGAGATGAAGGCCGACGCTGCGCGACATGCGTCCAGGGTTCGCGACCGAGCGCAAGCTCCTGCTGTGAAGGATCCACTACAGGGCGGGGGGCGAGCGGCCAATTCATCTGCCGAGACCCCTCGAAGACACGACACAGACGCCGTATGCATGTTTGGGCGAACCGACGACGACCGGCCCCGAGGCGCGCGGTGGGTGGAGAAATGGGCAGACGACGTCGGGAACAGGTCTGGGGGTTCGGGCGCTGCCTGCGCGTTGGCGCCGCGATTGCCAGAGTGACGCTGGTTGGCGCTCCCGCAGTGCCCTTCCTTGGCGGGTGCGCCGCCGGGGCAAGCTCCGTCTCGGTCGGAGCGGCCTCGCTCCACGCGGGGGTCACCCGCAACTACGCGAACGACGACTACTGCCAGCGGTCGCTTGGCAACGCCCCGGTCACCTGGCTTGGCCTCGGCTCGGGCACCGCCGCGTTCGAGGGCGCCATGAAGTTCTTCGGCGTAGCAGGATTGTGAGGGAGGCCGAAGCCTTCGCTCACCGCTGGGGAACGTTGCCTCCGGGCGCGAAATCCCGATCCGGCGTGCTCTCGCTGGATACGAACTCAGAGGCAGTACGTGCGATGCTAGAAGCGGGCGCAATCACCATCGGCATCTTCGGCGTGGCCTGCATCGGAATGCTCGTCGCGGCGCGATGAGCTGCGTCCTCTTCGGTGTGAAAGTTCGAGGCCCGCTTCTCTATGACCGGAATGAGGGGCCCTATGGGGTAGCGTTCAGACTCCTCGCGTACCTCGCCCTCCCGGCGAGTGCGCTCCTCTGTCAACGGTCAGTGAGTTCTGCCCGGTGATGGCCAACAGAACTGCCCGGCGGTGGCCGCGGGTTGTGCCCGGTGGTGGCCGGTAGTTCTGCCCGGGGGTTCAGCTGGCCAGGGGCTTCACCCCCTTGCCGTGGGTTGCTTGGGTGAGGCGGATGGAGTCTCCGGCGGTGAGCACGACGTGGGCGTGGTGCAGGAGCCGGTCGACGGTCGCGTTGGCGATGGTCTTGGGCATGAGCTCGTCGAAGCCGGAGGGGTGGAGATTCGACGAGATCGCCAGCGAGCGTCGCTCGTAGGCGGCGTCGACGACGCGGTAGAGGGCTTCGGCGGTCTCGTTGGCGACCGGGAGCAGGCCGATGTCGTCGATGACGATGAGGTCGGCACGCATGATCCGTCGGATCGCTCGGCTGGTGGTGTCATCGGCGCGGTGGCGGCGCACGAGCGCGCCGAGTGTTTCGAGGCTGAACCAGCTGACGTGGTGGCCGGCGTCGATCGCGGCGTGGCCGAGGGCTTCGAGGAAGTGGGTCTTGCCGGTGCCGGAGGGGCCGCAGACGACGAGGTTCTCGTGGCGGTCGATCCACTCGAGGGTCTTGAGGGATCGCTGGGTGGGTGCGGGGATCGAGCTGATCGAGTCCTCCCATGCGTCGAAGGTCTTGCCGGTCGGGAACCCGGCGGCCTTGCGGCGCGACGCGATCGAGGATCGTTGACGGCCGGCGAGTTCCTCGGCGAGCAGCGCGCGGACGGCTTCGGCTGGTTCCCAACGTTGTGCCTTCGCGGTGGCCAACAGGTCGGGCGCGTTGCGGCGCATGTGCGGCAGCCGCAGCTCACGGAGGAGGTCGACGACCTCGTCGATCGGCGCGGCGTTCACCGGCCGAAGCCTTCCCAGGCGCGGGTGCCGCTCTGTAGCGAGTGCTCGTCGCTGGCGGAGCGCTTCTCGCCGGCGGGCCGGCTGGCGAGGATCGACGCGAGGTCGTCTTCGCCGAAGCGGCCGTAGATGGCCGCATGCCCGAGCGCCCAGTCGACGCGTTCGTTGCCATGGAGGCGGGCGAGCTCGACGGCGGCAGCCATCTTCACCCGCACCCTGGCGGCGCCCGCGGCGCCGGCCTCGACCAGCCACAGGCGAGCGCCTTCGCCGATGGCGAGGAACTCCCGCTCGGCTGCGCTTGTCGGCTTCGGTTCCCGCCCGAGCGCTCCGGCCGGTCGGGGCGGATAGTGCGCGTCGTCGATGCGCGGATGTCCTGGTGTGGACAGCACATGGCGGGCGACCTCGACCGCTCCCTTCGCGGCGACGTGGCACACAACGAGCTCGTCGCCCTCGACGCGAGCCCACACGACTTCATCGGCGAGGGTGTGCGGCACCGAGTAGATGACACCACCGAAGGAGATCGTCGCCGACCACGACACCTTGCGGGTCTCGCCGAACGCCGCCGTGTAGGCGCGGTCGGGCAGGCGATGCAGCCGCTGTTGTTCCTCGACGAGCATCTCCTTCGGTGAGCGACGCGTCGCCCGGTGGGGTCGGTCGTTGACCTCGACCGTGAACTGCTGGCACGCATCGACCAGCTCCGCCCAGCTCGAGTAGGCCTCCAGCAGGTTCGCGTCCGTCGGCACCAAATCGGCCTTCGCGACCCGGACCGTGGCTTCGCTGCCGCCCTTCGATTCGGGATCGGCGGGCACGCAGGTCGCGATCGTGACCCCGTAGTGCGACGCGGCGGCGACGATGCGCGGGTTGCGCATCGCGATCCCGGCCACGTGATCGGCGGTGACGGTGCGCTCGTTGTCGGTCAGCCAATACGTCGGCACGCCACCCCAGGAGCGCATCGACCGGTCCAGACAGGCGATCAACGTGGGCAGGGTCCGATCCCAGGTTGGGATCACCACCCGATGACGAGACCAGGCCAGCCACGCGCAGAACAACGACGTGCGCCGCCCGGCGATCCGCGGCCCTTCGCCCCAGTCCCACTGCGCCCACATGCCCGGCTCGGGCACCCACGGCCGATAGACCCGACGGTGCCCGCGGCGATAGCTCGCCTTCGCCTCGGCCACCGCCCGACGGACCGTGCGATCGGAACCCTCGAACCCGAGAGCCCTCAGCTTGTCGAACGCGACATCCGCGCGGATCTTGCCGTTCGACCGCTCCACCCACTCCTCGATCTTCTCGGCGAACCGATCGGTGATCCGATCTCGTCGCTGCACCTCTCCTTCCACCGGCAACTCGCCGGCATCGCGCTTGGCCACCCACGCGGCCACGGTGTGATGCGAACAGCCCGCCAGCTCCGCGGCATCGCGATAGCTCTGCGTCAGGTCGAACGCTTCAAGAATCCTCATGATCTCCTCGCGAGACTTCACCCGCTCCTCCCGGTCGATGCGTTTGGGTCGCACCGACAAGTCGAACGGGAGGAGCACCCACCCGGGCGGACCCCGAGCGGGAACGAACATCAACGAGGGCAGATCACCTGGCCGCCACCGGGCAGTTCTGGTGGCCACGCCCGGGCAGTCCCATGACCGCCACCGGGCAGGATCTCATGGCCGCCGACAGGCGGCGGGATTCAATCGACGGGCACCATCACCGGCGCCGCCTTGGGCAACTGTGCTCCCCGAGTGCTCACGTGCACTTTGTCACCACGTCTCGCGCCCCCGCGGCGCGGAGGGGCGCAGACATAAACGCGTAGCGGTGGCATGCAGAACCGCTGGCTGAGCGAAGCGATGACAGCGTCAATGAGGCTCAGCGCTTGCGGCCGATGACCGTCGAATCAGACGCGGGGGCCGATGACCCAGCGGCCGCCGCCCGACATTCCTGTCCCA
>DATLGL010000045.1:0-75755 GCA_035540495.1 Acidimicrobiales bacterium
AGCCACCGCCGGCAAAGGAGTGATGCCCCTGAGCTGAGACCATCGACGGGGAGACGAGCTGTCCGCGCACCGGGACTTCTGGTGTCCGCAGCCCCGGACTTCCCGTGTCCGTCTACAAGGATTTCCTACTGGCCGTTGACAAACCTTCACGACCCGTTCCTGGAGGTCAACCTCAGACCATCGGAGGGCAAAGAGCTCCCCGCGCGCAGTCCCGTCAGACCTGCTGTTAGGACGAGCGCTCGGTAGCGCTCGTCGACGACGTCCGCGAGCCTGAACAGCTCCGCGATGGTGCGTCTACGGGATGTCCAAGATCACCGCGATGGTCTCGCGTATCTGCGTCAACGCGAGCAGGCCGACATTCCCGCGGATCTCAGTGATTCGCGAGGGCGACACGGCACGGAGGTGCTGGCACTGCGCTGCCGACGGCACCCTCAAGCCATTCTCTTCGTCGGGCTCGAGCACCACCTCGGAGTGAAATGCTCGGATCGAGCTCGTGAGCGGCACCACGTGGACGACTGACGGGCCTGCATCGAGGATCCTTTGCGCTGTGACGAGCACGGCCGGATGACGGAAGCCCGCTTCTCGACCCTCCGGAGTACCGAGTTCGAGGTCGACGACGTCACCCGAGTTCGGCATCGAGCCAGGACGTCTCGTCGGCGCGCAGCCCCTCACGCAGGTCGGCGCCGACCCGGTCCTGCCGCAGCGCGCGGACGGCGAGCGTGACGGTCTGCCCGACCGTCGTGTGCAGCTCCGCAGCCAGACGCTTGAGCTCCTCGTGCGTGGCCACATCGATACGGACGCTCGTGCTCTGCATGCAAATCAGCATACAACCGGCGCAGACACCTTCCTTGTTACTTCGGTAATCGAAGCTTCGTGCCAGATCCGTACCAGACGGAATGGAAAAGGGTGTTGCATCGCGGTGTGACCAGCATCGCGGGTGACCGTCGAAATCGTGGGAAATGCGCCTGAAAAGCGCGAGGTCACCGGATCGACCGCACCGAGCCGTGCGCGGCACCATCCTCGCGGCGCGGCTTGCTCAACTCGACGCCGACGCGGTCCCGTCGCAGGGCGCGCACCGCAGGCGAGACCGTGTCTGCGATGCGCGGATGGTGGTCGTCGACCTCGCCCGGAACGATCGCGGTGGCCTACGTCCGCGCCAGCACCTCGTCGAGAAGTGCGATCACCCGGCGCTCGATGTCGTCGACGATCGGGCGGACCTCGTCGACGGTCTTGCCGGCGGGGTCGGTGAGCTGCCAGTCGAGGTAGCGCTTGCCCGGGTAGTAGGGGCATTCATCACCGCAGCCCATCGTGACGATGACGTCCGCGGCTCGCGCGGCCTCGTCGGTGAGGGGCTTCGGGAACTCGCGATCAGGGTCGAGGCCGCGCTCGCGCAGCACCGCGGCGACTGCAGGATTCACCTGCGTTCCGGGCTGCGACCCCGCGGAGCGAACTCTCACCCGTCCCTCGCCGTGGTGTTCGGTGAGGACGGCGGCCGCGACGGAGCGCCCTGCGTTGTGGACGCAGACGTAGAGGATCTCGGGGATGCCGGCCACGGTCAGGTCCTTCCGTCGGTGCGGATGTCGGCGGGTGGGACGATCACGTCGTCGGCGACAGCTTCGACGTCGGGATAGAGCGCGCGCACGAGCACGACGGCGACGACGAGGCCCATGAGCTGCGCGACGACGAAGCCGGGCGCGGAAGAGGGGCGGATGCCGGCGAAGGTGTCCGACAGCGTGCGACCGATCGTCACCGCCGGGTTCGCGAAGCTCGTCGACGACGTGAAGAAGTACGCGGCGCCGATGTAGGCGCCGACGGCGAACGGCGCCGCAGTCGTTCGGCCGGAGCGAACGACACCGAAGATCACGACGAGCAGCCCGAGCGTGGCGATGACCTCGGCGATCCAGAGCGGGCCGCCCGACCGGGTCTTCGTCGACAGTTCGACGAGGGGTTCGTTGAACATCGCGTTCGCGCTGATCGCGCCCAGGCAGCCGCCCACGATCTGCGACGGGATGTAGGCCGCGGTCGTCCGGTTGTCGATGCCGCCGAAGACGCGATCGGCGATCGTGACGACGGGGTTGAAGTGCGCGCCTGACACCGGTCCCAGAGCGAGGATCAACGCGACGAGCCCTGCTGCAGTGGCGGCCGCGTTCTCGAGGAGCTGCAGCCCCACGTCGTTCGGCGAGAGCCTCTCGGCTGCGATACCGCTCCCGACCACGACGGCCACGAGCCCGGCGGTGCCGAGCGTCTCGGCGAGGCACCGGCGCCACAGGTCGACGCGCATCAGCCGCACCGCCGGCGGCGGCGCCCGTTCACCGGTGTCGATCGCCATCCGTGTGGATGGTCATTGATCTGGCAGCCCAGCCGCAAGCGAACAGTTGGTGAACCGCTGCGCGCAGGATCAACCGCCCAGCGCGGCGCGGAGCACCGCCAGACGCTCTGGCACGACCCGGTAGTAGGCCCACTTGCCGCGCTTCTCGCGCGACACGAGCCCGGCGTCGGTCAGCAGGGACAGGTGGTGGGAGATCGTCGGCTGGCTCCGTCCGAGCGGCTCGGTGAGGTCGCAGGCGCACGCCTCGTCGGTGTTGGCGATCATCGACAGCAGGCGCAGGCGGACGGGGTCGGACAGCACCTTGAACGCGGTCGCGAGCTCCTCGGCTTCCTGCTCGGCGAGAACGGCGTCGTCGATCGGGCTGCAACACACCTCGATCACCTTGAGCTCCATCACGTCACCTCTGGTTGTGGAACATATTGACAAACGTCGATGTATACGCCACTGTTCCTGTAGACACTTCGAAGATCGTCGATATGACCATACCGCAGCCAAGGAGCGCAACAATGTCCCGAGTCCAGCTCGCCCTCAACGTCTCGGACATCGACCAGGCGGTCGACTTCTACTCCAAGCTCTTCGCGACCGAACCGGCCAAGCGCCGTCCCGGCTACGCTAACTTCGCCGTTGCCGAACCGCCTCTCAAGCTCGTCCTCATCGAGAACCCGGCTGCCGCCGGTGCCCTGAACCACCTCGGTATCGAGGTCGCATCCACCGACGACGTCACCGCCGCGCAGGCCCGCCTCACCGGCGAGGGGCTCGACACCGCGGCCGAGTCGGGCGCGTGTTGCTACGCCGTCCAGGACAAGGTCTGGGTCAACGACCCGGACTCCGCTCCGTGGGAGATCTACACCGTGCTCGCCGACTCCGACGTCGCCCACAGCGGCCTCGCTGAAGACACGACCGCCGTCTGCTGCACCGCGACCGGCAGCGTCGACACCGACGACGCGGGGGCGGCCAGCGACACGACCGCAACCGTGAAGGCGTGCTGCTGATGTTCACACACCCGTTCCTCACCCTCGAGCTCGCCCAGCAACGGCAAGCCGAGCTCCGCCTTCAAGCGGCCTTCTATCGGCCCCGTCGCCCGATCAGGCTCGACGCGCTCTTCGACTTGCTGCTCGAGCGCGTTCGGCCACGTCCGCGGCCCGCCCACGGCCTCGCCTGCGCGACGTGCTGAGGGCGACCGATCCTGCGACGCGGTGAGCCCCGCGTCGACGGCTCACCGCTTCCGCTGAGGGAGGTGGTGTCGTCCCGGGCCGGCGCGATGTAGAACGTGCGGCGTGCCTAGCCGGCTGCGGCGCGCGTTTCCCTTCGAGATCGCCGAGGATCGATGCTGCTGCGCCGCCGCGTCCAGCTGATCCTCGCGTTCCTCGCACTACTGGTCGGCGTCGACTTCGTCGTCGACCAGATGCTGGTCGACGAGCGACGCTCCTACCGGAACGAAGTGCGGCACCGGTGGGAGCCGGCGCGCGACGCAACGGCTGCGCTGCTCTTCGGTCTCGTCGACCAGGAAACGGCCGGCCACGCCTACCTCATCACCGGCGACGCCGCCTTCCTCGACGAGTACGACCGCAAGGGCACCGAGACCGACAGCGCCCTCGACCACGTCGAGGTCCTCATCGCGGGCGACCCGGCGATCGTCGAGCAGCTCCGGCGTACGCGGAACCGCATCTCGGCGTGGCGCCAGCTCGGAGCGTCGTACGAGATCGAGGCGATGAAGGCGGGCCGGGTGAGCGAGGCCACGGCGCTCGTGCGGGCCGGTACCTCGGGTCGGCTCTTCGACGACGCGCGCATCGAGGTCGACGATCTTCGAGTGTCGATCCGCTCGCAGATCGTCGACAACGAGCGGTCGATCGTCCGCCTCGAGCGGCAGAGCAACGCTCTCCGCGTCGTGAGCACCGCTGCGGTGTTCCTCGCCCTTGCGCTGAGCGGCAACCTGCTCCGCCGGTGGTTGACGAAACCGCTCACCGCTGTCGCCGCCGCGGCGAGAACGGTCGCAGCCGGAGATCTCGATCATCCGATCCCCGCGCCGGGCCCACAGGAGCTCGCGGCACTCGGTCGCGACGTCGAGGCGATGAGGAGACGCATCCTCGAAGAGGTCGACGAGGCGACCCGTGCACGCGACTCGCTCGCGCAGCGCGGGATGATCGTGCTGACACTTCGGGACGAGCTCGCCCCGTCGACGGTGGTCCCACCACCGGGCCTCGAGATCGCGTCGCGCTTCCGGCCGTCGCAGTCGCTGGTCGCGGGCGACTGGTACGACCTCCGCCGAACCGCGCCTCACGAGCTCACCTTCGTCGTCGCCGACGTGTCCGGTCACGGCCCCGCCGCCGGCGTGTTCGCGCTGAAGACGAAGCTCCTCACCGGCGTCGCGCTCAGGCGAAGCCTCGGTCCGGCGGCCGCATGGCAGTGGGTCGCCGATCACCTCGACGAGACCGACGAGCAGTACCTGACCGGTGTCATCGCGACGATCGACACCGCTGGGCACACGCTGTCGTACGCGAGCGCCGGCCATCCTCCGATGCTCGTCGTCGGTCACCATCGCGTCGAGCGGCTCGGCACCACCGGTCCGATCCTCGGCGCGTTTCCCGGTGAGTGGGACGAGCAGACCGTGCGGTTCGACGCCGGGGACCGGCTGCTCATCTACTCCGACGGTCTCGTCGAGGTCAGAAACGACGACGGTGCATGGGCGGAGCTGTCAGATCTCGAGGCGATCGTGGCGGGGGCACCGTCGGCGCAGGCGATCGTCGACGGCGCGCTCGAGTTCCACGACCGCTACCGGGGACGCGAGCATCGCGACGACGTCACCATCGTGGCGATCTGCGCAACGTGAACCTCAGCGAACCACCCGGTCGGCACGATCGAGGAACGCCTGGGGGATGCTGACCCCGACCTCGGCCGCGGCGACGAGGCTCACCGCGACGACGAACTTCGCCGGGTTCTCCACCGGTACATCGCGCACGGGCGTCCCGGCGAAGAGTTGCAGCGCCTGGCGCGCCATCTGCCGGTAGAGCTCGATCGTGTCGGGCTGCAACGTGACCACCGCGGGCACGACCGACGTGTTCGAGACGACGGGCAGCGAGGCCGAGCGCGCAGCGGCGAGGAGCGGCTGCGCGAACCGAACCGTGGTCGGCGTGTTGAGCACCCACACGGCAGCGGCCCCTTGTGACCGCACCGACTCGACGGCGGCGCCGGCGTCGTCCGCGCTGGTGAACGTGGCGGTGACGAGCTTCATGCCGAGCGCCGTCGCTGCTCGCTGGGCGTCGTCGGCTACCCGGACCGCAGCCGGGTCGCCGGGCGGGTAGACGGCGCCGATCACCTCTGCTCCAGGCAACGCTCGCCTGGCGACGTCGAGCGTTCGATCGGGCGGGACGAAGAACGTCGCCCCGGTGAGCCGCCCCTCCGGATGTCGGACGTCGGAGACCAACCCCGCTGCGACGGGATCGTTCACGAGGAACAGCACCTGCGTGTCCGGTGCGGCATCTCGGGCGACCGCAGCGCCCATCGTCGACAGGGCGACGATGAGGTCGACGCCATCGACTCTCCACGCGTCGACCGCGGCTCGGGCCGAGGCTTCGTCTGCGTGCACCTCTTCCATCGCCTCGGCCCGCAACGTGAGGTTCTGGCCGACGACGTAGCCGCCTCGTTCGAGCTCATCGAGGAACGCCTGCTGGTTCTCGGGCTGGGTCGAGGCAACGGCGCGCAGGAAGGCGATCGTCTTCGGATCCTTGGGATCCGAAGCCTGAGCGGCACTGCCCTTCTCGTCGTCACCCCCACGGCCGCAGGCAGAGACGACGAGGCACGCGACGAGGATCCACGCGGCCAGACGACGCCAGCCCGACAGGATCCCGCTCACAGCCGGAGGATACGCAGCGCGAGGGTGCAACGCTCGCGGTGGGGCCCGCGAGTGCGCGCTCGGCTACAGCCCCGCGACGGCGGCGGCCCAGCTGAAGAGCCCGGCCACGACCGCGACGGCGAAGAGCGTCAGCCCGATGGTGATGGCAAGAGCCAAAACGAGGTTGCGCCCCGTCGAGCGGAGGTCGAACGGCTCACGATCTTCGATCCACTCCATGACGTCACGTGTTCCCTGTCAGCTTCGTCCCTGAACGTCCGGCTCGTGCCGTTCGTCGGAACGACGCTCGCGAAGCCGGTCCCGTCTCGCCGCGTGCGCAGGATCGCAGCGGGGACAGGTGATGCTCGAAGCGGCAGCCAGGTCGAACACCGCCGTCGTCGCACCGCACCGCGGGCACCTCGGAACGGAAGCTTCGGCGGGAACACGGGGCATGTGTCGAGCGTCACCGCAACGTTCATTGCGAAAGCGTGCACGCCGATAGATCAGACAAACCGCCACAAGCTCGTCAGGCCGCGGTCAGTTCGGAAGGTCGAGCACCTCGAGGAGCTGGCGGTGGTCCGAGATGACGTGGTCGCCGTCGGGTAGTGACGATGCTTCCTCGCCCACGTCGTCGAACCCGCCCGTGTACCGAACGGCCGTGATCCCGAGGTCGAGCGCGCCGGCGATGTCTGTCCGTCGCAGATCACCGCCGTGGGCCGCGCGCGACGGCTCGATCCCGCCGAGGCCGTCGAGCGCGTGATGGAAGATCACCGGGGAGGGCTTGTACGCGCCGACGTCGTCGGAGAACGACCAGTGGTCGAAGTAACGCAGCACGCCTTCACGCTCGAGGTTCGCCCGCAACGCCGTCGACGGTGTCATCCCCACGTCACAGATGATCCCCAGCTTCACGCCCCTCGTCTTGAGAGCGTCGAGCGTGTCGGCGACGTGGTCGCAGAGGTGCAGCGAGCGTTCGCCGTCGATCGACGTGTACGCGGCGACGAGCTCGTCGTGCACCCCAGGCGGCAGCTCGTACCCCAGCTCTTCGACGACGTCGACGGCCGCTTCGACCGCGGTGTACTGCTCGTGCGCCTGCCATGACGCGAGGAACTTCTGCCACGAGCTCGCGAACGCGGCATCGAGCCGCTCCCGTTCCGTCGCGAACCCGACGCCCTCGAGGATGCCCAGCCACGCCTCGAGCCGCGTGTCGCGCAGCGCCCCGGCGTCCTCGTAGACGAGTGTGTTCCAGTGATCGAAGGTGACGGCCTCGATGGTCACGAATGCGTGGGGCGGACGACGCCGTCGAGGCGGGCCTGCTCGGCCACAGCGGTCGCGACCATGTCGGCGACGTGCTTGTTGAACACGCTCGGCACGATGTAGCCGGCAGACAGCTCGTCCTCCGGCACGGAGTTCGCGATGGCCTCCGCGGCAGCGAGCTTCATGTTCTCCGTGATGCTCGTGGCGTTCGCATCGAGCGCGCCGCGGAAGATGCCGGGGAAGCACAGCACGTTGTTGATCTGGTTCGGGTAGTCGCTGCGACCGGTCGCCATCACCGCCGCCATGCCCTCCGCGGCCTCGGGAGTGATCTCCGGATCAGGGTTCGCGAGAGCGAACACGATCGGGTCGTCCGCCATCGCCCGCAGGTCGTCGCGGATCAACACGTTGGGCCCGCTCACACCCACGAAGACGTCTGCGCCCGGCAGCACCTCGTGGATCGCGCCCTTGCGCATCTCGGGATTCGTGTTCTCCGCCATCCACTGCTTCGCCGCGTTGAGATCGGTGCGGCCCTGGAAGATCGCGCCCTTCGAATCGACGCCGATCACGTTCTGGACCCCGCCCTCCATGAGGATCTTCGTGATCGCGACGCCCGCGGCACCGACACCCGCGATCACGACCTTGAGGTCCTCCATCTTCTTCCCGACCACCTTGAGCGCGTTGCGCAGCGCCGCGAGCACCACGACCGCGGTGCCGTGCTGGTCGTCGTGGAAGACCGGGATGTCGAGCAGTTCCTTGAGGCGATCCTCGACCTCGAAGCAGCGGGGCGCCGAGATGTCCTCGAGGTTGATGCCGCCGAAGACCGGCGCGATCCGCTGCACCGTCTCGATCAGCTCCTCCGTCGACGTGGTGTTCAGACAGATCGGGAAGGCGTCGACGCCGGCGAACTCCTTGAACAGCAGCGCCTTGCCCTCCATGACCGGCAGCGCGGCCTCCGGGCCCAGATCGCCGAGGCCGAGGATCGCGGTGCCGTCGGTGACCACCGCGACGGTGTTCTTCTTGATGGTCAGCCGGTGGACCTCGGCCGGGTCCTCCGCGATGGCTCGGCAGATGCGCGCCACGCCCGGCGTGTACGCCATCGAGAGGTCGTCGCGGTTCTGGAGCGGGATCTTCGAATGGACGCCGATCTTCCCGCCCTCGTGGAGCAGGAACGTCCGGTCGCGCACGTACTCGACCTCGATGCCCTCGATGGCCTCGACGGCGTGGCGGATCCGCCGGACGTGGCCTTCGTCCGCTGCGTACACGGTGACGTCGCGAACGATCTGCGACTGCCGTACCTCGGCGATGTCGAGCGCGGCGATGTCGCCGCCTGCATCTCCGATCGCCGTGGCGACGCGGCCGAGCATCCCCGGCTCGTCCCGCAGAACCACGCGCATGCACACCGAGTACGACGAACGAGTACTTGACACGTCATCAATAAGACACGCCGCTTGCTGCAGCAGGCAAAACGTCTCCGAACGCGTTTCTGGAGGGACCTCCCGACAGCAGGTGTCGGGAAGCCCCTCCAGAACGGAGAATGTCAGATGGTGCGGGAGCTCAGGCCCCTTCGCGCTCCATCTGCTCGAGGCACCGGCGGATCTCGGATGCGCGGAACCGGCGGTGGCCGCCGAGCGTGCGGATCGCGGTGATCTTGCCGGCGCGGGCCCAGCGAGTCACGGTCTTGGGGTTGACCCGGAAGAGCGCGGCGACTTCAGCCGGGGTGAGGAGTGCGTCGGGATTCGGGCTGTCGGCCATCGGGTTGAGACCCCTTCGATGAGTTGTCCGTTTGCTACCGGAACGTACGGACGGAACGCTTTGGGGTCGATAGCCCCCTAGGACCATTTGAACGACGCAAACGAACTAGTCACCGACCGGTAGCGGTACCAGTCATGGCCCGGCCGGGTGGGTGATGTGTCGTGTGACCGAGGCGCAGAAGGGTGCGGTGGGTACTGTTCGCCCCGGTGCCGGTGTTCGAGCGGATCCGCGCGGATGGCCACGAGGAGGTCGTGTACTGCCACGACCCGGCGTCCGGCCTCCGGGCGATCGTCGCGATCCACTCGACCCGCCTCGGCCCCGCGCTCGGCGGCACCCGCTTCTACCCGTATCCCTCGGAGGACGACGCGCTCGACGACGTGCTCCGGCTGAGCAAGGGGATGACGTACAAGGCCGCAGCGGCCGGTCTCGACCTCGGCGGCGGCAAGGCGGTCATCCTCGGCGACCCGCGGGAGCACAAGTCGGAGGCACTGCTGCGGGCCTACGGCCGCTTCCTCCAGGGTCTCGGCGGGCGCTACATCACCGCCGAGGACGTCGGGACGACGCAGCCCGACATGGACGTCATCCGCCGCGAAACCACTCACGTCACCGGCGTCAGCCGATCGCTCGGCGGCAGCGGTGACCCGTCCGAGGCCACCGCCTACGGCGTGCTCCACGCGATGCGCGCCGTCGCGCGCATCCTCTGGGGGTCGACGGCGCTCGAGGGCCGGCACATCGTCATCACCGGCGTCGGCAAGGTCGGATACGCACTCGCCCGTCACCTGGTCGAGGAGCGAGCCCGCATCTCGGTCGCCGATGTGAACGACTCCGCGGCCGAGCGTGCAGCCCGCGACTTCGGTGCGACACCCGTCGAAGCGAAGGAGTCGCATTCCATCGAGTGCGACATCTGGTCGCCGTGCGCACTCGGCGGCGCCCTGAGCCCGGCGTCGATCGCCGAGCTGCGGTGCGGGGCGGTCGTCGGGTCGGCGAACAACCAGCTGGCGACGCCCGAGTGCGGTGACCTCGTCGAGGAGCGCGGGATCCTGTACGCCCCTGACTTCGTTGTGAACGCTGGCGGCGTGATCAACATCTCCGAGGAGCTGTCCCCGAAGGGCTACCACCGCGAGCGCGCGTACGGCATCGTCCGCCGCATCTACGACACGACGACCACCGTCATCGCGACGGCTCGCACGGAGGGCATCACCACCGCAGCGGCGGCGAATCGCGTCGCCGAGCGGCGGATCGAGCAGCTGTCGAACGTGCGCCTGCTGCGCACCTCGCGTGAGGAGGGACGTCCATGACCGCGGTCGAAGCTCCCGAGCAGTTCCGGGGGATCTCTCGCGAGGAGCTCGTCGAAGACTTCCGCCTCGCGTGCATCTCTCGCGCCCTCGACGACCGCGAGATCAGCCTCCAGAAGCAGAGCCGGGTGTTCTTCCAGATCTCGGGCGCGGGCCACGAGGCGCTGCTCTTGGCGCTGGCGCGTCACCTGCGCCCTTCGTACGACTGGTTCTTCCCCTACTACCGCGACCGCTCGCTGGCGTTGGGCCTCGGCGTGACGCCGAAGGAGATCCTCCTCCAGGCCGTCGGCTCGGCCGAAGATCCGTCGTCCGGCGGCCGCCAGATGCCGTGTCACTGGGGTTCGAAGCGGCTCAACATCGTCACCCAGTCGAGCGCGACCGCGAGCCAGTGCATCCCCGCCGTGGGGTGCGCGGAGGCGGGGAGGTACGCCGTCGGCCGGTCGCTCGGTGACCGGGTCGAGGCGCACGGTGACGAGGTGACGTACGTGTCGCTCGGCGAGGGCGCGACGTCCGAGGGAGAGTTCTGGGAGTCGCTCAACACCGCCTGCCGGCTCCACCTCCCCGTGCTCTACGTGGTCGCGGACAACGGCTACGCCATCTCCGTTCGCGCCGAAGACCAGTCGCCCGCTCCGATCAGCGAGATGGTGCGTGGCTTCCGCGGCCTCGCGATCCACAAGATCGACGGGCGCGACTACTTCGAGGCGCGCACCAAGGGTGCGCAGGCGATCGCACGGGTGCGCGCAGGCGAAGGGCCCGGCCTGATCCACGCCAAGGTGACCCGCCCGTACTCGCACTCGGCCGCTGACACCCAGAGCAAGTACCGGCCGAAGGACGAGCTCGCCGAGGAGATGGAGCACGACCCCATCCACCTGCTCGAGGAGGCGCTCGTGGAGGGCGGGGTGCTGACCCGCGAAGACGCCGAGCGGATCCGAGCGGAGGCGAAGGAGACGGTGAACGTCGCAGCTCGCGAGGCGCTCGGGGCGGCGCGTCCGGATCCGGCGACGGTGCTCGAGCACGTCTTCGTCATCCCGCCGATCGACGGCGATGGACGCGGTGACGGCGACCCCCCGGACGACACGCCGGTGAGCTTCTCCGACGCGATCCGCCTGACCCTGCACGAGCAGATGGCGGAGGACGAGCGCATCCGGGTGTTCGGCGAGGACGTCGCCGACGCGCCGGAGGAGGTCATCGACGAGGTCGAGGGGAAGGGCGGCGTGTTCGGCACGACGCATGGGCTGCAGAAGAGGTTCGGCATCGCCAGGTGCTTCAACACGCCGCTGGCCGAGGCGAACATCGTCGGCCGCGCGGTCGGGCAGGCGATCCGTGGTCTGCACCCGGCGCCGGAGGTGCAGTTCTTCGACTACGTGTGGCCGGCGATGACCCAGATCAAGACGGAGGCCGCCACCGTCCGCTGGCGGTCGAACGGGTCGTTCTCGTGCCCGATGGTGCTGCGCATCCCGATCGGCGGCTACCTCCAGGGCGGTGCGATCTGGCACTCGCAGTGCGGCGAGTCGATCTTCGCCCACGTGCCGGGCCTCATCGTCATGTACCCGTCGCGGGCCCGTGACGCTGTTGGGCTCTTGCGGACGGCGTTCGAGTGCGACGACCCGGTGCTGTTCCTCGAGCACAAGCGCCTCTACCGTCAGCCGTTCGCGAAGGATCCGTTCCCGGGGCGCGAGTTCCGCGTGCCGCTGGGAAAGGCCGACTACTGCCAGCGGGGCGACGACCTCACGATCGTCACCTACGGGTACACGCTGCACCTCGCGAAGCAGGCGGCGGCCCGTCTGGCCGAGGAGAGCGGCGCGTCGGTCGAGATCATCGATCTCAGGTGCCTCGTTCCGTGGGACAAGGAGACGGTCGCCGAGTCGGTCGCGCACACATCGCGAGTCCTCGTCGTCCACGAGGACATCAAGAGCGTCGGCTTCGGCGGCGAGATCGCAGCGTGGATCGCGGAGCACTGCTTCTCCGACCTCGATGCGCCGGTAGGCAGGGTCGGGGCCCAGGACTGCCACGTGGGCTACGAGCCCGGCCTCGAGCAGGCGATCCTGCCTCAGGTCGACGACATCGTCGCGGCCGCGTCGGAGGTCCTCGCCTACTGACGCTGGCGGCCGCGCTCGCCTGTTCTGTGAGTAGTTGTTCGACCTGAGGTCGAACAACTGCTCACAGAACGGCTGGCGGGGCAGAGTCGCTGGCATGAAGCTGTACGCCGATCTGCCCGGAGCTCGGGCCCGCCAGATCGCTCTCGACGTGTCGGTGCTCGTGTGGTCGTTCGTCTGGGTCCGGCTCGGCATCGGGCTCTACCGCGTGGTCGAGCGGCTACGGGTCGCCGGTGACACGACCGAGTCGGCCGGGTTGGATCTGGCTGCGCGCCTCGACGGGGTGGCAGACGTCATCGACGGCGTGCCGCTCGTCGGTCGTCAGCTGCGGGTGCCGTTCAGCGAGGCCGCGGCAGCGAGCCAAGGGATCGCAACCGCAGGAGCGACGACGAGCGACGCCGTGCACACGCTCGCGCTCTGGCTCGGCGTGCTGCTCGCGGTGCTGCCGATCGTGTGGCTCCTCTCGAAGTGGCTCCCGCCGCGAGCGCGGTGGGTGCGGGAAGCGTCGGCCGCCACCAGGCTGCGCCTCGACGACCCCTCGGTGATCGACCTCCTCGCGTGGCGGGCCGCGACGGCCCACCCCCTCGCAGTCGTCGCGCCGCACGCTGGTGACACCGCCGCGCTCGCTCGCCTCGAGCTCCGCCGGCTGGGCCTGCGAGGCTGAGTACGGTCGACGCCTGATGAGCAACTCCGCCGACCGCGCCCTTGCCCGCCGCGTCTACGACTCCGCCCACCTCACGGGGGAGTTCGTCCTCCGATCCGGTGTCGTGAGCAGCGAGTACTTCGACAAGTACCTGTTCGAAGCCGACCCCTCGCTGCTGGCCGACATCGCGGACGCGCTGGTGCCGCTGGTTCCGGACGGGACGGAGGTGCTGGCGGGGCTCGAGCTCGGCGGCATCCCGATCGTGACGATGCTGTCGCAGCGGACGGGCCTGCCGGCGCGGTTCGTCCGCAAGAAGGCGAAGGAGTACGGGACGAAGCGGCTCGCGGAGGGTGGCCCCGTGAGCGGCAAGCGGGTGTGCCTCGTCGAGGACGTGGTGACGTCGGGAGGCGCGGTGCTCGACGCGCTCGCCGCGCTGCGGGCCGACGGTGCGGAGATCGACACGGTCGTGTGCGTGATCGACCGCGAGGCGAGCGGTGCCGAGAACTTCGCGAAGGAGGGCCTCACGATGCGGGCCCTGCTCACGATGACCCAGCTCAAGGACGCGGCAGGAGCCTGACCCGCCGCCGTCGAGCTCAGCCTTCGAAGATCACGCCGCCGCGACCGTCGACGACCTCGCCCATCTCGAAGGCGCGCTGGCCGTGCTCGCGCAGGACGTCGAGCGCGCGGAAGGCTTCCTTCCGCGGCACCGCGACGATCATCCCGACGCCCATGTTGAAGACCTTCGCCATCTCGTCGTCCGCGATCTCGCCGAGGCGCTGGATCTCGCTGAAGATGCGGGGCGCTTCCCAGCTGCGGCGATCGATCACCGCGCCGACGCCGTCCGGGAGCGCCCGCGGGAGATTGCCGACGATGCCGCCTCCGGTGATGTGGGCGACGGCGCGCACCTCGACCGCTCGCTGCAGCGCGTTGACCGCCCTGGCGTAGATCACCGACGGCTCGAGCAGCTCCTCGGCGAGCGACCGCGGCGAACCGGGATAGGCGGGCTCGTCGAGGTTCCGCTGCGCAACGTCGAAGAACACCTTGCGGGCGAGCGAGTAGCCGTTGCTGCGCAGGCCGGGCGACGGAAGTCCGATCAGGACGTCGCCCGTGGTGACTCGCTCCCCGGTGATGATGTTGTCCCTGTCGACGACGCCGACGGCCATGCCGACGAGGTCGAACTCGCCGGGCTCCATGGCGCCGGGGTGCTCGGCCATCTCTCCGCCGATGAGCGCTGCACCTGCCTCGCGGCATCCCTTGGCGACGCCTTCGACGAGCAGGTCGATGTGGTCGGGATCGAGCTTCCCGACGGCGATGTAGTCGAGGAAGAAGAGCGGTTCTGCGCCCTGGCACACGAGGTCGTCGACGCACATCGCGACGAGGTCGAGCCCGATCGTGTCGAACTTGCCTGCCGCCTTCGCCACGAGCGCCTTGGTGCCGACACCGTCGGTCGAGGCGACGAGCACCGGGTTCTTGAACCGGCCCTGGGGGAACTGGAACAGCCCGCCGAAGCCACCGATGTCGCCAATGACCTCAGGCCGGTAGGTCGACTGCACGTGGCGCTTGATGCGCCGGACCGCATCCTCGCCTGCCGTGATGTCGACGCCCGCCGACTGGTACGTCAGTGGCTGCTTGTCGTCGCTCGAGTCCGAGGACGACGGTCCCGCCTCAGAGGACACGGTCGGGTGAAGGCAGGTCGTTCCCCTCGAGGACGGTCTTGCGCTGCGACGCCGAGATCTCGACGGGATACTCGCCGGTGAGGCACGCGCTGCAGAACCCGGCGCCGGGCGCGCCGATCGACTCGCGCAGGTTCTCGATCGTCAGGTAGGCGAGGCTGTCGACGCCGAGGTAGTCGGCGATCTCGGGAACGGTCATGTCGGCCGCGAGGAGCTCGTTGCGATCGCCGGTGTCCATCCCGTAGAAGCACGGCCAGCGATACGGCGGGCTCATCACCCGGAAGTGGATTTCGGTCGCGCCGGCCTCCCGCAGCATCCGGACGATCTGGCGGCTCGACGTGCCGCGCACGATCGAGTCGTCGACGACGACGAGGCGCTTGCCGCCGATGTTCTCCCGGAGCGGGTTGAACTTGCGACGGACGCCGTTGGCCCGCTGGCCCTGGGCCGGCTTGATGAACGTGCGGCCGATGTACCGGTTCTGGACGAGACCCTCGCCGTACGGGATGCCGCTGCGGCGGGCGAAGCCCTGCGCGGCGCTGAGCGCGGTCTGCGGCACGCCGATCACGAGATCGGCGTCGGCCGGCGCCTGGTCGGCCAGCACTTCGCCCATGCGCTCGCGTGCGCCGTACACCTCGCGGCCGTAGAGCCGGCTGTCGGGCCGAGCGAAGTACACGAACTCGAAGATGCACAACCGCGGGTCGATGCGCGCGATCTCGAACGGCTTCATGCTGCGGACGCCGTCGTCGTCGATGACGACCATCTCGCCCGGCTCGATCTCGCGGATGAAGTGGGCGCCGATGACGTCGAGCGCAGGGGTCTCGCTCGCGAGTACCCATCCCTGGCCGTCGAGGCGGCCGAGGCAGAGCGGGCGGAACCCGTTGGGATCACGCACGCCGATGAGACGCCGCTCGTCCATGATCGTGAACGAGAACGCGCCCTTCAGGCGCGGCAGCACCGTCTCGACCGCAGCGACGAGATCGTCCTTGTACGTCTGGGCGATCAGCTCCGCCACGAGCTCGCTGTCGCTCGCGATCAGCCCCGGAAGCATCCCCGCCTCGGCGGCGAGCGTCTCGGTGTTGCTGAGGTTCCCGTTGTGGGCGAGGGCGAAGGTGGTGTGGTGCTCGTCGTTGCCCGCGTTGCGATGCACCGGCTGCGCGTTGCGGTACGTGCTGCTGCCGGTCGTCGAATAGCGCGTGTGGCCGATCGCGAGCGACCCGGGGAGAGCGGCGAGGTTGTAGTCGTTGAAGACGCTCGTGACGAGCCCCATGTCCTTGACGACGGTGATGATCTCACCGTCGGACACCGCCATCCCGGCGGACTCCTGACCGCGGTGCTGCAGGGCGTAGAGGCCGTCGAAGGTCAGGTGGGCGACGTGCTGGTCGGGGCCGTAGACGCCGAAGACGCCGCAGGCTTCGCGCGGCTTGTCGTCGGTACCCCAGGAACGCCCATCCACCTGCCCAAGGCTACCGTCGCTACGTGCTCGACCTGCACACCCACTCCACCGTCTCCGACGGCTCCGACGCGCCTGCGCGGGTGGCGCAGCTCGCGGCAGCCGCAGGGTGCTCCGCGTTCGCGCTCACCGACCACGACCGGCTCGACGGCCTGGCCGAGGCGCGGGCCGCCGCGGAGGCCGCCGGCGTCGAGCTCGTCCCCGGCTGCGAGATCTCCTGCGAGGTCGAGATCGGGACGATGCACGTGCTCGTCTACTTCGTCGATGCGGGCGAAGGTCCGCTGCAGGACGCCCTCGTCCGCCTGCAGCAGGTCCGCGACCGGCGCAACGAGATCATGTGCGAACGACTGGAGCTGTCGTACGACGACCTCGTGGCCGAGGCCGGCGGCATCGGGGCGGGGCGTCCCCACGCCGCCGCTCTGCTGGTGCGAGACGGTCGGGCGACCTCGATCCAGGACGCGTTCGACCGGTGGCTGGCCAAGGGGCGGCCCGGGTACGTCGAGAAGGAGCGACTGTCGCCCGCCGAGGCCCTGCGGCTGGCCCGGGCCTCCGGTGGCGTGCCGGTGCTAGCTCACCCGCTGTCGCTCGAGCTGCAGGGCGCGACGTTGCGGTCGCGCATCGAGGAGCTCGCCTCACTCGGCCTCGGCGGGATGGAGTGCGTCTACGGGCGCTACTCACCCGAGGATCGTGCACGGTTGCGCGAGATCGCGCTGGGCGCCGGACTCGTGGTGACCGGCGGGTCCGACTACCACGGCACCTACAAGCCCGACCTCTCGGTCGGCGTCGGCCGCGGCGACCTCGACGTCGCCGACGACCTCCTCGACGAGCTCAAGAACCGCCGCCCCTGACGGACCCGTCCTCCCCTTCTTCGCCCGCTTCGGGCCCCGACCGGTTCACCGGTGAACCGTTGCGGGCCCGAAGCGATGGAGGGGTGGGCGGTTCGGTGGTTCAGTCGTGGGCCGCGGGGGTGAGCGCGTTCGGGATGGCGCCCTCGTACGCGGCCTTCGCGTCGGCGAGCGCGATGTCGAGCAGACCGTCGATCACGAGACGGTCTCCCTGCGCGATGCCGAGCTCCTTGAACGGGACGTCGGCCGCGTCGAGGCGGGCCGCGACCTCGTCGAGACGGTCGGGGTCGACGCAGACGACAACCCGTGACGGCGACTCGCTGAACAGCTCGCGGTGGTCGTCGACGACCTCACTCGCGATGAAGAAGCCGACGTCCGACTGCACCGCCATCTCGGCCAGCGCCACGCCGAGTCCGCCTTCGGAGACGTCGTGCAGACCGTCGACGAGGCCGTCGCTGACGAGCGCACGAACGACGTCGATGAGATCACGGTGGGCGACGAGGTCGAGCGACGGCAGGCGCCCGCCGGAGAAGGCGTGGACGCGTTGGGCCCACAGCGATCCCGCGAGCGTCGCCTCCGTCCGGCCCAGGAGGAGCAGACGGCCGTCGTCGACGAGACGGACACCCGCAGGTCGCCGGTCGAGCGAGTCGATCAGCCCGAGGACGGCCACGACCGGCGTCGGATCGATGTTGCGGCCGCGGGTCTCGTTGTAGAGCGACACGTTGCCGCCGACGACGGGCACGCCCAGCACGCGGCACGCCTCGCCCATCCCGTCGACCGACTCGGAGAACTGCCACATCACCTCGGGGTGCTCGGGATTCCCGAAGTTCATGCAGTTGACGCTCGCCACCGGGCGGGCGCCCGCGCACGCGACGTTGAGCGCGGCCTCGGCGACGACCATCGCCGTGCCGAGCCGGGGGTCGAGGGCGCACCAGCGGGCGTTGCCGTCGGTCGACACCGCGAGCCCGCGCCTGGTCGGCGGCAGCCCGGGCGCCTTGAGACGGAGGACCGCGGCATCACCGCCCGGAGCGACGACCGTGTTGAGGAACAGCTGGTGGTCGTACTGGCGGTACACCCACGACGGGTCGTGCAGGAGCGACAGCAACTCGGCCGCGGCCTCGGACGATGCGAGCGCATCGGGGTCGCGATCCTGGATCTCGTCGAGATCGTCGGGCCGGCGAAGCGGGCGCTCGTACACCGGCGCGTCTTCGTCGAGCGAGTCGGCCGGCATGTCGGCGAGCACCTCGCCGTCGGGGCCGTCGAGCACCCGGTAGCGGCCGGAGCTGTTGACCGTGCCGATCACCGACGCTCGCACCTCCCACTTCTCGCACACCTGCAGGAGCTCGTCGAGGTTGTCCGGTGTGACGATCGCCAGCATCCGCTCCTGGCTCTCGCTGATCATGATCTCCCACGGCTCCATGCCGGGCTCGCGAAGGTGGATCGCACGGACGTCGATGTCGATGCCCGACCCGCCCTTCGACGTCGACTCGCTGGTCGCGCCGGTGACACCGGCAGCACCGAGGTCTTGCACGCCGATCGCCAGCTTCCGGTCGAGGATCTCGAGGCACGCCTCGATCAACCGCTTCTCCTCGAACGGGTCGCCCACCTGCACGCTCGGGCGCTTCGACGAGCCCTCCTCGTCGTCACCGAAGCCCGCCGACGCGAGGACGCTCGCGCCGCCGATGCCGTCTCGTCCGGTCGAAGATCCGATGAGCACGGCGAGGTTGCCGTCGCCCCAGGCTCGAGCGAGGACGAGTCGCTCCTTCGGCATCACGCCGAGGCAGAACACGTTGACGAGCGGGTTGTCCGCGTAGGTGTCGTCGAACACCGTCTCGCCGCCGACGGTCGGCACGCCGACGGAGTTGCCGTAGCCGGAGATGCCGCTGACGACACCCTCGAAGATCCAGCGGGTCTGGGGCTCGTCGAGCGGCCCGAACCGCAGCGGATCCATCACCGCGATCGGGCGCGCACCCATGGTGAAGACGTCGCGGAGGATGCCGCCCACCCCGGTGGCCGCGCCCTGGTACGGCTCGATCGCGCTCGGGTGGTTGTGGCTCTCGATGCGGATCGCGACGGCGATGCCGTCGCCCGCGTCGATGACGCCCGCGCCCTCGCCCGGCCCCACCAGCACTTCGACGCCCTCGGTGGGCAGGCGGCGGAGGTGGACCTTCGACGACTTGTAGGAGCAGTGCTCGCTCCACATCACCGAGTACATCGCGAGCTCGAGGTGGGTGGGTTCCCGCTCGAGGATCCGCGCGATCTCGGCCGCCTCCGCGTCGGTCAAGCCGAGCGCGCGGTGCAGCGGCTCTTGGTCTCCTTCAGGCACGGGTCGACGCTATCCGAGCCTCAAATGGCGTCGTTGTCGAACCGGGAAATACCCGCAATACTGGAACCATGCCTCCGACCAAGAAGCGCAACAAGGCCCCGATGTCTTCGGAGCACAAGGAAGCGCTCGCACTGGGTCGCGAGCAGGGCAGGGCCGTGCGCAGATATCTCGAGGCGCTCGAGCTCCACAAGCCGAAGCGAGGCCGGAAGCGGACACCGGATTCGATCAAGAAGCAGCTGGCGGATATCGAGCAAAAGCTGCCCACGGCCGATCCCCTGACCCGCGTCCTCCTCATCCAGCAGCGCATGGATCTCCACCAAGAGCTCGAGACGAAGGGCGCCACGGTCGACCTCGGCGCGCTCGAAGCGGAGTTCGTCAAGGCCGCGAAGGACTACGGGCAGCGCAAGGGGATCACCTACGCGGCTTGGCGGGAGGCCGGCGTACCTCCGCAGATCCTCCGCAAGGCCGGCATCGGCCGCGCGAGCTAGACGTTCGCCACTGCAGCGGCCGTCAGGAACGAGCGGAGCAGCACCGCTCCGTCGGCTGAACCGAGGAGCGCGTCGTAAGCGCGTTCCGGGTGAGGCATGAGCCCAACGACGTTGCGGCCCTCGTTGCATATGCCGGCGATGTCGCCCATCGACCCGTTCGGGTTGTCGACGTAACGGACGACGATCCGGTCGTCGTCACGCAGCTGCTCGAGCGTGCGGTCGTCGCAGGTGTAGTTGCCCTCGAAATGGTTGATCGGCACGCGCAGCACCTGCCCCTTGTGTGCCTCTCCGGTCAACGCCGAGTCGGTCGTGACGACCTCGAGGTCGACGTCCTTGCACAGGAACTTCAGGCCGGCGTTCTTCTGCAAAGCACCGGGCAGGAGACCGGCCTCGGTGAGCACTTGGAAGCCGTTGCAGATCCCGATGACAGGACCGCCGGCACGCGCGAATTCGGTGACCGCGGCCATCACAGGAGAGAACCGCGCGATGGCCCCCGGCCGGAGGTAGTCGCCGTGGGCGAATCCGCCCGGAACGATGATCCCGTCGAAGCCGGTGACGGATGCCTCGCGGTGCCATACGAGATCGGCGTTCCCGCCGAGCGCCGTGATCGCCTCGACCGCGTCGTGCTCGCAGTTCGAGCCGGGGAAGACGACGACGCCGATGCGCCCGGCCATCAGCCCACCATCTCCACGGCGAAGTCCTCGATCACCGGGTTGGTGAGGAAGCGCTTGCACATCTCCTCGATCTCGCCCCGGGCAGCAGCTTCGTCTGGAGCCTCGATCGTGAAGCGGATCGACTTGCCCACGTGCACACCCGAGATGCCGTCGAACCCGAGAGCCGGCAGCGCCCGCTCGATCGTGGCTCCCGCGGGGTCGGCGATGCCTTCGCGGTGCGTCACCTCGACCCTGACCTTGAACTGCGGCACTACTGGGGACCTCCGTACCAGTCGTCGAACGCCAGTCCGGTGATGCGTTCGTAAGCGGTGATGTAGCGCTCCCGCGACTGCTCGATGACCTCGGCAGGCAGCGGTGGCGGGGGCGGCGTCTTGTCCCACCCCGTCGCCTCCAGCCAGTCGCGCACGGGCTGCTTGTCGAACGACGGCGGCGTGCGTCCGGTCACGTACTGATCGGCCGGCCAGAAGCGGGACGAGTCGGGGGTCAGCACCTCGTCGCAGATCGCGAGCTTGCCGTCGATGAAGCCGAGCTCGAACTTCGTGTCGGCGATGATGATGCCCCGTTGCTCGGCCCACGTGCGCCCCGCCTCGTACGCGGCCAGTGAGATCTCACGAGCGGCCTTGGCCGTGTCGTCGCCGAGGATCTCGCACGCCTCGTCGAAGGAGATGTTCACGTCGTGGCCGTCGTTGATCTTCGTCGCCGGCGTGAACACCGGCTCCGGCAATTGGGCCGACTCCTCGAGCCCGGTCGGGAGCGGCTGGCCGTGCATGGTGCCGCTCGCCTTGTACTCCTTCCACGCCGTGCCCGACAGGTAGCCGCGCACGATGCATTCGACGGTGAGCATCTCGGCCTTGCGGACGACCATGCCTCGACCTGCGACACCCTCGATCTCCGCGGCATCCGCCGGGAACTCGGCCGGGTCGACGGTGACGAGGTGGCTCGGGGCGACGTGCGACAGGTGGTCGAGCCAGAAGGCGGTCATGCCGGTGAGGACGCGCCCCTTGTCGGGGACGGGCTCCTCCATCACGACGTCGAACGCGGACAAGCGGTCGGTCGCGACGAACAGGAACGTGTCGTCGTCGATGGCGTAGATGTCGCGAACCTTGCCGGAGTACACGTGGGTGAGGCTCACAAGATCGCTCCCGGGGTGTAGGTGGCGGCCTGAGGGTGTTCGTCGACGATCGCCCGCACACGGGCGGCGACGGCGTCGACCTGCCGCTCGGCCGCGCCGACGAAGGTGATCGGCTCGCCGAGCAGCGCGTCGATCTCGACGCGGCTCAGCGGCACGCGCTCGTCGTTCGCCAGTCGGTCGAGCAGCGGGTTCTCGTTCACGCCACGTCGCAGCTCGAGCGCGCTCGCGATGGCGTGCTCCTTGATGATCTCGTGGCCCTGCTCGCGCCCGACGCCGGCCTTGACGAGGCCCATGAGGATCTTCGTGGTGCCGAGGAAGGGCAGGTAACGATCGAGCTCACGCTGGACGACCGCCGGGAACGCGCCGAACTCGGCGAGCACGGTGAGGAAGGTCTCGACGAGCCCGTCGTAGGCGTAGAACGCGCCCGGTAGCGCGACGCGGCGGACGACGGAGTCGGAGACGTCGCCCTCGTTCCACTGATCGCCGGTGAGCTCGCTCACCATCGACAGGTGCCCGCGGAGCACGACGGCAAGGCCGTTGATGCGCTCGGTCGAGCGAGTGTTCATCTTGTGGGGCATCGCGGACGAGCCGACCTGCCCCTCCTTGAAGCCCTCGGTGACGAGGTCCAGCCCCGCCATCAACCGGATCGTCTTCGACAGGTTCGCCGGTGCCGACGCCGCCTGCACCAGTGCGCTGACGACGTCGAAGTCGAGCGATCGTGCGTACACCTGCCCCACCGAGGTGAACGTGCGATGGAACCCGAGGTGGCGGGCAACGGCGGCTTCCAACGCGTCGACCTTCGACTCGTCGCCGTCGAGAAGGTCGAGCATGTCCTGCTGCGTGCCGACGGGCCCCTTCATCCCTCGGAGCGGGTAGCGCTCGAGAAGGTCCGCGATCCGTTCGTAGGCGATGAGGAGCTCCTCGGCCGCAGTGGCGAATCGCTTCCCGAGCGTCGTTGCCTGCGCGGGCACGTTGTGTGAGCGACCGGTCATGACGAGCGAACGGTGCTCGACCGCGAGCTGCGACAGCTTGGCGAGCATCGCGACCACCCGGTCGCGCACAAGGCCGAGCGCGCTGACGATCTGCAGCTGCTCGACGTTCTCGGTGAGGTCGCGCGACGTCATCCCCTTGTGGATGTGCTCGTGTCCCGCGAGGGCGCAGAACTCCTCGATGCGGGCCTTCACGTCGTGACGCGTCACCCGCTCGCGAGCATCGATCGACCCGAGGTCCACCTTCTCGACGACCGCCTCGTAGTCGTCGATGACGCCGTCCGGTATGTCGATGCCGAGCTCGCGTTGGGCTCGCAGCACCGCCAGCCAGAGCCGGCGCTCGAGGACGATCTTCGACTCGGCCGACCAGATGTCGACCATCGCCTGTGACGCGTAGCGCTGAGCGAGCACGTCGGGGACGTTGGTCACGACCCGCTCCCCTCGCGCCGCCCCCCGGTACGCCGGACCTCCTCGTCGACGCCCCGCACCCGTTCCTCCTCACGCTCCCGCAGCGCGTCGAGACGGTCGGCCAGCGCGGCGTCGTTCGTCGAGAGGATCCGCGCGGCGAGGAGGCCCGCGTTGCGGGCGCCGTTCACCGCGACCGTCGCGACCGGGACGCCCTTCGGCATCTGCACGATCGACAGGAGCGAGTCGAGCCCCTGCAGCGGCGTGATGTCGACGGGCACGCCGATGACCGGCAACGACGTCGCCGCGGCGAGCATGCCGGGCAGGTGGGCGGCGCCGCCGGCGCCGGCGATGATCACCTTGAACCCGAGGGTTCGCGCGTCACGGCCGAACTCGAGCATCGCCCACGGCGTGCGATGGGCAGACAGGACCCGCACCTCGTGCGGGACCTCGAGCTCGGTGAGCGCCGCGATCGCGTCGCCCATGACCTTCAGGTCGGAGTCGCTGCCCATGGCCACCGCGACGAGCGGCGCCCGTCGGTCGCTCATCGCTCGTCTCCGGGGCGGTCGGTTCCGAGGGCGGCGGCGGCGCCCCATGCACGGGCGTGCGCCTCGTCGAGTGTGTCGGCGATCGCGTTGACGTGGCCGAGCTTGCGCCCGGGGCGCGGCGATTTGCCGTAGAGGTGCAGGTGCACATCGCCGCCGAGCGCATCGGCCGCCCGCGCACGCGGGTCGCTTCCGTCGGCCGGGCCGAACACGTTCACCATCGCCGCGGCGGGAGCTCGCAGGGCAGGCGACCCGAGCGGCCAGCCCAACACCGCGCGGAGGTGGTTCTCGAACTGCGAGGTGGCACTGGCCTCCATCGTGATGTGGCCGCTGTTGTGCGGCCTCGGCGCCACCTCGTTCACCAGCACCCGACCGTCGACCACGAAGAGCTCGATCGCGAGCACACCGACCGCGCCGACCACTGCGGCGACGTCGAGGGCCAGTGCCTCGGCCTCGTCGCGGACCGAAGGGCTCACGCGTGCAGGAACGGTGACCTCTCGGCACACCCCGTCGTGCTGCACGGTGCTGACGACGGGGTAGTTGACGCGCTCACCGTCGCGCCCGGTCACCACCACGACGGCGAGCTCGTGGTCGATGGCGAGGAGCTCCTCGGCGACCCACGGGACGTCCAGCGGCGCGCCATCGGTGAGCAGCCGCCGGGCTGCGTCGGCGCCGTCGACGATGTGGACGCCCTTGCCGTCGTAGCCGCCGGTCGCCGGCTTGAGCACGATCGGCCATCCCACGTCGTCGCCGAACGCGACAGCCTCGAGCGAGTCGCGGACGATCGTGAACCGCGGGACCGGCAGACCCTTGTCGTGCAGGTGCTGCCGCTGGTGGGCTTTGTCGGAGAACCGAAGCGCGCCGGTCGACGGGAAGATCGCAAGGCCGAGACCCTCGAGTCGCGCGAGCTCGTCGAGATCGAGTCGCTCGTGGTCGAAGGTGAGGACGTCGACGCTTCGGGCGAACGCTTCGAGGTCGCGCTCGTCAGTGACCGCCGACAGCGGCACGCACGGCTCCTCGCCCTCGTAGGCGTAGACGGCGAGCTCGACGCCGAGCGCGCTGGCGGACTCCCCCATCATCCTGGCGAGTTGGCCTGCGCCGATGACCCCGACGCGCGGTGCACTCATGACTTCGACTCTGCTTCCGCGACGTCGGTGCGGTAGTGCATGCCGTCCCACGAGATGAGCCCCGCTGCTTCGTACGCGAGGGAGCGGGCGGCTCCGACCTCGGGCCCCTGCGCAACGACGTTGAGCACGCGCCCGCCGTCGGTGCGCACCACACCGTCGGCGTCTTCGTTCACCGCCAGCCGGAGCACCCGCACGCCGTCGAGCGCCTCTGCGTCGTCGATCCCCTCGATGACGTCGCCCTTGCGCACGTCGTTCGGGTAGCCCTCCGCAGCCAACGCGAGACAGACGTAGGCATCGTCGGTGAACTCGGGTGTCGACTGGAGGTCGCCGCTCGCCGCCTCGTAGAGGAACGACGCGAGGTCGGAAGCGAACCGCGGCAACACGACCTGTGCCTCCGGATCACCGAAGCGCACGTTGTACTCGACGACCTTCGGACCGTCGGGTGTGAGCATGAGCCCGGCGTACAGGCACCCGCGGTAGTCGATGCCTCGTTCGCGCAACGCGTCGAGCGTCGGCTGCACGATCGACTTCGCGATCGCCTCGCCATCGACGTCGACCACCGGGCAGAACGAGCCCATGCCGCCGGTCATCGGCCCCACGTCGCCGGTGCCGACCCGCTTGTAGTCGCGAGCCGGCGCCAGCGGAACGGCTCGCTTGCCGTCGCACACGCACAGCAACGACAGCTCCGGCCCGGTCATCTGCTCCTCGATCACGACCGATCCGTGCTGCAGTTTGGCGCGGACGTCGGCGACGGCTTCGTCGATCGACGAGGTGACGAGCACGCCCTTGCCCGCTGCGAGGTAGTCGGTCTTGATGACGTAGCCGCCGGGCAGGTCGTGCAGGAACGCGACGGCCTCGTCGACCGAGTCCGGTGCGAACGACGCGTGCCGTGCCGTCGGCACACCCGCGTCGACGAGGACCTCCTTCATCCACCTCTTCGACGACTCCAGCCGAGCGCCATCGATGCCTGGCCCGAACACGACCTTCCCGTCGGCGCGCAGTTCGTCGGCCAGCCCTTGCGACAGAGGCGCTTCAGGACCGATGACGACGAGGTCGGCCGCCGACACGTCGTCGACGACCTCCGCCGTGCGCGCCAGGACGTAGCGCAACGTCAGCTCGCGGCCGCCGTTGCCGACGACGTGGACCCGCAGCGTCACGAGCGGGCGAGCTCGGGCGAGTCGAGCTTCACGTACTGATCGCGGCCGGGGCCGACGCCGACGAGGTCGATGCGCACCCCCGACTGCTCGGCGCAGAACTCGACGTAGTCGCGCGCCGCCTTCGGCAGCTGGTGGGGCAACGTCATCTCGGAGGTGTCGGTCTGCCAACCGGGCAGCTCCTCGTAGATCGGCACCGCGTTGTGGAGGTCGGTCTGGTGGTACGGCAGCCGGTCGTGGCGGACGCCGTCGATCTCGTACGCGACACACACCTTCACGGTCTCGAGCGGGTCGAGGATGTCGAGCTTCCAGAGGGCGAGCTCGTCCAAGGAGTTCAACCGGACGGCGTGGCGCATCATCACCGCGTCGAACCAGCCGACGCGGCGGCGGCGCTTCGTGTTCGTGCCGTACTCGCCGCCGCGGTCGACGATGTCGTCGGCGATCGCGCCGTCGAGCTCGGTCGGGAACGGGCCGGCGCCGACGCGCGTCAGGTACGCCTTGCCGACCCCGAGCACCCGATCGATGTGGCGGGGACCCACGCCAGCACCGGTGCACGCGCCGCCGGCGACCGGGTTCGACGACGTCACGAACGGATACGTGCCGTGATCCAGGTCGAGGAACGTCGCCTGCGCACCCTCGAACAGCACGTGCTGCCCGGCCTCCAGCGCCTCGTGGACGAGGTTCACCGTGTCCGCGATGTAGGGCCGGATGCGGGGCAGGTACTCGTCGAGGTACCGCGACGCGATCTCGTCAGCCTTCACCGGCAGACGGTTGAAGATCTTGGCCAGCGTGCCGTTCTTCTCCTTGAGGACGACCTCGAGCTTCTCGCGGAAGATCTTCGGGTCGAGGAGGTCTTGCACGCGCAGGCCGACCCGGTTCGCCTTGTCGGCGTAGGTCGGCCCGATGCCGGACTTCGTGGTGCCCAGCTTGTTCTTCCCGAGGCGACGCTCGGTGAGGGCGTCGATCTCCTTGTGGTACGGCATGATCAGGTGGGCGTTGCCGCTCACCTTGAGGTTCGCCGTCTGCACCCCCTTCGACTCGAGCTTGTCGAGCTCGGCGATGAGCGTGGCGAGGTCGACGACGACGCCGTTGCCGATGACCGGCGTGATGTGCGGATAGAGCACGCCGCTCGGCACGAGCTGCAAGGCGAACGTCTCACCGTCGACCACCAGCGTGTGGCCGGCGTTGTGGCCGCCCTGGTAGCGGACCACCATCGACATCTCCTTGGCGAGGAGGTCGGTGAGCTTGCCCTTGCCCTCGTCGCCCCACTGGGTGCCGACTACAACCGTCCCGGGCACTGAGATCTCCCTCGTTCGGTGCGGGATTAAGGCTGCAGCTTATCCGTCGTCGGTGGTGGCCTCGGCGGAAGTTTCGGACGCGCCGTCGGTCGGTTCCGCCTCCTCGGCCTTCTTGCGCGCCTGGCGGGTGAGGATCAGGAGGACGATCACCGGAAGGACCAGGAACAGCGCCTCGTCCCAGCTGAAGCCGCCGGAGTGAGCGAGAAGAGCGTGGTCGGTCATGGCGTCATCCGCCCAGCAGGAGGACGAGCCCGGCAACCGTGAAGAGCACCATCACGACGAGCAGAGGGTACTGCGACCTCGTCGACTGCTTGCCCGGGAAGAGCGCCAGCGCACGGTCGTGAGCGAGCACGACTCCGGCGACGTGACCGAGCACGATCGACGCCACCTGGATCCAGGAGATGGTGCGGGGTGACGCGACCATGAAGTCGATGCGGTTGCCGGCGGTGCCGAAGACGTTCCACCCGCGGCCGAACGGGTCGGACAGCAGGGCCCAGAACGCCTGCCCCTCGAAGAGCAGCAACGAGACGTAGTGGGCGACCGCGTAGGCGAAGGCGATCGGCACCAGGGAGTGGACGAAGGCGTCGGCGAGCCGCATCGTGCCGCCGGCCTTGCCCGCGGTGAGCCCGTCGGCGATCCTCATCGAGCCGAGGTAGAGGGCAGCGACGACGAGGATCGCTGCTGTTAGTCCTGCGGTGGCCGCTGCGGTCGACGCGACACCGTCGAGGTCGCCCGTGAGGTCGGACCACCAGGTCGCGCGGGTGATGCCGTCGAACGCCGTCGAGCCGAGGGCGACGATGACCAGCGCGACCGTCCCCGGCAGCGGACGGAGCTGCGCGAGGCCGGTGAGAGGCCAGCGGAGGCGGACGTTGCCCCTGCGGTCGGCACCGATGGGCGCCATCGCGCCGAGGAGGCCGAACCACGCCCGGAACGGGTTGCCCTCGCGCACGAAGCGCTGGCCGAGAACGAAGGCGCCGACCAGCACGACGGCCGTGAGCAGGAGCATGCCCACCCCGAGCACGCGCGGTCGCGAGCCCTCGTCGTAGACGAGCTCGAGCCAGACGAAGGCGAACAGCCCGACGGCGGCCGGCCACAGGCCGAACCGGGTGGCGCCGCCGTCAGCGTCGTCGCGTGTGGCGCCGGCTCCGGCGCCCGAGGCCAACGTCTCGTACGGATCGAGCAGCGCGTACAGGTCGCCGACGAGCGCGCAGATGATCGTCAACCCGACCCAGAACGTGACGTAGATCGTGATCGGCGCGAGGTTCTCGAGCGGTCGGTCGACGCCGAAGAGGGCTGCGGCGAGCAGGAGGACGAAGAACGCGAGGCCGAAGGCACGGGTGGCGGCGAGTGTCGCTCGGCTCGCAGGCGACCCCCCCTTCGCCAGCAGCGGCCCCGGCCGAGCCTTCTCCAAGCGCTCGTTGCGCCAGAAGACCGCAAGGCCGGCGAAGCTGATGAGGAGAACTGCTGCTGCGCCGTAACCGACCATCCATGTAGGAACCGGGAGGTCGGTGCGGCCGCCGACGCCGTGCGCCAGCAGGTTCACGGGCTCACCTCGAGCTTGAGGATCTCGCGGTGGCTGTTGTGCAGCTCCACCTCGAACACGCCGGGGATGCTCGCCTCGAACACGACCTCGCCGGGAGCGTCCGGGCCGATGTCGAACTCGTGGTCGTAACCGTGGACGTGGACCTCGTCGGCGGTGTCGCTCGTCACGCGAAGACGAACCCTCTCACCCAACTTCACCGAGTCCCGCCGGACACCGCCCTCGGCTCGGCCGGAGACCACGTTCACCTCGATGAGGCGCTCCGAGGGAGCGGCCGCGGTCGACGTCGTCGAGTCGGACGTCATGGGGTCGCCGACGGCCGTTTCGCTCGCCGGGCCGTCGTCCCCGCCGCACGCTCCGAGGGTCACCAGGAGCGAGGTCGCCATCGCCGCAACTCCGAACCGCCACGTTCGATGTGCCATGCCGGCGAGCCTACGGTGGCACCGTGCGATGTCTCGTTCAGCGAGTGACGAGCGCATCGGTGGCCGTCGACGGTGATGTCGTCGGCCGCATCGGGACCGGCCTGTGCGTCTTCGTGGGCGTCACGTCGACCGACTCGGATCAACCGCGGCTCGTCGACAAGATGGCCGGCAAGCTCTGGAACCTCCGGGTCTTCGAAGACGACGGGGGCGTGATGAACCGGTCGGCCGCGGACCTCGCCGCCGAGATCCTCGTCGTCAGCCAGTTCACGCTCTACGGCGACACCTCGCGAGGTCGTCGTCCGTCGTGGTCGGCCGCTGCCCCACCGGACGTCGCGGAACCGATCGTCGACTCACTGGTCGGAGCGCTCCGACAGCTCGGTGGCCGCGTCGCCACCGGCCGCTTCCGAGCGGAGATGCAGGTGTCGCTGGTGAACGACGGCCCCGTGACGGTGATGCTCGAGCTCTAGCGCCGGCTAGTTGCAGGACGTGAACGTCAGGAGCGCCGGCGTGATCGACGCGTCGATGCTCTTGCGCTGGCGGGCGGCTCGACGGAGCGCGTCGGCCATCTCTCTGGCGTCGGTCGCGGTGTCCATCACCAGGTTCGTCCGCACGCAGGTCTTGTCACCCGACCTCCATGCGACGTAGCGGTCACCGCCCCACCCGTCGGACGCCACGAACGCATCGTCGTCGTCGAGGATGCGCTGGAGGATCAGGATCATCCCGAGCTGCCCGATGACACCCTGGTCGATGATCTTGCCGTCGGCCTTCGGGTTCTCGAGGATGCGCGGCGGCGCGCCGTCGGCCAGGTAACGGTCGGGGTTCAGGATCTGCTCGCTCGTCGTGGGCGGCTCTCGGAACGCAGCGTCGAGCCGTTCCTGCCCGCCCTCGGCCACGACGGCCGTGGCGAACTGCGGCCCGACGGCGTAGGGGAACGACAGGAGCTCGAGGAGGATGCGTGGAACCGACGGATCGATGCCGCCGGCGGCGTTCATCTCCTCCCGCTCGATCGCCTTCTGCTCCCGCTCCGGCAACGTCGCCCGGTAGAGCTCCTCGATCCGAACCGCGTCGCCCTCGATCAGCGAGGTGAACGCCTGCGATGCCTCGTCGTCACGCTCCTCGATGTCTTCGCGGTCAAGCTCGAAGTACTGGTCTTGGAGCGCGTGGGTGAGCTCGTGGACGAAGGTGACCTTCACCGATCCGCTGAGCTCCTCGCCTCGCACGACGAGGTCGTCGTTCTCGGTGTCGTAGAACCCGGCCACGGCGTCGCCGAGCAACGACTCCGTCGCCTCGGCCAGGTCGACGTCGCCCTCGAGGAGCCCGAGGGCCTTCAGCACGCGCGCGTTCGTCTCGATCTGTGCGCGGTCGTCCTCGGTCTCCTCTTCCTGGAGCCCCTGGAGCCGGGCCCGGAAGGCCTTGTCGCCGAGCAGCGTCACCTCGACCGGCTCCTTGAACTGCAGGCCCCGCTTCTCCTCGACGAACCGCATCATCGCGGGGAGCGCTTCGGCGATCTCGAGCGCGACGCCGGAGAGACCCGCGGTGTCGGCACCCTCTGGCGTGACCGAGATCGTCTGGCCGGCACCTTCCGCCGCGGTCAGGCCGCCGCCGGCACCGCGGTCGTCGCCGTCGACGGCTCCGGCCGCGAAGGCCGCTGCCACGAGCAGCACCGCGATGACGATGGCGAGCGGCGCGTGCCAACGGGAGCGTGGCGGAGGAGCGGGCAGGACGGGTTCCTGCTGCACCCAGACGGGCGCGGGCGTCAGACAACGAGGACACGGAGACGGCCCCGCGTTGCGCTGTCCGCATACGCAGGTCCAGGGCGCGAGGACCATGAGCGATCCAGTTTCGCCGCCACGCGGGCGCTACATGGCGCGTGCCTCTGGACGCGCCAGACGCGACATGTTGCGTTCAGCGCACTCCAGATCCCGTCGCACCACCGGTGTCGACCACGACCCGGGCCGACTGCGGGTGGTTCGTGCTCACGACGGCGCATCGGCCGCCGTCGTGATCACTTCAGTACGAGGTCGTCGCCCGCGACGTCGACGGTGACGTTGTCGCCCTCGCTGTAGCGCCCTTCGAGGAGCGCACCCGCCAATGTGTCACCGATCGCCCGCTGGATGAGGCGCTTCAGGGGTCGGGCGCCGTAGGTCTCGTCGTAGCCACGCTCCGCCAGCCACTGCCGGGCCTCGGCGGTGACCTCGAGCGTGAGCCGGCGAGCAGCGAGGCGGCGGTCGAGCGACTTCAGCTGGATGTCGACGATCGCTCCCATGTCGTCGCGGGTGAGCGAGCGGAACCGGATGATCTCGTCGACCCGGTTGAGGAACTCCGGCTTGAAGAAGCCGGCCGGATCACCGGGGTAGTTCGACGTCATGATCAGCACGCTGTTGGTGAAGTCGACCGTGCGGCCCTGTCCGTCGGTGAGCCGCCCGTCGTCGAGCACCTGCAGCAGCACGTTGAACACGTCGGGGTGGGCCTTCTCGATCTCGTCGAGCAGCACGACCGAGTACGGACGGCGGCGCACGGCCTCGGAGAGCTGACCGCCCTCCTCGTAGCCGACGTAGCCCGGAGGCGCACCGATCAGACGAGCCACGGAGTGCTTCTCCATGTACTCGCTCATGTCGATGCGGACCATCGCCCGCTCGTCGTCGAACAGGAACTCGGCCAGCGTGCGGGCGAGCTCGGTCTTCCCGACGCCGGTCGGGCCCAGGAACATGAACGAGCCGATGGGCCGGTCGGGGTCGGAGAGACCCGCACGCGACCGCCGGATCGCGTTGGCCACCGCAGCGACTGCCTCGTCCTGGCCGACGACCCGCTCGTGGAGAACCTCCTCCATCCGCACGAGCTTCGAGACCTCGCCCTCCATGAGCCGGCTGACGGGAACGCCCGTCCACTTGCTCACGACCTCGGCGACGTCCTCCTCGTCGACCTCCTCCTTGAGCATCCGGTTGCCCTGCTGGCGCTCCTCGAGCTCGGCCGTCGCCTGCGTGATCTCTCGCTCGAGCTCGGGAAGGCGGCCGTAGCGGATCTCCGAAGCGCGGGCGAGGTCGCCGTCGCGCTCGAACCGGTCGGCCTCGCCGCGAGCGGCTTCGAGCTGCTCCTTCAACGAGCGGATGGCGGTGATCGCGTCCTTCTCCGCCTGCCAGTGGCCCTTCATGGCGTTCGACTGCTCGCGCAGGTTCGCGAGCTCGGCGTCGAGGGCGGCCAGCCGCTCCTGCGACGCAGCGTCGGTCTCCTTCGCGAGCGCGACGCGTTCGATCTCGAGCTGGCGGATGCGCCGCTCCACGACGTCGATCTCGGTCGGCATCGAATCGATCTCGATGCGCAGGCGGGACGCCGCCTCGTCGACGAGGTCGATCGCCTTGTCGGGAAGGAAGCGCCCGGTGATGTAGCGGTCGGAGAGCACGGCCGCGGCCACGAGCGCGGAGTCCTGGATCCGCACGCCGTGGTGGACCTCGTAGCGCTCCTTCAGGCCGCGGAGGATCGCAATCGAGTCCTCCACCGTCGGCTGGCCGACGTACACCTGCTGGAAGCGGCGCTCGAGGGCGGCGTCCTTCTCGATGTGCTTGCGGAACTCGTCGAGCGTGGTGGCGCCGATCATGCGGAGCTCGCCGCGGGCGAGCATCGGCTTGATCATGTTGCCCGCGTCCATCGCGCCCTCGGCTGCGCCCGCGCCGACGATCGTGTGCAGCTCGTCGATGAAGGTGATGACCTCACCCTCGGAGTCGGTGATCTCCTTGAGGACAGCCTTGAGCCGCTCCTCGAACTCGCCGCGGTACTTCGAACCGGCCACCATCGCGCTCAGGTCGAGCGACAGCAGCCGCTTGTTCTTCAGGCTCTCGGGGACGTCGCCCTCGACGATGCGCCGGGCGAGCCCCTCCACGATCGCGGTCTTGCCGACGCCCGGCTCGCCGATCAGGACGGGGTTGTTCTTCGTCCGCCGGCTCAAGACCTGGATGACCCGGCGGATCTCCTCGTCGCGCCCGATGACCGGGTCGAGCTTGCCCTTGCGGGCCTCCTCGGTGAGGTCTCGGCCGTACTTCTCCAGCGCCTGGTACTGGTCTTCCGGGTTCTGGCTCGTGACCCGGTGCGACCCGCGCACCTCCTGGAGGGCCGCCAGCAGATCCTCACGGGACACGCCGACCGTGCTCGCGACGGCCAGGAGGATGTGCTCGATCGACAGGTACTCGTCGTTGAGCGCCGTCCGTTCGCTGTCGGCCCGCTCCAGGGCCTCACGCAGCGAGCGGCCGAGCGACGGATCGGAACCACCGTGGGCTCGAGGCAGCTTCGCCACCGCGTCGTCGACCTTGTTCCGCAGCGACAGCGGAGCTACGCCCACCCGTTGGAGAACGGGCAGAACCGCCGTGCCCTCCTGGCGCAGCATCGCGGCCAGCAAGTGCTCCGGCGTGACCTCCGGATTGCCGGCGCTCCGAGCCGCGTCGGTCGCGGCTGCGAACGCCTCCTGGGTCTTCAGCGTCCACCGATTCGGGTCAAGCGCCACAGATGAAACCTCGCCTGTAGGAAAGTTGATAGCGACAGTATCAACCTCTGGACATCCGATGTATTCCGGGCCCGAGACGCGAAACGGCCCCGGCGAACCGGGGCCGTTCCTTCAGCGTTGGCGCTGGGCTACACCGAGCCGAGCAGGCGGCGCCGGCGGTTCGGCACCACGGCCACGCCACCCAGGATCATCAGGGTCAGGCCGACGACCACCTGGGCCGCGAGACCGGCGCCGGTACGGGGCAGCGGGGCTGCCGCCGGAGCGGGTGCGGACGGCGGCGGCGGGGTGACGACCACGCCGGCGACGAAGGTGATGCTCTCGTCGTCGTTGTCGGTGACCTTCTTGCCGAGCTCGTCCTCGCCGGTCGCGGTGCCGATGTTGATCGGCTGGGCGATGCTCACCGGAGACGTCTTCGTGAGGGTCACCGTCTCGCCCACCTCGAGGCGGGCGATGCGGCCGATCTCGCCGATGATGTCGTCGTCGACGACGACGTTGAACAGCGTCGTGTCACCGGTGTTGGTGACGGCGTAGCTGAACGTCGCCGTGCCCGAGTTGCCCTGGATCTGGGTCGGGTTCGCCGTCTTGACGATCCGGATGGCCGGGTTGAGGACGTCGACCTTGGCGTCGTCGTCGTCGGTCACCTTCTTGCCGAGCTCGTCGTCGCCGGTCGTCGACGCCACGTTCGTGACGTCGGCGGCGGTGGCGATGGTCGAGTAGGTGCACTCGACGGACGCACCCAGTGCGAGGACCCTGCCGACCAGCGATGAGCACTCGGCCGGCAGCGTGACCGCAGCGCCGTTGGCGACGTCGTTCAGCGCCGAGAGCGTGAGCGGCGTGTCACCGGTGTTGGTGATCACGAGCTTGTAGGTGAGGGTGTCGCCTGCGTGGACCTTGACCGAGTCCTGGCCGTTGACGGTCTTGACGATCTGGATGGCCGGGTTGATGACGTCGACCTTCGCGTCGTCGTCGTCGGTCACCTTCTTCTTCAGCTCGTCCTCACCGTCGACCGTGGCGACGTTGGTGACGTCGTTGGCCGTGGCCGTCGTGGTGTAGGTGCACTCGACCGAGGCGCCGACGGCGAGGGCGTCGCCGACGAGGTCGGTGCAGCCGGCGGGAAGGGTGACGGTGCTGCTGTTGGCCACGTCACGCAGGCCGGTGATCGTCAGCGGCGCATCGCCGCTGTTGGTGATCACCAGCTTGTAGGTGAGCGTGTCGCCGGCGTGGACGGTGACAGCGTCCTTGCCGTTGACCGTCTTGACGATGGTGATGGCCGGGTTGAGGACGTCGACATCGGCGTCGTCGCTGTCGTTCACCTTGCCCTTGTCGCCGCCGAGCTCGTCCTCGCCCTCCACCTTGGCGACGTTGTGGACGTCCTCGGAGGTGGCGGTCGTGGTGTACGAGCACTCGACCGAGGCACGCACGGCGAGCGAGGTGCCCACGAGCAAGGTGCACGACTCCGGCAGGGTCACGTCCGCGTCGTTGGCGACGTCGCTGAGCGAGGTGATCGTCAGCGGAGCGTCCCCGGTGTTGGTGATCACGAGGCGGTAGGTGAGCGCGTCGCCGGCGTGGACCTTCACCGCGTCTTCGCCGTTGACCGTCTTGACGATCTCGATGCCCGGGTTGAGCACGTCGACCTTGGCGTCGTCGCTGTCGTCGACGGTTCCCTTGTCACCGCCGAGGTCGTCCTTGCCCACCACAGTGGCGACGTTCGTGACGTCGGCGGTCGTCGCCGTCGTCGTGTACGTGCAGCTCACGGAGGCGTCGACCTCGACGCGGTCGCCGACCAGGCCGGTGCACCCAGGGGGCAGGTTGACGTTCTGGCGGTTCGCCACGTCGGCGAGCGACGTGATCGTCAGCGGGGTGTCGCCGATGTTGGTGATGACCAGCTCGTAGGTGAGCTTGTCGCCGGCGTGCACCTTGGCGATGCCACCGTCGGGCACCTCGTTCACGGTCTTGACGATCTGGATCTCGGGGTTGAGCACGTCGACTCGCGCGGTGTCGTCGTCGTCGTCCTCGCCGCCGAGATCGTCACGACCGACCACGGTTGCGGTGTTGACGACGTCGACCTTGGTCGCTGTCGCCGTGTAGGTGCACTCGACGGAATCGTCGACGCCCACGCGGGTGCCGAGCCGGGTGCCGAGAAGATCGGTGCACTCCTTCGAGAGGGCGACGTTCTTCTCGTTGGCCACGTCGGTGAGCGACGTGATGGTCAGCGGGGTGTCACCGATGTTGGTGATCACGAGCTTGTAGGTGAGCGCATCGCCCACGTGGACGGTCACCGACTCGGCGCCGTTCACCGTCTTCACGATCTGGATCTCCGGATCGATCACGGTGACGCGGGCGTCGTCCTCGGCGAAGACCTTCCCCTTCGGGCCACCGAGCTCGTCCTCGCCGTCGACTCGCGCGACGTTGCGAACGTCGTCGGTGCCGGCGGGCGTGGAGTAGGTGCAGGTGCGGGCCTCGTTCACCTCGAGCCACTGGCCGATGATCGAGGTGCAACCGCTCGGCAGGACGACCGTGGTGCCGTTCGCCTTGTCGCCGAGCGACGTGACCTTCAGCGGCGTGTCACCGGTGTTCGTGATCTGCAGCGTGTACGTGAGCAGGTCGCCCTCGTGGACGGTGACGGCGTCCTCGCCGTTGACCTTCTTCACGATCGAGACACCCGGCGTGATGACGTCGACGAACGCGTCGTCCTCAGCTCTGGTCGTGCCCTTGTCGGTACCGAGCACGTCGACACCGGTGACCTTGGCGACGTTCTTGAAGTCGGACGCCGGGGCGGTCGCGGTGTAGGAGCAGGTACGGGTCTGGTCGACCGCCAGCTTCTGGCCGACGAGCGCCTTGCACTCGTCCGACAACGCAAGCGAGTCGGTCAGCGCGGTGATCGTGAGCTCGGTGTCACCGATGTTCTTGATCGCCAGCGTGTAGGTGAGCGGATCGCCGGCGTGGGCCTTGACGCTGTCCTGACCGTTGACCTTCTTCACGATCGAGATCAGCGGCTTGATGACGTCGACGACCGCGGAGTCGCTCGCGCTCACCGACTTCGGCGGGTCGAGCGTGTCACGACCCTCGACCTTCGCCGTGTTCGTGATGTCGACGGCGCCGGCAGTGCCCTTGTAGGTGCACGAGCGGCTGTCGCCCACCGCGAGCGGCGTGCTGTTGACGAGGTTGTCGCACGCAGCAGGCAGATCGACGACCGTGCCGTTGGCGACGTCGGTGAGGCTGGTGATGATCAGCGGCGTGTCGCCGTTGTTCGTGAACGTGATCTCGTAGGTGACCTCGTCGCCCTCGTGAGCGAGGGTCGACTTGGCCCCGTTCACGGTCTTGGTGAGCGTGATCTTCGGGTCGACGACCTTCACCGTCGCCGTGTCGTCCGCCCACACCGTTCCCTTCGGGCCGGCGAGGATGTCGCGCGCGTCGACTCGCGCCGTGTTCGCGATGCCGCCCGCAGGCGCCGACGAGGTGTAGGTGCACGAACGGCTGTCGCCCGGGGCGAGCCACGAGTCGTTCACCAGCGCTGCACATGAGGGATCGAGGGTGATCGCGGTGCCGTCGACCTTGTCGATCAGCGAGGTGATCCTGAGCGCGGTGTCGCCCGTGTTCTTGAAGGTGATGACGTATCTGGTCGTCTCACCTGCGTGCAGCGTCACCGACTCCTGGCCGTTGACCGTCTTGGTGAGGGTGATCGCCGGCTTGATGACGTCGACGGTGGCGGTGTCGTCGGCCGTCGCCGTGCGCTTGAACACGTCGGTCCCGACGACGGTCGCCTTGTTGTCGACGTCGACCGATGCGGTTGCCGCGTACGAGCAGTCGGCAGTGGCACCGACCGCCAGCGTCGTCCCGATGAGCGCGGTGCATTCCGCGGAGAGCGTCACCGGCTGCTGGTTCGCCACGTCGACGAGCGACGTCAGCGTGAGCGGCAGCTGGCCTGTGTTCTTGATCGACAGGCGGTAGGTGAGGCCGTCGCCTTGGTGGACCGTGACCGACTTCTGGTTGTTGACGGTCTTGGTGAGCGTTATGGCGATCGGCTTGACCGGGTTGACGAAGGAGACCTGCGCGGTCTTGTTGCCTTCGATCTTGACCTGCTGATCAGGTGCCTGGGTCATCGTCGACGGGATCGTCGCCGGGTCTTCCTTGACGATGTAGTCACCCGGGACGAGACCGGTGATGGTGCAGGTGCCGTCCTCTCCGGTCGTGCACTCCGCTGGCTGTCCGTCGCGCTTCACCGCAGCGGTGCCGTCGAGCTTCGTCAGGAAGAAGCGCACGCCCGGGACCGCGCCGCCGAGGCTGTGGGTCTTGCGGATGAGGAGGTTGCCGAGGATCAGCGGGTTCTCGAACGGGAGGCTGATCGTCGTGCTCGACCGGAACGTCACGGTCACCGGCACGATGTCCGGGTCGGGGTCGTACCCGAGCGGGGCTGCGATCTCCTTCACCCAGTAGCTGCCCGGGGTGACCTGCGGGAAGCTGCAGATGCCGGCTGCGTCGGTGGTGCAGGTCTGGTCCGGAGTACCGGACGCCTGCGCGTTCTTGAAGAGACCGAAGACGGCGCCGGCGAGCGGCTGGCCCTTGTCGTCGACCTTGTGAAGCGTGATGTCACCGCAGGTGGACACGTCGACGCCCGTGGTCGGCATCTTGTCCTGCAACGCTGACGTGATCGAGTGCGACGAGCGACTGCGGACGTTCGCGAACCCGAAGCCGGGGCACGTCAGGAAACCGCCCGGGAGCTGCAGCGTCACCTCGGCGAAGGTGCGGGGCTCGAGGTACTGCGTCCCCGGAACCATCGGGTCGTCGGCGATCGCCTGGATGTTGTTCGCGGCCTTCGCCGCGAACCCGCTCGTGACCTCGTTCCACTTGCTGTTGCCCCACGTGAAGAGGCGGACGTCGGCCTCGAGCGTGCTGGTGCCGCCGAAGTCGTACGCGATCAGGAAGTCCCCGTCGGTACGGGTGATCGGGCAGGAGCCGTTCAGCGCTTCGCCGACGAACGACCCGTTCTTGTTGAACTCGAAGTTGACGTGGGTGTCGCCCTCACCCTCGGCCTTCACCAGACCGAGGTCGAGGAACGCCGTCGCCTCCTTGAAGCGCGTGCTGACGTAGGCGCGGAGGAGGTTGTCCTTCCCGGGGGTGACGCCGCCCTCCTTCGCCTGGCAGGTCCAGTTGGCAGGGTCCTCCTCCTTCGACGACCCCTGGAACGCGCTGTCCCACAGCCGGCCGCCCGAGGGGATCAACTCGTCGCGCACGACGCTGACCTCGACCTCGCTCGACGTCCAGTCGATCGTGTTGCCAGTGCCGTCCTTGGTGAAGTTGCCGTCTTGTTCGAAGTTGTCGCCGGGGAGCGTGCCGGGCGTGACGGTCAGAGCAGCTGCCGGCAACGCACCGGTCGCGCCGAGGGTGAGTGACACCGCGGTGCCGACGGCAACGACGGCGCGACGGGTGCGACGGCGGGCGTGGGGCGAGAGCGAGCGGCGGGAGTGGCGGCCTGCGGGCGGCATCCCGGCACCGCGAGCGGCGAGGCGCGCCTCGAGCTCGTCGGGCTCGATCGGGCGGAGCCGAGCGACGACGTCGTCGACCTCGGAGCCCGCGCCGACCGGCATGGCGGCCTCGGTGCGGCGACCACGCCACGGCCGCGCCGGCGACATCGAGACGTGGGATGCGATCCGCTCCCACACCCGCACGTCGTCAGCGCCGCGACCGGCCTGACGTCCGGTGAACCAACCCATTACCCGCTCCTTCTGTTGCGGCCCGGGAGCCCCGCAGGCGACTCCCGAACCTCGCTCGACCTCGTCACAGAATTTCTGCTCAAGGTTCGTTCGCTGCTCGCCGATACCCGTTGTGAACGAGTAGCGGTAACCACTGTCAGTGACGTGATACCACGCTGCGTCGTCATGCGCCAGGGTCTACCGGTAGGTTTCCCGCGCGTCTCGCGCGCTGCAGACCACGAGTCCGGTGCCGATCAGCAGCAGGATCCCGCCGGCAGCCGTGGCGCCTCCGAGCGGTGAGCCCGTCGTCGCGAGGGTCGCAGTCTCACCGGAGGCTGCCCGCGCTGCGAAGCGTGGAGCGGCAGCCGGAGCGCGCGTGGCGTTCGCAGATCGAGCGGCCCCGCCATGCTCCTCACGGACGAGCTGGGTGCCCAGCACCTCGGCCGGCCGGCCGAAGAGGCTCGCCTGCACGGCAGGCGCGAGCGCCGCGGTCGCGCCGCCCTGCGTTGACGGATCCTGCGCTGGTTCGGATGGAGCCGTCACGGTCGGGCTCGCAGTCGACGTGTGTTCGCAGGTCGACCCGAGCGGCAACGGTGAGTCGACCGGACACGACCGGACCTGCTCGCACTGCTGCGCGCCGTCGGGGCAGCTGCTGGGGCACTCGCCGGACTCCGGGACGGCACTGCCGTCAGGACACGTAGGGGTGAAGCACCCACCGTGGCTGTCGGGGAACGAGCCAGTGGGACACTCGGGCGCGGCCGGCGTCGGATCGGCCGGCGCGGCCTTCTTCACCTGGCCTGGCGCCGTGGCCTTACCAGCCGGCTCTGCGGGCGCGGCCGCGCTCGGCGTCGCCTGGAACAGCACGACCAGAACGCCGAGGGAAGAAATCGCTACAGCTGACGCCAGGAGACGCCGATACCGACATTGGCGCAATGGAAGCTGCACCCGCCTTTCGCCACGCAGAGTGAGATGTACCACGTGCTGGCGTTGAGGGCCAGGCGCGCAAGGGTCGGTATCGGGACGATTCAGACCAACGGCGCGAAGTTCTGCTCGCGGCCGCCGATGCGCACGAGCATCAGGCCCACCAGCACCAGGGCCGACCCCGCGACGGAGAGCATCTCGTTCAGGCCGGTGCGGGCGAGCTCCGGCGGCGCGCCGCGCGTCGCACCTGCACCCGCGACCCCCGCGAGGTCCGGGATTGCCTGCGGGAGGTCGAGCGGACGGCCGAACACGCCGCCGTCACCGATGGGAGACGGTGAAGGGGGAAGAGGCGCGTCCGCCTGCGAGGCCGGGAGGGTGATCGATGATGGCGCCTCGCAGGTCGAGCCCGGTGGCAACGGAGAATCGATCGGGCACGAACGGACCGCACCGCAGATGGGCGCGCCGTCCGGACACGGTGTCGGTGCCGGCGGCGCCGGGCACGCGCCAGGCGGAGCCTTCGTCCCGTCGAAGCAGTCTTCGAGCTCCGGCTTCTGGCAGTCGCCCGCTGCGTTTCGGGTTTCGCCCGGCTGACACACCGGGACACACCGGCCTTCCTCACCGACGCGCTCGAGGCCTTCGCCGCACGTGCCCTCGGGCACGCACTCGCCCTCGCCCCTGTCGATCTCGCCCTCTGGGCACTCCTTCTTCGGCGTGCCTTCACCGTCTTCGGAGGCGACCCGGGTGCCGAGGCCATCCGAGCGAATCGCGTCATCGGTGGCGGCGTGGGCAGGCGCGGGCAACGCCGTGAACACCACGAGTGTCGCCGCGACCATCGCCAGCCACACCCGCCGCATCGATGCCGTACGAAGCGTTCCCACCGTCTTCACCTGTCGCCATTGAACCAGGACGACCCGGCGGGCAGAACCGTGGTAGCACCACTGCGGCCTTCGGATTTCCGGCGGAATCAGGCCCTTCGGCGCGAGTTGCCCCACACGTCGGGCAGCTGGCGGAGCGGCACGAGATCGCGTCGGTACTGGCGGTGGACCTGCTCGACCGCCTGCTGGGCCTGCGCCTTCAGCTCGTCGATCTCGGCGCGCAGCCTGCGGACCTCGTCCTCCAGCTCGATCACGCGCCGCACCCCCTCGAGGTTGAGGCCCGCTGCCGTGAGTTCCTGGATGCGCTGGAGCTGGGCGATGTCATGTTCGCTGTACCGGCGGCTCCCGCCTGCGGTGCGCGCCGGGTCGAGCAGTCCCTTGCGCTCGTAGATGCGGAGGGTCTGGGGGTGCACGCCGGCCAGTTCGGCCGCGACGGAGATCACGTAGACCGCACGATCGCGACGGTTCGGCGTCGGCATGTTCGGGAGGCTCACGCTTGCGCTCCTTCCGTCGGTTGGTTCGTCGTCTGGTTCAGGAACGAGTCGAGGTGGGATCGGGGCGACTCGGTGGTCGCGGCGGCGAGGGCTTCGATCGCCTCCCGCTCGGCGTCGGAGACCTTCGCCGGAACGGCGACGTCGACGGTGACGAGGAGGTCACCGCCTGCGCTGCCGCGGCCCCGGACGCGGAAGGTCTTCCCGGTGGCCGTGCCCGCGGGGATGCGGAGGGTGACCGGCCCGTCGAGGGTCGGCACCCGCACGGTCGCGCCGAGGGCGGCCTCGGGGAACGTGACCGGCACCGTGAGGGTGAGGTCCTTGCCCTTGCGGCCGAAGAGGGGATGCGAGCCGACATGCACGGTGACGTAGAGGTCACCAGACGGACCACCGTTCGCGCCAGCGGCTCCTCGACCTCGGATGCGGATCTTCTGCCCGTCTTGGACACCGGCAGGGATCCGGACCTTGACCCGGCGAGGGCGGTGGACGATGCCGGACCCGCGGCACCCGCGGCACGGCGTCTCGATGCGCATGCCCGTGCCCCGGCAGTCGCGGCAGGGCTGGCTGAACGAGAAGAGGCCCTGGTTCTCGTCGCGCACGCCGCGGCCGCCGCACGTCGAGCAGATCACGGGTGAGGTGCCCGGAGCCGCGCCGGTGCCCCCGCAGACCGTGCAGCCGGCGTCGCTGACGACGTTGACGCTCGTCTCGACGCCGTGGACGGCTTCGACGAACGACAAGTGGAGCTCCGCGTCGAGATCGTCGCCCCGTCGAGGTCCGGCCGGACCGCGACCGGCACCTGGCCCTCCCCGCCCGCGACGTCCGCCGCCGAACACGCCGCCGAGGAGGTCGCCCAGGTCGTCGACGCGGAACGTCTGGGTGAAGCCCTGGAACGGGTTGCCGGCCCCGCCCGCGCCACCCATCCCGCCGAACCCCGCCGCCATCGGACCGAGCCGGCGGACCTCGTCGTACTCCTTGCGCTTCGCAGGATCACCGATGACGTCGAACGCGGCGCTGATCTCCTTGAAGCGCTCCTCGTTCCCGCCGGACGCGTCGGGGTGGTACTGCTTCGACAGCTTCCGATAGGCGGCCTTGATCTCCTTGCCGGTCGCCTTCTCGGTGACGCCGAGCACCTTGTAGAAGTCCTTCTCGAACCACTCCCGTTGCGCCGTCATCGGTCGGTCCTCCCTAGCCGCGGACCGCGACCATGGCCGGGCGAAGCAGGCGTCCCTTCCAGCGGTAGCCGGCGCGCATCAGCGCGGCGACGACCTGTCCGTCGTCGCCTTCCTCGGCCGGCTGGTGCGAGACGGCTTCGTGCTCGTTCGGATCAAACGGCGCGCCGACCTCGCCGACCCGCTCGAGACCTTCCCTGCTGAGCGCGTCGAGCAGGGCCGACGCGATCTGCTCGACACCCTCGCCCGCGTTGTGCTGGCGGGCGAGGTCGATCGCGTCGAGGACCGGCAGCAGCTTCTCGACGAGGGCCTCGCCGGCCCGCTCGAGAAGATCGGTCTGCTGGCGAACCATGCGCTTCTTGTAGTTCTCGAAGTCGGCTTGGAGTCGCCGGAGCGCGTCGAGGTAGTCGTCGCGCTCCTTCTCGACCGCGGCGATGGCGAGGTCGATGTCGATCTCCACCGCCTCTGCGTCTCCGCCGGCGAGCGAGACCGCAGCGTCGTCGGACTCCGCGTCGAGCGCTGGTTCCTCCGCTGCGGCCTCCGCGAACTGCTGTGCCGCAGCCTCTTGCTCGGCCTCTTCCTCCTCGGAGAGGCCGAGCGAGGTGTCTTCCTGACGGGCGTCGCTCACGTGAGCCTTACGCCCCCTTCTCCTCGTCGACGATCTCGGCGTCGACGACGTCGTCGTCGGCAGCCGAAGCCGATCCGCCTGCGGCACCCGCAGAGCCGTTGGCCGCACCGGCGTCGCCCGCAGCCGCCGCGCCCTCTTCGTACAGGCGCTGGGCGAACGGCTGGAGGGCGTTGTTCAGCGCCTCGGTGGCCGACTTGATGGCCTCGAGGTCGCTGCCGTTGAGCGCCTCCTTCAGGCTCGTGAGGGCCGACTCGACCGCCTCCTTCTCGGGCCCGGTCGCCTTCTCGCCCTGCTCGCGGAGCAGCTTCTCGGTCTGGTACACCCGGCTGTCGGCGTCGTTGCGGACCTCGGCCTCCTCGCGGCGGCGGCGGTCTTCCTCGGCGTGGGCCTCGGCGTCGCGGACCATCCGCTCGATGTCGTTCTTGTCGAGCGACGACTGACCGGTGATGGTCATCGACTGCTCCTTGTTCGTCGCCCGGTCCTTCGCCGAGACGTGGACGATGCCGTTGGCGTCGATGTCGAAGGTGACCTCGATCTGCGGCACGCCGCGAGGCGCCGGGGGAAGGTCGACGAGCTGGAACTTGCCGAGCGTCTTGTTGTACATCGCCATCTCGCGCTCGCCCTGGAGGACGTGGATCTCGACCGACGGCTGCATGTCTTCGGCCGTCGTGAAGACCTCGGTGCGGCGGGTCGGGATCGTGGTGTTGCGCTCGATGAGCTTCGTCATGATCCCGCCCTTCGTCTCGATGCCGAGCGACAGCGGGGTCACGTCGAGGAGGAGGACGTCCTTCACCTCACCCTTGAGCACTCCGGCCTGGACCGACGCACCGATGGCGACCACCTCGTCGGGGTTGACCCCCTTGTGGGGCTCCTTGCCGGTGAGGCTGCGGACGAGCTCCTGGATCATCGGCATGCGGCTCGAGCCGCCGACGAGGATGACGTGGTCGATCTTCTCCTTCGTCAGGCCGGCGTCACGGATGGCCTGCTCGAACGGGGTCTTGCACCGGTCGACGAGGTCGCTCGTCATCTCCTCGAACTTCGCCCGGCTGAGCGACATGTCGAGGTGCTTCGGGCCGTCGCTGGTGGCGGTGATGAAGGGCAGGTTGATCGCCGTCTGCTGGGTCTGCGACAGCTCGATCTTGGCCTTCTCCGCCGCCTCCTTGAGGCGCTGCATGGCCATCTTGTCGGCCGCGAGGTCGACGCCTTCGCCGGCCTTGAACTCCTTGACGAGCCAGTCGATGATCCGCTGGTCCCAGTCGTCGCCACCGAGGTGGGTGTCGCCGTGGGTCGACTTCACCTCGAAGACGCCCTCGCCGATCTCGAGGATCGAGACGTCGAAGGTGCCGCCGCCGAGGTCGAAGACGAGGACCGTCTCGTCCTTGCCTGCCTCCTTGTCGAGGCCGTAGGCGAGCGCGGCAGCGGTGGGCTCGTTGATGATCCGGAGCACCTCGAGGCCCGCGATCTGGCCGGCCTCCTTGGTGGCCGTGCGCTGCGCGTCGTCGAAGTACGCCGGAACCGTGATGACCGCCTGGGTGACGGTGTCGCCCAGGAAGGCCTCCGCATCCCGCTTCAGCTTCATGAGGATGCGGGCGCTGATCTCCTGCGGCGTGTACTTCTTGCCGTCGATGTCGACCGTCCACGTCGTGCCCATGTGGCGCTTGACCGAGCGGATGGTGCGATCGGGGTTGGTGATGGCCTGACGCTTCGCGACCTCGCCGACGAGGACCTCACCGGTCTTCGAGAAGCCGACCACCGAAGGGGTCGTGCGCCCGCCTTCGGAGTTGGGGATGACCGTCGGCTCGCCCGCTTCGAGGACGGAGACGACGGAGTTGGTGGTGCCGAGGTCGATGCCGACGGCCTTGGGCATAGGGGTTTGCCTCCGAGAGAGTCCAAAAACTTGAGTGCGAGAGTATCAAGGTCTCGGAGCGCGGTTCTATTCCCGGCGGCATGGGGAGGGCGGCGCGCCGCCCTCCCCGACTACGACAGGCCTACGTAGTAAGGATCAGGAACGCCTTCAGCTCGACGCCGGTGGCGGCGGCGACGACCGCCACCCGACGGCAAACGTTCGCCGTCTTCTCCGTCTTGTAGACGTAGACGAAATGGTTGGCAGCAGCGTCCCAGCGGATCGATCCGGCCGGCGCCGATGTGTACGTCTCGATCGTGTCAGCCTGGGTTTGCCCTGTGCAGACGCCGGTGGTGACGCGGACTGCAAGCAGCGCGGGATCGATGATCTTCGCGCCGTCGGCGTCGTAGACCCGGAACTTCGTCGGAACGGAGCTGCCCCGCTTCGCCTTGTTCACGGTAGGAAGGTTGTTGACCGGCTCGAAGAACCCCTCGAGTCTGAGCGCCGGCGCCTGGTACGTCACCGTTGCGGAGGCTGCGTTCCCAGCCCGATCCCGAGCGGTTGCCGTCACCACCGTTCCAGCCGCCGATTGCGAGGTCGTGACCTTGCATGAGTCGAATAGGCCAGAGGTGGCGTCGAAGGCCGAGCAGGTGGCCGCTCCGCCGCTCACCAGCGGAACGCTGTCGATCCTCACGGCGGGCGGCGTGCGGTCGATGCGCAGGTCGAGGCGTCCGCGAAGGCCGGTGCTGCTCGCGGCGGTCACCGTGTGAGGTCCATCCGCGGTGATCCTCACAGGCGACCGGTAGTGCTGCGGCAGTCCGCCGTCGACCGCGATCGTGTACTCCGCTCCGTCTTGGCCGACGATGCCGACCTCCACGGGGCTCTTGAAGTACCCGTTGTCACCATCCGGAGACGCCGGCGTCGTCACGAGCTGAAGAGTGGCGGTGTAGTACCGGCCCTTGTTGGTGGTGAGCCCGACGTTGCCGGCGGCGTCGACCGCCTGCACGAAGTACTCGACCCGTTCGCCGGTGATCGCGCCGGCTCCCTCGTACCGGCCGTTCGAGTCGGGGTCGCTCAGGTCGAGCCGCTGCCAGGACGTCGCCGAGGCTGCGACGTCCCGGTACATGACGACGACTTGGGCGATCGCCGATGCATCGGTGACGTTTACGCCGAACGACACCTGGCCGCCGCTGATGGTCGCCGTCACTGCGGTGAGGAACGGCTGCTTGTTGTCGTCCGAGGCTCCTGCTGCCCCGTACGTCACCTGACCACCGATCTTCGTGAACAGTCGCTGGACGGCGGTGCCCGCCGCGTCACCTGCGTCACGGAACACCTGACCCGGCATGAGCACGAGTCGCTGCTCCGGCCCATTGGCACCGAGATAGGTCGAGACGTTCGAGATCGACGCCGGGAAGGCGACGTCTCCCGCCGGCGGCGCTCCTTCGTTCGCCGCGAGGTCGACGACCGGGCGGGCCACGGCTGGGGTCGTCTGTGCGTCACGCGACTCGAGGTCGGTCACGAGGAACCCCTTCGCCAGGAGTCCGTTCGCAGCGGAGGTGACCTCGACCGATGTCTTGGGCACGATGGGCCGGTACTGCGTGACCTGCGACTCGCCGGTCGTCGGCGTCCGCGGCGTTCCTGCGACGGTGAGCTCACCACCGGCGACGACATAGTGCGCTGTCGAGCCTCTGGTGCGCTCAGCGAAGTCACCGCTGTCGGAAAGGTCGAGGTTCACCGCCACCGACGGCACGGAGGGCACCGGGCCGGTGGCGGGCGTGACGGTCGCCGGAGCAGGCGTCGGGGCCGAGGCCGCGCCGATGCGGTACATCGGCAGCCCGTAGAAGGTCGCCTCCTGCATCGCCTTCTCGTCGTAGGGGCCGTAGGCACCCAACGAACCGAAGTAGGCCTGCTTGGCCAGGAGCGCGGCGCGGCCGACCGTGACCGAGCCGTCGAGTCGCTCCGCGAAGAGCTCCATGAGCCGCTCCGACAGCGCCACCGCCTCGGTGTCGCCGTAGCCGAAGCCGGTGTTGGCGAAGTACACCGCAGCCTTCTGGTCGGAGCCGAGGTACGACTGGGCCCAGTCTTCCGAGACCTCTGCGCCGTAGCCGTCCGGGATGTTGAGGCCCGCATGGCACCCCATGGTGAAGAGAATGCGCTTCGGAAGCGCGTGGGGCCGCAGGTCCGCGACGGTGAACAGGTCTGTCTCGTCCCGGTCGCGGTCGCCGACCGCCGGCAACGACCGGCTGTGGTCGTAGTGCGCGTTGACGCTGGCGATGTCCGGAGACTCCTTGGGCCCGCTAATCGGGTCTGTCGGGAAGAGCTCGTCGACGAGCGCCTGGCGCGACCACTCGTGATTGATGAGGGTGCGAAGCCCGTTCGGCAGCCGCCGCGCCAGCGCCGTGTTCACCGCGTTCGCGCCGTCTTCGAGGAAGTCGTACCCGGTGGTGAGCGCCGTCTGCGGATCGAGGACGCCGTTGGCCACTTCGAACTGCGCGATCTGCGCCGCCATGTCGGCAGGCGTCTCGACGAGACGTCCTACCGCGAGCTCCGGCACGTACAGGAAGTGGTCGAGCCACGGGATCGGGTCGAGATCGCCGTACGGGTCGTCGCTCAGGATGTTCTGCGTCGCGAGTGCCGCTGCGATCGGGTTGCCGAGGCGACTGCTCGACAGGGTCGACCCCGTGTAGTCGCTCTCGTTGGAGAGCTGGGTGTAATCGGCGATGCGGGCCATCGGGACGATGTCGTCGCTGCCTGCGATCACGATGTTCTCGAGCCCAGGAGCAGCCGCACGGACCGCAGTGATGATGTTGCCGATCGATGAAGCGACCGCGTTCGCGCGCTCGGGGTCGCAGGGATGCGCGTCCCAGTCCGAGAGCGCGGCGGCCCCACCAGGTGCCGCCTCGATCGCGTACACGAGTCCGTCAACGCCGGGAAGCTGCGCGAGGCGATCGACATCCGACGCCTCGAGTGCGTTGGAGCCGAACCGGTCGACGAGGCGCGAAGGACTGGTCAGGATCAACGTCTTGGTCGTCGGCGGGATCGTCGCAGGCGCCGGGGCCGCGTACGTGACCGACGGGCGCGGCGCGCACGCCGGCGGCGTCGGAGGCGCGTACTGCTTGACGTAGAGCACGTACGGCGCCGGGCTCGACCCGGCGTTGAACGCGGTGACCTGGATGAGGTAGTGCGACGACGTCGCCGGATTGAGGTCCGATGTCGTGTCGATCAACTCGTCGGCACCGTCGCGGTTCTGCGACACGCTGCGCAGCGGCGTCGAGCCGATCTCGGTGTTCGGGATGTCGTCGAGCGTCTCGGCGCTCACGAACTCGTCGGCCGCGTGGTAGCTCACGCCGGTGTCGGCGACGGGGACGGAGCGCAGTGGCACCGACCGAAGCGGCACCGAGCGAAGCGGGGTCGATGCCGCATCGGTGAGCAGGGCGACGTCGAAGTCGGCGTCGTCGCTGTCGTTGCCGAGCCGGACCTGGATCCGTGTCCCCTTCGGCGGGACGGGCAGCTTGAAGTAGTCGACGTCGCCGGCCGACGCGATGTGCGAGATCACCAGCGTGTTGGGGCTGATGGCGGCGGCGCCGGAGGGCATGTCGTTGCCGCCGGACTCGAAGTCCTCGTTGACCGACACCGGCGCCTGGCCCACCGCGGTTACGGGGGCAACCCCGAGGTCGACTCGCAGCGAGGACGTCGCGCCGCCCACGAGCGACAGGCTCGGTCGGGCCCGGAAGGTCCACGTCACCACCTGGCCCTCGGCGACCGGCTCGATCGTCCACTCGACCGATGCGCCGGAGCCCGTCGGTTCGCCGGAGATGCCCGTGGCTTCGCTGGTGCTGCCGGCGACGTACCGGAATCCTCTGGGGAGACGGACGCGTGCGGTGCCGCTACCGGTGCGTGAAGCCGTGAACGTCGCCGTGTAGGTGAGGGTCGGCGCGGACGGACCGGCGTAGTCGTGGACGCCGATGCGCTCTACGGGCAGCGACTCCCAGGCGTAGTCGGCTCGGTTCACGAGCCCTTGGAGCAGCTCGAGCAGCGAACCCGGCAGATCGTCTGGTGCCACCGAGTCGAACAGGGTCCCCAACGTCGCGTCGGCTCGGATGGCGTCTGCCCGCTCCGCGTCGGCCAGCGTGGCCGTGAGCGAGGCGCAGTCGATCGCCGGCGTCCCGCATTCGACGACGGCCGGCACCGGCGACACCGACCTCAGGGGGATGGTGCCGATCGGGACCGACCGCAGTGGCACGGAACGCAGCGGCACCGAGCGGAGCGGCAGCGCGGCGACGTCGACGCTTCGAAGCGGGACGGACCGCAGCGGCACAGACCGAAGCGGGACGGAGCGCAGCGGGATGCCGGCGAGGTCGACCGCGAGGATCGGGCTCTCGGCGGTGAGGCCCAGGGTGGTGCAGGAGTAGCCGAGGCCGGTGATGACTGCGCACCAGCTCTCGAAACCGGTGAGACCATCGTCGGGAACGACGTCGACCGAGCGCAACGGGGTGCTGCCCATCGCCAGCGACACCATCGACACCGAGCGGAGCGGGGTCGAACCGAGGTCGATGTCGGCGAGCGTCAGCGACTGGAGGCCACCCGGCACCGGGGTGAGAGCGAGGACCTCCTCCAGGGTGATGTTCTGCAACGGCACGCTGCGCAGCGGCGTCGACTCGAGGATCGCCTCCCAAGACGTGGAAACGGACCGGAGGGGGATGTCGGACAGAAGGACAGACCGCAGCGGAACAGATCGAAGAGGCACCGACCGCAACGGAACCGATCGGAGCGGCACCGAGCGCAACGGGCTCGCGGCGATGTCGACGCTGCGGAGCGGCGTGTCGGCCACGTCCGACTGCACGCTCAGCGGGAGCGCCGTGACGGGGATGTCATCGGGGTCCACGAACGAGGCTCCCGGCAGCGTCGAAGCCGACGAGACCGTCAACGAGAGCGAACGAGCGTCGGCGACGCCGCCCCAGTCGGCGGCGCGGTTGTTCGAGCCGTTGTTGGTGATCGACGCGACCGCTCCGGTGGCGAGGGTCAGGACATGGATGTCGCCGCCGCTGTCGAAGAGGATGCGATCACCGTCGGGCGACCACTTCGGGAAGAGGTCGTCACCCTCCTGCTCGAGGAGCGGCTGCTGCGAGCCGCCGTCGGGGTCCATCGTCCAGAGGTCGCCGTCGCGGGAATAGACGATCGCCGACCCGTCGGGTGAGAAGGAAGGGGTGGTGTCGACGACGTCCGGCGTGTTGGTGAGATTTCGCTCGACCACGTCGCCGCCTGGCGATCCGATCGTCGACTCGAAGATCTCCTCGGCACCGAGCCGGTCGGTGCGGTACACGACACGAGTCCCATCAGGGCTCCACTGAGGGAATCCGCCTCCGAGGAACGTCGTCGCGAACGACACCTGCCGCGGCGTGCCGCCGGTCGCCGGCATGACGTGGATGTCGAACCCGTATGCGTTGTCCTCGTCTATGCCGTAGTCGCGGGCGAACGCGATCTGCGTGCCGTCCGGCGACCACGCCGGGTCGGCGTCGTAGGTGAACGGGCTGTTGGTGATGTTGGTGACGTCCGAGCCGTCGGCGCGCATCACGAACAGGTCCATCCCGCCGTCGCGGTCGGAGGCGAAGACGATCTTCGATCCGTCCGGTGAGAACTCCGGGTCGCTGTCGTGGCCGGGATGGTCCTCGGTGAGGTTCCGGGTGGTGCCGCTCACCACGTCGGTCACGAAGATGTCGTCGTCGCCGTTCTCCGGATCGGTGCCGACGTACGCGACGAGCTCGCCCGAAGCGGCGGCTGTGGCGAACGCGAGGTTGTCGATGGCGACCTCTTCGGCGAGGCCGGAACCGTGCTCGATGCCGGAGCTGAGCTTGAACCCGCTGATGCGCTTGCCGCTCGGTGCGATGTGACCGAGGTACTGCGGGGTGTTCTCGTTCCCGTCGTTGTCCGACACCGAGAACGACGCCGACGACCCGTCGGAGTAGGCGATCTGCAGGGTTGCCGCACTCGACGCCGGGTCCTGAGCCGCGAGCGAGAAGCCGACCGCCGACACTGGCGCGCCGAACTTCGCTTCGAACACCTGCGGCAGCCCCGCCGCCTCGCGCTGGAACCCGCCGAAGAGCACGTGACCGGTGACCGAACCGGAGAACACGTACAACGGCTCTCCGGGTGTGCTGAAGGTCGCGCCCGGCACCTGCGTCGTGATCAACGTCCCGGCCGCGATCGCGTCGAAGTCCTCGAACGTGTGGGGCCCGATGGCCGCCCGGAACGCCGCCTCGTCGTGCGTCAGGCCGCCACCGTGGTCAGCCCCCGACGGCGAGGCCGCCACGAACTGCACTGAAACCACCAACAGCGCAAGCGTCAGCAGCACGCTGACGGCGCGTCGGAACCTCGCCATGTCACTCTCCCGCCCTGCGCTCCCTCCGAGCGCCTGACCTCGACGGTACTAGTCCGAACGGACTACCGCTAGATGGTCAACACGAGGAGATTGGTACGCTTTTGCGAAGACGGTGGGGGGTGCAGGCCGGCGTGAACAGCCAGCCGACGGCAGGGTTCACTGCCAACGTGGGCTACGGACTCGACGAGTACGTGCCGCGCCTGGTGCGCGACGGGTGGTGCGACGCGCGCTATCGCTCCGTCGAGGGCACGTTGGTGTTCGCCGACATCTCCGGGTTCACGAATCTCTCGGAACGGCTCGCCCGCTCGGGGCGCGCTGGAGCGGAAGAGCTCGTCACCGCGATCTCGTCGGTGTTCACGCCGCTGATCGATGACATCGTCGCTGTGGGCGGCGACGTCTTGAAGTTCGGCGGTGATGCGTTGCTCTTCCTCGTCACCGGCGAGGAGCATGCCGCACGAGCGGTCTCGGCGGCCGTGGCGATGCGGGCGACGCTGCGGCGCGTCGGAGTCATCTCCACCGGGACCGGCACGGTGCGGCTGCGGATGTCGGTGGGCGTGCACAGCGGGACGTTCGAATGCCTCCTCGTCGGGCGCGACCACGAGGAGCTCGTCATCGTGGGCCCTGCAGCATCGACGACCGTTCTGATGGAGTCGACGGCAGATGCGGGCGAGATCCTCGTCAGCGCCGACACCGCGTCGCAGATCCCGACGGCCTGCATCGGCGCAGCGAAGGGTCAGGGATGGTTGGTGAAGCGGCGGCCCCACCGCGTGCCAGATGTCGGCCGATCGACGGCCGCCGCCGCGTCCGAGATCTTCGTGCCGATCGCGTTGCGGGGCAGGCTGGCCGCGATCGTCGCCGAGTCGGAGCACCGATACGTCACCGTCGCCTTCCTGCACTTCGGCGGCGTCGACGAGCTGCTCGCCAGAGCGGGGCTGGCCGAGACCCATCGCCGAATCAACGAGCTCGCCGCGACGGTCGTCGAGATCTGCGAGCAGCTCGACGTCACCATCATCTGCACGGACATCGCCGATGACGGTGGCAAGTTCATGCTCGCCTGCGGCGCACCCGACGCCGTCGACGACGCCGAAGGGCGCATGCTGCGCGCCTGCCGAGGGATCCTCGATCGCGACCACGGGCTCCCCGTGCGCATCGGTGTGAACCGTGGGCCGGTCTACGCCGGCGCCGTGGGCTCGCCTCGACGGTTCACCTACTCCACGATGGGCGACGCAGTGAACCTGGCGGCTCGCGTGATGGGCAAGGCTCGCCCCGGCCAGGTGCTGGCGACGGCTTCCGTCGTCGACAACTGCGGCCGGCGGTTCGACCTCGCGCCGCTCGAGCCCTTCATGGTCAAGGGCAAGAGCCAGCCTGTGCGTGCCTACGCGGTCGGGCGCGTCCGGCACGGCCAGAGCACGTTGAGGCCCGGCGCGGCCGAGTTCATCGGCCGGACGTCGGAACTCGCTCTCCTCCGCGACCGGGCGACAGCCGCGGCGAGCGGCCGCGGGGCGGCGGTCGAGATCGTCGCCGACACCGGTATGGGGAAGTCGCAGCTGGTCGCAGAGGCGACCGCCACATGGGTGCACCGAAGGATCGAGGTCGCGTGCGAGCAATACGACTCCGCGACGCCGTACTTCGCGACGCGGCAGCTTCTCCGCGCAGCGCTCGGCATCGACGACGTCGCCGATCGCGCAGCGGCAGGGCGCGCGCTGGAACGGGCCGTCAGCGAAGCAGTTCCCGCGCTCGCACGCTGGACGCCGCTGATCGCGATCGCCATCGACGCCGAGGTCGACATGACCGAAGACGTAGCGCAGCTCGCTGCGCAGTTCCGGCGGGCTCGTCTTGCCGAGCTGACGGTGGAACTGCTCGACGCGGTGGTTCGCGAACCGCTCCTCCTCGTCGTCGAGGACGGCTTCTGGATGGACGACGCGTCCGCCGAGGTGATCGCCGCGGTGGTGCGGGCCGCGGCGGCGCGGGCGTGGCTGGTCCTCGTCACGACCCGCCCCAACCAGAGCAGTGGGATGAGCCGGCTCGACGGCGTTGCCATCAGCATCGAGCTCGGTCCCCTGCGGCGCGATGACGCCGCCGAGATCTTTCGGTCGGTGGTGGGCCGGTGGCCATCGCCCCACGTCCTCGACGAGCTCGTCGCACGCGCAGGCGGCAACCCGTTGTTCACCGTCGAGCTCGCATCCGTGATCGGGCGCGACGGCCTCGACGCCGTGCCGCCCTCGATCGAGGGACTGGTGAGCGCGCACCTCGACCGCCTCGACGTCGAAGACCGTCGTTGCCTCAGGTACGCGTCGGTCGCGGGCACGACGACTTCGCTCGATCTGCTCGAGCGCGCCATCGGCGACCTCGTGCCGTCCCTCGCCGATGCTCACCAGCTCGAGCGCCTCCGGGAGTTCGTCGAGGTCGGGGACGATGGCGTGTTCACCTTCCGACACGACCTCTACCGGCGGGTCGCGTACGAAGCGCTTCCGTTCCGCCGCCGCCGCGAGCTCCACGGCCGGATCGCTGATGCGATCGTCGCGGAGCATGGTGACGAGCCGGATGTCCTGCCGCTGCTGTCGATGCATTACCGCGAAGCGCAACGCCTCCCCGAGACGTGGCGATACTCCGTGCTCGCCGGCGCTCGAGCGACCGAGCAGTACGCGCCGGTGGAGGCTGCGCGGTTCTACGAACGCGCGCTGCACGTTGCGCCGAAGCTCGGCGTCCCGGCCGAGGAGGTGTGCACAGTCGCGCAGGCGCTCGGCGACGCTCACCGGCTCGCGGCGCAGTACGACCAGGCGACTCGCGCGTACAAGGAGGCGCGGCGCAGCGCCGGTGACGTCATCGCCACCGCGGAGGTCATGTTGCGGGAGGGTGTCGTTCGCGAGCGGATGGGCCGGTACAAAGCAGCCGTGCGTTGGTATCTGCGAGCGCTGCGCACACTGCCCAGCGGCCCTGAATCGCGGGTGCGTTCCCTCGAAGCGCAACTGAGCGTGGAACTCGCGGCAGCGCGGTACCGGCAGGGCCGACTCCAGGAGTGCATCGACGCGTGCTTGTCGTCGATCGCCGCGGCGGAAGGCGCGAACGACCGTGACGCGCTAGCGCACGCCTACTACCTCCTCGACGCGGCGTACACCGACCTCGGTCACCCCGACAGCCGGCGGTACCGCGAGCTGGCCCTGCCGATCTATCGAGAGCTCGGTGACCTCGTCGGTGAGGCCGACGTCTTGAACAACCTCGGCATCGACGCGTACTACGAGGGCGATCTCGACGAGGCGCTCGCGTACTACGAGAAGTGTCGTGCGGTCAGAACACGGGCTGGAGACGTGATGGGCGCGGCGGTGGCCGCGAACAACATCGGTGAGGTGTACTCAGACGTCGGCCGTCTCGACGACGCGGCGCGTCTGTTCGACGACGCGTTGCGGGTGTTCGAGGCGGTGGACTACCCGATCGGGATCGCCCTCGTCCGCGGGAACCTCGGGCTGCTCGCTGCTCGGGCAGGGCGAGCCGACGAGGCGCGCGCGCTCTTGGTCGAAGCCAAGGCGCGGTTCGCAGCGCTCGGAGCGACGCCCTATGTCGCAGAGATGGAAGACCGCCTCGGGCGGATCGACGAGGCGCTCGTCTGAAGCTCGGCGGTGGCCGGCGTCGCCGGCTACTCGAAACGCAACGCGGTGACCGGATCGAGACGCGCGATGCGGCGGGCGGGGGCGACCGACGCGGCACCAGCGATCACGACCACGATCGCCGCCAGTGCCGGGAGCATCCCCGTAGGCGCCGCGAACGGCACCGAGAACCCGAGCGCCTCGCTCGAGTTCGTCAACACCGCGCGCGCCAGGACCCAGCCGAGCGGGATCGACAGCACGAACGCGACCGCACCCATCGTCAACGACTCGACCAGCACCATCCGACCCAACGCGCCGCGCTGGATGCCGACCGCCCGAAGGATGCCGATCTCGCGGGTCCGCCGCAGGATCGTCATGCCGAGCGTGTTCGCGAGCCCGAGCATGCCGACGACCGCGGCCACCCCGATCACCGCGAGGAACGGGCGGAAGTTCTGGCGGATCTGCTCCTGGGCCAGGGCGTGCTCGGCGTCCATGGTGTTGATCCAGTAGCCGGGCCGATCGCCGACGACCTCCTCCACCTGCGCGCGCAGCGCCTCCCTCGTGACGCCCTCGGCGGCCTTGAGCTCGAAGCCGGTGACCGCCCCGGCGCCGAACCACTTCACGCCGTCGGCGAGTCCGACGATCACCCGCACCCCCGTCTCGGGTGTCGCGTAGATCCCGGCGACGGTGAAGTCGCGGAGGCCCTGCGTCGTCTGCATCGGGAGCGCGTCGCCCCGGCCGACTCCCACGCGCCGCGCATACACCTCCGGCACGATGACCGCGTTGCCTGCTTCGAGCGCTGCCCTGGCTGACGCGTCGTCACCATCCGACCACGGGAAGCCCTGCATCCCGAAGAACGAGTCGGTCTCGATGACCGCGAGCTCGACGCTCTGCCGGTCGGCGCCGATCGACGTCCGGCCGCTACGGAAGGCGGTCGCAACGCCGACACCGTCGAGGTCCCGCACCGCGTCGGCGACGTCGTCGGGCATCCCGTTCCAGGCGGCCATCGTGACGTCCGCTCGGTAGCGAACCTCGAAGCCACGGTCGAGTGCCGCGAGCAGCGACCCCTGCACGCCGCCGAGCGTGAGAACGAGGGCGAGCACCACCATCAACAGCCCGAGCGTGTACGCCGACCGTGTCCGCTCCCGCACGAGGTGGTTCACCGCTGCGTCGCCGAGACCCGGGGCGAGGCGCGACGACGCCTTTCCCACGAGGCGGGCGATCGGCCCGAGCACGACCGGCACCAGCAGGACCGCGCCGAGCAGGAACAGGAGCGGTGCCGTTCGTACCGCGCCGCCGACACCACCGATCCGCTGGAGGACCAGCGCCGCTGCGACGAGCGCGGCGCCGACGAGCCACGCCGGCCCGAGGCGGGACGGGTCGGTGTGCCGTTCGCGCATGGCGTCGACGGGCTCGGCCTTCGCGGCCCGCCACGCAGGGAAGAAGGCTGCCGCGGGCGGGGTGAGCAACCCCACCGCTATCGCGGTGATCACGCTCCCGCTCTCGATGGTGAGGCCGGTGCGGGGGAGGTTGTAGACGACCTGCGCGAGCCGCAGCAGCACCGTTCCGACGAAGGCGCCGACGACCAGCCCGAGGGTCGTGGCGACCACGCCGAGCACCGCCGCCTCGCCGAGCACCGCCCGCACGACGTCGCGCCGGCGGGCGCCGACCGCTCGCAGCACGCCCCAGGTCCGCGTCCGCTCCGCGACCGACGTCGACATCGTCAGATAGATGAGGAACCCGCCGACGAAGGCAGCCATCAGGCCCAGCATCCCGAACGCGCCCTGGATGAGCGCGGCGGAGTTGCGCAGCCCGTCGCCGGCGTCGACCTGGAGGCGCAACGCGTCGCCCGCCACCGCGGCGTGCTGCGCGGCCCACTCTCGCGCCGACGTCCCCGGCGCGAGCTCCACCCACATCGACTGCACGACGTCGCCCTGTCCCTGGATCCGCGACGCCGTCTCGAACGACGTCAAGCCGTTGGAGTCCGGCCAGTCACCGATGCGGACGACCGTGAGGGCGACTGGTCCGTTCCTCGTCACGAGCTCGACCGGGTCGCCGAGCGACACCCCCAACTCGCTCGCGCGCTGGCGCGAGAGCGAGATCTCGTCGGCGCCGGGCGCAGGGTCGCGTCCTTCGAAGCGACCGGCCTCACCTGGACGAGCGCGGAGAACGGTGTGGTCCGGTCCCTCGACGTGGCGATGGCCGAGCACGTTGAGTTCGGTGTCGCTGCCGGCAACCGTCGCGTTGATGAAGACGGATGCCCAGGCCTGGCTCACGCCGGGCAGGGCGCCGAGCTGGTCGAGCAACGGTGCTGGGATCGTGTTGCCGTAGCTGCCGATCGGCTCCACCCGCACGCCGGGCACCGACGCACTCCCGACGGATCGGTCGATGCCGTCGCTGATGCTCGCGTTGGTGGCGAGGACGCCGAAGAGCACGGCGACGCCGAGGGTGGCACCTATGGCCGTGAGCAGGTACCGCGCCGCGGAGCGACGGACGCTCCTGACCCCCAGTGCAGAAATGGAGCGCATCGGACGGAAGCCTCGCGCGATCATTCGGTTCGATGCTCGAAATTTGCGCGGTCTCGAAGAGCTATCGGACAGGCGCCAACGAGGTGACTGCGCTGCGCGACGTCGACCTGACCGTCGGCTCCGGTGAGCTCGTGGCGATCATGGGGCCGTCGGGGTGCGGCAAGTCGACGCTGCTCCACGTGATGGGCGCGCTCGACACCCCCACCTCCGGTGACGTCGTCCTGGAAGGGCGCCGGCTCGGTGACCTCTCCGACACCGAGCGCACCACCATCCGGCGCGACGACGTCGGTTTCGTGTTCCAGTTCTTCAACCTCGTGCCCGTCCTCACCGTCGCCGAGAACATCGCCCTGCCGGCTGTCGTCGGGCGGATGCCGGCCAAGCAGCGAGCGGAGCGGCTCGCCGAGGTGCTCGACCTGGTCGGCCTCGCCGGGCTCGCCGATCGGATGCCGAACCAGCTGTCCGGTGGTCAGCAGCAGCGGGTCGCAATCGGCCGGGCGCTGTTCAACCGCCCGTCGCTGCTGCTCGCCGACGAACCGACCGGGAACCTCGACCACGCTGCGGGCCGCGAGATCCTCGACCTGTTCTGCTCGCTGCACGCGAGCGGGCAGACCGTCGTGATCGTGACCCACGACCCCGGTGTCGCTGCGGCCGCGCAGCGCGTCGTGTTCCTCCACGACGGGCGCGTCGTCGCGGACGTGCAACCACGCAGCGCCCGGTCGCTGCTCCGCCGCCTCACGTCGCTGCAGCCGGCCTAGCTGCCGCTCCGCCGGGCGTGCTCTCGGTGGAGCCACTCATCGACCGCAGCGGCGAACGGCGCGGCTGCTTCGGGAGTGTGCTCGAAGAAGAGGAAGGGCTCGATCGCCTCGAGCTCGATCAGCAGCGGCTCGCCGCTGTCGCCGCGGACGATGTCGACGCGGGCGTACAGCGGTCGACCGAGGTGAGCCGGTATCGCACCGACCGCGTCCAGCGCGAACGCACGGAGCTCGTCGTCCAGGTCGGCCCGACCTGTGTGCTGTTCGATGGCGAGCGAGAGGTCGTCGACGGGTGCCGCGCCGGTGACGAGGATGCCCCCCTTGCGCACCGCATGCGTGGCGGCGCCGTCGACGACGTAGACACCGACCTCGCCCTGTTCGTCGACCGAACGCAGGTGGGGCTGGATCATCGCGACGCCGCCGTCGGTCGCGATCGACCCTGCGTGCGCGACGCCCTCGGCCGCTCCTCGAGTGCGCGAGTAGCTCGCGCTGTGGCGCCCGCCGCACGACACCGATGGCTTCACGACGAAGCGTTCCCATGGCACGGCAGGCACATCGTCGCCGGGCTCGACCCACAGCGTCGACACGACCGGCACGCCCACCCGCTCCAGGTCGCGCAGGTACCGCTTGTCGGTGTTCCACTCGAGCAGCGACGCGTCGTTCGTCAGCGGGAGGAGCGCCTCCACCTCTCGTGCCCAACGGATGAACTCGTCGCGCGCGTCGACGTAGTCCCACGTCGTGCGGATCAGCGCGCCGACGAACTGGTCGGGGTCGAGCAGACGACCCCACGGCACCGTGACGCCCTCGATCCCGACGTGGGCGAGCGCGCCGAGGAGGTGCTCGCCGTCGCCCCACAACTCGGCGCTGTCGCGAGCGGTGACGATGGCCAGCCGCCTCATCGATCAGCCGAGGGTGACGGTGGAGCGCACGACACCGGCGCGCTGGTGGCGCGCGACGAGGTCGACCGTCGCGCCGGCGGGGCCGCGAACGACCCATTCGGCCTTCGCTCGATCGAGCGTGGCATCGGAAGCAGCACCGAAGCCGCCGAGCATCGCGTTCTTCAACGCCCGCCCGGAGAGCTGAGCGAGTTGCTGCTTCGCATCGGTGCCCACGAGCGTCACCGGCCCTTCGTCGCCCTCGGGTAGCACGATCTCTGCTTCCACCGGCCGCACGGCCTTGCGGTCGACCGCCTTCTGGGTCACGTTCGTGGGCAGCCATCCTGCGTTCTGCACGACCATGCGGATGCGCCACGCGTCGCCACCGAGGTCTTCGACCGACGTCGAGTGCAGCGACAGCTCCGGTGCGATCAGCACGTGCCAGATCGCCCAGTCGGCATGCGGTGCGACCTCGGCCTCGAGGAGGTGGGGCGGCGGGTTCCGGAAGCAGAATGCGGTGTTCCACCCACCGAGCTCGACCCGACCGAGTTGCGGGTGGTCGTAGGAGTACCACTCGACGAATCCCTCGCCGCCGAGCTGCTCGTCGCTCCAGGCGAGGAGCTTGAGGTCGTCGTCGAGGGGGTGGTCGAGCCACCAGTCGATGAACTTCATGTCCTCGATCCCCGCGGCGCGCTGAGGGCTCCAGAACTCGGTCGTCCACGCGTAGACGCCGAGGTGGTCGTAGGCCCAGTCGTCCGCGACGCCCGTGATGACCTCCTTCGGGTCGTACTTGAAGTCGTGGTACACGCTCACCGCGGGATACCCCGTGAGCTCTGTCGCCTTCTGGCCGATGACCTTGAACACGCGCAGGTCGAACGTCGGCAGGTGGTCGTCGGCGTGGGTGCCGTACGGCCGCAGGTGCACGCCGGAGTACGTGTGGTACTGGATGAACGCGCACACGTTCGGCCGGTCGATCAGGCCCTGCACGACGGCGCGGATCTCCGGCTCCGATGTGGGATACGGGCCGGCGCCGTACTGCTCGCCTTCGGGGCGCCACTCGATCGGGTAGTTGCGGTTCATGTCGAGCCCGGCGAGCGCGGGCGCAGGCTTGATGGTGACTCCGTCGAAGTTCTGGATCTCCCCCTCGGTGAGGAGCCGGTAGTACGGGCCGGTGCCGCTTTCGACGGGGTCTCGCGGCACGAGCAGGCGGTGGTCGGCCGACGACGTCTTCCACGTGCCGTTCGCGTCTTCGATCCGCATCATGAGGATGCGCCCGTCGCCGTCCATGTCCTGCGCGATGAGCCCGTCCTGCTGATCGGTCAGCGGGTACGGACGAGCCGATGACCGCACGTACCGCGGCCGCTCCGCCATGGCGAGCTCGGCGCCGTCAGGGCCCATGCGCGGGACGACGTAGAAGGTGCGGGTGTCGACGGCCCGGGTGACCGTGTCGTCCGCGCCGTACTGCGTCAGCAGCTTGTTGATGAGGTAGAGCGCGGCGGTCGAGCCTGTGAGCTCGGTGGCGTGGATGTTGGCGTCGATCCAGATCGCGGGCTTCTCGTCATGCGGCCCCGTCGCCGTGTTCGTGATCGTGCACAGCCAGATGTCGCGGTCTTCGTACGACTTCCCGATGCTCGAGAGCTCCATCAGGTCGGGGTACGCGGCCGCGAGAGCCTCGAGGATCTCGGTCAGCTCCGGGAACTTGACGAAGCGATCGAAGGGAACGTGGACGCCTGAGGTGGGAGTGTCCGCCGACATGGGGCGGGAGGGTACTCGGGTCGCCGCAGCGAACCCCTGAGGATGAGACGCCCGCCGCTGCTCGCACTGCTCGCCGCCCTCGTGGCTCTGACGGTCGCTCCGGTCGCGGCATCGGCGTCGTCGGGCACGAAAGGCGGCAAGGGTCCGCTGCGGATGAACCACGTCCAGGCGCGGGGCTCGCACAACTCGACGCACCAGGACCACAACGGCTCCCTGCCCGGCGTTCCTCCGTGGGACTACTCGCATCCCGCGCTCGACGTGCAGCTCGAGGAGCAGGGCGTGCGCCAGGTGGAGCTCGATCTCCACTTCAACTGGGCCCGCGACGACATCGAGGTGTACCACGTGTGGTTCGCGGACGACCGGTCGAGCTGCACGCTGCTGCGCGACTGCCTCGCGCTGATCCGGTCGTGGTCGGACGCTCACCCGGGCCACCACCCGCTGCTCGTCCTGCTCGAGCCGAAGGACGGGCCGCTCGAGGACGAGGATCCCTTCACCCGCCCCTTCGGCACCTACGAGTACCAGCGCCTCGACGAGATCCTGCGGGAGGTCTGGCCGGATCGGGTGGTGACGCCCGACAGCGTCACCGGCCGGGGCACGACGCTGCGCCAGTCGATCGTCGAGCGCGGGTGGCCGAAGCTGGCCGATGTCCGCCAGCACGTGACGTTCCTCATCGACGGCGACGACCACGGCACCGCGTACAGCAACGGGTACACGTCGCTCGCGGGCCGCATGTCGTTCGTCCAGGCGCCGGAAGAGTCGCCCGTCGCGGCGTTCGTCGGACGGGGCGGAGGCAGCGGGAAGTACGACCGCATGAGCAGGCTCGTCGCCCAGGGCTTCATGGTCCGAGACCTCGCCGGCGACCCCCGTGCCGCGCTCGCGGCAGGCGCGCACTACATCAGCAACGACACCCCGACGATGAGTGCCTACGACGACGCAGGGATGCGGCCGTCGCGCTGCAACCCGGTGACCACCCTCGACGTGTCGTGCACCGCCGAGGCCATCGAGACGCACGCACACCGCGACGGCTACGCGACGAGCGGGACCGTGTCCGGTGACGATCCGGCCGCGGTGATCGGCGACAAGGTCGACCGGCTCGTCGTGCGGTCGGCCACGGCCGCGGCGGATGCGGTCACGAACGGACGCCAGCCGTAGATTCCGACGGCATGTACACCCTCGTCCTCCTGCGGCACGGCGAGAGCCAGTGGAACAAGGCGAACCTCTCGACGGGCTGGCAAGACGTCGACCTCACGGACAAGGGACGGGAGGAGGCGCGTCAGGGTGGGCGGCTGATGGCCGACGCCGGGCTGCGGCCTGACGTCCTCCACACGTCGCTGCAGAAGAGGGCGATCCGAACCGCGCAGCTCGCCCTGAGCGAGATGGACCTCGACTGGATCCCCGTGAAGCGGAGCTGGCGGCTCAACGAGCGCCACTACGGCGACCTCGAGGGCAAGAACAAGACCGAGACGGCGGAGAAGTACGGCGAGGAGCAGTTCAAGATCTGGCGGCGTTCGTACGACACCCCGCCTCCGCCGTTGGATCTCGACGACGAGCGCCACCCCCGCTTCGATGCTCGCTACCGCGACCTCCCGGCCGACGTGCTGCCCGCGACGGAGTGCCTGAAGGACGTCGTCGCCCGCTTCCTCCCCTACTGGGTGGACGGCATCGTCCCCGACCTGCGGGCTGGAAAGACGGTCCTCGTCGGCGCCCACGGCAACTCGCTGCGGGCGCTCGTCAAGCACCTCGACGGCATCAGCGACGACGAGATCCCGGGGCTCAACATCCCGACGGGCGTCCCGCTCGTCTACAACCTCGACGAGTCGCTCACCCCGCAGGGCGAGCGCCTCGACTGGGCCGGTGGGATCCGGGGCCGCTACCTCGGCGACCAGGACGAGGTGAAGGCGAAGATCGCCTCCGTCGCCGCCCAGGGCACCAAGAAGGATTAGCCCGTTCGAACTGTGAGTAGTTGTTCGAGGTCAGGTCGAACAACTACTCACAGAACACGAGGGCGGCGGGTGCGTCAGACCGCGTCGACGTCCATCTCGCCGGTGCGAACGCGCATGAGACGGTCGACGTCGACGATCCAGACCTTGCCATCGCCGATCTTGCCGGTGTGGGCGGAGGCTCGGATCGTGTCCGTCACCTTCTCCGCGTCGTCGATAGCGCAGAGGACCTCGATGCGCAGCTTGGGGACGAGGTCGACGGTGTACTCCGCGCCCCGGTAGGTCTCGGTGTGGCCGCCTTGGCGGCCGTACCCCTTGACCTCGGTGACGGTGAGCCCCTGGATGCCGATGCCCTTGAGGCCCTCCTTCACCGAGTCGAGCATGTGCGGCTTGATCACCGCGGTGACGAGCTTGATCATCGGTGCCTCCTAGGCGTTGATCGGCGAACGGGTGGACACGACCGGGGTGGGCGCACCCTGCGGGGTGACGTCGGCGCCGTAGCCGGCCGCCCCGTGCTCGAGGACGTCGAGGCCCTGCAGCTCCTCTTCCTCCGACACCCGGAGGCCGATGGTCGCCTTGATCCCGAGGAACAGCAGGCCGGCAGTGACGGCCACGAACGCACCGACCGACACGACACCGATCGCCTGGGCGATCAGCTGGTCGGCGCCGCCGCCGTAGAAGAGGCCGGCCTTCCAGAAGTCGGTGGTCTCGGTGGCGAAGAGTCCGACGCACAGCGTGCCGAAGGCACCGCAGACGCCGTGGACGGAGATGGCGCCGACCGGATCGTCGATCTTGATGCGGTCGAAGAACAAGACCGCGGCGACGACGATCACGCCCGAGAGCGAACCGATGACGAGGGCGCCGATGTTGCTGACGGCCGCGGTACCTGCGGTGATGCCGACGAGGCCGGCGAGCATGCCGTTCGCCGCCATGGCGACATCGGGCTTCCCGGACTTGAACCAGATGGCGAGCATGGCGAACACCGCACCCGCCGCCGCCGAGAGCGTCGTGGTGAGCGCGATGCCGCCGATCGCGCTGTCGGCCGCCAGCTCCGAGCCCGGGTTGAACCCGTACCAGCCGACCAGGAGGATGAACGTGCCGAGCACGGCGAACGGGATGTTGTGGGCGGGGATGGCCCGCGGCTTGCCGTCGGGGCCGTACTTGCCGATGCGCGGACCGATGATCATCGCCCCCATCAGGGCTGCAACGCCGCCGGTCATGTGAACGATCGTCGACCCGGCGAAATCGTGGAACGGCGTACTCATCTGCGACAGCCATCCGCCGCCCCACTGCCAGTGCACGACCACGGGGTAAATCAGGCCGGAGATCACGAGCGAGTAGACGAAGTAGCTCTTGAACTTCGTCCGCTCGGCCATGGCTCCGGACACGATCGTCGCTGCGGTCGCCGCGAACGCGACCTGGAAGATGAACGACACCGGCAGGGTGAGCGTGCCGATCGTCGCCGCGCCGTCACCGAGGAACCAGCCCTCGGTGCCGAAGAAGTCGTTGCCGCTGCCGAAGGCGATGGCGTACCCGAAGGCGAAGAACGCGATGGCTCCTCCGCAGAAGTCCATCAGGTTCTTCATCATGATGTTGGCCACGCTCTTGGCACGCGTGAGTCCTGCTTCGACGAGCGCGAAGCCCGCCTGCATGAAGATCACGAGCACCGCGCAGAGCAGCACGAAGACGTTGTCGAGGTTCGTCTGCACGTCGGCCGCCGTCGCCTCTGCCTGTGCCGACGCCGGCACGATCGGCAGGGCGACGACGGCGGCTCCGAGCGCACCGAACAGGAGGAGTCGCTTCCTGGAAATCATGCGGCCGACCGTACGGAGCGCATGTGACGCAGCCGTTGGCGGGCGGTTACGCGTTGCGCGCAGCTTGCTGACCTCGATCTGACTCGAGCAGGTAGCCCCGGCTGCGCACGGTCTTGATCACGAGGCCCACCGGCGCGATGCGACGGCGGAGGCGCAACACATGGACGTCGAGGACGTTGCGGTCGGGTGCGCGCCCCTCCCATCCAGCCCTGCTCAGGGTCTCGCGACTGACGACGGCGCCGTAGCGGTCGAGGAGCGTGCGGAGGAGGCGGGCCTCGACCGGGGGGACCGGGACCCAGCCTCCTCCCGCACGCAGCACACCGTCGTCGTCGAGTCGCCGGGGCAGCTCCTCGGTCGTCCGGTGTGCGGACGCCCGGTGCTTGAGACCGGCCATCCGAACCTGCACGTCGGCGTCACTCGCGGGAATGCGGATCCAGTCCTCGAGGCAGTCGCCCGGCTCCGGAGGGCTGTGACCCTCGTCGACGAGCAGCAGGCGCGCCACGCCCAACTCGACCAACTCTTCGCGCCGCCCCCGCTCCGCGGGCCATCGCACCAGCACCACGTCCACGAGGCCGAACGTAGGGACGTCGTGTTGCGGGGCTGTTTCCACCACGTGAAGAGGTCCGGAGGTGTACCGTGCCCGGCCATGGCGTGGGGCAAAGACCAGAAGCTCGACCACTTGGCGAACGTGCGGCTGTTCTCCGCGTGCAACCGCAAGGAGCTCGGGCTCATCGGCAAGGCGTCCGACGAGATCCAGGTGCCGGCCGGCAAGGTGCTCTGCGAGCAGGGCAAGCCCGGCTTCGAGTTCTACCTGATCCTCGACGGCACCGCCGCGGTGAAGCGCAACGGCCGCAAGGTCACGGAGCTCGGCCCAGGAGCCTCGTTCGGCGAGCTCGCGCTGCTCACGCGACTCCCACGCAACGCCACGGTCGAAGCGGCGACCGACATGACCCTGCTCGTGCTCGGCCAGCGCGAGTTCTCGGGCCTGCTCGACGAGGTGCCCGGCATCGCGCACAAGCTCCTGTCGTCGATGGCGCAGCGTCTCTACGAAGCCGACACCCGCAGCACCTCGCACTGACTCGTAACGCTCCAACGGCGGGGACTACGTTTCCCGCCCATGGCCGTCACGGAAGCTGAGAGCTCCGAGTCAACGCGCCCGGTTTCAGGGCTGCGTCCGTCCCAGATCATCCTCGCCCTCGGCATCGGGCTGGGCGCGGTCACCGCGCTCTCGGGGATCTTCGCCACCCTCATGGGCTGGCACGACGACTCCGAGGTCACCCGCGAGGTCTTCGAGAACATCCCCTCGGCCTTCAAGGCCATCTTCTACACGGTGCTGTCGGTGCTCTTCGTCGGCGTCGCGTACCTGTTCAGCCAGCGGGCCCAGAACTGGGAGCGAGGCCGCCCGGACCGTCGCGAGCTGAACGCCCGCAACGCAAAGAACCGGGTCGACGCCTACCGGGCCGGCGTCTACATGCAGACGCTGATGCGCGATGGCGCGGCGGGTCTGATGCACTCGCTGATCTACTTCCCGTTCCTGATCCTGTTCGCGGTCACGACGGTTCTGGAGATCAACCACCAGCTGCCGCCGTCGGCGAAGTTCCTCCACGGCGACGTCTACAAGGCGTACTCGTTCGTCGGCGACGCGGCCGGCGTGCTCTTCCTCGTCGGCATCGGGTGGGCGATGGTCCGCCGCTACATCCAGCGGCCGTACCGCCTGAAGATCAAGACGCGCGCCGACCACCACATCATCCTCTCGACCTTCGCCGTCCTCGGCGTCACCGGGTTCCTGGCCGAGGGGGCCCGCATCGCCATCGACGGGCGCCCAGATTTCGAGAAGTTCTCGATCATCGGCTACCCGCTGTCGGCGGCGTTCGAGAACCTCGACGCCGTGCACGGGTGGCACCAGTTCTTCTGGGTCGTGCACGTCCTGTCGTTCTTCGCCTTCCTGATCATCCTCCCGACGACGCAGCTGCGGCACATGTTCACCTCGCCCGTGAACATGTTCCTCTCGGAGCGCGACCGCCCGAAGGGCGCGATGAAGCCGCTTCCGAACCTCATGGAGACCGAGCTCGAGAGCTTCGGTGCCTCCGTGATCGAGGACTTCACGTGGAAGCAGCTCCTCGACACCGACGCCTGCACCGTCTGCGGGCGATGCACGGCCGTCTGCCCCGCGCACGCCACCGGCAAGCCGCTCGATCCTCGCGAGATCGTGTTGAAGGTCGGCCAGGTCATGTCGGAGTCGCGGCCCGGCGGTCCGGTCACTCCGATCGTGCAGCACGAGAAGGACCTCACCGTCTCCGCCCCGGAGGTCTTCCAGCGCATCTCGGCCGACGAGGTGTGGGCCTGCACGTCGTGCAAGGCGTGTGACGAGGCCTGCCCCGTCAACATCGAGATCCTCGACAAGATCCTCGACATGCGGCGCTACCTGTCGCTGATGGAGTCGAACTTCCCGACCGAGCTGGGCAACGCCTACCGAGGCATGGAGAACCAGGGCAACCCCTGGTCGATGGGCCAGAGCGAGCGGGGCGACTGGGCCAAGGCCCTGCCGCAGGAGGTCGAGGTGGTCGACGGCTCGTCGCCGTTCAACCACGAGTACCTCTACTGGGTCGGCTGCGCCGGCTCGTTCGACGACAAGAACAAGAAGGTCACCGTCGCCACCGCGAAGCTGCTCCAGCGGGCAGGCGTCGACTTCGCCATCCTCGGCCCGTCCGAGAACTGCACCGGCGACCCGGCCCGCCGTTCGGGCAACGAGTACATCTTCCAGATGCTCGCCATGCAGAACGTCGAGACGATGAACGGCATGGGCGTGAAGAAGATCATCACGCAGTGCCCCCACTGCTTCAACACGCTGCGCAACGAATACCCCCAGCTCGGCGGCGAGTGGGACGTCGTCCACCACAGCCAGTTCCTCGAGAGCCTCATCGACGAAGGCAAGCTCGACCTGTCCGACGCCGAGCTCGACGAGCGGATCGTGTACCACGACTCCTGCTACCTGGGCCGGCACAACGACATCTACATGTCGCCCCGGAAGGTCCTCGGCCAGCTCAAGGGCATCGAGATCGTCGAGGCTCCACGCAACGGGACCAAGGGCATGTGCTGCGGCGCCGGCGGCGCCCGCATGTTCATGGAGGAGAACACCGGCAAGAAGGTCAACACCGAGCGGTCGCAGGAGCTGATCGCCACGGGTGCCAGCCGGATCGCGACCGCGTGTCCGTTCTGCTACATCATGATCGACGACGGCGCGAAGGAGAACGGCCGAGACGACATCGTCGTCCAGGACATCTCCATGCACCTGCTCGACGCGATCGAGAAGGGGACATCGCTCAGTGCCGTGATGGCCGGCTCCGGCGCCGACATGCACCAGCCGGGTGAGCACGGCGCCGACTCCCAGGGCGTCACGGAATAAGTCGTCGTTCTCGCGTCATCCGTCGCCTCGTCGACGGTTTTCTCTCCGACGAAGGACTAGACAGGTTTCACTAGTTCTTCGCGGTGGGATGACGGTCGGTAGTCATGACGAGGAGACGCATGAGCGCACGACGGATCGGAGCGGGTCTCGCAGCCGCTGGTCTGGCAACGCTGCTGACCGCCGCGCCTGCGGTCGCAGCCGAGAGCCAGGTCACGATCATCCCGGCTGAGCCCGGCACGGCCGACGCCGTGGCTCTCGAGGTCGGGCCGATCAAGATCGGTCGCGCCTTGGCGAAGGCCGGGCCAACAGGAACGGCGTCCGACAGCGAGGCGACCGGCAACGCGATCGAGATCAACGGCAACCCTCCGGCGGCCCAGTTCGGCGGGTCGCAGAAGGGCAAGGGCAAGAAGACCGGTGAGCTCGCGAAGCTGAGCCGTGATGGCGCCGGCTCCATCCGCGTGGCGCCGTGGGAGGCGGAGGTCGCCGACCGTCAGGGCGGGGGCACCCGCTCGTCGTCGAGCGCCGCGCTCGTCGAGATCATCGGTCAGGGACTGCTGCGGGTCGACGTCGCTCGGGGCGAGGCGAACGCCGAGCACGACGGCAAGGACAGCAAGGGCTGGGCCCAGTCGGACGGTGCTCGGGTGTTCGCCGGTCCGGCGAACCAGCTGCAGCTGATCGTCCTCCACGCGGAGTCTCGCTCCGACAACACCGGCGAGACGTACCTGGTCGGCATCAACGGCACCAAGATCGGGACGAACAGCCAGATCTCCCAATGCCCGCTGCCGCTTCCGCAGCAGCTGGCGGTGGCGAGGGTGAACTGCGTCGCAGCCACCGGCGGAGCCGGTGCTGCCGTCCGGTCCGTGACCGCAGGTGTCGTTGACCTCGACGTGGTCCCGATCAACCAGGGCGTCGCCGCGTCGTCCACCTCCGGCCGGTCCGCCAGCGGGAGCTCGACGGCGGTGGCCGCACCTGCGCCCGAACCCGCGGCTGCGCCGGCTCCGGCCGAACTGCCGGCGACGGCCCCCGACGACGGCGGGTTTCTGCCCCGCACCGGCCCCGCAGGCATGGGTCTTCTCGCTGCCGCGGGTGCCGCGGTGGCGACGCTCGGCGGCGTCATCCTCGCCCTCGGGCGTCGCTTCTCGCTCGACGGAGCCTCGGCCGCCTGAGCCCGCCTGACCTCGTTCTCTGGAGGAACGTTCCCACACCTCAGGTGGGCATGTCCCTCCAGAGTCGCGTGTGGAGCTCCTGCGCGCGTCGCGGATAGCCCGTTCGCGCTATGTAGATGACGGGCGATTCGTGCCGATACCGCAGATGTGCTGGTGACCGTCGGACGTGATCGCCTCGTGAACGAGGCTCGGCTCGTGGGCTTGGGCGCGACGACGCCGACGCTCGCAGCAGTCGACCGTCGGCGGATGCAGATCCTCGCGTTCGCTGCGGTGGCTCTCGCCGGAATCGGCACCGCATCGGTGCTGCGACCGGACGAGGCGGAGGTGTCGCTGCCCGTCACCCTCGACCCGGTACGTCCGCTGCTGCTCGCCCTGGCGGTCGGCATCGTCGCCTACGTCGCCGACCGCGAACGCCGGCTCCGCCGTCTGACCCGCCTGCTCGTCGAGGAGCGTGCGCTGTCGGCGGCCTTGATGCTCCGCCTCGACGAGGTGCGCACGATGCTCGACGTCGCGAAGGCGATGAACTCCACCGCGGCGCTCGACACCATCCTGGGATCGATCGCCCGGGCGGCGACGACGATCGTCGGGGCTCAGAGCGGCATGGTCCTGCTGCTCGACGGCGACACCATGCACGTGGTCGCATCGGCTGGCGCTGCGGCGCACGCAGGCGAGACGATGCCGATGCCAGGCACGCCGGTGGTCCACGTGGCTCGGACCTGGGAGATGGTGCTGACGTCCGGAGAAGACGGCGCCGCGCCCACGATGTACATGCCCGTCCGCCACGGTCCCGACCTCCTCGGGGTCCTCGTGCTGGCAGCCAGCCCGGGCCGGCCGTTCGGGGACTACGACGTGCGCGCCGCGGAGCTCTTCGCTGAGCAGGCCGCCTGCGCCATCGCCCAGACGCATCGGGCGCACGCGGCGAAGTGGCAGCAGGAGGAACGGAGGACGGCTGACGAAAAGCGTCACCAAGTCACTGGCGCCGCGGCGGCGGAGCTGCGCAACCCGATCGCGTCGCTGGTCACGGCGACGAAGATGCTCCAGCGCCCGAAGCTCGTCGACGCCGAGCGGCTCGAGCTCGCGGGTGTGATCGAACGCCAGGCGTCCCGGCTCAGCAAGACGGTCGAAGACCTCCTGGCCGCGCAGAGCTGACTAGCGGAAGTTCTCCCAGTAGCGGCTAGGGGTCGGGCCCCGCTGGCCCTGGTACTTCGAGCGCATCCCCTCCGAGCCGTAGGGGCGGTCGGCCGGCGTCGTCATCTGCTGCAGGCTCACCTGAGCGACCTTCATCCCGGCGTAGATCGTGATGGGCAGCGTGGCGACGTTCGACAGCTCGAGGGTGATGTGCCCTTCGAAGCCCGGATCGATGAAGCCGGCGGTGGCGTGGGTCAGCAGACCCAGCCGGCCCAGGCTCGACTTGCCGTCGACCCGCCCCACGAGGTGGCTGGCCAAGCCCACCCGCTCGAGAGTGGCCGCGAGCACGAACTCGCCCGGGTGGAGGATGAACGGATCCTCGTCGTCGACGACCTCGACCAGCTCCGTCAGGTTCTCCTGGTCTTCCTTCACGTCGATGACGCGCTGGGTGTGGTTGCGGAAGACACGGAAGTAGCGGTCGATCCGCAGGTCGATCGACGACGGCTGGACGTTGCTCGGCTCGAACGGATCGATGACGAGGTCGCCGGCATCGATCGCCTCGCGAAGAGAGCGATCGGAGAGGATCATGGCGGCGCCACGCTACCGGTCAGCGTTCGATCGGCGGGCCCATCCGCTGCTCGAGGATCGCCACCACCTCACCGGGTTCTGCATGCCGCCCGAGCGCGGCCTTGGAGAACACGAGGTCGCCGTCGAGGACCACCTCGAAGCGTCCCTTCGAGCTCGAGACGAGGTCGATCTTCTCGACGATCGGCGCCCATCTCGTGAGGATCTCGTCCGCCAGACCGACGGCTCTAGGTACGTAGTTTCAGGGGACGCCGAACTCGATCGACAGTCGGTGTCGCGGGTCGAGCATGAGCTCGATCATAGCTGCGCGGACCGCCGACGCCGAGTGGTGCTGAGGCGCCCAGCTACGATGAGGTCGCTGTCCTCGCGGGCGTAGTTCAGAGGCAGAACATCAGCTTCCCAAGCTGAACGACGCAGGTTTCTGACCAGCCCGATTCCGCGAAACCGCACGTCAGAGGTGGTGTCGCGTATTGGACGATGCTGGATCGTGACCCTCAACCGCGATCCGTTAGGTCACGCGGAGGTCACGCCGTGGTGATGTAGGAGCAGGGCCGCTCAGCTGTGCCCGCGCCCCCGACCCCACGCCCAGTCCAGGCAGGATCCACCAAGGAGCTGCTCGCTGGTCTCTGCCGGTCGCTTCCCGTCCGACGTTACGACCCGCGCACCTGGTCAGCCCACGGGTGCAGGCGACGGCGGTAAGCGACGAGGGCGTCATGGCCATGTGCGGCTCCCTCAAGACCTACCCTTCGGTTGCTCCCTTGGTGTGTCGCCCCGGCTGATACGTCGCCTCGCTAGCACATCTTGCCACGCGACAACTGTTGCGCCACCCGCCAGCAAGAGCGGCGCAACGCGAGCCATTGCAGCCGTGAAGCCGACCCCCGCAAGAAGGTCTGGGATGTACAGCCACATAAGGACTCCAAAGACGATAGTCGCCACAAGCGCGAACGTCATCTCCACCGCCTTGGGAAGCGGTTGCGGCCCTCTCACGCCGCCAGGAGTGTCAGGGGAGCGCCTGTCGCAGTGGACGTACTGCCTTTACAGTCCTTGTGGTACGCCCGCATCGCTCGCCTCGACACCGGCCTCAACGGGCGTGACAGAAGTGGTCAGCGGCTCAACAATGGCCACTGCGGGCAGGGCCTTACCGACACTGTCGGGAAGGGCGTCGTGCGCCGGCCTCAGATTGTCTAGCTGGCGCTCATCGGCGACAGGCGTCATCGCGTCGCCATGCGGGCCAAGGACGTCTAGTGCCCCCCGGGCTGGTTCCATCTCGGCACCGGGCTCTCCGGCGGCCTCGCTCGGGTCGCCGCAACCGGCGCAGTAACAATACTCTCCGTATTGCACCGAGTAGGAACAGCAATAGTGCGCCGGTGTATTCGGTGCGCCGGCACAAAAGCCCCAACTTCCGTTCGCGATGGCTGCTCCGATCGCAGCGACAGTTCTTCCGGCCTGCCGATCGAGCAGTGCCGTGTTCTCGTGATACATACCGCCGTAGTACCGGTATGCCTCGTTGTAGAAGAGCCCGGTTAGACCGAGGACACATCCGACGGCTTGAAGCACGGGACAACTTGTTAGTACGCCGATGGCGGAAGTTCCGGCGCCGACCCAGGTGTCCGTGGTGAACGTACCCTCCCGAGAGGCCGTCTGTACGCCATCATTCGCACTGTCCGAGCCCCAACTCACGAGAATCCCGGGGATTTGCCAGATACCAGCCGCGAGCGACGGTGCCTCGTTCTCCTGCACCCACTCTTGTCGGATATCGGCAGCAGCAGCTGTTGTCAAAGCGGCTGAGGAAATCAACGCCGGGAGTACGGCGAGCATCAGCTGTCTCTTCATCGTCTCCCCCAGTGTGACCCGCCGCGGCCGGTCCTACCCGGGAGAGATCCTGTCAACCGGGTCTTGCCCCCTCGCCGAAGGGGAGTTGCCGTGGCGTGGGAGTACCTGTTTCAACCCTTACGCGAGGATGGCCGGTTCAATCTTCAGGCGGAAGCTAGAGCACGCCCCACGCACGGCAGATCCAACGGCTGACTTGCAGCGGCAGGGTTGTGTAAACGGCGAAATGAGCCGATCACGTCCTGGCGTTGCATGCCGCTAGCGTGATTGCCGAACCTGTCGCTTCCGCACGACGCCTGGTAGGCGTGTTCGAGCGACTCCCAGGTCTCCTCCCGCGACGCCTAAGTAGCCCGCACGGGCCGGCACGCCCTCAGTCGCTCCCCCGGCCGCTTCATGCCGGCGCGAAGCAGCACGACTCGACCCGTGCTCGCGCTGCAGCGGGACGCGGATGGTGGTCGTCGACACCTCGTTGAACCTCGTCGAACCGTGCGACTGCGAAGACGGCATCGCCTACGCCGTCTGAGACGACCATGTCCACGAGTGGTTACTTCGTCGTATACAAGGACGACGCCGGTGAGTTCCGTTGGCGGTTGAGGGCCGCCAACAACGAGATCATCGCCGTGAGCAGCGAGGGCTACCGGAACAAGAACGACTACGAAGCCATGGTCGACTGGATCAAGGAGAACGCGTCACTGTTCAACGTGATCCACGTCTGACTTGAACTCCGGTTCTATTACGTCTGCTCAGTGTTGTTCGATGCCACGGAGGCGCTCTGACCTGGATGTTTACAATGGGATCCTTCCGAAACATGCTGGCGACTTCGCCCGGGTTCCGGTCGGTCCGGTAGAAGTTTCGGTAGAAGTCTCGCGGCCCCTCGGCTCAAGTGGTGCTGCCATCCAACGCAAACGGAAGCGCTTCCAGGTGGGCCTGCGCACGCAGCCGACAACGAAGTGAGTCGCAGACCCGGCATGCCCGCGCTCGACGTAGCTGGCGATCTTGGACGACCAACCGGGGGTTCGTACGAATCGCATCACAACACTCGCCCGACCGCCCGACGCTGTCGGACACCCGTAGACGGCTATGCGGCTTTGCATGCGACGCCAGGTCGGTTGCACCCGGAGTGGCTCGGGAGCAACCGACCTGTACAACACGTTGGGTCGCCGGGCAGGCTCGTTGCACCTGGGCCGCATGAGCTAGAGGACCCCACGGCGCGGTCTCGAGGAACCGAAGCGGCTGCCACCGGCAGGATTTAGTCACCGATCTCAACCGACCGAAGAAGGGGGTGGCAGTCCACCTGCAACAAACGGAGTGCGAGGCCTTCACCTAGCTTCTACACGTCACGGGCACGTACCGGCTGAGGTGTTGAGCCGTCGGCGGCCCGACCACCGTTTCGACGCGACCGTTCCAGCAAACTCGCGCTCCGAAGGGGCTGAATCCTTCAGCGTCGGCATACGTGCCGCAAAAGAACGCGTTCTGGCATACGTTCTTACCGGCTCCATGGGTCCCTGCGGCATACGAATAGGTCTCGCCCGGATTCTGGGGCATCTGGACCACGCTGTGTGAGTTACGAGGCTCGAGCACCGCGGTAGTACGAAGGTACGTGTAGTGATCGCAGATAGTATTCGCATACAACGTAACTCGCACGTTGAAGAATCCGCTCGGACTGCTCACGATATTCGCTTCGTTGATACTGCAGGACGCCGCCATGCCGTCCGAATCTGGGCCGGGCGCCTCGGGTGGAGTCGGGCTATCCCCGCCATCGCGGCAGCCACTTAAGGAGAGGATATTGCAGTACTTACCTTCACCCGTGAACTCTCGCTGAGTTGCCCCAGCCGGAGAGCTCGTGGCTCCAACTACTGTGACAAATGCGGCCACGAGTAACAGGAAGCCTCGTCTCATATTCACGATACATTCTACCTTTCGCTGTGCTATTCGTCAGTGGAGTCATTCGTTGTTCCGAAGGCGATCTCTATTACCTTGAAGAGCTGCTGCTTAGCGAGCCCAGTTGTTCTCGAGGAAGAGAAGCGAATGGACACCGCTGAGCGGTCGTCTACTCTCACCATCGTCGTGAGTTCGCGAACGCTCACATTGGCGGGAGGTTGAGTTTCAAACAGGTAAAATCTCCTCCCGGCCACAGTCACCCACTCCGATGTTGCGCCGTCCGCCGGGTCAGTGTCGTCCGGTTGGTCTGCGAACGTCGGACTAGGAGCACCAGCGATCAGTTCGATTCGTAGCGCACCAGCTTCCTCGAGCTCGTCTCGGGTTGCCCGCGAGGGAGACAGCGTCGGCGAGTAGTAGACGATGAGAGCTTTACTGAGCCCACTGCCTTCGGTCGAATAGCTGACATAATGCGCCTCGCCGGCTTCCTTTATTGGCCTCGGGAAGCCTGGCAGGTTGCCCCCGTAGTCCACCGCTGCGTCGTGCTCCATACACGTCGCGCCCTCGACGCCGCATTCACCTCTTCGAGCCGCAGCCAGGTTTCGGTGACTGTCGTGACAGCGGACATCGGATAATCCCGGTGGGCGGACACGAAAGTCCTGGCTGACGGACACGAGATTTCCTGGTCGGCGGACACGGGTTCTCCCGGTCTCTTGTTGTTGATCCACCGCGGCGGCGCCTCCGCCGGGTTCGC
>DATLGL010000046.1:0-2686 GCA_035540495.1 Acidimicrobiales bacterium
GCTCAGCCTCCTGCGAGGTGGGACTTGACCGACGACCACTGGCCGGGCGCGCCGGCTGCGGCGGACGCGCCTGCGTCGGGGTCGCTGCCGGTGGCCGGGAGCGCCGCCGGATCCGACGACGGCGCGAGGTAGGTGATGTTCGGCGGGGAGACCATGCCGAGCTTCTGCTGGGCGACGGCGACGATCCGAGTCGGGGACTCGAGCTCGGACACCTGAAGCCGCAGGCGGTCGTAGTCAGCCTGCGAGCGTGCCGACTCCTGCTGCAGTCGCTGCAGCTCGAACTGGCCCTGCATCAGCATCACGTGCGCCACGACCACACCGAAGAGGGCCACCGCGACGAGCGAAGCGACCGCCGCGGCGAGACGCCGAACCCGGATCCGCCGACGCGCTTCCCGGAGCTCGTCGTCGGTGACGACGCGCAGCGGCACGCCCGTCTGGGGCGCGGCCTTTGCCGGGATGTCGCGTTGCGGACGCATTGCGGGCGCGGGAGTGGTGAGCAAGGGGTGCCGTGCTTTCTCAGGACGTGGTGGTGCGAGGAGGGAGCTTCTCGACTGCTCGGAGCCGGGCGCTCTCGGCCCGGGGATTCGCAGCGATCTCTTGGGGCGACGGCTTGCGGCTGCCCCGGGTGAGGAGCCGCACGGTGATGCGGTCGGGCGCTCCGCAGACGCACGGCAGGCCAGGCGGGCACGTGCAGTCGCCGGTCGCGGCGCTCCGGAAGCGGTCCTTGACGATGCGGTCTTCGCCGGAGTGGTAGGCGAGGACGGCGAGGCGCCCGCCAGGCACGAGCGCGTCGATCACGTCGTCGAGGGTGGACGGCAAGATGGCCAACTCATCGTTGACCTCGACTCGAAGGGCCTGGAACACCCGCTTCGCGGGGTGGCCGCCGGTGCGTCGGGCGGCAGCGGGGATGCCCCGCTTCACCGCGTCGACGAGATCGGCGGTGGTTCGCAGCGGACGCGCCGCAACGACCGCTCTCGCGATCCGCTTGGCGAAGCGCTGCTCGCCGTGCTCCGCGAACAGCTTCGTCAGGGTCGCTTCGTCCGCCGTGTTGACGATGTCGGCGGCGGTGCGGCCGGTCGGGTCGCTCCGATCCATCCGCATGTCGAGCGGGGCGTCCTCGCGATAGGAGAAGCCTCGTTCTGCGGCGTCGAGTTGCCACGAACTAACGCCGAGGTCGAACAGCGCGCCCGACAGCCAGCTGATGCCCGCCCGCTCCATGGCGACGCGGAAGCCGTCGAAGCGGGCGTGGTGGATGCTCGCCCGGTCGCCGAAGGGGGCGAGTCGCCCGGAGGCCGCCTCGAGCGCGTCGTGATCGCGGTCGATGCCGAGGATCGACAGATGGGGATGAGCCTCGAGGATCGCCGCTGCGTGGCCTGCGCCACCGAGCGTCCCGTCGAGGACGTAGCCGCCAGGCACCGGCCCGAGAAGGTCGACGATCTCGTCGACCATGACGGGTCGATGCTCGAAGGAGCGGGCGTCCTGGCTCATCCGCAGCCCCCCGGTCGGACGGGTGCCGTCGGGATGTCTCCCCGAGCGTGCTCGGCGGAAGCGGGCGGAGTGGGGTTCTTCCACCGTGCCGGCCGAGGGGCTGCGCATGTTCCAGGACATGCCGGACGTTCCAATCGCTACGCGTCCACCAACTGCTGCTCCGAAGGCAGCACCTTCTCCCGCCAGACCGCCGGATCCCACAGCTCGATCCGATCGATCGCACCGATCACGAGCACCTCGCTCGACAGCTGCGCGAAGTTCCGCAAGTACGCCGGGATCGGCATGCGTCCGGCCTTGTCGACCTCGATCTCGGCCGATCCGCCGGCCCAGACTCGGGCCAGGTTCCGCTCGTCGCGGCCCTGCTCCGCCGCCAGCTGCATCGACTCGAGCTGACGCTCGAACTCCTCCGGCGTCCACAACGCCAGGCAGCCCTCGTGGAACTGCGACAGGAAGCCGCCCCGCTCGAACGGCGCGCGGAACTTCACGGGAAGGATCACTCGACCCTTGGCGTCGAGCGAGTGCTCGAACCTCCCGATGAAGCGAGCTGCCACGAACGAGTGCCACCGATCTCCCTCACGCGCGCCGGGCCCCTCCCCTTCGCGCCACTTGCCGCCACCTTACGCCCCGTCGCGCCACCGGTCAACCACTTGGTGCACTCGGACCGCCACCTAGGCGCGCTTCGCCGCCGCGACCGTGCGCGGGGTGGATGCAGATCTCGTCGTGGGCGCCTGACGTCAGGCCGGCCGTCAGCCGAACGTCAGGCCGCGTCGGGTGGCGCGGGCCCTTCGCGGTCTCGAGGTTGTCGGTGCCTGGGGTGTCGTGGGTCGTCTGGTGGGACGAGTGGTCGTTTGCCGGTTCCTTCGACGAGGGCCCAGCCGTGGAGGGTCTTGAGGTCGTGGCAGTGGTCGCAGACGCGGTCGAGCCAGTCGAGGAGGGTGATCTTCGATTGGGCCCAGTCGATGCGGTGGTCGCGTTCGAGTCGTCCGACCTGGGGGCAGCCTTCGGTGGTGCAGACGGGGTCTTTCCACTCCAACGCTGATTGCTGCCACGCGTTGGGCGCGCGGCCGAGGTGGGCGACGCCGACGACTTTCTTGCCGTCGGTGACGATCGCGGCCAGGAACGCGTTGCCGGTGGCGAGCATGTCGTCGATCGCCGAGACCGCGACGGGGCCGTAGCCGGCGATCTCGGTGACCTCGCC
>DATLGL010000047.1:0-105768 GCA_035540495.1 Acidimicrobiales bacterium
CGGGCTGACCTACTCCGAGATGGGCCGCTTCGCCGTCGCCAGCGGTGACCCCGCCGGCACCAGCGACCCCGAAGAGGCGCTCAAGGGCGCCGACGGCAAGCCCGTCGCCAACCCCCTCCGCAACGTCGCCTTCCAGGCCTCGGCGCTGCGCACCAGCCTCTACACCTCGATCATGGCCTTCAACGTCGCCGACCTGGTGATGGGCCTCGGCCTGATGATCGCGGTCACCGGCATCGCCGTCGGCGGACTCGGCTTCGCCCTCGCGGGCCTGGCCATCCCGACGCTGGCCCGCAAGGTCCACGTCGACCCCGTCGCCGCCCACTGAGCCGGCCACCAACCAACCTCCCCAACCCGACGAAGCCCCCGCCACGGCGGGGGCTTCGTCGCGTGCAGCCGCCCGCGAGCCACCCGCCGAAGCCGATTACTCGTTGAGAAGCGTCGCGGCGAGCAGGGTGAGGTCGTCGCGCAACGAGGAACCGGTGTGACGCTTGGCCGTCTCGACCAACTCGTCGAGACAGTCGGAGGCGTCCTGCGACACCTTGCACGAGAACAGGGGGTCGACGCCGAGGAACTCCCTCGCGGTGTTCCGCGCCTCGGTGAGGCCGTCGGTGAAGATGAGGAGGCGCTCGCCCGGGAGGAGCGTGATCGCCTCCACCGTCACCGACGGCTTCAGCCCGAGCGGCGTCTGATACGACGAAGGCTCGAGCGGCACGACCCCCGTCGCCTTCACCAGCATCGGGGGCGGGTGACCGAAGTTGGCGACCTCCACCCGTCCCCCCGCGCTGAACCGACAGACGACCGCGGTGACGAACCCCTCGTCGTCGGTGGCGACGGATACTGCCTCGTCGAGATGCTCGCCAAGGTCGGCGAGGGTCGGCGCGCTGAAGACCGCACGCCGGAACGCAGCGAGCACCTCCGCCGCGGTGCGGACCGCGTGCAGTCCCTTTCCCTGGACATCGGCCACGAGCACGAGGATCGACCCGTCCGGGTGCAACGACACGTCGTAGAGGTCGCCGCCCACACCGAACTCCGTCGTCGCCTCGTACCTGGCCGCGAACCCCCAGTTCTTCACCTGTGCGGGGGCGGGCCGAAGCAGCGCGTGCTGCGCCACCACCGCCACGGCCGTGACGTCGGCGAGACGGCGCTCCCTCTGGATCCGCTGGCGGGCGACGAAGAGGCTGAGAGCGGACGCAAGTGCGAGGGCGATGATGCGCACCGTCGCCTCCGCGGAACTGTCGTCGTTGTACCAGGCGAGCAACGCGGCAGCCGCCACCGCGAGGCCGCTGACCGCAGCGGTGCGAGGAACCGTCGACCCCGCTGACGCGAGGTACGGCCCGATGGCGAGGGTCCCGTAGAACGAGATCTCCCGTCCGAAGGCGGCGTCGGCGAGCACGAGGCCGAGCACGGCCGCGACCCCGGACGTCATCCACGCATCTCCCCGCCTGGCCATTGGTGGAGGAAAGGTAGCGTGACGCGCCCCGTCCACCGAGTCGAACGAGCGGCACGTTTTGGTCAACACTGGCTGCCATGTCGGAGGTGCGCGAGACACGGCTCCCAGGGGTCGGCGTCCGCTTGGAGTTCGAGACCGAAGGCGGCGAGCGCGTCGCGGTCATCGCTCATCGCAGCGGGCGGCGAGAACTGGTCGTCTACGACCGTGATGACCCTGACGCAGCAGGCACCGTCGTCCAGCTGACCACCGACGACAGCCGCACCCTCTCGGAACTGCTCGGGGCGAGCCAGGTGAGCGAGGTGCTCACGGTCATGCGGCAACAGGTCGAGGGACTGGCGATCGAGTGGCTGACCCTCACCGAAGCGTCGCCGTTCAAGGACGCCACGATCGCGGAGGGCGCATTCCGGACCCGCACGGGCACATCGATCGTTGCGGTGCTGCGCGGTGACACGACGATTCCGGCTCCCGGGCCCGAGCACCGTTTCGAGCCGCACGACACCGTCGTGGCCGTGGGTACTCCCGAGGGGCTCGAGCAGCTCCGCCGGCTGCTGCTTCCTTGAGATCGGCACCACAGCCGCTGCTCGCTGCAGCAGGCGGCGACGCCGCCATAGCGTTCCTCGAGATCGGCGCGGTGGTGCTCGTGCTGTCGATCCTCGCGAGGCTCGCGGCCCGGCTCGGCATCACCGCCATCCCCTTCTACCTCCTGGCCGGTCTCTTCGTCGGCGAAGGAGGATTCGCTCCTCTCGACGTGAGCGCCGACTTCATCTCGCTCGGCGCCGAGATCGGCGTGCTGCTCCTCCTGCTCACGCTCGGCCTCGAGTACACCGGCGACGAGCTCCGCCACGGCCTGCGCACCGGCGGACGAACGGGCGTGGTCGACGCGGTCTGCAACTTCACCCCGGGCTTCGCGCTCGGCCTGGTGCTCGGCTGGGACGCGACCACGGCGCTCCTGCTGGGCGGCGTGTGCTGGATCAGCTCGTCGGGTGTGATCGCCAAGGTGCTCGGCGACCTCGAGCGCCTCGGTAACCGTGAGACGCCACCCATCCTCAACCTGCTCGTCATCGAGGACCTCGCGATGGCTGCGTACCTGCCCGTCGTCGGCGCGCTCGTCGTCGGCCGGACGTTCGGAGCGACCGCCGTGACCGTCGCCGTCGCCCTCACCGCGGTCTCGGTCATCCTCGTTGTCTCGTTGCGATGGGGCGGCCGGCTGTCGACGCTGCTCGATCCTGCGCCCGACGAATCGTTGCTGCTGGCGATCTTCGGCATCACCCTGCTCGTGGGAGGGCTGGCCGAGCAGGCCGAGGTGTCTGCCGCTATCGGGGCGTTCCTCGTCGGACTCACGCTGTCGGGACCGGTGCAGGCTCGAGCAGGCGCTCTCATCGGCCCGCTGCGCGACCTCTTCGCGGCCTTGTTCTTCCTCTTCTTCTCCTTCCAGATCGACCCGAGGTCGATCGTCACCGCCCTCCCGGCCGCGGTCGCTCTCCTCGTGATCGCAGGCGCAGGGAAGGTCGCGACCGGGTGGTACGCGGCGGCCGCGGTCGGTGTCGGAGTACGCGGCCGTGTGCGCGCCGGCACCGTGCTGATCGCGAGGGGCGAGTTCTCGATCGTCATCGCCAGCTTGGGTGCCGCCAGCGCCTACGGACGCGAGCTCGGCGCACTCGCCGCCGCCTTCGTCCTCCTCTCGGCAGTGGTCGGCCCCGTCACCACGAAGTTCGCCGACCGCCTCCCGTTGCCGCGGTTCGCCCGATGAGTCGCCTGCTCGTGGTGCACCACACGCCGTCGCCGAACGTGCACGCGATGGTCGACGCCGTCGTCCGTGGTGCGCGGACCGACGACGTGGAGGACGTCGAGGTCGTGGTGCGGCCCGCCCTCGTGTGCTCTGCCACCGAGGTGCTCGAAGCCGACGGCTACCTCCTGGGGACGCCGGCCAACCTGGGCTACATGAGCGGTGCGTTGAAGCACTTCTTCGACACGATCTACTACCCGTGCCTCGACGCCACCGTCGGACGCCCGTTCGGGTCGTTCCTCCACGGCAACGATGACGTCGCCGGCGCCCAGCGGGCGATCGAGAAGATCGTGACCGGTCTGCGGTGGAGGCGGGTCGCAACCGATGTCGTCGTCACCGGCCACCCAGCACGCGACGACCTCGACCGCTGCTGGGAGCTCGGAGCGACGCTCGCGGCGACCGTCGCTTCGAAATGACTGCACGGGCCGTGCACAAATAGAGTGCCGCCATGCCCATGGATCTGAACGGGACTTCGTCCATCGTCACCGGCGGTGCTTCCGGACTCGGCGAGTCCACTGCCCGCCTCCTCGCTGCCCGCGGCGCCAAGGTCGTCGTCCTCGACATGAACGAGGAGAAGGGGAACAAGGTCGCGTCGGACATCGGCGGCGCCTTCGTCAAGGCCGACGTGACCAACACCGAAGAGGTCACCCAGGCGTGCGAGACCGCCCTGGAGATGGGTCCCCTCCGCAGCCTCGTGACCGCCGCCGGCATCGGCATGGCCACCCGGACGATCGGCAAGGACGGGTCGTACGACTCCGCCCACAACCTCGACCTCTTCCGCCGGGTGCTCGAGATCAACCTCGTCGGCACGTTCAACTGCGTGCGGCTCGCTGCATCGGCCATGAGCCGGACCGAGCCCGTCGACGAAGACGGGTCGCGCGGTGCGATCGTCACCGTGTCGTCGGTCGCCGGCCTCGAAGGCCAGATCGGCCAGGTGAGCTACTCGGCATCGAAGGGCGGCGTGATCGGCATGGTGCATCCGATGGCCCGCGACCTGGCTGTCGTCGGCATCCGGGTCAACTGCATCGCGCCGGGCCTCATCGACACCCCGATCTACGGCCAGGGGGAGGGCTCGGAGGCGTTCAAGGAGAACCTCCGGCGCGACGTGCTGTTCCCGAAGCGACTCGGCACCGCAGACGAGTTCGCCACGATGGCGCTCGAGCTCATCACCAACACCTACATGAACATGCAGACCATCCGGGTCGACGGAGGCATCCGCTTCCAGCCCAAGTAGGTCGGACGTACGCCGCGTTTGCGTCGCCTCCCCCGAGGGGACGCAGGAGGCGTGCGTTGGTCTCGTTCGCAAGGTCGGAGCCGTCACCTCGAGGATCGCCGTGGCCAGGGAGGCTTCGGCGGCACGGGTGGCGGCTTCGGTCGTCGTGGGGGCGGCATGGGCTTCCCGATCCCGATGGGCGGGGGCATGGGCCGCCTCGGCATCCCGTTCCTCCTCCTGCTCGTCCTCGGCACCTGCCTCGGCGGCAACAACCTGCTCGGCAGCGGCGACGGCGGCTTCGACATCGGAACAGGCGTCGACGGCCTCCCGACCGCGCCCGCAGCCGATGGTGAAGGCATCCCTCGTGCCCAGGACGCGAACGCCGAGGTCGTCGACTTCGTCAGCTTCGTGCTCGACGACGTGCAGTCGACGTGGGCCGACCTGTTCCAGCAGGCCGGGCGGACGTACGAACCCGCGAAGCTCGTCGTGTTCGAAGGTGCCACCCGCACCGCGTGCGGCGTGGGCCAAGAAGCGACCGGCCCCTTCTACTGCCCTCTCGACAAGAACGCGTACATCGATCTCGACTTCTTCCGTGAGCTGCGGGCGCGCTACCAGGCGCCCGGCGACTTCGCCCAGGCGTACGTGATCGCGCACGAGATCGGCCACCACGTCCAGAACATCACCGGGGTCAGCAACCGGGTCCGCCAGCTCCAGCAGCGCAACCCCGATCAGGCGAACGAGCTGTCGATCCGCCAGGAGCTGCAGGCCGACTGCTTCGCGGGGGTGTGGGCGTACTCCACCTACCGCCGAGGCATCCTCGAGCCAGGCGACCTCGAGGAAGGGCTCGATGCCGCCGCCGCCGTTGGCGACGACCGCCTGCAGCGCCAGGCCGGCGCCCGTGTGAACCCCGAGAGCTGGACCCACGGCTCGTCGAAGCAGCGCATGACGTGGTTCAACAGGGGCTACGAGAGCGGCGACCCCGACGACTGCGACACCTATTCGGGCGACATCTAGAACATGAAGTCACGGGCGCCCCGACTCGAGACCCGGATCGAGCGGGTCCGGCACGAGGCCCAGCGGCGACGGGACGAGCTCCTCTGCGTCGGCCGCGTCTGACGTCCTGATCCGTCGAGCGCTGACGTTGCCGGCCACAGCGGCTGCGGTGGCGAGACCGAACGCGACGGCCAATCCGGGAAGGAGGCGTCCCGATCGGTCGGCTGCAGCGACGGCCGCGCCGGCCAGTCCTGTCCCCATGGCGATGCAGATCTGCTCGGCGAGCTGGAGCGACGAGCTGGCCCGCCCTTCCTCGCCGACGGCCGCCTCGGCGAGCACGATCAGCGACAGCCCGCTGTAGACCATCCCCATCCCGAGGCCGGCGACCGCCCAGGTGACGACGGCGAGGCCCACCGGGACCTCGTCGAACACCAACAGCAGCGTCGAGGCGATGCCGGCGACGAGCACGCCGAGCCCGGCGACGACCAAGGTGCGGCGTCCCCACACGTGTCCGCGCTTGTCCTGCAGCCACGCGCCGGCTGTCCACGTGAGGGTCGAGACGGTGAGGGCGATGCCGGCGAACGTGGCCGGCTGGTCGCGCAGCTCGGTGAGCGTGAGCGGAAGGAACGCCTGAGCGGTGAAGAAGGCGAGCGTCGTCATGCCGCGGGTCGCCACGGCGGCGGGTATGCCGGGCGCAGCGCGCACCGTGCCGGGAGGGAGGAGGCGGCGAAGCGGCTGCACCGCCGCCACGATCCCAACGATCACGAACGGCGCGCCGAGCAGCGTGCCGTTGTTGAGGCCGCCGACCACGAACGCGGCCGCGAGCGCGAGCAGCATCGCGAACGGCACCGTGCGCCGATCGCGTTCCGGTACCGACTCCGACGGCGGCGGGCCGAGGCGGAGCAGCGCGGGCGCGGTGAGGGCCGCGTTCACCGGCACCAGCGGGAGCACGCCGAAGAACACCCACCGCCAACCGATCGACTCGGCCACGGCACCGCTGACCGCGGGCCCGATGAGACCCGGAACCACCCAGGCGGTCGAGAGGAGGGCGAACATCCGCGCCCGCGCCCGTTCCTCGAACGCGCGGCCGATCGAGGCGTAGACGACGGCCGGCACCGCGCCCACGCCGAGTCCCTGGACGAAGCGAGCGGCGACGAGGATTTTCATCGTCGGCGCGAGCCCGGCCACCACGATGCCCGCCGTGAAGAGGAGCAACCCGCCGACGAACGCGCGGCCTGGACCGTCCCGGTCGACGCGCCCTCCCGCCAGCGCGATGCCGACGAGGCTGCCAAGGAGCGCTGCCGTGAAGGTCCAGCCGTAGAGGTTCACCCCGTCGAGGTCGCGCGCCACGACGGGCATGGCCGTCGAGACGCCGAGGTTCTCGAACGCGAGCATCGTGATGGTCAGCACGAGCCCGAGCGAGAGTCCCCGCCGTTCCGCGCTCCAGACGCCGGTGCCCTCGCCGCTCACCCGCTCAACGATGGCACGTGTGCGCGAATTCGATGACGGGTACTTCCGTCGCCATGCCCGGGCCTGGCAAGAGCGCCGACAAGGAGGCGCGCGTCGCGTCCGGAGGCACGATCGGCGAGCTGCTCGGTGGTGCGCTCGCCGCCATCGCGGTGGGTGCGGCCGGGGCGAAGGCGGTGAGGGACCGCGTTCGTGCCCGCGAAGGCTCGCCAGCAGCACCGGCGGATCGCGTCGTCGACCTCCGGGTGCCGGACGTCGCGGAAGGCACCGACCACGAGCGGGCCGAGGCGAAGCCGGGCGGCTTCAAGGCGAAGCTGGTGGCGACGGGTGAGCGGTTCAAGCCGCTCGGGGTGGCGCTGAAGCTGCAGGAGCGCTACGGCGACCTGCACGGCAACAACCTCGCGGCGTCCGTCACCTTCTCGGCCTTCGTGTCGTTGCTGCCGCTGCTGCTGGTGATCGTGTCGATCGTCGGATTCATCGCAGGTGGAGGAACAGACGTCGCAGGGCGGATCATCGGCGAGCTCGGGCTCACGGGCGACGCCGCCACCGCCGTGACCGACGCGGTGGAGGCAGCGGAGGGCAGCAAGCGCGTCGCCGGCCCGATCGGTCTTGCCGGTCTGCTGTGGTCGGGCCTCGGTCTCGTCGCAGCGCTGCAGTACGCCTACAACCAGGTGTGGCAGGTGGAGGAGCGCGGGATCAAGGACAAGGCCGTCGGCATCCTCTGGCTCGGCGGCGCCGCGGTGCTGTTCGTCGGCGCCGCGGCGATCACCACGGTGCTGCGCTGGCTCCCCGGCGCGCTGGCCCCGCTCGGCATCGTCGTCGCCCTCGCCGTCAACCTCGCGCTCTGGATCTGGACGTCGAAGGTCCTGCCGAACACCGACCTGCCGGTGAGGGCCGTCCTGCCCGGAGCGATCTTCGCTGCCATCGGCTTCGAGGTCCTCAAGGCGCTCGGCGCCTACTACGTCCCCCGCACGGTCGCGAACTCGTCGCAGTTGTACGGGAGCCTCGGCGTCGTGTTCGCGATCCTCGCCTGGTTGTTCTTCTTCGGTCGCCTGATCGTCTACTCGGCGGTGCTCAACGTCGTCATGTGGGAGCGCAAGGAGGGCACCGTGACGGTGGTGACCCAGGTGCCCCGCCAACCGGGTGCCGACCGGGGCGAGGAAGTGACGCGCATGGGCCGCCTCGAGCACGCCTAGCTAGGTGCGTTCCCAGTCCTTCCACACCGGGTCGTAGCCCGCGCCTCGCAGGACGTGTGCGATCTCTGCCGGCGTCCGGGTGTCAGCCACCTCGAACTGCTGCTCGGCGTCGCTCGGCGCGGCGTAACCGCCGGGTTCGGTGTGCGACCCGGCCGACATGTGGGTGACGCCGAGACGAAGCACCGCGTCCCGGAACGCGGGTGACTCCCGTGTCGACAGCACGACACCGACGTCCGGCAGCGTCAGGCGGAGCGCGCAGAGGGTCTGCACGAACGCGACATCGTCGACCGGGTCCGCCGGCTCGAAGCCTCCGGCCGCGGGACGCAGGCGGGGGAGCGAGACCGTCACCTCCGAGCGCCACCACCGGCGGACGAGGGCCCTCGCGTGTGCGGCGACGGCGATGGCCTCGATGCGCCAGTCGTCGTGCAGCCCGAGCAGCGCCGCGATCCCGAGCCGGCGCATGCCGGCTTCTGCGCCTCGATCGGGCGCTGCGAGACGCCAGTCGTAGTTCCGCTTCTTGCCCTTGAGGTGGACGTCGGCGTAGGTCGTCCGGTCGTAGGTCTCCTGGTAGACGACGAGCCCGTCGCAGCCGGCTTCCACGAGGCGGCGGTACGTGCCGGTGTCCCAGACCTGTACCTCCATCGACAGCGACGGCACGTGCGGCGCGAGCCGGCGAGCGCACTCGACGAGGTAGTCCTTGCTGACGATGCGGGCGTGCTCGCCGGCCACGAGCAACAGGTGGCGGAAGCCCCGCCTGGTCAGTTCGAGCGCCTCCTCGACGACCTCCTCCGGCGTGAGTGTGCGCCGCGCGATCTCGTTCCCTGCGGAGAAGCCGCAGTAGGTGCACGTCGACACGCACTCGTTCGACAGGTAGAGCGGCGCGAAGAGGTGGATCGTCCGGCCGAAACGACGAACCGTCGTGTCGTGGGCGAGCCGGGCCATGTCCTCGAGACGTGCGGTGGCGGCAGGCGACAGGAGGACGGCGAAGTCGTCGAGCGTGCGGCGCTGGCGGCGGAGGGAGCGCTCGACGTCGGCGTCGGTCGCCCGGTCGACGAGGGCACGCAGCGCGTGGAGGTCGGTTGCGAGGAGGTCGGCGGCCGCGGTGCCGTCGGGGACCCCTTCGGGTCGCGACTCGAGCTCGATCGGAGTGAAGGTCACGAGGAGAGGAAGCCGGTGAGCGGCGACGATGCCGCCGCCTCGCGCCTCGACGCGGCGAGGCCCGACCGAAACGCGAGGCGCCCCGCCTCGACGCCGAGCTTGAAGGCGCGGGCCATCCCGGCCGGATCGCCCGCGATGCTGATCGCGGTGTTGACGAGCACGGCGTCGGCTCCGAGCTCCATCGCCTCCGCCGCGTGGGAGGGGGCACCGAGGCCGGCGTCGACCACGACCGGCACCAGCGACTGCTCGACGATGATCTCGAGCGCAGCCCTCGTTCGCAGGCCCTGGTTCGACCCGATCCAGGCGCCGAGCGGCATCACGGTGGCGCACCCGACTTCCTCGAGGCGCTTGCACAGCACCGGGTCGGCGTTCACGTACGGCAGGACGGTGAAGCCCTCGGCGACGAGCACCTCCGCTGCCTTGAGCGTCTCGATCGGATCAGGCAGCAACCAGCGCGGGTCGGGCGTCACCTCGAGCTTGATCCACTCCGGCAGACCGGCGGCGCGAGCCAGACGGGCCAGCCGGATCGCCTCATCGGCGTCGACCGCGCCCGACGTGTTCGTGAGGAGGAGCACCGACGAGGTGTCGATCGCGTCGAGCACGTCCTCCTCCGCAGCCAGGTCGACGCGGCGAAGCGCCACGGTCACCATCTCCGTGCCGCTCGCGACGATCGCGTCGCGGAGCGCGTCGTTCGACGGGAACTTGCCGGTCCCGAGGAACAGGCGCGACCCGAACTCACGGCCCGCGATCACCAACGAATCGTCCATTTGCGCCTCCTTCCGCCCGAATTACCGGCCGGCTTCTCCTCGTCGGAGGGTCGAGGGCCGCTCGCGCCCTGCCTCTCAGCCCGCCGCGGCGAGCTCCCCTGCGCTGAGAGCAGGGTACCGCTGTGTAGCGTCGTATCCCGCATGTCCGTGTCCGTCGCCGCCACCTCATCGCGCCACGACGCCGATGCGGACGCCTCCGCCGGCGGGCCGCCGGTTCGCGATCGGTCGGCCGTGGCACGCGTCGCCATCGCCACCGTGGTCGCCGCCGGGCTCGCCTTGCGCACGTGGACGTCGACGCCCATGTGGCTCGACGAGGCGCTCACGGTCAACATCTCGAGTGTCGGCCTCGGCGACCTCCGCGGCGCGCTCGAGCAGGACGGTGCGCCGCCGCTGTACTACGTGCTGCTCGCGGGCTGGATGAACGCCTTCGGGACCTCGGATGTCGCCGTCCGTCTCCTGTCGGCGCTCTTCAGCGCCGCGACGTTGCCCCTCGCGTTCATGATGGGCCGCCGCCGGGGCGGAGCCGTGGTCGGGATCGCGGCCCTCGTGCTGCTCGCGACGTCTCCGTTCGCGATCCGCTACGCCACCGAGGCCCGCATGTACAGCCTCGTCGCGCTGCTGGCGTCCGCCGGGTGGATCGCCCTCGTGAACGTGCTCGATGACCGGCGCCCACGGATCGGGTGGACGATCGCCTCCGGCGCCATCGCAGGTCTCCTCCTGCTGACCCACTACTGGAGCTTCTACCTCGTCGGAGCCACCGGCCTCGCCCTCCTCGTGACCGCGTGGCGCCGGCCCGACAAGCGCCCGGTGGCGCTGCGGGCAGCCGGAGCGATCGGCGTCGGGTCGGTCGTCCTGTTCGCGCCGTGGCTGCCGACCTTCCTGTCACAGATGCGCCACACCGGGACGCCCTGGGGCGTGCCGCCGGGGCCGGTCGAGGTCGCGTTCACCACCCTCGTCGACTTCGGCGGTGGGCCCAAGCCCGAGGGCCAGGCGCTCGCCGCGGTCCTGGCCGGTCTCGCGGTGCTGGCGCTCCTCGGGCGGGCGATCGACTCCCGGCGGATCGAGCTCGACCTGCGCACGGTGGCCGGCGTGCGAGCCGACTTCGCGGTGGCGGCGACTGCGCTGCTCGTCGGGGTGCTCGTCGGTTTCGCCACCGACAGCGCCTGGGCCAGCCGCTACACGTCGATCGCGTTCCCTCTCGTCATCCTCGTCGCCGCGTACGGCCTGCGGAGCTTCGCCGACCGCAGGCTGGTCGCCGTCGTGCTCGCCGTGGCGTCGCTCCTCGGCCTCGCGGGCGGGGCCCGCAACGCCGTGGCGGCACGCCGCACCCAAGCCGAGCAGGTGATCCACGCGATGGAACAGGCCGGCGCAGCGCCGGGCGACGTGGTCGTCTACTGCCCGGACCAACTGGGCCCCGACGTCCACCGAGCGCTGCCCGAGGGGTTCGAGCACTACACGTTCCCCGACCTCGCCGACCCCCGCCTCGTGAACTGGGTCGATTACGGCGAGCGGATGCGGGCCGCCGATCCAGCCGCGTTCGCCGCTGCGGTGCTCGAGCGGGCGAAGGGGAAGAACATCTTCTATGTCTGGATGCCGGGCTACCGGACGCTCGAGAAGAGCTGCGAGCGGGTGAACGACGCGCTGGGAAACGCCCGGCCCGGGAACCGCCAGTTGCTCGATCCCGACACCGACTACTTCGAGCGTCAAGCGCTCTGGTACCACCCCGCGAGCGCGCCGTGAGCCGTACGTGAGCACGACCATCCGTCTTCCGCGATCGGAGGGACGGCGCACGCCCAAGCCGCCCGAAGGCGGATCCGGTCGCGGGTCCGGGCGTCGCCCTCGGCGGTCGCTCCGCGGCCGGATCGACGTGCAGTCGATCCTCTCGGTCGCGACCTCCGCGCCGTTCCTCGGATGGCTGACGGCCCGCATCGCCGTGGTGGCCGCCCTGGCCTTCTCGCGGTTCCTCGTCAACCAGCTCGGCGCGGCCGACCCCGCGGGGCGCCCTGCATCGGGTCTCATCGGCTGGGACGCCGTCTGGTACGTCCGCATCGTGAAGTCGGGGTACTCGCACCTGCCGTGGGAGTCGATGCGCTTCTTCCCGCTCCTGCCCGTGCTCGGGCGCATCGTCCGTCCGGTGTTCGGCGCGCGCGGCGGTGTCCTCCTCATCGTGAACCTCGCTGCCCTTGCGGCCGGGTTCCTGCTCGAGCGCCTCGCCCGCCACGAGCGTGGCGACGACGACCTCGCCGGTCGTTCGGCTTGGCTGCTCGCCCTGCTGCCACCGGCGTTCGTGTTCACCATGGGCTACGCCGAAGCGCTCTTCGTCCTCTTCGGGATCGCCACGTTCTACGCGCTGCGCACGGAGCGCTTCGGGTGGGCGATCGTCGCCGGCTTCCTGTGCGGGCTCAGCCGCCCTCTCGGCGTCCTGCTCGTCGTGCCGGCGACCATCGAGGCGCTCCGTGGCTTCCGTCGCGCGCGCGGGACGAAGGAGCGACTGCTCCGTCTCACCAGCGCGGTCGCACCAGGTCTCGGACTGCTGTCGTACCTGGCCTGGGCGTTCGTCGCGTACGGCGACTTCACGCGCCCGTTCACGGTGCAACAGACGGGCGACCGGCGAGGCGACTTCGAGAACCCGGTGCTGCGCCTGATCGAGGCGGGCCGCCAGCTCGCCGGCGGCACCGACCTCGGCTCGGGGCTGCACCTGCCGTGGGCGCTCGGGTTCCTCTTCCTGCTCGTCGTCCTCTTCCGCCGGTGGCCCGTGTCGTACGGGCTCTTCGCCGGGCTCATCCTCGCTACCGCGCTGTCGGCCGAGAACCTCGACTCCCTCGAGCGGTACGGCCTCTCGGCGTTCCCGTTCGTGCTCGCGGCCGCCGATCTGCTGCGGGCGAAGTGGACGGAGAAGGTGGTGCTCCCGTTGTGCGGTGTGGGGTTCGTGATCTACGCGACCCTCGCGTTCCTCGGCGCGTACGTGCCCTGAGGATGCCCTGAGGGTTCCTCAGCATTGAAGGTTCCGCAGCCGTCGTCGGTACGATCGACGGCCGCATGCCCGAGCACCAGATCGTCATCATCGGGGCCGGGCCAGCCGGTCTCACCGCTGCGTTCCAGCTGGCCAAGGAAGGCGTCACGTCGACGGTCCTCGAAAGCACCGACCAGGTGGGCGGCATCAGCCGGACCGTCGAACGCGACGGGTGGCGCTTCGACATCGGCGGCCACCGCTTCTTCACCAAGGTCGCTGAGGTCGAGGCGCTCTGGCACGAGATCCTCCCCGACGACGACTTCCTGATGCGCCCGAGGATGAGCCGCATCTTCTATCGGGGCAAGTACTACGACTACCCGCTGAAGGCGTCGAACGCGCTGAGGAACCTCGGTCCGATCGAGGCCGCGCTGTGCGTGCTGTCGTACGTCTACGCGCAGATCCGCCCCCCGAAGAACCAGGACAAGTTCGAGGGCTGGGTGACGGCCCGCTTCGGCAAGCGGCTCTACCAGCACTTCTTCAAGAGCTACACCGAGAAGGTCTGGGGCATCCCCGCCGACGAGCTCGAGGCCGACTTCGCCGCGCAGCGGATCAAGAACCTCGACCTCAAGAAGGCGATCATCAACGCCATCCTCCCGAAGCGGAACCAGAAGGAGATCACCTCCCTGATCGAGGAGTTCCAGTACCCGAAGTACGGGCCCGGGATGATGTGGGAGGTCTGTCGCGACAAGGTCGTCGCCGCCGGCTCCACGGTCCACATGGAGACCAAGGTCCGGAAGATCCGCCACCGCAGCGGCCGGGCATACGAGGTGGTGGCCGAGCTCGGCGACGGGTCGGAGACGACGTTCCCGTGCACCGACGTCATCTCGTCGATGCCGTTCACGAAGCTGGTGAGGGGGATGGATCCCGCGCCGCCGCCGGAGGTGGTCGAGGCCGCGAACGACATCTCCTACCGCGACTTCCTGTCGGTCGCGCTGGTCGTGCCGGAGGAGTTCGCCTTCCCAGACAACTGGATCTACATCCACGCTCCGGAGGTGAAGGTCGGCCGCATCCAGAACTACGGGTCGTGGTCGCCGTTCATGGTGAAGGAAGGGCGCACCTGCCTCGGCCTCGAGTACTTCGTGTTCGAGGGCGACGACATGTGGACCATGTCGGACGACGACCTCATCGAGCTCGCGAAGCGCGAGATCGCGTTCCTGGGGCTGGTCGATCCGGCGAGGGTCGAGCTCGGCCACGTGGTGCGGGTGCCGAAGGCGTACCCCACCTACGACGAGGGCTACACCGACCGCGTCGAGACGCTGCGGAAGTGGGTGGAGACCAACACGCCGAACGTCCACCCGGTCGGCCGAAACGGGATGCACCGCTACAACAACCAGGACCACTCGATGTACACCGCGATGCTCACGGTCGAGAACATCCTCACGGGGACGCACCACGACGTCTGGTCGGTGAACGTCGAGGAGGAGTACCACGAGGAGGGCCCGTCGGCGGAGACGGGTCGTCTCGGCACCGGGCGCGACGCGCCGGTGCTGCCGAAGCGCAGCTGATCGGGCCGTTGGCCGCTGGCGCGCCGACCGTCGGCCCCTGGCGTGACGCCGCAAGCGCACCGGTGACCGAACGGTTCCCGTGCATCGACGGGTTGCGCGCCATCGCGGCCTTCGCCGTGCTCGTCACCCACGTCTCGTTCGTCACGACCGCCAACCGCGTCGTCGGCGGCTCCTACTTCGCGCGCCTCGACAGCGGTGTTGCGATCTTCTTCGTGATCTCGGGGTTCCTGCTCTATCGCCCGTTCGTCGCTGCTGCGCTGCGAGGTGACACGATCGGCGGTATCCGGGCCTACTTCTGGCGCCGGGGTCTGCGGATCTTCCCCGCCTACTGGGCTGCAGCCTTGACGATGGTGCTGGTCTTCTCGGCGAAGCCGTGGGCGGGCGTGGGCGACGCGCTGATGCACCTCGGACTCGTCCACATCTACGACCCCGACACGGTCGTCAGTGGACCGATCAGCCAGGCGTGGAGCCTCGGCACGGAGATCTCGTTCTACGTCGTGCTGCCGCTGCTGGCCGTCGTGGCCTCGGCGATCGGCCGGAGGACGGACCGCCGAATCGGACCGCAGCTGGCGTTCGTCGGCGTCTTGATCGTGGCGTCGCTGATCTACCGGTGGCAGGTGTACGAACACGCCGGTGCGAACGCAGCGACCATGGCGACATGGCTGCCGGGCTACCTCGACCAGTTCGGCCTCGGCATGCTGCTCGCCGTCGTCAGTGCCGCATCGGCGCAGCAGGCGGCAGAGGGTGGCTCGGTGTGGCCGGCGTGGACGGCGTTCACGGCGAACGCGTGGTTCCCCTTCGTGAGCTGGATGCTGGCGTTCGCGTCGCTGTCGGCCGCGGCGTTCGTGATCGACCTGCCGACGTCTTCGCTCGACTACTCGGTGGGCGAGGTCGTCGGCCGTCAGGTCACCTACGGCTTGTGGGGCCTGTTCCTCGTGCTGCCCGCGGCGTTCGGCCCGCAGCGCGATCGGGGCGGGGCGGTCCGCTGGTTCCTCCGCACCCGCGTCGCACGATCGCTCGGACTCGTGTCGTACGGCGTCTACCTGTGGCACCAGTTCTTCATCGACCGGTTCCAGCGCGTCACCGGTACGCCGGAGTTCTCGGGGCGCTTCGGCGAAACCCTGCTGTTCGTCGTCGTCGGCGCCACCGCGGCGGCCACGATCAGCTACGTCGTCGTCGAGAAGCCGGTGCTTCGCCTGAAGGACCTCGGCCCGGGTCGTACCGCGTCGCCCATCCCCGTCGGACCGAGCGGCACGGGCTCTGCCGTGCCTGCGAGCCGGACGTGACCGCGCGCCGCTTCACGATCGTGCTCGTCACGATCGTGCTCGTCGGGGTGGGGCTACGGGTCGGGTTCCTGGCCGCGGCGGCGAAGCCGCTACCCGAGCCGGGTGATGCGATGGCCTATCACCTCTTGGCCGAGGGACTCGCCGGAGGCGACGGGTACGTGCGCCCGTACGACCGCGTCGAGGGGCGGATCATCCCGACCGCCGAGTACGGGCCGGCATACCCCTTCGTGCTCTCGGTTGCCACCCGCGCAGGGGTCGACACCACGTGGGGCCAGCGCTACCTCGGCGCGGTGCTCGGTGGTCTCTCGATCGCCCTGACCGGATTCGCCGGCCGCCGGATCGCGTCCAGCCTTGCCGGACTGGTCGCCAGCGCGTTGCTCGCGGCGTCGCCCCTGGTCGTCCAGCACGACACCGCGTTGCTCACCGAAGGTCTTGCGGTGGTCGCCGCTGCGGCGCTGCTCCTCGCCGCCGCTTCCCATGTCGACCGGCCGGGGCCACTCGCGGCCGCCGGCGTCGGCGCGATCATCGGCGCGGCCGCGCTGGTGCGCGCAGATGCGTTGCTGCTCGTCCCCCTCGTCGGCGTGCCCGTGGTGGTCGCGGCGACGTTCCGGCGCCAGGGCGGTCGCGCCGCTGCAGTCCATGGCGCGGCGGTTGTGGCGGGGGTGGTCGTGATCGCCGCGCCCTGGGGCGTGCGCAACGCGAGCAGGCTCGACGCGAACGTCGGACTGTCGACGAACACCGCGACGGTGATCGCCGGAGCCAACTGCGACGACACCTACGACGGGTCGCTGCTCGGGTACTGGCGCTTCGGCCCCGGGTGCTTCGAGGGGTACTCCACCGAGGATCTCGTGGCGAGCGGTGAAGCCGCGGTCGCACGCTCGCACATGGACCGGGGTCTCTCGTACATCGGTGACAACCTCGGGCGCCTTCCGTCTGTCGTCGGCGCGCGTGTGCTGCGCGTGTGGGGTGCGTGGGACGTCGATCAGCTGGCGTTCCTCGCCGGACTCGAGGGGAAGTCGGCGCGATGGGAGCGGTGGGGGATCGTCGCCGGATGGTTCACGTCGTTGCTGGCGATCGTCGGGATCGCGCGCATAGCCATCGGAAGGGTCCGCCGGCCGGTGATGGCAATGCTCCTGGCCGGTCCGCTCGTCGCGGTCACCGTGTCGGCTGCCCTCACCTACGGCAACGTCCGCTTCCGGGCCGGTGCGGAACCGGCTCTCGCTGTCGCCGCAGCCATCGCGATCACGAGACTGGCCGGCAGGCTCCGCGCCCGACTGACGTGAGGAGCCCACATCCGACGGCTCGCCGAACGGCGCTGGCCGTCGCAGCCATTGCGCTCGCTGCGTTCGCCTTCCGGATCTGGGTCGTCGCCGAGGTCGCGACGCGGGAGCCAGGCGGAGGCGATCCGCTCTACTACCACCTGCAGGCGAACCTCCTCGCCGACGGCCACGGGTTCGCCGAGCCGTTCCGGTGGCAGGAGGCGGGCGAGATCGTGCCGTCCGCGATCCACCCACCGGGGTTCACGGTGTGGCTCGCTGCGGCGTCGGTCGCCGGCTTCGACACGGTCTTCGCCCACAAGGTGATGAGCGCCCTGGCAGGCGCGATCACGGTGGCGTTGGTCGGCGCGCTCGGCTTCCGCCTCGCCGGCCCTTCAGGTGGGGTCGGCGCGGCGCTGCTCGCGGCCGCGCACCCGAACCTCTGGATCATCGACGGCGCGCTCATGCCCGAGGCGCTGTTCGGGATGACCGTCGCCGCGGTGCTCCTGATCGCGGACGTCGCGAGACGTCGAGACGACGTGTGGAGCCTCGTCGCGCTCGGAGCGTCGATCGGCGCGGCGACGTTGGTGCGTGGTGAGGCGCTGCTGTTCGTGCCCCTGCTCGCCGGCTGGCTCGCGCTTCGCGGCGACATCGTGTGGGCGATGCGGCTCCGCCGGGTCGCCGTCGTGGGCGCGGCGGCTGCGGCGGTGATCGCCCCGTGGACGATCCGCAACCTCGTCACCTTCGACGTCCCGGTGCTGCTCTCCGCAAACGGGGATGAAGTCATCCGCAACGCGAACTGCGACCTCACGTGGGACGGGCGGCTCCTCGGGTTCTGGGCCGTCGAGTGCTACCAGCCGGTGCCGCCCGCGGACCTCGACGAGGCGGCCCGGGCTCGGTTCTGGCGCAACGAGGGACTCCGGTTCGTGCGCGACAACATCGACCGCGCCCCCGTCGTGGCGGCTGCGCGCGTCGGCCGGGTGTGGGACCTGTACCGCCCGGGACAGAACGTGGAGCTCAGCACCGTCGAAGGACGCAACCTGCACGTGGCGCGCGCGGGTCAGATCGCGTACGTCGCGCTCGTGCCGACGGCGGTCGTGGGCGCGTTCCTCCTGAGGCGACAACGCGTGCCGTTGTGGCCGTACCTCTCGACCATCGTCGTCGTCACCGTCACGGCCGTCTATGCCTACGGCGTGATCCGGTTTCGCGTCCCCGCAGAGGTCGCGCTCGTCGTCCTCGGCGGCGTGGCGGTCGGTCGTGGCGCCGAGCGTGCGATCGCCGGAGGCGTGCGATGACCTCCGCGATCGCTCGACGCCTGTCGTTCGCGGCCGTGGTCGTGTCCTTCGCGATCCCACTGGTCGGCGCGGTCGTCGACGTCGGAGGAGCGATGGAGGAGGGGTTCATGCTCGTCTTCCCCGAGCGGGTCCTCCGCGGCGACATCCCGAACCGCGACTTCCTCCACCTCTACGGCCCCGGCAGCCTGTGGGTGCTCGCGCTCGCGTTCGCGATCTTCGGCACCAGGCTCGTCGTCGAGCGGGCGGTGGGCGCGGTGCAATCGCTGGGGGTCGCGCTCGCCACCCGTGGCTGGGCGGCGCCATGGGGAGGGGTGCTAGCTGGGGTCGCGGGCGTGACGTCCGCCGTGTTCGCCATCACGCCGATCGGGCTCGTCGCGCTCGCATGGATGGGAGGCCTCGCGCTGCTCCTCTGGGGGACGTTGCAGATCACCATCGCGGTGGAGCGCGACCGTGCGAGGCGAGCGATCGGCGGAGGCGTCCTGGTCGGGTTCGCCCTGCTCTACCGGCCCGACCTGGCCGGGGCGGTGCTCCTCGCGTCGCTCGTCGGGTTCCGGGCGCTGCGGCGATCGGGCCTGCTGCCACGCGTGCTCATCGGCGCGGCCGTTGGCTCCGCGCCGATGCTCGTCCATGTCGCGATGGCAGGCGTCGGCAACGCCTTCGAGGGGATGTTCGTCGACCCGGTGCTGCGGTTGCGGCCGGGCCGGCACCTGCCCGTCCCGCCGTCGTCCGACACGCTCGACGGCTACCTGCAGCGGATCGCCGAGCTCGACGTGCTTTCGTGGCCAGCGCCCTTCACGATCCCGATCCAGCTCCGGACGTGGTTCCTCGCGATCCTCGTGGCGACGGTGCTCGTCGTCGTGGCCGCAGCCGTCGCGATGCGACGGGACGGCAGCTCGATCCGCAGCAGGCGGCTCGTCGTGATGGCGGCTCTGGCGGTGGGGATCCTTCCGCAGGCGGTGCAGCGTCCCGACTCGACCCACCTGGCGTGGGTCAGCTGCTTCACGCTCGCGGTCCTGCCGATCGCGTTGTTCGAGCTGCTACCGGCACGGCTGCCGTCGATCGCGAGGAGCGCCGTCGGCGTCGTGGTGCTGGCCGGTCTCGCCGCCGTGGCGTTCCCTGCCTTCACCTTGCGGCCGTACGCCGAACTCGCGTTGCAGTCGCTCGGTCGGGAGCGGACGTCGATCGAGGTGGAGCACGGCGGCCGCAACTTCTACGTCGGGCGGCAGGACGTCGCCGACGCGGTGGAGGCGATCGCGCCCCTCGTCGAGTCCGACACGGAGCCCGGTGACCGGCTGTTCGTCGGGCCGGCGGACCTCACCCGCACGCCGTACGTCGATGCGTGGCTCTACCACCTGTTTCCCGACCTGGTGCCGGCCACGTACTACATCGAGATGGATCCGGGCGTGGCGGACACGAAGGGATCCGGACTCGCCGACGACCTCGCGTCCGCCGACGTCGTGCTCCTCACGAACACCTGGGACAACTGGGTCGAGCCCAACTCGTCGAACGACAAGGGAGACGGCGCGGCGGCGCGGGTGCTGCGCGACCGGTTCTGCCTCGTCGTCGAGCAGGACGGCGTCTCGTACTACCGCCGGTGCCGGTGAGGCGCTACGCCCGCGGAGCGGTCATCGGTGCCGCGCTGGCGCTCGCCGTCGAGATCGCACTGCTCCTCTCGGGCGGTCGGTTCTTCGGTTACGAGCCGCTTGGCGACGTCTTCGACGCGCAGGCGCGGTCGCTACTCGACGGCCGGTGGGACGTGCCGCCGGACGTCATCAAGATCGAGGGTTTCCTGATCGACGGCAAGACCTACACGTACTTCGGTCCGGTCCCTGCCGTTCTGCGGATCCCGATCGTCGCGCTCGTCGACGGGATGGATGGCCGGCTGTCTCGTGCGGCGCTGCTCGCCGCGTGGGTGGTGACGCTCGTGGCGGCGGCCGTCATCGGTTGGCGCGCCCGCTGCGCAGTCGCACCTGATCGGCCTTTCGGTGGAGTCGATGAGGTGCTCACCGCCACGTGGATCTTCGCTCTCGGTGCGGGGTCGGCCGTCACCTACCTCGCGTCACGGCCGAGCGTCTTCCACGAGGCGATCGCCTGGGGCGTCGCGCTGGCGCTGGTCGCGTTGTGCGCGGTCTTCGCCTACCGCGATCGCCGGACCGCCGTGCGGTTCGTCGTCGCGATCGTCGCGATCACCGCGGCGCTGCTCGCTCGGGCCTCGGTCGGAGCGGCGCCTGCCGCCGCGCTCGGGTTCATGCTGCTCGGCGACGCCATCGCGGGGCTCAGACGCCGCGATGCCCGAGCGGTGATGGGGGCGACCGCACTCGCGGCGGCGCTGCTCGTGCCGTTCGCCGCGTACGCAGCGGTGAACTCCGCCCGCTTCGGCACGTTGTTCACGTTGCCGTACGACCGGCACATCGTGAGCATGGTCGACGAGCATCGACAAGAGGTCCTCGACGCGAACCACGGCACCATCCAGGGCCCGCACTTCCTTCCGACAACGGCGCTCCACTACGTCCGGCCCGACGCGCTTGGGCTCGACGCGTCGTTCCCGTGGATCGATTTCCCCGAGCCGGCGGTGGTGGTCGGCGACGTCGTGATGGACCAGATCGACGTGGCGTCGAGCGTGCCGGCGTCAATGCCCCTCCTCGCAACCGCCGCGCTCGTGGGCGGCGTCGTGCTCGCGCGCCGGCGCCGAGTGCGAGACGCCGGCTTCGTCGCCGCCGTTGCCGGCTGCGCGACGTGCCTCGTCGTCACCCTCTCGATCGGGTTCATCGCCCAGCGGTACACGGCAGACGCGGTGCCTCTGCTCCTCGTCGCGGGCGCGCCGGCGATCCCCGCGGTCGCCGGACGACTCTCGCGGCGCGCGCCCGGGCGAGCGATCGCGGCCGTCGTCGCCGGAGTGGCCCTGGCTCTCGCGTCCACTGCGATCACCGCCGCGCTCACCATCCAGTTCCAGCAGCACTACGGGTTCCTGACGAGGCCGTCGCTCCGAGCGGACCTCGCGGCGCGGCAACTCGATCTCCCTACGCTCGGGGCCGGCCCGACGGTCGTGCGCGCTGCGGACTCGCTCCCCGACGAGGTGGCGCCGGATCGCACGTTCGTCGTCGTCGGCGCGTGCGACGGTCTCTACCGGAGCGACGGGACGGCTTGGCAGCCGGTGGAGCGAACTCCCGCCGTCGGCGCGTACGAGCTCCGGGTCGTCGTCCCTGCCGGAGGCATCCGCCTCGTGGCGGGGGTCGCCGTCGAGCGGCGGGGCAGGGAAGCGGTCGTGGTCCACGGCGATCGCCGGAGCCGCCCGTTCGCGTTGAGCTACGACGACGACGTGGTGCTCCACGTGGTCGCCGACCGCCTCCTCGGGTTCGTGGAGGTGCGACGGAACGGCGAGCTCCTCCTCGACGACTTCCTCGTCGGGCCGGACGCGGGGCGTCCGCTCGAGGAGAGCTCGAACGTGCTGTCGCTGCCGGTTCAGACGCCGGTGTGCGACGCGCTGGTGGCGCTCGAGGACGGCCGCAGCTCGTAGAGGAACTGGTAGCCGAAGACCGTCGGGCGGGCCGCGACGCCGATACGGTCGACGGCTTCGGCGATGCGCACGAGCCGGCCCCGCTGCGGCGATCCACCTCGGTTGATGACCTCGAACGGCGTCCCGACCGCGTCTCGCACGACCACGTCGAAGCCGGCGCGGACCACGAGCTGCTCGAAGCTGCGTCGGGTGAAGAAGCGGACGTGCCCGCGGTCGAGGATCCCGCGGTGGTCGTAGTCGAACCGGCCCGAGAGCACGCGCGCCCGCGGGTACCAGTGGCCGAAGTTCGGGACGCTCGTGAGGACGACACCGCCGGGCGCGATCAGTTCACGAGCCTCACGCAGCAGCCGCTCCGGATCGCGCACGTGCTCGAGCACATCGGCCGCGAGCACGATGTCGAACTCGCGGCCCGCCTCTGCGGGGATCCCGTGGTCGAGATCGGCGCGCACGAACCGGTCGGTGCGATCGCCGATGCCGGGCCGTTCCTCGATGTCGACGCCGACCACCTCGTGTCCGAGCTTGCGACCCCGCTCGGCGAGCCAGCCGTCGGCGCAACCGAGGTCGAGCACCCGTGCAGGCTCGCGCCCGCCGAGCCAGTCGAGCAGCCGGCTGTGCGACGAGCCGGGCGACGTCTTCAGCTCGTAGTCGTCGGTGACCCCGATGCCGGCTGCGGCGTCGCTGGCAAAGCCCATTCGCTGCAGCCGGTACCGCAGCGTGTGGAGCGCGACGTCACGGGCGTACGCGAGACCGTTCACGTGACAGATCTCGTCCCCGTAGTAGGTCGGGATCGGCACCTCGACGATCTGCTTCCCCGCGTGATGCAGCTGCAGGAGGATCTGGGTGTCGAAGTCGAAGCCGTCGGAGTTCGCCTCGAAGTCGATGTCGGCGAGGGCGGCGACCGAGTACGCGCGGTACCCCGAGTGCCACTCGGTCAGAGACGTGCCGGCCATCGCGTTCTCCCACGCGGTGAGGATGCGGTTGCCGACGTACTTGTACAGCGGCATGCCGCCTCGCAACGCCGCGCCTCGCGTCATCATCCGCGAGCCGAGCACCGCGTCGCACTCGTCGCGCTCGAGCGGGCCGATCAGCTCGGCCATGCACTCCGGCGCGTACTGCCCGTCGCCGTGCAGGAGGACCACGATGTCGAGCCCCTGCTCGATGGCCCAGCGGTAGCCCACCTTCTGGTTGCCGCCGTAACCGAGGTTGCGCTCGTGGCGCACGACCGTCAGGGGCAGGTCGGTGTTCCGGTCGCGGTAGTCGACGCCGATGCCGTAGGTGTCGTCCTGGCTGTGGTCGTCGCCGACGAGCACCTTGGAGATGCGCGGCCGCACGTCGGGTGGGATGCGGTCGAGGACGTCGACCAGCGTGGACGCGGCGTTGTACGCGACGACGAGGATGCCGACCCTCTTGGCGCCGTTCTTCTCGGCATCACCGGCCACGACCGGTAGAAGCTACCGGTCATCGCACGTCAGTAGCATCTGCGCCCTGATGTCCGCAGCGTCCGCCCCGCGCGCCGCCGGCCCGCGCCGCGTCGTCGTGTGCATCCCTACCTACAACGAGGCCGAAAACCTCGCCGAGGCGTTGAGCCGGACACGAGCCGCGTTGCCCGATGCCGACATCCTCGTCGTCGACGACAGCAGCCCTGACGGCACCGCAGACGTCGCCAAGCGTGTGGCGGAGGAACTCGGGCAGATCGACGTGCTGGTCAACCCGACCAAGGGCGGTCTCGGCGCGGCCTACCGCAGCGCGTTCAGGGTGGTCATGCCGGCTGGCTACGACGTGATCTGCCAGATGGACGCCGACCTGTCGCACGACCCTGCTGCGCTGCCGGCGATGATCGAGGCGCTGGAAGACGGCGCCGCGATGACGATCGGCTCGCGATACGTGCCTTGCGGCTCCGTGCCCCACTGGCCAGCGCACCGGCGCGCGCTGTCGAAGTACGGCAACCGCTACGCGAGTGGCGTGCTCGGCCTGCCGGTCAACGATGCGACCGCGGGCTTCCGCGCGTTCTGGCGCACCACGCTCGAGGACATCGGTGTGACGACGACGAGGGCGACCGGTTACGGCTTCCAGATCGAGTGCGCGTACCGCGTCCACCGCGCCGGTGGTCGGATCGTCGAGATCCCGATCATCTTCACGGACCGCGTGCGCGGTCACTCGAAGCTCAGCCTGCGGGTCGCGTTCGAGGAGCTCGCGCTCGTCACGCTGTGGGGCATCCGCGACCGGATCTTCCGCCGACGCACCAGGTGAGCGGTTCACTCCGATTCGACCTCCGAACCGCGGTCGCCGCGACGTTCGCCGTCGTGGCGCTCGCCCTTCCGGTCGCCGGAGCGTTCCGCCAGCCGGGCGCGCCGATGGAGGAGGGGAAGCTGCTGATCGCGGCGGAGCTCGTGCTCGAGGGCAAGGTGCCGCACGAGGACTTCGAACACTTCTACGGCCCGGCCGACGTCTGGGCCGTCGCGGCGGCCTTCGCCGTCGGCGGCCGCAGCGTCGATGTCGAACGCGCGGTCGGCGTCGTCTACTTCGCGCTCCTGGTCGGCTCGGTGTTCGCGCTCGGGCGCCGGCTCGGGCGTGTTCCCGCTGCGCTCGCCGCGGCGGCGGCCGGCTGGATCATGGTGCCGTTCGGCGTGCACGCGTATTCGTGGACGGCAGGGCTCGCGCTCCTGTTGCTCGCGGTGGCGCTCGCGCTGTCCGCCATCGACCGCCCAGCGAACCTGCACCTCGCGGCGGGCGCCGGCGCGGCAGCGGGTCTCGCCTTGCTCTTCCGCGCCGACCTCGTGCTGGCTGTGGGGCTCGTGCTCGCGGTCGTCTGGACGCGTCTCACGCCCGCGCAGCGGCTGCGCGGGCTCGTCGGCGGGGTCGCCACTGCTGCGGTGCCGTATCTCGTCCACCTCGCGATGGCCGGGTTCGACGACATGTGGCGGGGCATGATCACCGACTCGCTCTTCCGGCTGCGCGACGGTCGCGCGCTGCCGATGCCGCCACCGGCGCGCGACCTCACCGCGTGGCTCGACCTCAGCGCGCCGGAGCCCACGCCGAGCCCGATCCTGCCGGATCACGCGCGGGTGCTGCAGTTGCGCCTCTTCTTCTGGATGACCGTGTTCGCCATCGTCGCGACGGTCGCGTTCGCGGTGTGGGCGTGGGTGCGGCGACGGGCGTCGCGCGACGCCACTTGGCTCGCCTGCATCGCAGCGATCGGCGTGGGAACCGCGTCGCAGATGTTGCAGCGAGCAGACGCGACCCACGTGCGCTTCGTCGCCTGCGTCGTGCTCCCCCTCGCGCCGCTGGCGTTCGCCGCCGTGGTGCACCTGCTCGACGCGAAGTTCCCCCGGTCGGCCACGGCCACCGAGGCGCTCGTGTTGAGCATGGTGGCGCTGCTCCTCGCGGTGCCGTTCTACGCTGGGCGCCTCGCCGGCACCACCGTCGGCCGTGCCGTCGGGCGGGTGCAGACGGCGACGGTCGGCATCGACGGGCGGTCGTTCCCGGTGATCGACCCGCTCGCGCCCGACGCCACGGCGCTGCTCGGGCGGATGGAGACGGTCGATCGGGGTGGAGGGAAGCTGTTCGTCGGTCCGCAAGACCTTCGACTCGCGAACTACAGCGACTCGTTCCTCTACTTCCTGCTCGGAGAGCGGTTCCGCCCGGTCAGCTTCTTCCTCGAGTCGAATCCCGGCATCGCGAACGCCGACGACTCGCACCTGGCGGACGACATCGCCCGTGCCGACGTGCTGATCCTGTCGAAGGAATACGACAACTGGGACGAGCCGAACACGTCACGCCGACCCGGTCCGGAGGCGCCGGTGAGGGTCGTGGCGGAGCGGTTCTGTGTGCTGGCCGAGCTCGGCCGCTACCAGATCCTGCTCCCGGCCGGCCGCTGCTAGGCGGTCAGTACGGCCACGGGGCGTCGCCCCGGTGTCCCAGGGCGGCCGCCACCTTGGGCTGCTTCGCCACGAGAGCGACCTTGATGGCGACGCTCTGCGCGAAGTAGCCGAGCTGCGCGAGCTGCTTCCCCGCGTTCTTCGCGCGGTCGGCGCCTCCGAGATCTTCTCGGCGGTATTCCGACATCGACGTCGACCGGCCGACGTAACGGAACCGGCCGCTGAACACGAGCGAACGCAGCTGCGCGGCCGTCACGCCCACCGAGTTGAACGAGTCGTGGATGAGCATCGTCCCGCCCGGGGGCACTCGAGCGCCCCACGTCAGGATGTCGTCGAGCGCCGGCGCGTAGCGGTGGGCGCCGTCGATGTAGAGGAGCTCGATCTCGCCGTCGACGTCGCCATGCGCGTCGGTCGACATCTTCCGGACGTGGCGCACCCGGTCGGCAACTCCCGCGGCGCGCAGGTTGGCCCAGAAGACGTCGTTGTCGCCCTGGCCTTCGTCGGCGGTGCCGTGGATCTCCCGCGGCCCGCGGTCGTTGCCCGCGTGGGGATCGATCGCGACCACCTCGACACCCTCGGGCGCCGACAGCGCGAGCACGATGGCCGACCGACCCCGATAGCTACCGATCTCGACGATCTTCTGCCCGGCGGAGAGCCGGCGCGCTGCGTCGTGGAGGCGCCGGGCCTGCGCCTCCGTGAGCCATCCCTCGACGCCTGCCACAGCAGCCCAGATCGAAGCGAAGTCGGTCGTGCGGTCCATCGAGCTCCTCAGAAGGGGGAAGGGCCGAGTGTACGATCCGCAACCCGTGCCTCCCGTCGTGCCACGCACGCTCGTGATCCCCATGCACCAGGAGTCGGCGCGCATCGAGGGCACGCTGGCGGAGCTCGCGAGGTCGTGGCACGACCTCGGCGACTGCGAACTCGTGCTGGTGGACGACGGGTCCACCGACGGCACCGCGGCCATCGCGTCTCGTGGGCTCGCGGAGCACGGCCTGCCGGGTCAGGTGGTGCGACTCGAGCGCAACGGCGGGAAGGGCGCCGCGATCTCCGCTGGCATCGCGAACGCAAACGGTCGCACCATCGCCTTCACCGACGCCGATCTCGCAGCGGCACCGGACGCGATCCGCAAGTGCTTCGAGCTGATCGAGGCGGGCGATGCCGACGTCGTGGTCACGTCGAGGCACCTCCCGGAGAGCGAGATCACGGTTCGGCCGCCGCTGGCTCGTCGCTCGTCGAGCGCGGCGTTCCGTCGGCTGACCCGATGGGCTGGTCTGCGTGCGGTGAGCGACTCGCAGTGCGGCCTCAAGGCGTTCGACGGAGACGCAGCCCGTGCGCTGTTCCACGGGCTGTCGGTGCAGCGCTTCGCGTTCGATGTCGAGGTGCTGCTGCGGGCCGAGCTGGCCGGGCTTCGCGTCGTCGAAGTACCCATCCGCTGGCGCCACGTCGAAGCATCGACGCTGCGGACGATGCGCGACGGTGCCCGGATGCTGCTCGACGTCGTGCGGCTCCGCAGCAGGTTGCGCGGCTGGGATCCCGACGACAAGACACCCGTCGCGGCCCTGCTCGAGCGCGAGCACTGGTGGTACGTGGCGAACCGTGAGGTGGCGCTGGCGGCCGCATCGTCCGCAGGGTTCGACCGCCAGCCGGCGGTTGACCTCGACTGCCAGACCGGAGGCCTGCTCGACCGGCTCCGCGATCGCGACATCGACGCGGTCGGCGTCAGCGGAGGAGCCCGGCCGGGTTACGCGCAGTCGCTCGGTCACCCAGCGCTGTCGGCGAGCACCGGCTCGTTGCCTCTTCGCGGCAGCACGATGGGTGCTGCGTTCGCAGTCGATCTCCTCGAGCACCTCGAAGACGACGGTCTCGTGGTGCGAGAAGCGGTCCGCGTGCTCGCGTCCGGCGGCATGCTCGTTGCCACCGTGCCGTCGAACCCGAAGGTGTGGAGCGGTTACGACGTCGCCCTCGGCCACCGACGGCGGTACTCACCGGCGTCGCTGCGTTCCTTGTTCGCGAACGCCGGGCTCGATGTCGTGTCGGTGCAGCACTTCTTCGCGTGGCTCAGTCCGATCACCTTCGTTCTCGCCCGCACGCCGCTGCGGACGCTGCTCCTCCGGGATCCCGAGCGGTCGAGCTTCGTGCACCGCCGGATCAACCGCGTCCTGCGGCGGGTGGTCGAGATCGAGCTGATGGTCACGCGACACGTGCCGATCCCCTTCGGTCAGGCGCTCGTGGTCGTCGGCCGGAAGCCGTGACGGGCGCGGTGACGGACGAGCTCGAGCAGGTGGCGGCGCGCGCGTCGGAAGCGGGGATCCGTCGCGTGCATGCGGTCGGGTGGCGCGATCTCGACGATCCGACAGCAGGCGGGTCGGAGGTGCACGCGAACGAGATCCTCTCGCGCTGGGCCGCCGCCGGCCTCGACGTGGTCCTCCACGTCGGACGCGTCGATGGCGCCCCTGCTCGCGTCGTGCGCCGCGGGGTGCAGGTGCGGCGGGCGGGTGGATCCTTCGGAGCCTGGGTCGCGGGTCCGAGGAGCGTGCTGCGCGACCTCGACCGCACGACGGATGCCGTTCTCGAGATCTGGCACGGCGTCAACTTCCTGGCCCCGTTCTGGTCGCGCGTTCCGACGGTGGGGATCTTCCACCACGTCCACACCAAGCAGTTCCACCAGGTGCTCCCGCCGGGAGCCGCGCACGTGGCCGCGTTCCTCGAACGTCGGGTCTACCCGCGGCTGTATCGCGACCGGCCGCTGATCGCGCTGTCGCGCTCGGTGCGCGACGAGATGGTCTCCGTTCTCGGTTGGGATCCGGCGAACGTGCACGTCGTGGAGCCCGGCGTCGCCGATCGCTTCCGCACCGCATCAGCCCATCGGCGTTCGACGCGCCCGCTGGTGGTCGCCATCGGCCGGCTGATGCCGCAGAAGGGCTTCGAGGCGGCGATCGACGTGTTGCTCGACGTCAAGCGACGGCACCCTGAGCTCGAGGCGGTCATCGTCGGCGACGGCCCGGAGCGGGCCGCCCTCGACGCGAAGGTGCGCACGGCGGCCGCGGGCGGATGGCTCCGCCTCGCCGGCTACGTGAGCGACGACGAGGTCGTCGAGCTGTACCAGCGGGCGTGGGTCCTGCTGTCGGCGTCGCGCCGGGAGGGATGGGGCATGACGGTCACGGAGGCGGGCGCGTGCGGAACGCCTGCGGTCGCCACCGACATCACCGGTCACCGCGAGGCGGTGGTCGACGGCGTCACCGGGCTGCTCGCGGTCGACAACGCAGGGCTGGCCGCCGCGCTCGACCGGCTCCTGGCCGACGAGGCCGAACGAGCGCAGATGGGAGCGGCGGCCGCCGAGCACGCGGCCCAATACCGATGGGACGCGACGGCGCGGCGGGTGTTCGACGTGCTCGCCGACGAAGCGCTGCGCCGCCGCCGATCGTGATCTCCGAGCGGACGGGCCGTCGCCTGACGCTCGCGGCGCTCGCCTTCGTCGCGTACGTCCCGCTCGTGCTCACCCAGCCGGGGTGGGTCGGCGCCGACACGAAGCACTACCTCTACCTCGACCCATGGCGTCTGATGACGAGGGCGGCCTCGGTGTGGGACCCGAGCATCGGCCTCGGCACGGTGTCGCACCAGAACATCGGCTACCTGTGGCCGATGGGGCCGTGGTACGCGTTCTTCGACCTCCTCGGCGCGCCCGACTGGTTCGCGCAGCGCCTGTGGTTGGCGACCACCTTCTTCGCGGCCGGTGCGGGAGTCGTGTTCCTCCTTCGCCACCTCGGTCTCGTCGGAGCGGGAGCCTTCGTCGCCGCCTTCGCGTACCAGCTGAGCCCGTACGTGCTCACCTACGCCGCGCGTATCACGGCGATCCTGCTGCCGTGGGCGGGGCTGCCATGGCTGCTCCTCTTCACCGTCCTCGCGCTCCGGCGCGGCGGCTGGCGCTGGCCGGCCGCTATCGCGCTGCTCGTCACCACCATCGGCAGCATCAACGCGTCGTCGCTCCTGTACGCAGCGCTCGCCGCCGCGCTGTGGGTGCCGTACGCGGTCGTGTTGTTGCGGGAGGTGTCGTGGGGCGACGGCCTCCGCACCATCGGGCGGATCGGCGCGCTCACCGTCGTGACGCAGGTCTGGTGGCTGATCGCGCTCGTCCTCTCCGGCTCGTACGGCCCGCCGGTGCTGAAGACGACGGAGACGCTGGCCGCGGTGTCAGCCTCCAGCGTCACGACCGAGATCGTGCGATCGCTCGGGAACTGGTTCTTCTACGGCCGGGACGCAGTCGGCCCGTGGGTCGAGGCCGCGGTCGACTACCAGACCGAGGGATGGCTGATCGCGGCGACGTTCGCCCTGCCGGTCGCGGCGTTGGCCGGCGCAGCGATCACGCGGTGGGCTCATCGGGCGTACTTCCTCGTGCTCATCGTCGTCGGCGCAGCGATCGCCGTCGCCGCCCACCCGTACGACGACCCGTCGCCCCTCGGCGCGGTGACGAAGCTCGCCGCCGACTCATCGACGTTCGCCCTCGCGCTTCGCAACGCGCAACGCGCGACGCCGCTGCTCGTCCTCGGAATGGCGGTGATGCTCGGCGCCGGGGTGACCGCGCTCGGCCGACGGTTCGAGCGCGCGGACGTCCTCGCAGCTGTGGCGGCCACGGCAACCGTCGCGATCACACTGCCAGCGCTGTGGTCGGGCGCCTTGGTGGACCCGAACCTCCGGCGGCCGGAGGACATCCCCGAGTGGAACATCGAGGCGGCTCGAGCACTCGACCAGGGCGAGCCTCGCAACCGTGTGCTGGAGATCCCGGGCACCGACTTCGCCGCGTTCCGGTGGGGCAACACCATCGACCCGCTGCTGCCGGGCCTGATCGACCGGCCGTGGGTGAGCCGCGAGAGCGCGCCGCAGGGCACGCCCGGCACCATCTCCCTCGTCACCGCACTCGATCGGCGCGTGCAGGAAGGACTGCTCGAGACCGAGGCGCTCGCTCGCGTCGCGCGCCTCGTGTCGGCGGGCGATCTCGTCGTGCGAGGCGATCTTCAGACGGAGCGGTACCGCACGCCGCGTCCGCGCGTGCTCGCCGACCTCGTCACGCCGACGCCGCCAGGGCTGTCGGGCCCCGCGACCTTCGGCCCGGCAGGCCAGAACGTGCCGCCGCCATCGCTTCCGCTGGTCGACGAGATCACGCTCGGCCTCCCGTCCGACACGCCCGACCTCGCGGCGCTGTCGGTCTTCGGCGTCGAGGGCGCGCCGCAGCTCGTGCGCTCGATCGGCCTCGCACGGCCGGCACTCGTCGACGGCGACGGCGAAGGTCTCGTCGAACTCGCTGCCGCAGGACTTCTCGACGGGCGAGAGCTGGTGGCGTTCGGCCCGACGGCGACGTCGTCGGCCGCTGCGCGCCGTGCGCTCCTGCGCGACGACGCGCGCCTCGTCGTGACCGACACGAATCGCCGCCGAGCGCAGCGCTTCACCCAGCTCCGGGAGAACTACGGCTTCACCGAGCAGGCAGGGGAGCGGCCGCTCCGGCCGGATGCGGCCGACGCGCGCATGGACCTGTTCCCCGGCGCGGGCGACGACGCCAGGACCGTTGCCGTCGTGTCGGGCGTGCGCTCGATCCGCGCCACGGCGTACGGCAACACGATCACCTACATCCCCGAGGAGCGCCCGTTCGCCGCGATCGACGACAGCATCGACACGGCATGGCGCGTCGGCGCGTTCGAGTCGCCGATCGGTCACCGACTCCGGATCGAACTGGCGGAGCCGACGACCTTGGAGGAGCTGGTCCTCACCCAGCCGGTCACCGGCGCCCGCAACCGCTGGATCACCAAGGTCGGCATCCGGCTCGACGGCGGCCGGCCGCGCCAGGTCGTCCTCGACGACTCGTCGCGGCTCGCAGCGGGTCAACGCATCCCCATGGATGGCACGCGCGCGACGGTCGTGGAGCTGGAGGTGCTCGAGGACAACGTGGGCAAGCGGCCCGACTACGTCGGTCTGTCCGCCGTCGGGTTCGCCGACGTCCGCGTCGTCACGCCGGCGGGACTGGTCGTGGCCGACGAGTGGATCCGCCCTCCCCGCACGCTCCTCGACGCGGCCGGGACGCGATCCGCGTCGCACGACCTCACCTACGTCTTCTCACGGCTGCGCGCGAACCCGGCCGAGCCGGTGCGGGCCGACCCGGAGCGTCGGATGCAGCGAATCGTCTCCCTGCCGACGTCACGCGCGTTCCAGTTGTCGGGCTCGGCGCGGATCTCGGCCAGGGTCGGCGACGACAGGATCGATGCGCTTCTCGGGCTGCCCGCGGCAGATGCCGGAGGACTCACGGCGAGGTCATCCAGCCGCCTGCCCGGGTCGCTCATCGCGCGCGCGTCGAGCGCGTTCGATGGTGACACCTCCACCGCGTGGATCCCGGCATTCAACGCGGAGGGGGAGCAGTACCTCGAGGTGGTGCTCCCGCAGCCGGCCACGATCGACCGCCTCGACCTCCGGCTCGTCGTCGACGGACGCCACAGCGTCCCCACGCTGCTGCAGCTCACGAGCGGCACCGAGGTGCGCACGATCGTCGTCCCCGACCAGCCCGCGGAGGTTCCCGGCGGCATCGCCGAGGTGCCGGTCGAGCTCGATCCCATCACCGGCACGACCTTCACGCTCACGATCGGCGAGGTCGCGACGCGCACCACCACCGACTACTTCAGCCGAGCCCAGCTGCCGCTGCCCGTCGCAATCGCGGAAGTCGGGTTGCCCGGCGTCGTGCGCCCGCCGTTGCCTCAGCAGGTGCCAACCACCTGCCGGGGCGACGTGCTTCGCGTCGACGACCGCTGGGTGCCGATCCGCCTCGCCGGCGACGCCGCCGCGGCGGCTCGAGGCGGCCAGCTGTCGATCGAGCCGTGTGACCACGGGCAGCTCGACCTCGCCGCCGGCGACCACCGCCTGCAGACCGCCGCCGGCGTGAACACCGGCATCGACGTCGACCGGCTCGTGCTCGACTCGCCGACGAACCGAGCAGGTGGAGGGGCAGGTGCCGGCGCGGACCGCGAGCTTCGATGGGAGCGCACGTCGCGATCGAGCTACCGCGTGACGGTGCCCGCCGATCGGAACGACTCGTGGCTCGTCCTCGCGGAGTCGCTGAGCCCCGGCTGGTCGGCCAAGGTCGAGAGCGGCGGCGACCTCGGCGATCCGGTGCTCCTCAACGGGTTCGCGAACGGATGGCTCGTCGATCGTGAGGTGGTCGGAACCGGTGAGGTCGACATCGAGCTCCGGTGGACGCCTCAGCGAGCGGTGACCGCCGGGCTCGTCGTCTCGGCGATCGGGGCGCTCGCCTGCATCGCTCTCCTTGCCGTCAGCCACCGGGCCGGGCCCGGACATCGAGTCGATCGATGTCTCGTCGTCGAGGCGCCGTCGTGGGGTCCGGTGGTGCAGCCGGCGGACGTCGCAAGCGGTCGTGGCACCGCCGTCCCGACACGTGCGAGCGCGGCTGCTGCTGTCGCATGCGCCGGATTCGCCGCGTTCGTCGCGTCCCCGGCGCACGGGGTCGTCGCGGCCGTGCTCGTGGCGGTCGCTGCGAGCGTGCGCTGGGCCCGGGCGCTGCCTATGGCGGTCGCGGTCGGGGCCGCCGCAGCAGGCGGCGCCGGCACGTTGCTCCTCCAGGTCCGGCACGGCTACGCGCCGGGATTCGAGTGGGCCTCGAACTTCGACCGGCTCCATTCGATCGGGTGGTTTGTTTTCGTGGGCGTAGCGGCGGAGATCGTCGTGAGCATGGTCGGTGCGCGTACGGGTACCAACCGGACAGATCGGGATCCGGAGGAGCCTGAAGTTGGCTGAAGTTTCCGCCGTTTGCGACGAACGTGTTACGAACCCGGGTAGATTCCCGGTGGTTGTGACTACCGTCACAACGGGGGAAAGCGCCGCAGATCGCGGTGGATACCGACAGGAGAGCGATACGTGACAGCACGTACCCCGTCGCAGCGATCCCTGCTGCTGCGGCTTCTCGCCCTTCTCGCCATCGTCACCTTCATCGGAGCCGCCTGTGGCGGCGGTGATGAAGGGGCCGAGGGCGAGAACGAGGGCGGCATCGTCGAGAACGAAACCGAAGATGAAGGCGAGCCCCAGTCGGGCGGGTCTGTCTCGATCGCTCTCGAAGCGGAGAGCGCCGGCTGGCAGCCGTGCGTCGACGCGCACTCGGAGTCCGGCACGATGGTCATGCGTGCCATCTACGACCCGCTGACCGCTCGCGGTGAAGACGGCAAGGTGCGCCCGTACCTCGCCGAGACCCTCGATTCCAACGACGACGCGACCGAGTGGACGCTGAAGCTCCGCTCCGGCGTCAAGTTCCACGACGGCACCGACCTCACGGCCGATGTCCTCAAGAACAACTTCGACGCGGCGAAGCAGCCGTCGTCGCGTTGCTTCGCCGCACTGCAGCCCATCAAGGAGATGCAGGTCGTCGACCCGCTCACCGTCAAGTACGTGATGAACTCGCCGTACGGCCCCTTCCCGGAGCTGCTCATGGCGTCGTACCCGTACTCGCCGTCAAACGCGGAGGCCAAGGGCAAGGACGTGTCGGCGAATCCGGTCGGCACCGGGCCGTTCACCTTCGTGAGCTGGGAGCGTGACTCGAAGCTCACCGTGAAGAAGAACCCGAACTACTGGCAGAAGGGCCTGCCGTACCTCGACGAGGTCGTCTTCCGCCCCGTGACGGACGAAGACGCCCGTCTCGCAGCGGTGGAGTCCGGCGAGGTCGACATCATGCACACCCTCCGCCAGGAGACCGTGAAGAACGCCCGCAACCTCGGCGATGCCGTGAACCGCATCGAGTTCGTCGGCAACAACTGCGGTGGCTCGATCTTCAACACGGCTCGTCCGCCGGTGGACGACAAGCGGGTCCGCAAGGCGCTCGCTTACGCCATGAACCAGGAAGAGCTCATCGCGATCCTGGGCGGTGAGGGCATCAGCCCCAGCTGCACGCAGTTCTTCTCGAAGGACTCGCCGTGGTACTCGGAGAAGATCGCCAAGGCCTACCCGCAGAACAAGCCGGCCGAAGGCAAGAAGCTCCTCGACGAGTACAAGAACGACCCGGCCCGCTCCGACAAGAAGGCTGCCGGAGCCGAGGTCGTCGTCGAGTTCAACTGCCCGCCGGACCCGACCCTGATCGCTGTGGCCCAGGGCTACCAGCAGCAGGCGCAGGCCGTCGGCTTCAAGATGAACCTGAACCAGGTCGAGCAGGCCACCCACATCAACAACGCCGTGGGCAAGCCGCCGTTCACCGACGCCGACTACATGATCAACTGCTGGCGTCTCGGCAGCCAGGGCGACCCTGACTCGGTGCTGTTCAACCAGTACGGCGACCCGAACAACAACGCCTCGAACGTCACCAACTTCTCCACGCCCGAGCTGCAGTCGCTGCTGAAGCAGGGCCGTGAGGAGTCCGACCCCGCGAAGCGCAAGGAGATCTACGAGAAGGTCCACGAGATCTTCAACGACGAGGTCCCCCACGTGTGGACCGGCGCTACGGTGACGTCCGTCGTGTCGAAGCCCGCGGTGAAGGGCATCCAGGGATGGACCTTCCCGGGCGGGAAGACCAAGGGCAACGGTGCCGAGAACTCCGGCATCCGCTTCGTCCAGGTCTGGGTCCAGAAGTAATCACCTGATTCATCGGTTAGCGAACGAGTAGAGGGACGGTCGGACTGCCTTGGTGTTGCTGCGCAAGTTGCTCACGTTGGTTCCGACCGTCCTTCTCGTCTCGTTCCTGACGTACGTACTCGTCGATCTCCTGCCGGGTGACGCCGCCACGCTCCTCGCTGGCAACGACCCCCGGCAGGAGACGATCGATGCGATCCGCGAGGAGCTCAACCTCAACGATCCGCTGCCGGTCCGCTACGTGAAGTGGCTCGGCGACGTCGCGACCGGCGACTTCGGCCGCTCGTTCCGCACGAACCAGCCGGTGCTCGAGGCGATCGGCGAGCGCCTGCCGATCACCCTGCAGATCGGCCTGATGGCGTTGCTGTTCGCCATCATCCTCTCGATCCCGCTCGGGGTCATCTCGGCCTATCGGGCCAACACCGCGATCGACAAGACGATCACCACCGTGAGCTTCGGGCTCCTGGCCATCCCCAACTTCGTGATGGCGCTCGTGCTGCTCTACGTGTTCGCGGTCCGGTTTCGCATCTTCCCCGCGGTCGGCTGGACCCGCATCACCGAAGATCTCGGCGAGAACATCAAACGCTCGATCCTGCCTGCGCTGTCGCTCAGCATCGGTCAGCTCGCCGTGTACACCCGGCTGCTGCGCACCGACATGATCGCGACGCTCCAGGAAGACTTCGTGTCGATGGCCAAGGCGAAGGGGCTGCCGACGTGGCGCATCCTCTTCACCCACGCCCTGCGGCCGTCGTCGTTCTCGTTGCTCACGATCGTCGGTCTCCAGGTCGGCGGTCTCATCGGTGGGGCCGTGATCGTCGAGCAGTTCTTCGCCCTGCCGGGCATCGGACGCATGCTGTTCGAGGCCATCTCCCAGCGCGACCTCGTGCTGGTGCAGGGCGTCGTCCTGTTCATCGGTCTCACAACCGTGCTCGCCAACTTCGCTGTTGACCTCGTGTACAGCGTGCTCGACCCGAGGATCCGCCGTGGCTCGACCCGTGCAGCCTGATCTCGATCCGTCGTCGGACGCCCCGAACGACGGGTCCGCACCCGACCAGCTCGCTGCTCCTGCCGGCGTCGCCGTCGCCGAGCAGGGCATCTCCGCCGGTGCCTCCGGCGGCGCGGCCATCCAGCTGCCGGCGCCGCCGCGGAAGAAGTGGCGCATCTTCTACTACCTGGCGATCGCATGGCTCGCGTTGATCGTCTTCGCCGCCGTGTTCGCGGACGTCCTGCCGCTCCGCGACCCGAACTTCCAGGTCGTTCGTGACCGCCTCGCCGCCCCTGGTGAGAAGGGCTACATCCTCGGCACCGACGACCTCGGCCGCGACCTGTTGAGCCGCCTGGCCTACGGCGCCCGCGTCTCGTTGATCATCTCGATCACCGCGGTACTCATCGGCAGCATCTTCGGTGGAGCGCTCGGCCTCACGGCCGGCTTCTTCCGCGGCTGGTACGAGCGCATTGTCATGTCGTTCGTCGACGTGCTCCTGGCGTTCCCAGCCCTCGTCCTTCTGCTCGCGCTCGTCGCCTTCGTCGGTCAGAGCCTGCGGACGATCTCGCTCGTGATCGGCTTCCTCGCCATCCCGTCGTACTCGAGAGTCGCGAGAGCCACCACGCTCGCGGTGTCGCAACGCGAGTACGTGATGGCGGCACGAGCGCTGGGGGCCAAGTCGTCCCGCATCCTGTTCAAGGAGCTGCTGCCGAACGTCGCGCTCCCGGTCGTGGCGTTCGGTCTCGTCGCCCTCGGCCTCGTCATCGTCGCCGAAGGCGGCCTGGCCTTCCTCGGCCTCTCGGTCGAGTTCCCGACGGCCACCTGGGGTTCCCTCATCGCTCAGGGCAAGCGCAGCATCCGCTCGGCGCCGCACCTCGCGCTCATCCCGTCGCTGGTGATGCTCCTCACGGTCCTCTCGCTCAACTACGTGGGCGACACTCTCCGCAGCCGCTTCGACGTCAGGGAGTCCGCCCTCTAATGGCCACTCGTCGGGAACAGCGCCGGCATCAGCGCGAGCTCGACCGGCTCGCGCAGCCCGATCAAACCCACGTCCCGCCGGCGCCCAGCGGCGGCGGCAGCGAACTGCTGCTCGACGTCGACGATCTCCGGACGTACTTCCGTTCACCCCGCGGCATCGTCCACGCAGTCGACGGCGTGTCGTTCACCCTCGAGCGGGGCAAGACGCTCGGCGTCGTCGGCGAGTCGGGTTCGGGCAAGACCGTGCTCTCGCGGTCGATCATGCGGCTCCTCCCTCGCTCGACCACGCTGCACCCGACCGGGCGCGTGATGTTCGAGGGCCGCAACCTCCTCGAGATCGGCGCGAAGGAGATGCAGGACATCTGGGGCGAGGAGATCGCGATGGTCTTCCAGGACCCGATGACCTCGCTCAACCCGGTCGTCAAGATCGGCCGCCAGATCACCGAGGGCCTGCGTCACCACCTGGGCATGAGCAAGGACGACGCCAAGGAAGCAGCGATCGCGCTGCTCACCAGCGTCGGCATCCCCGAGCCCATCCGCCGCCTCAACCAGTACCCGCACGAGCTGTCGGGCGGCATGCGCCAGCGCGTCACGATCGCGATCGCGCTCGCGTGCGGACCCCGCCTGCTGATGGCCGACGAGCCGACGACGGCGCTCGACGTGACGGTCCAAGCCCAGATCCTCGACCTGCTGCAGAAGCAGCAGCGTGAGCGGTTCATGGCGATGGTGCTCGTCACCCACGACCTCGGCGTCGTCGCCGGCCGCACCGACGAGATCATCGTCATGTACGCGGGAAAGGTCGTCGAGAAGGCCCCGACGTACCACCTCTTCCACGAGATGCGCATGCCCTACACCGAGGCGCTCCTCAAGTCGATCCCGCGGGTGACGAACCCGAGCCACACGCGGCTCCAGGCGATCGTCGGCCGCCCGCCCGATCTCGTGAAGTTGCCGACGGGGTGCAAGTTCGCGCCGCGCTGCCCGTACGCGCAGGAGAAGTGCCTCGAGGAGGACCCCCCGCTTCTGCCCGGGCCGACGCCCGGTCACGAGTACCGCTGCTGGTTCCCCGTCGGCACGCCCGAGGGAACGGCTGCGCTCGAGCGCAACATCCGAGAGCACCGCGTCCCCGGCATGGACAACCCTGCCGCGCAGCCCGTACCGCCCGACGTCCTCGAACAGTTGGAGAGCAACGCCTAAGTCATGGCCGGCACCGGAAAGGCGCATCTGCGCAAGGACGCGCTCCTGCGCGTGGAAGACCTCGTCGTCGAGTTCCCTGCGGGTCCTGGCCGAAAGGTCCACGCCGTCTCGGGGATCAGCCTCGATCTGAAGGAAGGCGAGACCCTGGGGCTCGTCGGTGAGTCGGGCTGCGGCAAGTCGACGACGGGCAAGGCGATCATGCAGCTCCCGCCGCCCACGCGAGGGTCGGTGATCTTCGAGGGTCGCGATCTCGTCAAGCTTCACGGCGAGGAGCTACGTCGCACGCGCCCGCAGCTGCAGATGATCTTCCAGGACCCGATCTCGTCGCTCAACCCGCGACGCAAGATCAAGGAGATCATCAGCGAGCCGCTGTCGATCTGGGGTCGCACCGAGGCCGTGGCGAAGGTCGACGAGGTGCTCGAGGCCGTCGGCCTCGACCCGGTCGCGGTCGCCGATCGCCGGCCGCACCAGTTCTCCGGTGGCCAGTGCCAGCGCATCTCGATCGCCCGGTCGCTGGTGCTCGACCCCAAGGTGATCATCTGCGACGAGCCGGTCTCGGCGCTCGACGTCTCGGTGCAGGCCCAGATCCTGAACCTGCTGGAAGACATGAAGGCCCGCTACCAGCTGACGCTGGTGTTCATCGCCCACGACCTCGCCGTCGTGAAGAACGTCAGCGACCGCGTCGCGGTCATGTACCTCGGCAAGGTGTGTGAGGTCGCGGGCTCCGACGACCTCTACGAGCAGCCCCACCACCCGTACACCGCGGCCCTCCTGGCGTCGATCCCCGAGCCGAACCCGGAAGCCCGCCCGTCTGCGGCGGGGTTGAAGGGCGAGCTGCCGTCGCCCCTCGACCCGCCCTCCGGCTGCCGCTTCCGGACGCGATGCCCGCGTGCGCAAGATCGCTGCGCGGCCGAGGAGCCGCTCATGCGCGAGGTCGAGACCGACCACTTCGTCGCGTGCCACTTCCCGCTGAGCGCCCCGGTCGCCCCGCCCCGGGAAGAGCTCGAGCGGGCGGAGCAGCAGCACCTGGCCTCGCTGAAGTCTTGAAGACCTACCGACTGATCATCGCGGCGTTGATCTGCGCGGTCGTGATACCGCTCGCCTTCGTGGTGCAGCTGCTGATCGCTCGTTAGGGCTAACGGGGCCTGCTGGGTAGGCTCCGCCACATATGGCCGAACAGTTCGATGTCGTCGTGATCGGAGGCGGTCCAGGAGGCTACGCGGCCGCGTTGTACGGCGCAGCCGCTGGGCTCAACATCGCCGTCGTCGAGAAGGACAAGGTCGGCGGCACCTGCCTCCACCGGGGATGCATCCCGGCGAAGGAGTTCCTCGAGACCGCGTCGACGTACCGCCACGTCGCCGGCGCGAAGGAGTTCGGGATCACAACCGACGCCCCGCAGCTCGACTTCGGCGTGAGCCAGGCGCGCAAGCAGAAGGTCGTCGACCAGCTGTGGAAGGGCCTGTCCGGCCTGATGAAGCGGCGCAAGATCACGACGATCCACGGCACCGGTCAGTACGTGGGCCGGGGCACCGTCAAGGTCTCCGACGGCACCGAGCTCAAGGGGACGAACGTCATCCTCGCTGCGGGCTCGGTGCCTCGCACCATCCCCGGCTTCGAGATCGACGGCAAGACGATCATCACGAGCGACGAGTTCCTGATGCTCGAGAAGATGCCCGCTACCGCGGCCGTGATCGGTGGTGGTGCGATCGGCTGCGAGTTCGCCTCGACGATGTCTGACCTCGGCGTGAAGGTGACGATCCTCGAGGGGCTGCCGAAGATCCTTCCGGGGTGCGACAAGGAAGTCGCCGACGTCGTCGTGAAGTCGTTCAAGAAGCGCGGCATCGACATCCGCACGAGCGCGCAGGTGAAAGGTCACACGCCGAAGGGTGACGGCGGCACGACCGTCGAGTTCGGCGAGGGAGAGTCGCTCGACGTCGACGTGGTCGTCGTGTCGGTGGGCCGGCGCCCGAACTCGGACGGACTGCTCGGCGACGGCACCGCGGTCGAGGTCGACGAGCGTGGCTTCGTCCGCACCGACGAGTGGCTGCGCACGGGCGAGGAGAACGTCTACGCGGTCGGCGACCTCATCTCGACCGGCACCGGCGTCCACCCTGCCCTCGCCCACGTCGGCTTCGCCGAGGGCATCCAGGTCATCAAGACGATCCTGAACGAGAAGACGGTACCGGTCGACTACGGCAAGGTCCCGTGGTGCATCTACACGTACCCGGAGGTCGCCTTCGCCGGGTACTCGGAAGAGGCGGCGAAGGAGGCCGGCCTCGACGTCGTCGTGAAGAAGGACCCGTTCATCGGCAACGGCCGGGCGCTCATCCTCGGCGAGCCGGAGGGCATGGTGAAGGTCATCGCCGAGAAGCGACCGGACGGGAAGGCGGGCACCATCCTCGGTGTTCACATGGTCGGACCGTGGGTCACCGAACAGCTCGGGATGGCGTACCTGTCGGTGAACTGGGAGGCGACCGTCGAAGAGGTCGCGCAGTTCATCCAGCCGCACCCGACGCTGTCGGAGGTGTTCGGAGAGACGGTGCTCGCGCTCACCGGCCGCGGGCTTCACACCTGAGGAGCTGAGGCACAGACATGGCCGAGATCACGATGCCCCAGCTGGGCGAGACCGTCACCGAAGGCACCATCACCAAGTGGCTGAAGAGCGTCGGTGACCGCGTCGAGGAAGACGAGGTCATCTACGAGGTGTCGACCGACAAGGTCGACTCGGAGGTGCCCTCGCCGGTCGCGGGGTACCTGGCCGAGATCAAGGTTCCCGAAGGCGAGACGGCCGAGGTCGGTGCCGTGCTCGCGGTACTGAGCGACTCGCCGCCCGACGGCGCCGCGGGCAGCGGCGGCGACGCTGAGCCTGCCTCCGCCGGCGAAGCCGCTGCTCCTGCCGACGGCTCCGGCGGCGGCGATCCCGAACCAACGGAAGGAACCGACGTCCCCGCGGGAGGCGGCAACGCCCCCGACCCGACGGGCGCCGCTCAGGCCGAGTCCGTCCAGCCGGAGACGCCGACGGAGCAGCCTGCGCCCACGCCTTCGGCCGACGCCACGCAGGCACCAGCCGGCGCGCCTCCCGCGTCAGCCGACGGCGACTCCATGCTGTTGTCGCCCGTCGTGCGCCGGTTGATCGCCGAGCACAACATCGACCCGTCGCAGATCAAGGGGACGGGCACCGGCGGGCGCATCACCCGCAACGACGTGCTCGCCGTCGTCGAAGGCGGCGGAGCCGCGGCAGCCGCGCAACAGAGCGCCACACCACCGCAGCAGCAGACACCGGCACCCGCCGGTCAGGCAGCGCTCGCGCCCGGTGCGTCCGCGCCGGCCGCGTCTGCGTCGGGCGCGTCCGCCGCGGCGACCGCGCGCCAGGCACCGTCGGTCGCAGCCACCGCGGGCGATCGCGACGAGGTGGTCCCCTTCTCCAACATCCGCAAGCGGACCGCCGAGCACATGGTGCGCTCGCTCGCGACGTCCGCGCACACGCTCGTCGTGATCGAGGTCGACTACCAGAACGTCGCCAAGGTGCGGAACGCCGAGAAGGACACCTTCAAAGCCGCCGAAGGGATCAGCCTCAACTACCTCCCGTTCATCGCGCGGGCGGTTGTGGACGCGATCCGCGAGTTCCCCCACGTCAACGCCTCGGTCGGCGACGGCGAGCTGATCGTCCACCACTACGTGAACCTCGGCGTGGCGGTCGACCTGAACTTCCAGGGCCTCATCGTCCCGGTCGTGCAGGACGCTGACGGCAAGCGGCTGCGGGCGATCGCTCGCGAGATCGCCGACCTCGCGAACCGGGCGAGGGCGAAGAAGCTCGGCGCCGACGACATCGCGGGCGGGACCTTCACCCTCACGAACGCCGGGCCCTTCGGCACGCTGATCACCGCGCCCGTGATCAACCAGCCTCAGGTCGCGATCCTCGCGACGGACGGCGTGAAGCCGCGGCCCGTCGCGATACCGCTGCCGGACGGTAGCTACGGCATCGCGGTGCACCCGGTCGGCAACCTCGCGCTCTCGTTCGACCACCGCGCCTACGACGGCGCGTACGCGTCAGCGTTCCTCGCCAAGGTCAAGGAGATCCTCGAGACGCGCGACTGGTCGTCGGAGCTCTGAGCCGACGTGACGCTCCGCGTGCGGTGGCTCGGGCGGGTCCGCTACCGCGACGCGCATGCGCTGCAGCACGCGCTGTTCGCTCGGTCGTCCGACGACCACCTGCTCCTGCTGGAGCACCCGCACGTGTACACGATGGGTGTGCGGGCGAAGCGCGAGCACGTGCTCGTCGACCCTGCGTCCGTCGGTGCCGAGATCGTCTCGACCGATCGCGGCGGTGATGTCACCTATCACGGGCCGGGGCAGCTGGTCGGCTACCCCATCGTCTCCGTACCGCTGGCGCCCGACGCCACGCCTCGCTACGTCCACTCGATCGAGCAGCTGATCATCGACGTGCTGGCCGATCTCGGCCTGCCGGGTGCTTCACGGCTCGACGGCTATCCCGGCGTGTGGATCGGTGATCGGAAGATCGCGGCCATCGGCGTGCGGCTCTCGCGGGGCCGGTCGATGCACGGCTTCGCGCTCAACGTCGACCCCGACCTGTCGATGTTCGGCCACATCGTGCCGTGCGGCATCCCCGACAAGACCGTCACGTCGATGGCGGCCGAGGGCGTGGGCGCGCCGATGCGTGAGGTTGTCGACGCCGTCGTCGCTCGGGCCGCTTCGCTGTGGGGCCGTGACGGTGTCGAGCGTCATGACTCCGCGTGGACCGTTCGCAACGAAGATCTCGCGATGTTCACGCGCGGAGCCGGGGCCGGCGCGACGGTGACCGAGCAGCCGGTCCGCCTCCTCGGGCGCCTCGCCGCTGCAGGTGTCGACTCGTCGACGGCCCTCGCGATCAACGAACGCAAACCCGAGTGGCTCCGGGTGAAGGCGAACATGGGGCCCGAGTACCGACGGCTCAAGTCGACCATGCGGTCGAACGAGCTGGTGACGGTGTGCGAAGAGGCGGGTTGCCCCAACATCTTCGACTGCTGGAACGCCGGCACCGCGACCTTCATGATCAACGGCGAGCGGTGCACCCGGGCGTGTGGGTTCTGCCTCGTCGACACGCGAAAGCCGGAGGCGCTCGACGCTGCCGAGCCGGAGCGGGTCGCCTCTGCGGTCGAGTCGATGGGCCTGCGCCACGCGGTGGTCACCGCGGTCGCTCGAGACGATCTCTCCGACGGTGGCGCGGGCGCGTTCGCCGCGACCGTCGCCGCCATCCGGCGCCGCACGCCGGACGTGACCGTCGAGGTGCTGATCTCCGACTGCAAGGGGGATCCCGACGCGCTGCAGATGATCTTCGACAGCCGTCCCGACGTGTTGAACCACAACATCGAGACGGTGCTGCGGCTGCAGCGGGCGGTGCGTCCCTCGGCGTCGTACGCACGCTCGCTCGCGGTGCTGGCCCGAGCCAAGGCGGCGGGGCTGACCACCAAGTCCGGGATCATCCTCGGGATGGGCGAGACGGAGGACGAGGTCATCGGGGCGCTGGCCGATCTGCGGAGCACCGGCGTCGACATCGTCACCATCGGCCAGTACCTCCGGCCGACCGCGCATCACCTCCCTGTGGCGCGGTGGTGGACGCCCGACGAGTTCGACTCGTTGCGGGTCGTCGCGCAGTCGATGGGCTTCGCCCACGTCGAGGCGTCACCGCTGACGCGGTCGAGCTACCACGCGGGCGACGCGATCAGCGCGACCCGCGTCTAATCGGCCAGCTGCGGGCGAGGCTTCCCCGGGGCCACCGTCCGGGCGAGGATGCCTAGCGTCGCGCGCAGCGCCGTCTCGGAGATGACCGGGAAGATGTTCGCGTCACGCCACTTCTGGTCGATGCGTGACCAGTCGTAGTACGACGTCGCCAGCGTGCCCGCTTCGATCGGCTCGAGCCGGTAGCCGTAGACGTGACCGATCTCGAGCTGACCCTTGATCGCCCACGCGATCTCGCGGTCCTGCTCGAACGTCACGATCTCGACGACGACGTCGTACAGACCCAACGGGTAGTCGTTCAGCGCCTCGCGGTCCATGTGGACCGTGAACCGGTCGCCGACCGCGCGCACGGGTTCGCCCGTGGCCGCCATCAGCATCCCCGAGCTGTCGATGGCGACGTGGCCCTGCGGGTCGCACAGCACGCGGAAGATGTCGGCGGGCGGGGCGGCGATGGCCCTCGCCACCTCGATGCGTTCGTCGGCCATCGGCCGAGTCTGCCCGGTCAGCCGCTCATCCGGTGTTCTGCAGCCCTGCCGCGACCCCGTTGAGCGTGCGCAACAGCTGACGCTCGACGTCGGGATCGGCGCCCTCGGTTCGGAGCTGACGCAGCGCGCGCAGCTGGAGGTACGACAGCCCGTTGGTGGCACCGGCCCGCAAGCGGATGCCGTCACGCCGCCGTTGGAACCGGGACAGCAGCTCCTCCTGTTCGGTGACGGCGAGGATCATCCGCTCGGTCCGATCCCGCTCTTCGACCACCTTCGCCACGAGTCCGCCGCGGTCCGAGAGCGCGAGGAACCGAGCGCCGAGGGCGCGGTCGGTCTTCGCCAGCGACATCTCCGCGGTGTCGATGAGCATGGCCAGCAGCGGCCACTCCTCCCGGGCACGGCGTAGGTCTTCGATCGAACCGGCGGCTTCGAGGCCCGTGCCGAGTCCGTACCAACTCGTGAGGTTCAGGCGGGCCTGCGACCACGCGAACACCCAGGGGATGGCGCGGAGGTCGGCCAGGTCGCGCCCCGTCATCGCTCCCTGGCGCTTCGGTGGACGTGATCCGAGGCGCAGGTGGCCGATCTCGTCGAGCGGCGTCACCTCGGCCACGAAGTCGGCGAAGCCTTCGGTGCCGACGAGGTCGAGCCACGCCCGCCGAGCCGCCTCCTCCAGTCGCCGTCCGACGCCGGCGAACTTGGTCGCCGCCGCCTCGTTGCGTGCCGCGTTCTCGTCGGTCGCCGCTTGCAGCACGGCTGCGGTGAGCCGCTCGAGATGACGCTGGCCGATCGTGGCGTTGCCGTAACGGGCTGCGATCACCTCGCCTTGTTCGGTTGCCTTCCACCGTCCGGCGACCGAGCCCGGCGGCTGGGCGAGGATCGCTCGGTGGACGGGACCCCCGCCGCGGCTGAGCGATCCGCCGCGGCCGTGGAAGAGCGTGAGGCGGATGCCGCGATCGACGGCCCATCGGGTGAGCTCGGCCTGCGCGTCGTAGAGAGTGAGGGTGGCGCTGGCCGGGCCCACGTCCTTCGCCGAGTCGGAGTAGCCGACCATGACCTCGAGAGAGCCGCCGCTTTCGGCCAGCTGGCGCTGAGCCGACGGGAGATCGATCCACTCGTCGAGCACGGCGGTCGCGCCGCGGAGGTCGTCGTAGGTCTCGAACAGCGGGACGGCCGTGATGCGCAGGTCGTCGGCATCGACCGCCAGCCGGGCCAGCGCGTGGACCGATGCGAGGTCAGCCGCGCTCTGGGTGAACGACACAACGTAGCGCCCGCACGCGCGGCGTCCCCACCGGCGCTGGATCTCGGCCATCACCCGGAACACCGCCAGCGTCTCGAGCGCCTGCTCTCCCTCCGCCACCGTGTCAGCGGGCCAGCCGTCGGTGGCGAGGCGGTCGATCTGCTCGGCGTTCGTGCGACCGGCCGAGTCGATGCCGGCTGCGTCGAGGAGCTCGTTCAGCACACCGGCGTGCACCCGCGAGTGCTGTCGCACCTCGAGCTCGGCGAGATGGAAGCCGAACGTCTCCACCTGCCAGATCAGGTGCTGCAACTCGCCATACGCGACACGGGCCGCGCCGGCGGTCGCGAGTGACTCCTGCACCAACCGGAGCGCCTCGAGCAGCTCGTCGGGCGCCCGGTACCCGAGGTCGGCATCGCGTCGTCGCGTTGCCGCGACGCGCGCCGCGACCACGAGCATCTTCTGGCGGTGGGGCTCGCTCGGCGACGCCGCCCGTATGTCGCGGATGAGCTCGGGCCACGCCGCGGTGTCCATGTCGACACGGCGACGGAGTGCCGGGCTGGGCGGCGTCGCCTGCTCGTCGAGGGTGAGGGTGCGCGCGATGCGGTACGCCGCTCCCTCGAGGATCCGCAGCGCCGTGTCGGCGTAGAGCTCCGCGGCCTGCAGCGTGACGTCCGCGGTGACGAACGGGTTGCCGTCGCGGTCGCCGCCGACCCACGAGCCGAATCGGATGAAGGCGGGAACCGGAGGCGCGGACGTGCCTGGAACGTCGTCGCTGATCGCGCCTTCGGTCGAGCGGTACACCCTGGGCACGATCCGCGCGAGGCTCTGCTCGAAGACCGGCACGAGCGTGCGGACCTCGTCGAGCGGTCCTGGCCGGGTCTCCCGCAGCGCCTCCGTCCGCCAGAGGATCTCGACCTCTTCGCCGACGCGGCGCTCGGCCACTCGGCGCTCGGCCGGACCGTGGCGCGGGTCGTCGAAGCGGTGCAACTGCTCGTCGATGCGGCGCAGCGCGGTCACGACCGCGCGCCGTCTCGCCTCCGTCGGGTGCGCGGTCAGTACCGGACGGAGCTCGAGGCCGGCCACCGCGTCGACCGCCGCGCTTCCGAGGGCGCGCAGATCCGGCCAGAGGATGTCGGTTGTCTGGCGAGGGGCAGCTTCCTCATGCCTGATTGCGGCTGCGTGCTCGCGCTCGTCGACGAGGTTGACGAGGTGCAGGTAGACCGCGAGATACCGGGCCACGGACACCGCCGTGTCGTCGTCGAACGTGTCGACCAGCGCTGCCGCGGCGCCGGGATCCGCGAGTGCGCGCTGCTCGAGCTCGTGAGCCAGATCGACGATCTTCGAGCTCGCGGCGGCGGTCACGACGTCGTCGAGTGCCTTGGTGAGGAGCTCGAGCTCCGCCGCGGCGCTCACTCCTGGCGTCGGCGCCGGCGAAGAAGGCATGGGTCCATCCTGCCCAACCGGCCGCCCTACGCTCGACGCCGATGGCTGCCGATCGTCTCGCTCGCGTCCGCGCCCGCATGGAGGAGCTCGGCGTCGACGCGCTGCTCCTGTCGCTTGGCGCCGATCTCCCGTGGCTCACCGGCTACGCCGCCCACGAGTCGGAGCGGCTCACCATGTTCGTCGTCCCGCGTGACGGCGATCCGGCGATGGTCGTACCTGGTCTCGAGGCGCCGAAGGTCGCGTCGGTGTCGACGGTCGCTCTTCGTCCCTGGAGCGAGACGGAGGATCCGGTGAAGCTCGTCGCCGCGCTGGTCGGGCCGGCCGCACGTTCGGTCGCGATCTCCGACCGCACGTGGTCGACGTTCCTTCTCGGTCTCCAGGAGGCGATGCCAGCGGTGTCGTGGCTCGCGTCGTCGACGGTGACGTCGCCGCTGCGGGCTCGGAAGGACGCCGACGAGATCGAGGCGTTGCGCCGGGCCGCTGCCGCTGCTGACGTCGTCGCCGCATCGCTGCTCGGCGGTGAGATCCCGCTCATCGGCCGGCGCGAGGTCGACGTCTCGCGAGAGATCGCTCAGCGGTTGCGCGACGAGGGGCACTCGCGGGTCGGCTTCTCGATCGTCGGCAGCGGTCCGAACGGCGCCAGCCCGCACCACGACGCAAGCGACAAGGTGATCGGTGAAGGCGAGGCGATCGTCTGCGACTTCGGCGGGTGGTTCGAAGGCGGCTACTGCTCCGACATCACCCGCACGGTCTTCACCGGCGACCCGCCGGCGGAGTTCGTCGAGTTGTACGAGGTGCTGCAGCGGGCGCAGGCCGCTGCCGTCGACGCTGCTGTCGTCGGCACGCCGTGCGAGGACGTCGACGGCGTCGCCCGCACGATCATCACCGACGCGGGATACGGCGAGTACTTCATCCACCGGACGGGTCACGGCATCGGGCTCGAGGGCCACGAGCACCCGTACCTCGTCAGCGGGAACGACGAACCGCTCGCGCCGGGTCATGCGTTCTCGATCGAACCCGGCATCTACATCCCCGGGCGGTGGGGCGCGCGGATCGAAGACATCGTCGTGGCCACGGACGCCGGTCCTGACTCGCTCAACCGCGCGAACCACGACCTGCACGTGGTGGAGGCATAGCGATGGATCTTGGCATCTCCGGACGCGTGGCCCTCGTGACAGCGTCGTCGAAGGGACTGGGGAAGGCGTCGGCTGTCGCGCTCGCGCAGGAAGGCTGCAAGGTCGTCATCTGCGCGCGAGGCGAGGAGGCGCTCGCCGCGGCCACCGAGGAGATCGGCGACACCGGCGCCGAGGTGCTGGCGATCGTCGACGACGTCACCGACCCGGAGGCCCCTGCTCGTCTCGTGGCGTCGACGGTCGAGCACTTCGGGGCGATCGACATCGTCGTGGGGAACGCCGGTGGGCCGCCGCCCGGCCGTGCGCTCGACGTCACCGACGAGGGGCTCGACGCGGCCGTGAACGCGAACCTCGCGACGTCGGTGCGCCTCGCGCGTGAAGCCGTTCCGCACATGCGAGGCGGGGGCTGGGGACGCATCTGCTTCATCACCTCGTCGTCGGTCAAGCAACCGATCTCGACACTCGCGCTGTCGAACGTCGCCCGCACCGGACTGTGGGCGTGGGCGAAGACCGCAGCGCAGGATCTCTTCGCCGACGGCATCACCGTGAACCTCGCCTGCCCCGGATCGCACGACACCGACCGGATGAAGCAGCTGGTCGCATCGGGTGCGTTCACCGGCCCCCTCGGTGACCCGTACGACTTCGGCAGGCTGGTCGCCTTCCTCTGCTCCGACGCGGCGAAGTTCATCTCGGGAGTCGCGGTGCAGGCCGACGGCGCCCGCACCGTAGGGCTTCTGTGATCAAGCTCGACGCGGCGACCGTTCTCCTCCAGTGGGCGGTCGGCGGGCTGCTCTTCCTGTGGGTCACCACGCGCCGTCGCGAGGTCGGCATCGGCTACGGGTGGTTGCTGCGCGGCGTGTACGGGGTGATGGCGCTCGGGTCGCTGTGGGCCGGCCGGTCGTTCGGCGACGAGGTCGTGATGCGTGACGTCTCGTCGTTGCTCGTCGCTGTCGCTACTGGCGTGGCGTTGGCGGTGTCGGTCGTGCGGCGGCGTGCGGGCGTTCGAGGAGAGCACGTCGAGCGCTCGCGGAAGATGGCGCGTGTGTCGGCGATGACCGGCATCGAGCGCGAGTACGAGGACGCCGACACCTCCGTGCGCGAGTTCCCGCCGGCACTCGACCTGCTCGCTCCGGTGATCGGGGTCGTCGGGCTGCTCGCCGGAGGGCTCGCTGCGTCGTCCGGCTCCGACGTGCTCTCCGTCGTTCGTGTGCTCGCCGGCGCGGCGTTCCTCGGCGCGGTTTCCGATGCGATGTTGCTGGGCCACTGGTACCTCGTGCAGCCCGGACTCGCGCGTGGGCCTCTGAACGAGCTCGTGCGGTGGGTCGGCTTCACGTGGCCGATCGAGGTGGGCGCGCTGCTGTGGCCGACGGGGATGCTGTCGGTGGTGTCCGGGTCGATCGACGACGGTTACGGCGGCCTGCTCGGCTGGTTCTGGATCGCGTGTGCGGTCACGACGATCGCGCTGGTGGGCGTCACGGTTGCCGCGCTTCGGGAGCGGGCGTACTCGGCCGTGATGGCCGCGACCGGGCTGCTCTACCTGGCGATCCTGACGGCGTTCGGGACAGACCTCGTCGCCCGAGCCGTGCTCGCCGGGTAACAACTCGAGTGTGACCACCATCGAGCACACCGTGGAGATCGATGCGCCTCTCGATGACGTGTGGGCGCTGCTGGAGGACGTGCGAAGGCTGCCCGAGTTCTCGCCGTCGACCGAGGCCGTCCTCGACGCGCCGCAGCGACTCACCGCTGTCGGGCAGCGGTTCCGTCAGCTGGTGAAGCTGCTCGGGCGGTCGTTCGATTCCGAGTGGCGCGTCGTCGACCTGCGCCCGAAGTCGACGATTGCCATCGAAGGAAGCGTCGGCTACGGGGTGGGATACTGCCTCACCCAGGAGGTCGCCGCGATGTCGCGCGATCGCTCGAGGCTCACCGTCAAGATCGACTACAAGCTCCCGTTCGGACCGTTGGGCCGCGTCGCTTCGAAGCTCGGCGTCGAGTCCCGTGCGCGCGACGAATCGCGGCAGGTCGTCGAGGGGATCCGCCGCATCGTGGAAGACGAGCGACGCGCGGCTTAGAGGTTTACCTCGACGGTGCCTGAGTCCGGAGCGGCATCGCCGCCCGCTTGGGGCAGCAGGGTGTCTCGAGACGACCAGTCGAGGAAGGTGGAGAAACGGAAGCTCCGCTTCCCTCCGACGCTCGACCAAGGGACCTCGAACATGACGCGCCTGGACCCGACGGCGAACGTGCCCGGATATCTCACGAACCCATCCGGCGTCTGGAGGTAGCCCGTCCAGCCGTTGATCCCTCCATCGGCGAACAGCTGGTAGTCGCTCTCGCGCTCATCCTTGCGATACATGTCGACGCCGACACCGAGAACTTCACGTTCCTTGAACGCCGGGAACGGCGCACCGACGTCGACGAGGACGCGGACGCCGGATCCGGTGTCGATGAAGGTGACGGACTGCACGTCTGCATACGACGGTGCTGCGCCCGAGGTGCCGCCGGGATCCGTCACGTGCGCGACCCGACGCTCTCCACGCGCTGTCGGAGCGGGTGGCGCTACAGGAGCAGTTGTCGGCGTGGGCGCGTTCACGACAGTCGTGGCCACGGGAGAAGAGGTCGCAGCGGCGTCACTCCGCGGCGCTGCACGGGTCGGTGCCTCCGATGTGGTGGTGTCGGCAGGCGGTTCGATCGGGAGCCGCTCTGCCGGCACACCGAGGTCAGGTCGCCGCTCCTCGGTCGCGTCGCCCTTGTCGAGCGGTGACCGGCATCCAGCGAATCCAACCAGCATGATCAGCGCGAGCAGGAGGCGCGACGAGGGCCGGGCTTTCGCCCGGCCCTTCGCTCGTATCACAACGGTGAAGCTACTTGCCGTTCTTGCCGTTGTCGCCGGCGCCATCACCGTCGGCGTCGTGCTTCCATCCGGCGCCGCCGCGCATGTCGTGCGGCACATTCACCTCGAACGAGCCCGCGCAGGTCGTCTCGACGTAAGTCTCGGGGTCCTGAGCGCCGTTCGTGAATTCCGCTTGGTAGTTCAGCGTGTACGTACGGCCGTCGCCTGCACCGGACCGCTCGGAACGGAGCTCCCCGACGACGGTCGTTGCGTCCTCCTTCGCGTCGCCACCAACTGCGGTGGAGTCAACAGGCGTGTTGCCGCTGCCCGTGGCGTCGGCCGGCTCGTCGCTCACGATCTCCACAGTCAGCGACACGGTGTCGTTGTCGGCCGAGGCCGGATCTGCATCGGCTGCACTCACCGACACCGGCTGCATCTTGTGGTTCGGCGGCCAGAGATACTCCGGCCCCCCGTAAGTGACCGTGCCGACGACTGCGCCGGTCGAGTCCTTGCACTCGTCAACGAGAGCAGTTGACTCGTACTTGTTGTTGAACGCCGGCCCGGCGATTCCGGCGCCGGCGAATGCCGTCGCGCCGAGAGCGCCGGCGGCGGCAAGGGCCGCGATTCGCAGCTTCAAGTGAGTGTCCTCCTAATCGTGGCCCGGCCAGGGCCGGATCCCCCAGTGGTGTGACCCCGGTGACACATTCGCCGTCGAGGCGCTTCCTCCTGTCGTCCAACGACAGAAAATCGACTCGCCGCGTGGCCTTGTCGCAGCTAACTGAACCTGAACGGAAGGGCGCCCGCAGGGGCGCCCTTCTTCGCGCTCGGACTCAGGCGACGAAGTACTTCGCCTGGGGGTGGTGGCAGATGATCGCGGAGGTGGTCTGTTCCGGGTGGTACTGGTACGACGTCTCCTCGGAGCACGACACCCCGATCCGAGAGGCATCCAGCAGGCGAGCGACCTTCTCGTTGTCCTCGAGATCGGGGCAGGCGGGGTAGCCCCACGAGTAGCGGCCGCCTCGGTACTGCTGGCGGAAGAGGCCTGCCAGCGAAGGCCCGTCCTCGTCGGCGAACCCCCACTCCTCACGGATGCGGCGGTGCCACATCTCGGCGAGCGCTTCCGTCATCTCGACGCCGAGCCCGTGGAGGAACAGGTAGTCCTGGTACCGATCCGCCGCACGCAGCTCCGCGGCCGCCTCCGTCACCGCCGGACCCATCGTGACGATGTGGAACGCGGCGTAGTCCACCTCGCCCGACGACACGGGACGGAAGAAGTCGGCGATGCAGAGGTACGGCTCGACCGCCTGGCGGGGGAACGGGAACCGGGCGATCTCCACCTGTGAGTCGGGTGACTCCCAGAGGACGACGTCATCGCCGTCGGCGTTTGCGGGGTAGTAGCCGTAGACCACCTGTGGCACGAGCACACCCGCGGCCACGGCGGCCGACATCTGCTCGCGGAGCACCGGACGGATGCGCTCCTTGAACGCGTCGTCCTTCTCGCCGATCGACTTGTCGGGCCGGAAGCCCCACTGGGTCCGGAAGAGCGCCGTCTCGTTCAGGTATGCCGAGATGTCGTCGAGCGACAACCCGCGCACGACACGCGACCCCAGGAACGGCGGCTTGAATATCTCGTTGTCTTCGACGACGTCCGGCGAGCGAGCAGGCAGGTTCGACCGGTCGGCTCGAGCGCGCACAGAAGAAGCACGCTCCGGTAGATCACGCCCGCCGGGCGCACGCCCGAAGTCGGGATCCGCCTCGAGCCCGGCATCGGAGCGCTTGAGCTCCATCAGGCGGTCCATCGTGCGGAGCCCCTCGAACGCGTCCTTGCCGTAGAACAGCCGTCCCTCGTACACACCACGCAGATCGCGTTCGACGTAGGTGCGGGTGAGCGCCGCTCCGCCGAGGAGCACGGGCATCCCCATCGCGAGGCCGCGGGAGTTCAGCTCCTCCAGGTTGTCGCGCATGATCAGCGTCGACTTCACGAGCAGTCCGCTCATGCCGATGGCGTCGGCGCCGACCTCCATCGCCTTCTCGACCATCTCGGTGAGGGGCACCTTGATGCCGAGGTTGTAGACGGTGTAGCCGTTGTTCGTGAGGATGATGTCGACGAGGTTCTTGCCGATGTCGTGGACGTCGCCCTTCACCGTGGCGAGCACGATCTTCCCCTTGCCGCCGGCGTCGGCCTTCTCCATGTGCGGCTCGAGGAAGTTGACCGCCGTCTTCATCGTCTCGGCGGACTGCAGCACGAACGGCAATTGCATCTCGCCCGAACCGAACAGATCACCGACCACCTTCATGCCTGCGAGCAGGTGGTCGTTGATGATCTGCAGCGGACGGATCCCCTCGTCCATCGCCTGCTGCAGGTCGAGCTCGATGCCGTCGCGGTCGCCGTCGATGATGCGCTGCTTCAGGCGTTCCTCGACGGGCCAGCCCGACCGGTCCTCCTTGACGGCGGCCGCCACCTTCGCACCCTCGAACGCCTGCATCAGCGCCTCGAGCGGGTCGTAGCCATCTTCCGGACGGCGGCGGTCGTAGATGAGGTCACGGCAGATCTGGACGTGCTCCGGATCGATCCGGTTCAACGGCACGATCCGCGCGGGATGGACCATCGCGGCGTCGAGGCCGGCCTGCTGGGCCTCGTGGAGGAACACCGAGTTCAGGACATGGCGCGCAGCGGGGTTGAGGCCGAACGAGATGTTCGACACGCCGAGCGACGTGTGCACGCCAGGCAGCTGCTCCTTGATGAGCCGGATGCCCTCGATCGTCTCCGCGCCGTCGAGGCGCGACTCCTCCATGCCCGTCGTGATGGTGAGCGTGTTCGTGTCGAAGAACAGGTCTTCGGGCGGGATGCCATATCGCTCGACCGCGATGTCTCGCATCCGTCTAGCGATCTCGAGCTTGCGCTCGGCCGTCCGGGCCTGGCCGGTCTCGTCGATGCAGATGCAGACGACGGCGGCGCCGTAGTCGCGAGCGAGCGTCATGACCCGATCCCATCGGGTGCCCTCGCCCTCGCCGTCCTCGAGGTTCGCCGAGTTGAGGATCGCCTTCCCGCCGATCCACTGCAGGCCGGCCTCCAGCACCCACGGCTCCGTCGAGTCGAGCATCACGGGAACGGTGATCGCGGTCGCGAACCGACGGGCCAGTTCGTCCATGTCCTGGGTGCCGTCTCGGCCGACGTAGTCGACGCAGAGGTCGAGCACGTGCGCGCCCTCGCGCACCTGGTCGTTGCCGATGCGGACGCAGGTGTCCCAGTCCTCGGCGAGCATCGCCTCGCGGAAGAGCTTCGAGCCGTTCGCGTTGCAGCGCTCACCGACGGACAGGTACGACGGCGACTGGTCGTAAGCGACGTGGCTGTAGATCGACGCCACACCAGGCTCCGGCGTCGCCGTTCGAGCAGCGGGCGTCAGGTCGCGGCAGACCTCGACCACCCGGGCGAGGTGCTCGGGTGTGGTGCCGCAGCACCCGCCGACGACCGACACGCCGAACTCGGTGATGAATCGGGCGTGATGCTCGGCGAGCTCGTCCGGCGTCAGGTCGTAGTGCTCGCGGCCGTCGACGACCGACGGCAGCCCGGCGTTCGGGAGCACCGAGATCGGCACCGGCGACTGCTGCGACAGATGGCGGAGATGCTCGCTCATCTCCTGCGGACCGGTCGCGCAGTTCAGCCCGACCACGTCCGGGCGCAGAGCGAGCATGGCCGTCAGCGCGGCTCCCACCTCGCTGCCGACCAGCATCCGCCCGGTGAGCTCAATCGTCACCTGGGTCTGGATCGGCACCTCTCGTCCGACCGCGCGCATCGCCCGCCGAGCGCCGATGACCGCGGCCTTGAGCGTCAACAGGTCTTGGTACGTCTCGAAGAGGAGGACGTCGACGCCGCCGAGGATGAGCCCACGAGCCTGCACCTCGAAGGCGTCACGCAGCTCGCCGAAGCGGATGTGACCCAGCGACGGGAGCTTGGTGCCCGGGCCGATCGACCCGGCGACGAAGCGAGGCCGCCCCGGCTGCGAGTACGACGACGCCACTTCACGGGCGATCTCCGCGGCACGACGGTTGAGCTCCTCGGCCCGATCGGCGATGCCGTACTCGGCGAGGGTGATGGGCGACGCGCCGAACGAGTTCGTCTCGACGATGTCGGAGCCGACCTCGAAGAACGAGCGGTGGAGGTCGGCGATGATGTCCGGCCGCACCGCGCAGATCATCTCCGGGCAACCTTCGAACTCGGGGCCGCCGTAGTCGTCGACGGTGAGGCCCCTCCTGAACAGGTTCGTCCCCGTCGCGCCGTCGAAGATGACGACGCGCTCGCGGACAGCTTCGAGGTAGCCGGACATCTCGGAAAGTCTACGGGCGCCTTGGAACAACGCCTCTACGGTTAACGGGCGCCATGACCCTCACTGCCCGCAACATCTCGAAGTCGTACGGCGGGCAGCTCGTCCTCGACGACGTGTCGGTGACGATCGGTCCCCGCAGCCGCATCGGGCTCGTGGGTCCGAACGGGATCGGGAAGTCGACGCTGCTCCGCATCCTCGCCGGTCTCGAAGACGCCGACGGCGGGTCGATCGAGCGTTCCCCGAAGACGCTCACCGTCGGCTGGCTTCCACAAGAGGTCGAGCCGCGTGAGCAGGAGACGTTGCAGGACTACCTCGCCCGCCGGACGGGAGTCGCCGAGGCCGAGGCCGAGCTCGACCGCCTCACGAAGGCGCTCGAGACCGACCCCGGCGCGATCGACGCGTACACCGACGCGCTCGACCGGTTCCTCGCACTCGGGGGCGACGACCTCCACGCCCGTGCCGCCGAGGTGTGCGAGGACCTCGACCTCCCGGCCGATCGACTCGGCGTGGAGGTGTCGGCACTGAGCGGCGGGCAGCAGGCCAGGGCGGCGCTGGCCGCGATCCTGCTGTCTCGTTACGACGTGTTCCTCCTCGACGAGCCGACGAACAACCTCGACTTCGACGGGCTCCAGCGCCTCGAGCAGTTCCTCGCAGGTCTCGGCGGCGGCGTGTTGACCGTGTCGCACGACCGCGCCTTCCTCGACCGTGCCGTCGAGCGGGTGATCGAGCTGCAGGAGGAGAGCCATCGCGCGGTGGAGTACGCCGGCGGTTGGAGCGACTACGTCGCCCAGCGCGACCTGGCCCGCCAGCAGCAGTACGAGGCCTTCGACACCTACCGCAGCGAGAAGCAACGGCTCACGGAGCGGCTGCGCGAGCAGAAGTCGTGGGCGGTCAGCGGCGTCGCCAAGGAGAAGAAGCGCAAGGAGACGCAGAAGGAGAAGATGGCCGCCGACTTCCGGATCAACCGAACCGAGAAGCAGGCGGGCAAGGTGAAGATCACCGAGAAGCGCCTCCAGCGGCTCGAGGCCGTCGACAAGCCGTGGGAGGGCTGGCAGCTGCGTCTGCAGCTGACCCCGGATGCTCGCAGCGGTGACGTCGTCGCCCGCCTCGATGCCGCGGTGGTCCGACTCGAGAACTCGGGTAGCGAGTTCACGCTCGGCCCGGTCGACCTCGAGATCGGATGGGCGGAGCGGGTGGCTCTCCTCGGCGCGAACGGGAGCGGCAAGACGACCCTGCTGCGGGCGCTGTTGGGGGAGGTTCCGCTCGCGAGCGGCAACCGCTACCTCGGCCCGGGCGTCCGTCCCGGGCGGCTCGACCAGGAGCGGGGGCTGTTCGACACCGACGAGCCCGTCCTCGCGGCGTTCCAGCGGGAGGCGTCGATCCCGGCCATCAGCGAAGCGAGGGCGCTGCTCGCGAAGTTCGGGCTCGGCGCGCAACACGTCGACCGGGCGGGCGGAAGGCTGAGCCCGGGCGAGCGAACGAGGGCGCTGCTCGCGACGCTCATGGCGACCGGCGTGAACTGCCTCGTGCTCGACGAGCCGACGAACCACCTCGACCTCGCAGCCATCGAGGAGCTCGAGCGGGCACTCGACGGCTACGACGGCACGCTCCTGCTGGTGACGCACGACCGGCGCTTCCTCGACGCGGTCGAGGTCGATCGCGTGCTCGAGGTGGAGGCCGGTAGGGTCACCGAGCGGTGACCCGCGAGAGCTTCTACACGAAGAAGGGCGACGACGGATCGACCGGCCTGCTCTACGGCGGCCGGGTCCGCAAGGACTCCGACGCCCCCGAGGCCTACGGCGCGGTCGACGAGGCCCAGGCCGCCATCGGCGCCGCTCGGGCAGAAGCCGAGCGCGGATCGGAGCTCGACCGCATCCTCCTCGATGTCGAGCGCGACCTCTACGTCCTCATGGCCGAGCTGGCGACGCTGGCGGAGAACCGGTCGAAGCTCACGCCGGGCTCCACCCTCGTCACCCAGGAGATGGTGGACGAGATCGGCCGCCGCACCGACCAGCTGTCGGAGCGCTTCGAGATGCCCGATGGGTTCGTCCTTCCCGGCCAGAACCGCGTCTCGGCGTCGCTCGAGGTCGCCCGCACCGTGGTGCGCCGTGCCGAGCGGCGCGCCGTCAGCGTCGCGGCCGCAGACTCCTTCGTCATCCCGTACCTGAACCGCCTCTCCAGCCTGCTGTGGGCCGCCGCCCGCTGGCAGGAGGGCGACTTCGTGAGCGCGAAAAGGAACGACTGATGCCCATCACCTTCTCGACGTCACGCGACGTTCCCGACGACGCGCCCGTCTTGGCCATTCCGGTCTTCGCCGACGGCACGGTGCCGGCCGGCTCGCCGGCGGAGCTCGACAACGACTTCCTCGCCGCCCGCGACTTCCAGGGCAAGGTCGGCCAGACGCTGCCGCTGCTGGCAGACGACGGCACGACGATCCTCGCCGTCGGTGTCGGCGCGGCGGGCGAGGTCGACGACGACGTCCTCCGCCGCGCCGCGCACGCGGCCGTCAGGAACGCCGGCAAGGCGAACGTCGTCGCCATGACGCTGCTCGACGCCGCTCCAGGCGACGCCGATCGCGGACGTGCCGCTCAGGCGATCGCGGAAGGCGCGTCCCTCGGCACCTACAAGTTCACGACCTACAAGAGCGACGCGAAGCGATCGAGCGTCGAGCGGGTCGTGCTCGTCACGCGCGCCGGCAACCACGTCCAGCGCGGTCTCGATCGCGGCTCCGCGATCGCGTCCGCCGTCGCGTTGGCGCGAGACCTGATCAACGAACCGCCCGGCGCCATGACGCCGCGACGGATGGAGGAGGTCGCTCGCGCGGTCGCCGCTGAAGGCGGGCTCACCGTCGACGTGTGGGACGAGGAGCGGATCGCCGCTGACGGTCTCGGCGGCCTCGCCGGCGTCGCGGCCGGGTCGGACGAACCGGCGCGCCTCATCCAGCTGACGTACGACCCGCCTGGCGCCCGCGGAACGCTCGCCCTCGTCGGCAAGGGCATCACCTTCGATTCCGGCGGCCTCTCGATCAAGACCGGCGAGGGGATGATGACGATGAAGTGCGACATGTCCGGCGCGGCCGCGGTGATCGCCGCCATGGCCGCGATCCCGGCCGTCGCGCCGAAGGTCCGCGTGCTGGCGTTCGCCGCGTGCACCGAGAACCTGCCGAGCGGCAAGGCGATGAAGCCCGGCGACGTGCTCAAGATCCGCAACGGCAAGACCGTCGAGGTGCTCAACACGGACGCAGAGGGACGTCTGGTGCTCGCCGACGCCCTCTCGCTCGCGGTCGAGCAATCGCCCGATGGCATCGTCGACCTCGCCACCCTCACCGGCGCGATGAGCGTCGCCCTCGGACGCGACATCGCGGGGCTCTTCTCGAACGACGACGACCTCGCCGATCAGGTCGGAGCGGCTGCGGAACGAGCCGGAGAGCCGATGTGGCGCATGCCGCTCGCGAAGCGGTACCGGAAGCAGATCGACTCCGAGGTCGCCGACATCAAGAACATCGGCGCGGCCGGCCAGGCGGGGTCGATCACGGCCGCGCTGTTCCTCGAGGAGTTCGTCGGCGACGTGCCATGGGTCCACCTCGACATCGCGGGGCCCGCCTTCCGCGCCGACGAGGACGGCTACCTCCCGAAGGGCGGCACCGGCTACGGCGTTCGCACGCTCGTCGACCTCGTCGCGAACTACCGGAAGCCGTCGCGCCGCCGCTGAGCGCGCGCCGCGTCACCGGTCGCTGCCGTCTGTAGGGTCGACGGTGATGCCCCGCCGCAGCAGATTCGCCGCACTCTTCGTCGCGCTCAGCGCTCTGCTCGCACCTGCCGTCGCCATCCCAGCGCCTGCATCGGCGGCCGGCCCCGGCTACTGGCTCCTCAAGGCCGACGGTGGCATCCACGCCTACGGCGGCGCCACCCACGCCGGTGACACCGGCGGCAACGTGCCCGATCCGACGCCGGCGATGGCTGCCATGCGATCGGGCGGCGGCTACTGGATCGGCGCCCGAAACGGCGTGGTCTACGCGTTCGGGGACGCCCGCTTCTACGGCAGCGCAGCGGGACGCCGGCTGAACCAACCGATCGTCGGCATGGCGTCGACGCCCGGCGACGACGGGTACTGGCTCGTCGCGAGCGACGGCGGCGTCTTCAACTTCGGAGCGGCCGGCTACCACGGCTCGACCGGAGACATCCGCCTCAACTCGCCGATCCTCGCGATGGCGTCCACGGTCTCCGGCGGCGGCTACTGGATGGTGGCCGGCGACGGCGGCATCTTCACGTTCGGCGACGCGCCGTTCTTCGGGTCGACCGGTGCGATGCGCCTGAACCGGCCCGTGGTCCGGATGGAGCCGACGCCGTCCGGTCGCGGCTACTGGCTCGTGGCCAGCGACGGCGGCATCTTCGCCTTCGGCGACGCCGGCTTCCACGGCTCGACGGGAGCGATGCGGCTCAACTCGCCGATCGTCGGCATGGCCTCGAACGCCGACGGCAGCGGTTACTGGCTGGTCGCGGCCGACGGCGGCGTCTTCACCTTCGGCACTGCCGACTTCCACGGCTCGGCCGGCGGTGGAGGGCTGACGGCCCCCGTCGTCGACGTCGTCGCGTCCCGCTGATGGACGAACTCGCGTCGGCAGCAGCCCTCGTCCTCGCCATCGTGTTCGTGTGGGCGGGCGTGGCCAAGCTCGCCCGTCCGAGCGACACCGCGGAGTCGTTCGCGGCGCTGGGGTTGCCCGCGGCGAAAGCACTTGCCCGGGTCGTCCCCGTGGTCGAGCTGGCGCTCGCCGCGGGCCTCGTGTTCCGCCCCGCGGTCGCATCCTGGGCCGCGCTCGTGGTGCTCGGCGCGTTCACCTTCGTGATCTGGGTGGCCATCCACCGAGGCGTGCAGGCGCCGTGCAACTGCTTCGGGTCGGCCCGGAAGGAGCCGGTGTCGACGCTCGAGCTCGTGCGCAACGCGATGCTCGCCGGGCTCGCGGTCATCGCCACCGCGGCCCACGGCGCCGCTGGATGGCCCGGGGTGCCTTCGGTCATCGCGATCACGGTGATCGTCGCGTTCGGCCGGCTCTCCCTCGCGCTGGCCGAGTTCCGGCGGACGGGCGGGCGGATCTTCCCGACGATGCCCGGCGGATCTCCGCGATGAGCGGGTCGGTCTGGGTCGTCAGCTACGTGCTCCTGTGGCTCGCCGTCGTGGGACTCACGGTGGTCGTCATCGCGTTGCTTCGCCAGGTCGGCGTTCTCCACGCTCGCCTGCAGCCGCTCGGCGTCCATCCCGCAGGGGAGGGGCCGCACGAGGGAGAACCGGCGCCGCCGCTTCCCGCCGTCGACTACTCCGACGCAGCGGCGACCCTCGTCACCTTCACCTCGCCGACGTGCACGGTGTGCGAGCAGTTGGCTCCCTCGTTGCGCGCACTCGAGGCGCAGTACGGCGACGTGAGGCTCGTAGAGATCGCGATGAACGCCGACACGAGCGCGGTGTTCTCGGCCTTCGCCGTCCGTTCGACGCCGTACCTCGTGGCCGTCGACCGCGAGGGGATCGTGCGCGGCAAGGGAGTCGCGAACTCGTTGGAACAAGCGGAGGTCCTGGTGGAGGAAGCGCTCGCCGATGCCTGAGCTCGACGGGATCGCTGAGGGAGCGGCGCGCTGGCTCGCTCGCCGGCACACACGGCGGTCGTTCCTCGGGCGTCTCGGCAGGGGAGCCGTGTTCGTGGCCGGCGGATCGACGCTGGCGACGCTTCTGCTCGAGCAGGAGGCCGAGGCTCGGGTGTGCGGGCAGTCCGGCGTGAGCACCAAGTGCGACACCTACGACTGCGGCGACGTGTGGGGCTGGTGCTGGTACGCCTCAGGGTGTTGCGCGGGCGGCGAGCTCAAGAAGATCTGCGACTGCTGCCGCGCCGACCACCCGAACGTGCACGGGTACTGCCCGAGCGGCACGAACGTGCTGTGCATCGTCGAGAGCTGCGGCGCCGATCCGCGGGTGCAGGTCGTCTCGCTTCGCCGGGTCACCACCGACGAGGTGATCGCCGCGTCCGCGCTGGCGTCCCGCGCTCGCGCAGGCGAGGGCCAGGGCCCCGTGGTCTGGATGGTGAACGCAGCCGACCCGTTGTTGGCTGCCGTCGTCGCCCCGGTCGCGGTGCGGGCGAACGCCATCCTTCTCCTGACCGATGGATCCGGGCTCGCCGCGCAGACGATCGCGGAGCTCCAGCGGCTCGGCACGGCGCGCGCGGTCCTCGCCGGCACCGGCATCGGCCCGGGGGTCGAGCAAGCCCTCGCGCGTTATGGGATCGTCGCCGAGCGCCATGAACCGTCGGCCGACGCGATCGTGATGTCGCGCCGCACGACCGAGGAACTGCTTGCCGCCGGAGCTCGACGGGTGGTCTGCATCGAACCCGCCGGCTTCTCGCTCGCCGCCGCGCCACTGGCCGGAGCGCTCGCGGCGGCGAAGGGGTACCCCGTCGTGATCGGCGTCGACGCCGCACGTGAGCTGTCGGTCCGAGCAGCGGGAGCGCGACCTGTGCTCACGTACATGGTGGGGCCTGAAGCGGCATCGCGGGCCGGCGAGGTGCAAGGCGGCCACCCGTTCCACTCAGCCGACTGGGCCTCGTTGTCGTCGGAGATGTTCACCGCGGCGTTCCAGACCGAGAACGTCGGGGGTGGGCGGCTCGCCCTCGTACCCGCAGGTTCCCCTGCGCTGCACGGAGCGCTGAGCTTCGGCGGGCCGATCCTGGTGCACGGCTCAGGCGTGTTGGAAGGCGTCCGCGACGCGCTGTTCCAGTCGCGCGATCGCTTCCGGTCGGCAGCGCTGATCGGCGGCGCGAACGCTCTGTCGACACAGGCGTACTACGAGTTGCAGTCGATCGTGAACGGCTTCGAGGCCCACAAGCTCATCGGCGTCGCGGGCCAGGGACTTCCGGTGATCGACCAGCCGCTGGCCGAACGCCCGGTCGGTCTCGCCCGCCGGTCGAGCGCGAGTCAGGTGCAGGCGGAGTCGCGGTACTGGACCGACCGGGTCCGCTCCCTCGGCTCCTGACGTGACGTTCCTCGTCGCGGTCGCGCTCGTCGCCGCGTTGTTGGCCGCGGTGCGCTCGCTCTGGTCGCCCTGAGGCCTGTCCGTCGCCGAGACGGTGGTGCCCTCGGTCCGGGGGCCGAAGCGCATCCTGGTCGCGTCCCTGCTGACGATCTCGTCCGCCGGCTCCGGCGCGCTCACCGGGTTCGTCCTGGGCGTCATCGGCGAGGCCTTCGGCGTTGCTGACGTGCCGCGGTGGGCAGTCGTCGTCGCGGCAGCGCTCGTCGTCGTGGTCGATGCGTTCGTCCCGCCGCTGTCGGTCCGACGGCAGGTGCCGCAGCTGTGGGGTCGGGTCTTCGACGTGCGCACGACGGCCGTTCTCTACGGGCTGCGGCTGGGCGTCGGCCCGCTGACCATCCTCCGGACGTGGTGGTGGTGGTTCGCCGTCGTCACCGCCGCGCTGGCGGGCGTGTGGTGGTCGGTGGCGGTGGGTGCGTCGTTCGGCGTGGCCCGGATCCTCGTGATGCTCGGCGCCGGCACACGAGCCGGCTGCATGCGGCGGAGCGAGCGACTGGCGATCGCTTCTGGTGCTGGCGTCCTCGCGGTGATCGTGGTCGCTGCGCTCGCTCTTCCGGAGGAGCTCGCAGGCGATGACCGCAGCTCTGCGTCGAGATCGCGCGCGCCGGCGCCCTCTGCCGCTCCGACGAACGACGGGAGCGCAGCGCCGTCGACGTCGAGTGTCCCCGCGCCGAGGGCGATCCCCGCCGACCCCGGCCTGGTATTGGCGCTCCCCGCCGACATCGGCGAGCGGTATGAGCTCATCCCCGACGATCCTGGTCGAGCGTTGGGAGCGCTCGACCTCGCCACCGCGGCCGCCATCGAGCAGGACGAACCCGCTGAGCGCTCACTCCTCGAGACCCGCCGGTTCCAGATCGGCCACGCGCGTGCCTGGCGACACCGCGACGGCCGGGTCGCCTATGTCGCCGCGTACCGCTTCGGCTCCGCTGACGACGCCGCTGCCTACCTCGTCGACGGGTTCATAACGCTCGAGAGCCGCGGAGCGCGCGTCTACGGGCTCGCCTCGCCGGCAGGCGCTAGAGGATTCAGCCAGGCCGCCAGCGCGGGGGAGACGAGCGAGGTCGCCCACGGTGTCGGCTTCACCAGAGGGGACGTGCTCGTCCTGGTCGTGGAGACCTCGCGTGGTTCCGCAGCCACTCCGTCGGGCGCTCAGCGGATCGCCCAACTGGTCGAGATGTCTGTGGCCGAACCTCGATCGGCGTGGTGACGTCATCGGCCGCGTGATGCTCCGGCCGTCGTGGCCCAGGCGCGACTTTCGGCCACTCGGCGACGGGCGGGATTCGTCGTCCGAATGACCGAAAGCGCGGGTGTCCGCGAAGCCGGTGGGGGTCAGCCGGCTGCGGACACGGCTGCCGCGAGCGCGCGTTGGTGACGGTCGACGGCCCAACGGACGCCGTCGTGGCAGACAGCCGGGTGGTAGTCGAGGCGCATCAGCTGGCGCTCCGTCTCCTCGATGCCGAGGCCCGCCTCGAGGTACGAGAGCGCGAGTTGGCGGGCTCGCTGGCGCTGCTGCTCGACCGCGGGGATCTGCAGCTGGTGCTCCTGCCACGACCGGTGGGCCCGCTGGAGGAGCTCCGGGAGCCTCGATTGCTGCGCTCTGGTCAGCGGCGGCACCCGTAGCCGCACAGCGAGAGTCGATGCATCCTCGAGCTGCGCGAACTGGAAGCGCACCAGTCGCTGGATGGTGCGGGCGAACGGCGAGTGACGGCCCAGGCGCTCGCCGAGGCCGAGGCGCTGTGCCGTCGACGTGAGGTCGAGGTCGTAGCCCTCAGGGGTCGCTTCGAGCGACGTGACGAGGTGGCGCAGGAGCCAGGTGGTCGACGGACCGAGGATCCCGAGCCAGAAGGTCTCCACGTACGAGCTGCAGGGGTGCTGCCCGACGGCGTCGATGACCGGGTCGGGCCAGGGGCGGACGGACAGTGAGTTCTCGAGGTCGAGCGGAAAGGGGATCGGCACGGCTGCTCCCAGCTAGCGGCGTGTTCAGGAACCGAGGAAGTGTCTCTTCGCATTTCTCAATGCATTTCATGTTCTACCAGCGCTCCTGATTGCTTCGCAAGGCAAATTACCAGGCGGCGACCTCCGGGCGGGACGGTTCTTCGACGCCGTTGTTGTGCAACAGAAGCTGCAGGTCGTGCGGGTTCGACGCGTGGGCCAGCGCCGTCGGCACGTCGATCACGCGCTCTGCGCACAGGCGGGCCAGCGACTGGTCGAAGGTGGTCATGCCGTAGTACTCCCCGCGGGCGATGATCTCGCTGATGTCCCCGTGGCGGTCGGGATCGAGCACGCACTGCTGGACGCGGCCGTTGGCGATCAAGATCTCCACGGCCGGAACCCGCCCCGGCGTGTAGCTCGTCGGCACCAGCCGCTGCCCGATGACGCCCTTGAGCGTGCTGGCGAGGCTCATCCGCACCTGGTGGTGCTGGTGCGGAGGGAAGAAGTCGACGATGCGGGTCACGGTCTCCACCGCGTCGCTCGTGTGGAGGGTCGACAGCACGAGGTGCCCGGTCTCGGCCGCGTGGATCGCGGCGGACACGGTCTCCAGGTCGCGCATCTCGCCGACGAGGATGACGTCGGGATCCTGGCGCATCGCTGCGCGCATCGCCGAAGGGAAGTCCTTGGTGTCGACGCCGATCTCACGCTGGGAGATCTCGGCCCGGTCAGGGCGATGGACGACCTCGATCGGATCCTCGATCGTGACCACGTGGCAATCGCGGGTGCGATTGATGTGGGCGATCATCGCAGCGAGCGTCGTGGTCTTGCCGGAACCTGTCGGACCGGTCACCAGCACGAGACCACGCTGCTCTTGGGCGAGACGCTCGACCGTCGGCGGCAGGTTCAGCTGGACGAACGACGGGACCTTCGACGTGACGTGACGGAAGGTCATGGCCAGCCCACCCGCCTGCCGATAGACGTGGACGCGGAACCGCCCGACCTCGTCGTCCTGATAGGAGACGTCGACCTCCTCGCCCTGCTCGAGCTTGTCGACAGCCTCAGGCCGCAGGATCCCGCGCGCGAAGTCGGAGAGCTCCTGCGCACCCAGAGGGGACTCGCCGGCGACCTTCTCGAGGCGCCCGTCGACCCGGACCCGAGGCGACGATCCGCTCTGCAGATGGAGGTCGGACCCGCGCGCGCTCACGACGAGCGCGAGCAATCGAGCGAGCCGAGGGTTCTGCGTGGTCGTCTGTCCGATCGGACGGTCGAGAATCGCGGTCATGCGAGCTCCTCGTTGTGCCGGTGTTGGCTGAAGCCGTTATCGCTTCGCGCCGACGACCTCCTTGAGCCGATGTGGCGAGATTGCCTAGGTCGGTGCACGGCTGTCACCGCCCGTACGAGGGATGCACCGGAGCATTTTCCTCAACGCAGCTCAACGAGGCCTCAAGCTTCCTTGCACCACGCGCCGATCGGCGGTCATGCCCGGACAGGTGGTGCCGGCAGCGGTGGCGGCTGCTGCGCTCCTTGCCGCCGCTGCGCGTAGCGCACGCGGAGGAACGCCTCGCGGCGAAGCCGAGCGTGCGCTCTCGATCGTCGCGCTGCTCGTGCTTGCTGCCGCAGGGGCCATGTCGGCCTTCACGACGGCAGCCGCGCAGGGGCTTGCCGTCTTCGGTTCTGCGATCGCCGCGCTGACGGTGTGCCGGTGGCTGTGGCCCCGGCGCCGCAGAGGGGACGTCGCCGTCGTGCTGTCGTCGACTGCGCTGGTGGCGACGACGGTCACCTTCGACGGGATGCAGGAGGCGGCGGTGGTGGCGGCCGGCCTGCTGATCGCGGTGACCACGATCGCCGCGGCTGGCGGGGGTGCTGCAGGGCTCGCTCTGCTGGTCTTCGCCGCGGCAGCGGCGACGGGCCTGGCGGACGCATCGGTGGCGGTGGCGGCTTGTGCGGCGCTGGCGGGCGCCGCGCTCGTCGCTTCTCGCACCTCGTCCGCCGTTGCAGCCTTCGGGGCGGCGGCCAGCGTGCTGGCCACGGTCGCGGGGATCGGTTCGATCCGCGCGGCGAGCCTCGTAGCGCTCGGCGCGCTGTTGCTCTCACTGCACGCACGATCGACGCTCGGCTCCGCGGCGGCGATGGGAGGACCTGCCATCGAGGAGGAGCCCGAGGTCGCTCAGGACTCGTTGGGCGAGCCTGGCGACGACCTGTTCCGCGCGCTCATCGCGGATGCGTCCGACATGGTGACGCTCATCGATCCGAGCGGGCTGATCGAGTACCAGAACGACGCTGCGATCCGGTGGCTCTCGCCCGACGGCCGCGCTCAGGTCGGAAAGCCGATCGAGGCGGTCGTGCACCCCGATGATCGAGCGGTCCTCCTCGGTCTCCTCGACCCCGCAAGGCTGCTCGAGACCAGAGGCGTCGCGATCGAGCTGCGCCTACGCGTTCCGAATGGCAGCTACGTGCGCACGGAAACGACCGTCAACAACCACGTGGCGAACAACGCGGTGCGGGCTCTCGCTCTCACGAGCCGCGACATCAGCGACCGGAAGATGCTCGAGGAGCAGCTCGTCGTCCGCGCGTTTCATGACTCCCTCACCGGGCTCGGCAACCGGGCGCTGTTCCGCGATCGCCTCGAACACGCCGTCGCGTGGGCGCGGCGGTACGGCACCGGCATCGCGGTGCTGTTCATCGATCTCGACGGGTTCAAGCTCGTCAACGACACGCTTGGTCATGACGTCGGCGACGGGCTCCTCCAAGAGGTGGCGAAACGGCTCGCGTCGAACCTGCGCACGACAGACACCGTCGCCCGGATGGGTGGCGACGAGTTCGCGATCCTCCTCGAGGACCCTCGCGACGTCTCGGCTGCGGCGACCATCGCGGCTCGGATCCTCGCCTCTCTCCAGACCCCGATCTTCGTCGACCCCTTCCCGCTCAAGGTGTCCTGTTCTATCGGCCTCGACACGACGGGCGGCAAGCACGCGGTCAGCGCAGAGGATCTGCTTCGCAACGCGGATCTCGCGATGTACCGGGCGAAGGCGCTCGGCAAGAACCAGGTCGCCCGCTACGAACCGAACATGCGGGAAGAAGCCCAGCTCAGGATGCGACTCGAGAAGGAGCTGCGACTCGCGATCGACCGCGACGAGCTCGTCCTCCACTACCAGCCCGTCGGTTCGATCGCGAGCGGCGAGATCACCGGCGTCGAGGCGCTCGTGCGGTGGCAGCATCCCGAGCGCGGGATGATCCCCCCATCGGACTTCGTGCCGGTCGCCGAGGAGTCGGGGCTGATCGTGGAGCTCGGCCGGTGGGCCCTCGCCAAGGCGTGCACCGAGATGGCCGAGGTCTCGCAGCGAACCGGGCGCGAGTTCTGGGTGTCGGTGAACGTGGCGACCAGGCAGCTGCTCCAGCCGGGCCTGGTGCAGTCGGTGCGGGGAGCGCTCAACCGGTCCGGGTTGCCCGCGCAACGCCTCGTCCTCGAGATCACCGAAGGCGCGCTCCTCGACGATCCGAAGGCGTGCGCGAGCCTCCTGCACCAGCTGCGCGGTCTTGGGGTCCGCCTGGCGATCGACGACTTCGGCACGGGTTACAGCTCGCTGTCGCGGCTCCGCAGCTTCGCCGTCGACAAGCTGAAGATCGACCGATCGTTCATCCAGGAGATCGTGAACGCGTCCGACCACGCGCCGATCGTCGCTGCGGTGATGGCGATGGCCCACAGCCTCGGCTTGACCGCTGTGGCCGAGGGCGTCGAGACCGCCGACCAGCTCGCGTGCCTCCACCGGCACGGCTGCGAAGAGGTGCAGGGGTATCTCCTCGCTCGACCTTTGCCCGTGAACGACCTCGAGGTGATGTTGCGTCGCGAGGGCGATCTGCTCGCCTCGGTCGGAGTGCCTGCACGAGCTGCGGTCGCGGAGTCGCCGCTGTCGGCGCTGGTACGCGAAGCAGCGTCCTTGCGTGACCGGACCGGTACGCCCCGTGCCGACGTGGTTCCGCTGTTGTTGACGGAGCTGTCGCGCCAGCTCCACGCGTCGAGCGCGTACCTGGCCAAGGTCGACCTCGTGCGAGGCGGTGAGGAGGTCGTCGTGGCATCGCGTGGCGGTGCCGTCGATCTGCCGTCCCATCTCCTCATCGCCTCGGACAACCCGGGCACGTTCCGGACGGTGGTCGGCAACGACGTCCCGAGTGTCCTGCGCGAGCGGGGTGTGGCGTCGCTCACGGTCGTGCCGATGGTCGACGACGGTCCGCTCGCGTCGTATGTGCTCGCAGTCGTCGGCACGACGCCCTCCGCCCCACCGCCGCAGCACGTGGTGCTGATGGAGCTGTTGACACGGCTCCTCGGCGACACGTCGGTGATCGAGTCGTCGCCGTCGGTGGTGGGCGCCGTCGCCTGACAAGCTCGCGAGGTGGCCGCTTCCTCCGCCCTGCAGCCTCTGATCGCTCGCGCTGCGGCGCTCGTCGACGCGGCAGAGCGCGTGCTGGTGCTCACCGGCGCCGGCATCTCGACCGACTCCGGCATCCCCGACTACCGCGGTCCTCAGGGCGTGTGGACGAAGAACCCGGGTGCCGAGAAGATGGCGACGCTCGAGCACTACCTGACCGATCCGGAGATACGGAAGCGTTCGTGGCGGTCTCGGCTCGACACGCCGATCTTCCGCGCCGAGCCGAACGACGGCCACGCGGCGATCGTCGAGCTCGAGAAGCGGGGCAAGCTCCACGCGCTCGTCACCCAGAACGTCGACGGGCTGCACCTCAAGGCCGGCACGTCGCCGGAGAAGCTCGTCGAGATCCACGGGCACGTGCGCGACGTCGTCTGCTGGAGCTGCGGTGAGCGGGCGCCGATGGAGAAGGCACTCGACCGCGTGCGGGCGGGGGAGGAGGACCCGCCCTGTCACACCTGCGGCGGAATCCTGAAGTCCGCGACGATCTCGTTCGGCCAGCAGCTCGAGCGGGCGGACGTGCTGCGGATGGACCACGCAGCCATGACGTGCGACCTCGTCCTCGCCGTCGGGTCGACGCTGTCGGTGTGGCCGGCCGCGGGAGCGGTGCCGCGGGCGCTACGCCACGGAGCGAAGCTGATCATCGTGAACCAGGAGCGCACGGAGTTCGACGCGGAGGCCGATGTCGTGCTGCGTGCGTCGATCAGCGAGGTGCTCCCTGCCATCGTCCGCGGTGGATCACCTCCTCCGCCGGACGGCGCCCCCGCCTGAGCGACGGCGACGGCTCGTCGGGCTCGGGATACCCGATCGCGATCGCGCCGATCGGCGTGTACGCATCCGGCACATCGAACGCCTTCCGAAAGCGCCCCATGCGAGCCGGGAAGATGCCGAAGAACAGCGCGCCGAGGCCCGCGTCGACGGCGGTGAGCAGCATCAGCATCGAGGCCATGCCCGTGTCGATGTCCCAGTAGGGGACGGGCCAGTGGTCGTCCGCTCGGTCGGTCCATCCCTTGTCTGCCTCGGCGTAGCGGTCGATGTACGCCTGCTTGTGCGAGAGGGGGACGACGATCAGGGGCGCGTCGAAGAGCCCCTGCCAGCGGAACGATGTCCGGTCTGTCTCGTCGGGAGGGAACGTCGCGTTCCAGAACCGCTCGGTGTCGTCTCTCCCCTCGAGGACCAGGAAGGCCCACCCCTGGCTGAAGCCGGCCGACGGTGCCCGCTGCGCGTTCGAGAGGATCCGGTCGACCACGTCTTCCGGAACCGGCCGCGGCGCGAAGTTGCGCACCATCCGGCGGCGGCGGACGACGTCTTGGAACTCCATGTGTCAAATCCTTGTCAGACGGACGCCGTGGTCGTGGTCGACACTCGGACGAAGATCCTGTTCGAGCCTTGGGGAGGCGCGATGTTCCGTTCGATCGTGGTGGGCACGGATGGCTCACCGACCGCTACAGAAGCCGTCCGCCAGGCGACGGCGCTGGCCCGCCTCGGCGGCGGAACCGTGCACCTCGTCAGCGCGTACCGCCCCCTCGAGAGCTACGCAACGGTCGCGGAGGCGCTCCCGCCGAACGTGCACGACCTGATCGATCCGGCGGGAATAGCTCGCGGCGTTCTCGACGAGGCGGCCGCGAAGGTGCGGGCCGAGGGCGTCGAGTGCGAGGTCCACGGGCGCGCCGGTGACGCGGCCCAGGCGCTCATCGAGGTCGCCGAGGCGAACGGAGCCGACGTGATCGTCGTCGGGAACAAGGGCATGCACTCGAAGGCACGGTTCCTGTTGGGCTCAGTGCCGAACAAGGTCTCGCACCACGCCCCGTGCGCGGTGCTTATCGCGAGGACGGCGTGACCTCCGGGATCAGCTGGGTGTAGTTCGGGAGGCGGGAATTCCGACCTGTCCGGTAGGGTTTTACTCGCTATGCCGAGCTTCCGAGAGCTTCTGAACGCGACCAAGGCGCGCATCCAAGAGATCGACACGGCCGAGGCCGAGTCACGCCTGAAGGAGCGCCAGCCGGTGCTGCTCGACGTGCGCGAGCCCGACGAGTACGAGCAGGGCGCGATCCCGGGCGCGATCCACATCCCACGGGGGCACCTGGAGAGCCAGGTCGAGTCGAAGGTCACCGACAAAGACGCCGAGGTGCTGATCTACTGCGCCGGCGGCGTCCGCTCCGCCTTCGCGGCCGACACGCTCACCCAGCTCGGCTACACGAACGCCATCTCGGTCGCGGGTGGGTTCAACAAGTGGAAGAACGAGGGCCGCGACTGGAAGACGCCTCAGACGCTCTCGGGCGAGCAGCGCAACCGCTACCAGCGCCACCTCCTCCTTCCCGAGGTCGGTGAGGTCGGCCAGCAGAAGCTGCTCGACTCGAAGGTCCTCCTGCTCGGCGCCGGCGGCCTCGGGTCGCCTGCTGCCCTCTACCTGGCAGCTGCGGGCGTGGGCACGCTCGGCATCATCGACATGGACGTGGTCGACGAGTCGAACCTGCAGCGCCAGATCCTCCACAACATGGACCGCATCGGGGAGCGCAAGGTCGACTCCGCGAAGAAGACGCTGACCCTGCTGAACCCCGACGTCAACGTCGTCACCTACGACGTCCGCCTCGGCGCCGACAACATCCTCGACATCATCGACGGCTACGACGTCATCGTCGACGGCACCGACAACTTCCCGACGCGCTACCTCGTGAACGACGCGTCGCTCCTCAAGAAGATCCCGGTCGTCTACGGCGCCATCTTCCGCTTCGAGGGTCAGGCATCGGTCTTCCACCCCTACGAGGGCCCGTGCTACCGCTGCCTGCTGCCCGAGCCGCCGCCCGCCGAGCTCGCGCCGTCGTGCGCCGAGGCCGGCGTCCTCGGCGTGCTGCCGGGCATCATCGGCTCGATCCAGGCCATGGAGGCGATCAAGATCCTCCTCGGTCTCGGCGACAGCCTTGCCGGTCGCCTGCTCGCGTACGACGCGCTCGAGGAGTCGTTCCGCACGTTCAAGGTGCCGCGCGATCCCGACTGCCCCGCGTGCGGTCCGAACGCGGGCGAGATCGTCATCGCCGAGTACGACGAGCTGTGCATGCCGCATCCTCGGGAAGCCCCGCCCGCCGCTTCCTGACGGCTGGCAGCGGCTGACACTTCACGCTGATCGCGAGGGATGAACCCCGGTAACGGGGAACAAGTGGTGCCGAAGCGACATCTCGGGACGAGACGGTGGGACAGTCCCGACCGAGGTTCGGAGGCATCGGATGCTACGAAAGCGGCTCGCCGCCGGAGCGTTGGCGCTCGCGGTCGGCCTTGCGGGCGCGGGAACCGTGCTCAGCGGAACCAACGCATCGGGCGTGACCACGTCGAGCGATCCCGTCGAGATCGGGAACTACCAGCTGACGGCGGAGAAGCTCGACGCGCTGCGCCTGCGTTGGGGCCAGCAGCTCATCGACCGCCACGGCACCGGCACGTGGGCGCCGATGCGGTTCGACCTGGGCGACGAGGAGCTGGCGCTGATGGGCCTGCCCTCCAAGGACGTGCTCGCCAAGCACCGGTATCCCGAGCCCACGTACTTCGACGAGTCGGGCAACCCGAAGCGGATCCCGCTCGCGAAGGGCGGGGGCAAGGGCAGCGGTGACTCCGCTGGCGGCGATCCGCAGAGCGACTCCGCCGTCGCCGCCTACGCGGGCGCCGGTTTCCTCGGGATCCGCCCAGGCGGTCTCCTGCTGACGGTGACCGACAAGGCGATCGGCTGGTGCTCGTTCGCCCACGTCTACGGGACGCCCGGGTCGTACAAGATCAGCACCGCGGGCCACTGCGGCAAGGTCGGCGACGTCGCGACCGTGATCGGCGTGATCGGCAACCACACGCCGGTGCTGATCGACATCGGCCGCTACTCGAAGTCGACCGGCGACGGCGGCATCGGGAAGGACTGGGCGCTCATCGACATCGAGCCGCAGTTCCAGGACCTGGTGACGCCGACGATGGCCGGTTGGGGCGGCCCGTTCGGCATGTACACCGCCACCGGCGACGTCGTCGCGTTCAACTACTCCGGCCGCAACCTGCTGCCGTCCCCGAGCGTCAACCCGAACCCCATGCTGGCGCAGCAGATCGTCCACTACGGCCACGGCACTGGGCTCGGATTCCTCGTCGGGACGCCGCGATCGGGTACCGCGCTGTCGTGGAAGCCGGCGTACTACACCTTCTTCGGCGCCATCTCCCCGGGTGACTCGGGCTCCGGCTCGAACACCGTCACCGGTGACACCGTCGGTGCCCAGCGGGAGGCGGCCGGCATCAACACGCACATCTACCTCGACGGGATCCAGCCGTTCAAGACCGGCACGGGGTACCTCGCCGGCACGCGGGCGACGCTGGTGAGCGCAACGCTGGCGAACGGCCAGCTGCTGCCGTACCCCGCTCCGGTCCCGGTCGCTCCGTAGCCGTTTCGACTCGTTGCTTCAACAGCGGCGGGCGTAGCCTTTCGAGCTATGCCCGCCGCTGACTCGTCCGACCGCCGCACGACCGACTCCGGCATCGAGATCAAGCCGGTCTACCGCCCCGACGACCTCGCCGACTGGTCGTACGAGGAGCAGCTCGGAGAGCCTGGCGCGTACCCGTACACCCGCGGCGTGTACCCGACGATGTACCGGGGCCGCCCGTGGACGATGCGGCAGTACTCCGGCTTCGGGACCGCAGAGGCGACGAACGATCGCTGGAAGTTGCTGCTCGCGAGCGGGTCGACGGGCTTGTCGTGCGCCTTCGACCTGCCGACGCAGATGGGGTACGACTCCGACCACGCGCGGGCCGAGGGCGAGGTCGGCAAAGTCGGTGTGGCGATCGACTCGCTGGACGACATGCGGCTGCTGCTGGCCGACCTTCCGCTCGACCAGATCACGACGTCGATGACGATCAACGCGACGTCGTCGATCCTCCTCCTGCTCTACCAACTGGTCGCGGAGGAGAACGGGATCCCGTCGGAGAAGCTCGGCGGCACCATCCAGAACGACATCCTCAAGGAGTACGTCGCCCGCGGCACCTACATCTATCCGCCGCGCCCGTCGATGCGGATCATCACCGACATCTTCGCCTACTGCCAGAAGCACCTCCCGCAGTGGAACACGATCTCGATCAGCGGCTACCACATCCGCGAGGCGGGCTCGACGGCGGTGCAGGAGATCGCCTTCACGATCGCCAACGGCATCGCCTACGTGGAGGCCGCGATCGAAGCAGGCCTCGACGTCGACGAGTTCGCGCCTCGGCTGTCGTTCTTCTGGAACGCGCACAACAACTTCTTCGAGGAGATCGCGAAGTTCCGCGCTTCCCGCCGCATGTGGGCGCGGATCATGACCGACCAGTTCGCGGCGAAGAGCGAGAAGTCGAAGTTGCTGCGGTTCCACACCCAGACCGGCGGTTCGACGCTCACCGCGCAGCAGCCCGAGAACAACCTGATGCGGGTCACGATCCAAGCGCTGGCCGCGGTCCTCGGCGGCACGCAGTCGCTGCACACCAACGGCTTCGACGAGGCGTTGGGCCTGCCGACGCAGCGCGCCGCGAAGCTCGCGCTCCGCACGCAGCAGGTGATCGCGAGCGAGTCCGGCGTGGTCGACACCGCCGACCCGCTCGCCGGCTCGTTCTTCGTCGAGTCTCTGACCGACGAGATCGAGAAGGCCGCGTGGCAGTACCTCGAGAAGATCCGTTCGATGGGCGGCGCGGTCGCAGCCATCGAGGCCGGTTACATGCAGGACGAGATCACCCAGGCCGCGTACGACTACACGAAGTCGATCGACAACGGCGACCGGGTCATCGTCGGCGTCAACAAGTACGTCGACGATCAGCCCGAGCCCGCCGAGGTCTTCCCGATCGATCCCGAACTGCAGCGCCAGCAGGTCGCCCGCACCCAGAAGGTGCGGGCCGAGCGTGACCAGGCTGCCGTCGACGCCGCGCTCGCAGATGTCGAGGCGGCCGCGAGAGGCACGCAGAACCTGCTCTATCCGATGAAGGACGCGCTCAACGCGAAGGCCACGCTCGGCGAGGTGAGCGACGTGCTCCGAGGCGTGTTGGGGGTGTACCAGCCACACTGATGTCGTGAAGATGCCGTCGAGGCGGGTGGTGGTGGTCGTCGCCACCACGCTCGTCGTCGGTGGTGTCGTCGCCGGCGCCACCGTCGGAGGCGATGGTGGTCGTGACGCGCGCGGAGCCTCCGCGGCGTCGACCACCTCCACGACCTCCGCGCGCACGACCTCGACCGAGCAGGCCCCGGCGGATGACGGCGACGAGCAGGAGTCGACGACGACGTCTTCGCGGATCGACTTCCTGTCCGAGCCCATCGGCCCGCGGATGGTCTTCCTCGTCGCCGAGGCCGAGGTCGTCGTCGTCGATCTCGACGCGAACGTCGTCCGGCGAGTCCCGCACGAGATCAAGATCGCGTCCGATGGCCGGGCGGGCGCAATCGCGTTCGCGGCGGGGACGTCCGGTGTGTTCCTCGCCGGAGGTGGCCGGATCCACTTCCTCGGCAGGAACGCGCAGGGCCCACCCGACGACATCGGCGAAGCCATCGTCGCGATCCCGTCGACGACGGCGGGCAGAGCATGGGTCGCGCGCGAGCGCGGCGGCGGGTTCGTCCTCGTCGAGATCGACACCGGCGGCCGCGAGACGCGAACGTCCGCACGGCTGCCGGACGACATGACGCCGGTCGGTTCCGCCGGCGACACCGTCGTGCTGCAGTCCGCAGCCGATGCCCTCGTCGCCTGGTCCCCTGCCACCGGTACGGCGTCGTGGACCACCGACTCCGCGGCCGAGTACATCGGCTCGTCGCGAGGACGTGTCGTGTGGCGGCGTCCGTGCTCGTCACCTCTCTGCACCGTGCACGTGACCGACCCGGCGACGGGACGCGACGAAACCATCCCGATCCCGGAGTTCGGCGTCGGCTGGTCGAGCAGCTACGAGGTCGACCCGACCGGCCGGTACCTCGGAGCGCTGACCGGCGAATACCGCCGCGACAGCGCGGCGTTCGAGGTGGTTGTCGTCGACCTCGAGACACGGCTGGTCGCAGCGGAGGAGGCGTTCGAACCCGGCGACCTCGCGTGGTCGCCCGACGGTCGATGGCTGTTCCAGTCGGGGGAGGCCGACTTCGGCCTGCAACTGCGATGGGCCTACCGCCTCGACGGCAGCTCCTTGCGGCGCGTCGACCTCCGCCTCCCGGAGCGGTACCAGACCCTCGCCACGGTCGTTCTCTGAATCGCGCCGGACGCCTCAGCCGGCCGCGGCTTCGTCGATGACGGTGTCGCAGAGCGCGAGGCAGTCGTTGCAGATGCGAGCCCGAGCGCCCTTCACCATGCGGTCGACGCTCGGTGTCCGGAGGCCGCAGAACGAGCACGGGTGCTGCTCGCGTATCGCCGGAAGGAGCCCGACGCGGCGGGGCCCGGAGGTGGCTTCCCCGGTCGATGCCACCTCCTGAGCCGCCGCCACGCAGGACCCGCAGATGTAGACGCCGGGTCCTGCGACCAACTTCTCGACCTGTGCCTGGCTCGCGTTGCAGAACGAGCACCGCATGACCGGCGAGCGCCGGCGCATCACCGTTCGCTTCGCCTCCGCGGCCTCCGCCGGTGGATCGATGATCCGTTCGCAGGTCCGCACGCACTCGGCGCAGATGAGCGCACCGTTCCTCTCGAAGGCCGACTCCGTCGCCTGGCGGCAGAAGTCGCACTCCGCGAGATCGACCGGCGACAGTTCGCCGGCTGCCCGCTCGACGCAAGCGTCGCAGATGAACGAGCGGCCCGGCGCGGCCAGCAACTTCTCGACCTTGCGGCGGGGTGTTCCGCAGAAGGAGCACGCGTCTTCCGCTGCGGTGACGGACACCGATGCGTTCGGATGCGGAGTGACGTCGGTCGACGTCGCCTCGACCTCGACGATGGCGTCTTCGCCGATGATCTGGTGCACGCGCTGGTGGCTCATGCCCAACGCGTTCGCGATCTCGCGCATCGACGCGCCGCCGGTGTGGAGCCGGCGGATCGCTTGATGGAACTCGGCCCTCGCGTCGAACACCGCCGTCTCGAGGAGCTCGAGCTTCTGCCGGGCGGCCTCGACATCGCGCACGAGGTCGTCGTCGAGTGCCACGTGTCTAGGGAACTAGACGGGCGGCGGCCTGTCAAGGGCTGCTAGACAGATGTTGCTCCGGCGGACGGGTAGGGTCGTCGCGCTATGGCCCTCCGCTTCGTGATCATCGGCGGCGGTCCCGCCGGGCACACCGCTGCGACCCACGCCGCCCGCCTCGGCGCCGAGGTGACGGTCGTCGAGAAGGACGTCGTCGGCGGCGCGGCGCACCTGTGGGACTGCATCCCCAGCAAGGCCATGATCGCGACCGGCAACGAGATGACCGAGGCTCGGCGGGCGCCGTCGATGGGTCTTCGATCGCTGACGGCAGAGCTCGATTTCGAGGCGCTGAAGAAGCGCATCGCCGGCATCGAGGGCCGGCTGAACACGTCGGTCTGCGAGTTGCTCGACAGCCAGGGCGTTCGCATCATCCGCGGCACCGCTCGCCTCACCGGACCGCATTCGGTCGAGGCGACGACGGTCACCGGCGAGGTGACCCAGCTGCACACCGATGCGATCCTCCTCGCCACCGGGTCACGTCCCCGCGTGCCCGAGTGGTGCGAGCCCGACGGTGTGCGGGTGCTGCTGACCCGCCACGCCTATCCGCCGCCCGAGCTTCCGACCCATCTCGTCGTCGTCGGTTCCGGCGTGACGGGCGTGGAGTTCGTCCACATGTTCTCGTCGTTCGGCTGCGAGGTCACGCTGATCGTCAGCCGCCAGCAGGTGCTGCCGGGCAAGGACCCGGAGGTCGCCGCCGCGTTGGAGACCGACTTCCTCGAGCGGGGCGTTCACCTGTTGAAGGGCGCTCGTGCCATCGGCATCGATCGTTCCGAAGACGGGTCGTCGGTCACCGTGCGCTGCGACGACGGTCGCGCGGTGACGGGATCGCACGCGTTGCTCGCCATCGGTGCCGTCCCGAACTCCGACGATCTCGGGTTGGAGGCCGCAGGCGTCGAGTCCGACCACGGGTACATCCCGGTGAACCAGCACTGCCAGTCGAACGTCCGGCACATCTACGCAGCCGGCGACCTGTCGGGGAAGCTGCCGCTGTCGTCGGTGGCGTCGATCCAGGGCCGCAAGGTCGCGGAGCACGTGATGGGTCTGCACACCCGTGAGCACCGCCACCTCGACTACGACAAGGCAGCATCCGCGATCTTCACCGAGCCCGAGATCGCCGACGTGGGCCTCGCGGAGGCGGAGGCTTTCGCCATCGGGCGGAAGATCCGGGTGACGAAGGTCCCCTTCGCCTCCTCGGCCAAGGCCCACATCTCCGGCGACACCCGCGGCTTCGTGAAGATCCTGTCCGACCCTGCGACCGGCGTCGTGCTCGGCGGTTCGATCGTCGGACGGAACGCGGCCGAGCTCATCTCGGTGATCGCTCTCGCCGTCACCGCCGGGCTCAAGGTCACCGACATCACCGAGTCGTTGCTCGTCCACCCCGCACTTGCCGAAGCGCTGGCCGACGCGGCGGAGTAGCGCGCTCGCAGTTGCGCTGCTGCTGCTGCTGGGGGCGTCGGCCTGCGCCGGCGAACCGGAGTCCGCAGGACGCAACGGGCTTCGTCCTTCGCCCTCCGAATCGACGGCGGCGTCGTCTTCGACGACGTCCACCGTGAGCACCGCGCCGCCGATGCGTGCGGCGGCGGTGAGAGTGGCTGCTGCGGGCGACATCTCGTGCAAGCCCGGACTCGCGGTGACGGCGTCGCAATGCGAGATGGAGGCCACGGCCCGCCTCGTGGAGCAGTTCGACCCTGCGTTCGTCCTGCCCCTCGGCGACCTGCAGTACGAGTACGGCGAGCTGGCGAACTTCCAGACGTCGTACGACAAGACGTGGGGGCGGTTCCGCGACCGGACGAAGCCCGTCGTCGGCAACCACGAGTACGCGGGCGGACGAGCACGCGGCTACTTCGCGTACTGGGGCGATCAGGTCGCACCGCCGAACGGCTGGTACGCCTTCGACGTCGCGGAGGTGGGTTGGCGGGTGATCGTCCTCAACTCGGTGTGCTCCGTCGTCGGATGCGATGACGACTCGGAGCAGGCGTCGTGGCTGCGCGGCCAGCTGTCGGCGTCGACGGCACGGTGCACGCTCGCTGCGTTCCACCACCCGCGGCGGACGTCTGGGCTCCACGGCGAGTACGAGCCGATGGATCCGCTGTGGCGCCAGCTGGTGGATGCCGGCGCCGACCTCGCCCTGTCGGGCCACGATCACCACTACGAGCGCTTCGCCCCCGAGGGGACGCTGCGGCAGTTCGTCGCCGGCACCGGTGGCCGCAACCTCTATCCGGTCGTGGCGCGATCACGTGGAAGTGAGTTCGTCGACACGAGGAACTTCGGGATCCTCGAGCTCGACCTGCGCGAGGGCGCCTACGGATGGCGGTTCCGGACGATCTCCGGCGCGGTGCTCGACGAGGGTCAGGCCGACTGCCGCTGACCGGCGAGCAGCCGGCGACGCACGCTGTCGGTCGTCGCGGCGTCGATGACCGTCTGCGCCATCGCCACCGCTCCGTCGCGCATCGCCTCGTCGGCCGTCGGCGTGGCACAGAACGCGGCGAACTCGGGCTGGTGGTTCGACACGGGGAAGCAGCCGAGGCCGAGCATCGGGTGGATCGTCGGGATGGCGAGGGAGATGTTCGCCATGTCGGTGGATCCGGCGAGCTTCTGGGCGAGCGGGCCGCCGAGGTCCATGAACGTCCGCCCGAGGTCCTCCGCGTTCTTGCGGTAGAGAGCCCGCAGCTCGAGGTCGTCGCGCATCTCGGAGTACGGCGGCGACTTCTCCTCGATCTCGTACGTGCAGCCGGTCGCGGCGGCACCGGCCTCGAAGCATCGCTCGACCCGGGGTTGGAGCTGGGCGAGCTGAGCGAGCGTCTCTTCGCGGATGTACCACTTGCTGGTGGTGTGGGCAGGGACGACGTTCGGTGCGTCGCCGCCGTGGGTGACGATGCCGTGGATGCGCGCGTTCGGTGAGATGTGCTGGCGCAGAAGACCCACGGAGGTCTGCGCGATCGTCTGCGCGTCGGCGGCGTTGATGCCGAGCTCCGGGAAGGCCGATGCATGGGCTTCCTTGCCGGTGTAGTGGACCTCGACGTGCGCGACGGCGAGGCACGGCATGTTGTCCATCTCGCTCGGCGCGGGATGCACCATCATCGCCGCGTGCACGCCGTCGAAGACCCCGCGGTCGAGCATGAGGATCTTCCCGCCGCCGCCCTCCTCGGCCGGGGTGCCCATGACCTTGACCGTGATGCCGAGGTCGTCTGCGAGGGGCAGGAGGGCGAGCCCGGCGCCGACCGCTGACGCGGCGATCACGTTGTGGCCGCAGGCGTGGCCGACGCCCGGGAGCGCGTCGTACTCGGCGCAGATGGCGATCACGAGGTCGCCGCTTCCCGTCTTCGCCTCGAACGCCGTCGGCAGGTCGCCGACGCCCATCGTCACGTCGAAGCCGCCCTCGCTCAGGAGATCCGCGCACCACCTCGAGGAGTTCTCCTCCTCCCAGCTGATCTCCGGGTTCGCGTGGAGACGGTGGGACAGCTCGACCAGCGCGTCGGCGAGCGCGTCGACCGCACCTTCGGCCTCGCTCTTCGCTCGGCGTGGCCGCTCGTCGCTGGCGCTTCCGTCGCGTCCGTTCATGGACGCGGGTCTACTCGATCACCGCGACGATGTCGCCCGCGCCGACGGCCTGGCCCGCGGAGACCTTGATCTCCTTGATGGTGCCGGCCTTCTCGGCGGTGACGTTGTTCTCCATCTTCATCGCTTCGAGGACGCAGATCGGCTGACCGATCTCGACCGCGTCACCCTCCGCGACCAGCACCTTGACGATGGTGCCCTGCATCGGGACGGCGACGTTGCCGCTGCCGGCTGCGCCTCCGGCGCCACCACCGCCGCCGCTGCCGGGACGCGGCCGCGACTTCTTGGCCGCGGTGCTGACGCCGCCGGAGACCACCGCGGGCGCCACGTCGGGCACCCAGAGCTTGACCTTGAAGCGGCGGCCGTCGACCTCGACGTCGACGTCACGCTCGACCTTCGGGATCTCCTCACCGTCGTCACCGGCGGTCGTGGGCGCGGCGGCGGGGGCGGCGGTGTCGCTCAGGTCGAGCCGCTCCTCGACCCACTTCGTCGAGTGCTCCCCGTTGATGAAGTCCTCGTGGCGGAGGATCGCGAGATGGGCCGGGATCGTGGTCTTCGGGCCGACGATCTCCGTCTCCTCGAGGGCACGGATCAGGCGGCGGCGGGCCTCTTCACGGTCGGCTCCCCACACGATCAGCTTCGCGATGAGGTTGTCGTAGAACTGGCTGACCTCGTCGCCCTCGTCGTAGCCGGCGTCGGTGCGGGTGCCGTAGCCGTCGGCCCGGCGGAAGCGGGTGATCCTGCCGGGGGAGGGAAGGAACTTGCCGCCGGCCGGGTCTTCGGCGTTCAGGCGAGCCTCGATCGAGTGGCCGCGCCGGCGCTCGTTGATCTCCGCCTGGGTGAACGGGATCGGCTCGCCCGCAGCGATGCGCAGCTGGAGCTCGACCAGGTCCATGCCGGTGACCATCTCGGTGACCGGGTGCTCGACCTGGAGGCGCGTGTTCATCTCGAGGAAGAAGAAGTCGCCGTCCTGGTAGAGGAACTCGACGGTGCCGGCGTTGAGGTACCCGCACGCCTTCGCCACGTTGACGGCCGCCTCGCCCATCCGCTGGCGGATCTCGTCGGGGAAGTTCGGGGCGGGGCTCTCCTCGATGAGCTTCTGGTGGCGGCGCTGGCACGAGCAGTCGCGCTCGCCGAGCCACACCGCGTTGCCTTGGGTGTCGGCGAAGACCTGCATCTCGATGTGGCGGGGCCAGGTGAGGTACTTCTCGATGTAGCACTCGCTGCGACCGAAGCCCTTGAGCGCCTCCGACTGCGCCGACTCGAGGGCACCAGCCGCGTCCTCGGGCGCCTTGACCACGCGCATGCCGCGGCCGCCGCCGCCGTACGCGGCCTTGATCGCGACGGGCCAGCCGTGCTCGTTCCCGAAGTCGATGACCTGCTGGGCGTCGGTGAGGACGGTGTTGTCGCCAGGGACGCCGGCCACGCCGCCCTTGCTGGCCGCGATGCGGCTCGAGATCTTGTCGCCCATGATCTCGATCGCCTCCGGCGGCGGACCGATGAACGTCACGCCCATGTCGGTGATCGCTCGCGCGAAGTCGGTGTTCTCGGAGAAGAAGCCGTACCCGGGGTGCACCGCCTCGGCGCCGCTCCGGCGGATGGCGTCGAGGATCTTCTCCGTGTTGAGGTAGCTGTCGGCGGCCGTCTGGCCGCCGAGCGCGTACGCCTCGTCGGCGATGCGCACGTGGAGGGCGTCTCGGTCGAGGTCGGAGTACACGGCGACGGTGGCGATCCCGAGCTCGCGGCACGTGCGGATGACCCGCACCGCGATCTCGCCCCGGTTGGCGATGAGCACCTTGGAGAAGGGGGGGTTGGAGATGGGAGCAGGCATGGCGGGCCGTATCGTAAGCCCATCACCTGGGACGTCAGGAAGTTCGAGTCGATCGACAGCACCAACACGTGGCTGCTCGAGCGCGCCCGGGAGGGCGCCCCTCAGGGTCTGGTCGCCGTTGCCGATCACCAGACCGCCGGACGGGGTCGTCTCGGCCGCCGCTGGGAGGCGCCTCCGGGGGCGAACCTGCTGTGCTCGATCCTGTTGCGGCCACCGTCTGTGTCGTGGCTGTCGGTCGCGCGCGTGTCGCTCGCAGCGCTGGCGGCCGCGCCCCCTGACACCGGGCTGAAGTGGCCGAACGACATCGTCCACGGCCCCGACTCGCTCAAGCTTGCCGGAGTCCTCGCGGAGGTCGAAGGTGGCGCCGTCGTGGTCGGGATCGGGATGAACGTCGGATGGGCGCCGCCTGATCTGCCCGCGACCTCCCTCGCCGCGCTCGGGGTGTCCTCGAGTCGGGATGAGGTCCTGGCGACGCTGCTCGAATCGCTCACCCACTGGGTGGCCGCCTCCGACGCCGAGGTCGCCCGCGCCTACCGCGAGCGCTGCGTCACGATCGGCCGCCAAGTGCGGGTCGAGCTTCCCGATGAGACGTTCGAGGGCACCGCAGCCGACGTCGCCGACTCCGGGCACCTTCTGGTCGAGACCTCCGTGTGCCTGCGCGAGGTGTCCGCCGGCGACGTCGTCCACCTACGATGAGCCGCACCAGCACTTCCCCCTGCTGAGAAGCCCCGGCCGACCGGGGAACCGGGGTGCGCCAGCTGCAACGCGTTGCGGCTGTCGCGCCCAGAACGGGGAAGTCTCATGTCCATCTGGGAGACGATGGCGAGCCAGCACGGTGTCGCCACGCTGCAGCAGTTCAAGGCCGCGGGCGTACCGGAGCGGACGGTCCAGCACTGGGCGGCGACCGGCAAGCTCATCCGGGCGCACGAGAACGTCTACGTCGCGCCGGCCTCGCCGGATACGTTCCTGCGTACGTGCTGGATCGCCTGCAAGGCGGCGCCGGGGTGTGCGTTGTCGTACCGCACCGCCGCGTACTTGTGGGACCTCATTGACGAGGAGCCGCCAGTCGAGATCCTGGTGAAGCGTGGGCGTACGCCTGCGATCGATGGGGTCATCGTGCATCAGACGCGAGACGCGTACGAGTGGCACGCGAGGCGCGGCCTGCGCGTGACGTCGCCCCTGAGGGCTGTCCTCGACCTTGGCGCCGTGGACCCGCGGAGCGTCGAGGGCGCGGTGGAACGGGGTCGTGTCGCGAACCTGTTCACGATCGCTGCGCTGGAGTGGCAACTCGCCGAGGTGGGGCGACGCGGGCGTGCTGGCACCGCATCCCTGCGCAAGGTCCTAGACGAGTGGGCACTCGGCGCCGCTCGTCCGGACGGACTCCTCGAGCCGCGCTTCGCACGGCTGCGCGTTCGGTATGAGTTGCCGGAGGCGCAATTCCAGCACGCCGTCGGTCCGTACCGAGTCGACTTCGCTTATCCCGAGCTCCTCATCGCGATCGAGGTGGATGGCTACGCCGTGCACGCGTCACCGACGAGCCTTCGGCGCGACCTCGAACGCCAGAACTACCTCGTCGGTCTCGGGTGGACGGTCCTGCGGTTCACGTGGCACGACGTCGTCCGCAGGCCGGGATACGTCTCTGCGACGATCCGCGCGGAACTGGAGCGGGCTGAGCGCAACATGTGGCGTCCTACGGGCTCCGGAACCTGACGAGGACGAGGACGCGGCCCGTCGACACTACGGGTCGAGGTCGCGCTGGACGAGCGCGGTGAAGGCTTCGGCGGCCGCCGTCGTCAGAGGTCCCGGCGCCGCCGGCAGCCCCCGCCCGTCGACGGCCCGGATCGGTTGGACCTCGCGGGTCGTGGAGGAGAGGAAGGCTTCATCGGCCTCGGCGAGCGCCGACAGCGGCAGGTCTTCCTCGACGGCGTCGGTGACCTCGAGCACGAGCGCACGGGTGACGCCGGCGAGGCAGCCGGCCGACAGCGGTGGCGTGATCAACCGCCCGCCGATGTCGACGAACACGTTCGTGCCGGTGCCCTCGCACAGGTTGCCGATCGTGTTGCCGAAGATCGCTTCGCCCGCACCGCGTTCCTTCGCATAGGCGAGGGCGACGACGTTCTCGCCGTATGACGTCGTCTTCAGCCCGGCGAGGGCGCCACGCTCGTTGCGCGGCCACGGGACGACCGACACGTCGGTGGCGTCGGGCCAGGGTGCGAGGGGTCCGCCGGCGACGATGATCAGCGGACCGCCGTCGCCTCGCTCGGAGCCGAGGGGAGAGACGCCGCCCGTCAACGTGATGCGGATCCGGCCCGAGTCGAGTGCGTTCGCCTCGATCACCGCAGCCATCGCCTCTCGCAGCACGCCGTGGTCGGCAACCGGAAGACCGAGCCCGCGACACGACACGTCGAGGCGCTCGAGGTGTCGCCGAGCGGCGAACGGCACGCGGTCGTACACCTTCAGCGTCTCGAAGACGCCGTCGCCGGTGAGCAGCCCGTGGTCGAACGGAGACACGCGCGCGTCGCTTTCGTCGCACAGCACCCCGTCGATCCACACGCGACTCACGACGACACCACGGACAGGAGCCTACGGGCCTTGAGCTCCGTCTCGGCCCACTCGCCCTCGGGTGTCGAGTCCCACGTGATGCCGCCGCCGGTGCCCAGGTGGATGCGCCCTTCGGCGAACCAGAACGTGCGGATCGCCACGTTGAGGTCGCCTTCCTTGGCGTCGGCATCGACCCACCCGATAGCGCCGCAGTACGGGCCCCGGTTGACCGGCTCGAGGGCTCGGATCATCTGCATCGCGGCGATCTTCGGCGCGCCGGTCACGGACCCGGGGGGGAACGTGGCGTCGATCGCATCGGCCCAGCCGCATCCCGGCCGCAGGCGTCCTCGGACCGTCGAGACCAGGTGGTACAGCCCCGGGTGCTTCTCGATCGCGCACAGCTGTCCGTCCGGCACCTCGACCGAGCCCCACTCGCACACCCGGCCGAGGTCGTTGCGGACGAGGTCGACGATCATCACGTTCTCCGCCCGGTCCTTGCCCAGGAACCCTGTCGGTGTCGCCGCGGTGCCCTTGATCGGCTGTGACTCGACGACGTCGCCGTCACGCCGAAGGAAGCGTTCCGGTGACGCAGACGCCACGTGCACGCCGTGGCGCGGCAGGCGGACGACGGCGGAGTACGGGGCAGGGTTGCCCGACACCAACGCGGCACCCAGCGCGGCGACGTCGGCTCCCCGCGGCAACGGTGCCGACAGCGTGCGCGTGAGGTTCACCTGGTACACGTCGCCTTCGGCGATCGCGTCCCGGATGGTCGCCACGCCCTTGCAGAAGGCGCCTCGGTCGAGCGACGACGTCCACGAAGACGCGGGAGGTCCGACCCATCGGCGGCCCGGCCACGGCACGGCGGCCCGCACCCGATCGAACCGGGCGCACACCGGCTCGTCGTCGTAGGGCAGCACGACGACCCAGAACCCTTCGGAGTCGAGCGCCGTGAGGTCGCTGGTGACGTCGATCAGGTCGGTCGCCAGCTGTCCGCCGACCACGGCGAGCGAGGGCTCCGACGTCACGGCGTCAGAATGCCAAATGTGGATTTCGACTTCTCGCCCGAGCAGGAGGAGTTCCGCCGCGTCGTGCGGGACTTCGCGGAGCGGGAGATCGCTCCTCATGCCGCAGATTGGGACCGCGACCACCACTTCCCGGTCGACGTCGTTCAGGCGATGGGGGAGCTCGGCCTCTTCGGTCTGATCTTCCCCGAGGAGTACGGGGGCGCCGGCGCCGACTTCACCACGCTGTGCATCGCCATCGAGGAGATCGCACGCGTCGACCAGTCGCTGGCGATCACGCTCGAGGCCGGCGTCGGCCTGGGGGCGAACCCCATCTTCCAGTTCGGCACGGAGGAGCAGAAGCAACGGTGGCTTCCGGATCTCGTGGCCGGGAGGACCCTCGGCGGGTTCGGCCTCACCGAGCCCGGCGCAGGGAGTGACGCCGGAGCGACCCGCACGAAGGCTGAGCTCGACCACGGAACGGGCGAGTGGGTGATCAACGGTGAGAAGGCCTTCATCACCAACAGCGGGTCGTCGATCACATCCATCGTCACGGTCACCGCGAAGACGGGAGCGAGCGAGATCAGCGCGATCGTCGTGCCCGCCGGCACCCTGGGGTTCGAGGTGCTCCCGCCGTACCGGAAGATGGGCTGGCACGCCTCCGATACGCACGGCCTGGCCTTCGCCGACTGTCGCGTGCCCGCCGACCACCTCCTCGGTCAGCGAGGCCAGGGCTTCCGCCAGTTCCTCGCCATCCTCGACGAGGGACGCATCGCGATCGCCGCGCTCGCCGTCGGGACCCTCCAGGCGTGTCTCGACCTGTCGGTCGAGTACGCCAAGGAACGGGAGGCGTTCGGCCGGCCCATCGGCGCCAACCAGGCGATCGCGTTCAAGTGCGCCGACCTCGCGGTCCTCGTCGACAACGCCCGGCTCCTCACCTACCGGGCGGCATGGCTCAAGGACCACGGCCGGCCGTTCAAGCGCGAGGCCGCGATCGCGAAGTTGTACGCAACCGAGGCTGCGGTGACGGCGACGAGGGAGGCGACGCAGATCTTCGGCGGCTACGGCTACATGGACGAGACGCCGGTCGCCCGCTTCTACCGAGACTCGAAGATCCTGGAGATCGGCGAGGGCACGAGTGAGATCCAGCGCCTCGTCATCAGCAGGGAGCTCGGCCTGCCGGCGACCTGAGCAGCAGAGGGAGCGCGGGTAACCTCGGATCCTCATGGCTGCCCCGCAGGGGGAGGTCGTCCTGACGCGTCACCGACGGTGGCCTCGGCGGCTCCTCATCGCTGCCAACATCATCGTTGCCCTCTGCGTGGTCGCGACCGCGGGCGGTTACGCGTACTTCCGCATCCAGTTCGGGCGGATCCCGACGATCGACGGCCTGAAGGACGTGCTGGCCGGCGGGGGCGACAACGAGCCCAGCGATCCGATGAACGTCCTCCTGGTCGGCTCCGACACCCGCGCCACGCTCGAGGGCGAGGAGAAGCAGTTCGGGACCGCGACCCAGGTCGGCGGCCAGCGCGCCGACACGATCATCGTGCTCCGGATCGAGCCCGAGGCGAAGCGCGCCGCGATGATGTCGGTGCCGCGCGACCTGTATGTGAAGCAGGCCGGCACACAGCGCTCGAGCCGGATCAACGATGCGTTCCAGGCCGGGCCCGACCGCCTCATCCAGACGATCACCGACAACCTCGGGATCCCGATCCACCACTACGTCCAGCTCGACTTCAACGGGTTCCGGGCCATCGTCGGCGCCCTCGACGGCGTCGACATCTACAGCCCCGCTCGCGCTCGCGACACCGTCAGTGGACTCAACATCCCCAACCCCGGTTGCGTCAGCCTCAACGGGGAGCAGGCGCTGGCCTTCGTGCGCAGCCGTCATTATCAGTACTTCGAGAACGGCAAGTGGCGGTCCGACCCGACCGGCGACCTGGGGCGCATCGAGCGCCAGCAGGACTTCATCCGTCGAGTGCTCAAGAAGGCGAACCAGAAGGCCAAGGGCCTCGACGTCTTCGCGGTGAACAACCTCGTCAACGCGGGCATCAAGAACGTCCAGATCGACGAGCACTTCTCCTCGAAGGACATCACCGCGCTCGCCCGCCGGTTCCGATCGCTCGATCCGAACGCGGTCGAGATGTTCACGCTGCCGACGGTGCCTGCGAACGTGGGCGGCGCGTCGGTCCTTCGCCTGAAGCAGCCGGACGCGAGCGCCGTCATCGACACCTTCCTCGCGAAGGCACCGCCTCCCGCAGAAGGCGGAGCCGCCAAGCCCGACGTGCCGGACATCCCGCCGTCGTCGATCCGCGTCCGGGTGCTCAACGGATCGGGGGCCGAGGGACAAGCTCGCGAGGTGTCGAAGGATCTGGGGGCCGCCGGCTTCACGATCGCCGGCATCGGGCAGGCCGACTCGTTCCGGTACGACGCGACGGTGATCCGGTTCGTCCCGTCGCAGCGAGACAAGGCGCTCGTCGTGCAGTCGAAGATCCAGGGCGAGACCGAGCTGAAGGAAGACCCGACGCTCAAGGCCGTCGACGTCGTGGTCGTCACGGGCGGCAAGTTCGCCGGCATCGTGGGCGGCACGCCGCAGGCGCCGACGACGACTGCTGCTCCCGCCAAGGGCGCCGGCAGCAAGCCCGCTGCGACGACCACCACCGCGCCGCCGAAGCCGGAGCCAGACTGTTGAGCATGAAGGGCATCGTCCTCGCCGGTGGCAGCGGAACGCGGCTGCACCCGGTGACGCTCGGCGTGTCGAAGCAGCTGCTGCCTGTCTACGACAAGCCGATGATCTACTACCCGCTGTCGGTGCTGATGCTGGCCGGCATCCGTGACGTGCTCGTCATCTCGACGCCGCACGACCTGCCGCTGTTCGAGCGGTTGCTGGGCGATGGATCGCAGCTCGGTATGTCGTTCTCGTACTCGGTGCAGCCGGAGCCGAGGGGCATCGCCCAAGCCTTCGTGATCGGCGCGGACCACATCGGCAGCGACAACGTCTGCTTGGTGTTGGGCGACAACATCTTCCATGGCCACGGCCTGCAGGATCAGCTCACGCAGGCTGCGTCGCTCGAGAGCGGTTGCGTGCTGTTCGGCTACGTCGTGAAGGACCCGGAGCGCTACGGGGTGGCCGAGGTCGACGAGGAATCGGGCCGTGTGCTCTCGATCGAGGAGAAGCCGCCGCACCCGAAGTCGAACGTCGCCGTCACCGGGCTCTACTTCTACGACAACGACGTCGTCGAGATCTCCCGGACGTTGACCCCGTCGGCACGCGGCGAGCTCGAGATCACCGAGGTCAACAACCGCTACATCGAGCGCGGTGATGCGACGCTCCAGCTGCTGGGGCGGGGCATGGCCTGGCTCGACACCGGCACGCAGGACGCGATGCTCGAAGCGTCGACGTTCGTGCAGGTGCTCGAGCATCGACAAGGCGAGCAGATCGCGTGTCTCGAAGAAGTGGCGTGGCGGATGGGCTTCATCGACACCGATCAGTTGGAGCGGCTGGGTCGCGGGCTCGGCAAGTCGAACTACGGCCAGTACGTGATCCGCCTGGCTGAGGAGGCGAGGCGATGAGACTGTTCGTGACCGGCGGGGCGGGGTTCATCGGCTCGAACTACGTCCGCTACGTGCTGCGCAACACCGACGACGAGGTCACGGTCTACGACGCGCTGACCTACGCGGGGAACCTCTCGACGTTGAAGGACGTCGACGACGATCCTCGCTACCGGTTCGTCAAGGGCAACATCTGCGACCCGATCCCGCTCGAAGAGGCGATGCGCGGCCACGACGCGGTCGTCCACTTCGCGGCGGAGAGCCACGTCGATCGGTCGATAGCAGGTCCGGACGACTTCATCCTCACGAACTGCTTCGGCACGAACCTGGTGATGGACACGGCGCGCCGCCTCGAGATCCCCCGTGTCGTTCACATCGGTACCGACGAGGTCTACGGGTCTGTCGAGGTGGGGTCGTCGAAGGAGGACGACCCGCTCGAGCCTCGCTCGCCGTACTCGGCGTCGAAGGCGGGCTCCGACCTGATCGCGCTGTCGTACCACCACACCTACGGGCTGCCGATCACGGTCACCCGGTGCACGAACAACTTCGGCCCGTACCAGTACCCCGAGAAGGCGATCCCGCTCTTCACCACCAACCTGCTCGACGGCAAGAAGATCCCGCTCTACGGCGACGGGTTGAACGAGCGTGACTGGCTCTACGTCGACGACCACTGCGCCGGCGTCCACCTCGTCTTGCACAAGGGCGAACACGGCGAGATCTACAACATCGGGGCCGGGAACGAGACGCCGAACCGGGTGCTCGTCGACAAGCTGCTCGGGCTGGTCGGCGCGAGCGACGACATGATCGAGTACGTCCCCGACCGCCTCGGCCACGACCGCCGGTACTCGGTCGACATCAAGAAGATCACCGAGCTCGGGTGGAGGAAGGAGCGGTCGCTCGACGAGGCGCTCGAGGAGACGGTGCGCTGGTACCGCGACAACCGCTGGTGGTGGGAGCCCCTCAAGGCGTGAGGGTTCTGATCACCGGAGCGGGCGGCCAGCTGGCCACCGACCTCGTCCCCGCGTTCGACGGCCACGAGGTCGTGGCGACGACACGCGCGGAGCTCGACCTCGCAGACCGCGACTCGACGATGGGCGCCATCTGTTCGGTGGAGCCCGACATCATCGTCCACCCTGCCGCGTGGACCGCGGTCGACGCGTGCGAGGCCGACCGAGAGCAAGCCTTCCGGATCAACGCCCTCGGTACGAGGCACGTCGCGAACGCGGCTCGCATCGTCGGGGCCCACGTCGTCTACATCTCCACCGACTACGTGTTCGATGGTGACGCCGACGAGGCGTACCACGAGTGGTCGCCGACCAACCCGCAGTCGGTCTACGGCGCGTCGAAGCTCGCCGGGGAGCACGAGCTCGATCCATGTTGGAGTGTCATTCGTACCGCGTGGGTCGTCGGTCCGCACGGGCGCAACTTCGTCAAGACGATGCTGCGCCTGGCGGCCGAGCGAGACGAGATCGGCGTCGTCTCCGACCAGCGGGGTTCGCCCGCGTTCACGGGCGACCTCGCGCCGATGATCCGCCGCCTCGCTATCGCGCGGTACCCCGGCGTGATCCACGTCACCAACCAGGGTTCGGTGACGTGGTTCGACTTCGCACGTGAGATCCTGCGGCTGGCGGGGCACGACCCGGAGAAGATCCGGCCCATCTCGACGGACGACTACGGCGCCCCTGCGCCGCGGCCGAAGAACTCCGTCCTCGACAACCTCGTCCTGCGATCCCTGGGGATCCCGCTCCTGCCGGCGTGGCAGGAGTCGCTCGAACGCACCATCAAGGAGTTGGTCTGACGTGGCGAACGTCGCCGTCATCGGAACCGGGTACGTCGGCCTCACGACCGGTGCGATCCTCGCCCACCTCGGGCACAACGTCGTCTGCGCGGACGTCATCCCCGCCAAGGTCGAGGCGCTGGGCAGAGGCGAGGTGCCGATCCTGGAAGACGGCCTCGACGAGCTCGTCCGAGAGGGGATCGACGGTGGCCGTCTCTCGTTCATCCTCGGAGCCGCTGCAGCGGTGGAGGAAGCCGACGCCGAGTTCATCTTCCTGTGCGTTCCGACGCCGCAGGGCGACGACGGATCTGCCGACCTCAGCTACATCGAAGAGGCGGCCCGCCAGATCGGTCCGGTGGTGCGGCCGGAGTCGGTGGTCATCAACAAGTCGACCGTGCCGGTCGGTTCGACGCTCGTCGTCGAACGCGCGCTCGGGCGTGGCGACGTCTACGTCGTGTCGAACCCCGAGTTCCTCCGCGAGGGGTCCGCGGTGTACGACGCGCTGAACCCCGACCGCATCGTGATCGGCAGCGAAGACCAGGCCGCGGCCATCCGCGTGGCGAGCCTCTACACCGACGTGAAGGCGCCGGTGATCGTCACCGATCCCGCATCGGCCGAGACGATCAAGTACGCCTCGAACGCCTTCCTCGCCACGAAGATCTCCTTCGTCAACGCCGTGGCGAACCTCTGCGAGGCGGTGGGCGCCGACGTCCGCGACGTGATCGTCGGCATGGGCTACGACCGCCGCATCGGCTTCGAGTTCCTCAAGCCCGGCCCGGGTTGGGGCGGCAGTTGTTTTCCGAAGGACTCCCGCGCTCTGGTCCGGATCGCGGAGGACAACGGGTACGACTTCTCGCTCCTCAAGGGTGTGATCGAGGTCAACGACGAGCAGTTCGAGCGGATGGCGTCGAAGATCGAGCGCATGATCGACGGGCCGCTGGAGGGCGCGGTGGTCGGCGTCTGGGGGCTCACGTTCAAGGCCCGGACGGATGACACCAGACGGTCGCCGTCGCTCGAGATCATCGAGCGCCTGCAGAAGAAGGGCGTGAAGATCAAGGCGTACGACCCGGCCGCGTCCGACACACCCGAGGGTGTCGAACGGGTCGCCGACGCGTACGCCGCGGGCGAAGGCGCCGACGTCGTGGCGGTGCTGACCGAGTGGGACGAGTTCCGCTGGATCGACTTCGAGAAGTTGGCCGGTGTGATGAAGGCGGCCCGCATCGTCGACTGCCGGAACCTGCTCGACGCCGCGGCGGTGCGCCGCAAGGGCTTCCAGTTCGAGGGACTGGGACGGCCGTGACGTCCCCGAAGCGCATCGTGGTCACCGGCGGCGCCGGGTTCCTCGGGTCGCACCTCTGCCGCGCGCTCCTCGCGCGTGGCGACGAGGTCGTCGCGATCGACAACCTCATCACCGGCTCGTTGTCGAACATCGAAGACCTGTTCGGTCACGAGCGGTTCACGTTCCAGAACCACGACGTCAGCAACTACGTGCACGTGGCCGGACCGGTCGACGCCGTCATGCACCTCGCGAGCCCGGCTTCGCCGGCGGACTTCGAGCGCATCCCGATCCAGATCCTCAAGGTGGGTAGCCGCGGCACCCACCACACGCTCGGCCTCGCCAAGGAGAAGGGGGCGCGCTTCTTCCTCGCGTCGACGAGCGAGGTGTACGGCGACCCGCTCGTCCATCCGCAGCCCGAAAGCTACTGGGGCAACGTGAACCCGATCGGTCCGCGTGGCGTCTATGACGAGGCGAAGCGGTTCGCGGAGTCGATGACGATGGCGTACCACCGCTACCACGGTCTCGACGTGCGCATCGTTCGGATCTTCAACACCTACGGCCCGTCGATGCGGCCGGACGACGGTCGTGCCGTGAGCAACTTCCTGGTGCAGGCGCTGCAGGGCAAGCCGATCACGGTCTACGGCGACGGGAGCCAGACCCGGTCGTTCACCTACGTCGACGACGAGATCAAGGGGTTCCTCGCGCTTCTCGACGGCGACATCACCGGGCCCTGCAACATCGGCAACGACCAGGAGTTCACGATCCAGCAGCTCGCCGAGATGGCGATCGAGGTCACCGGCAGCTCGAGCGAGATCATCTACGAGCCTCTCCCGGTCGACGATCCGACGCAGCGCAAGCCCGATCTCACCCTTGCCCGCACCGCGCTCGGATGGGAACCGGAGACCGATCTCCGCACCGGCCTCACCCGCACGGCGGAGTACTTCAGAAGCCGCCTGTGAGCGCTGCCGGCGACGTCACCGCGGTCGTCGTCAACTACAACGCCCGCGCGCTCCTCCTGCAGTGCATCGAGAGCCTGCGCGACGAGGGCGTCGACGACGTCATCGTCGCCGACAACGCGTCGGCCGACGGCAGCGAAGAGGCGGTGCGCGCAGCAGACGCCGCCGTTCGCTACCACCAGACGGGCCGCAACCTCGGCTACGGCACCGGCGTCAATCGCGGCGTGTCGTTCGCCGGTGGCGACACCGCCTACCTGCTCATCTGCAACCCCGACATCGTCGTCGCGCCGGGCGCGGTGGAGGCGCTGGTGTCTTCGATCGAGAAGGACCCGCAGCGAGCGATCGTCGGCCCGCGCATCGAGGAGCCGGACGGCACGCTCTATCCGAGCGCGCGGACGTTCCCCGATCTCGCGGACGCGGTCGGACACGCCTTCCTCGGCATGATCTGGCCACGCAACCCGTTCACCCGCCGCTATCGCATGCTCGACTGGGACCACGCCGAGCCCGCCGAGGTCGACTGGGTGTCGGGTTCCTGCTTCCTCATGCGCCGTGACGCGTTCGAGGCCATCGGCGGCTTCGACGAGGCGTACTTCATGTACGCGGAGGACGTCGACCTCTGCTGGCGCGTGCGCCAAGCGGGGTGGACCGTGGCGTACGAGCCTGGTGCGCTCGTCACCCACGTGCAGGGCGCCTCGACCGATCGCCATCCGTACTGGATGATCGCGGAGCACCACAAGGCGCTGTTGCGGTTCGCTCGGAAGACGACGACGGGACGGAAGCGCCTCCTCCTGCCGCTCATGGCCGTCGGGCTCGCCCTGCGGACGCCGATCGCCTGGGGCCACCGATACCTGGCCGGTCGGAAGGTCAAGTAGTTTCGAACAGCTATGGCTCGGCCCTCCTCCACGAAGAAGGTCTCCCGCGCAGCCCAGACGGGCGGCGGCCGGACGACCCGCGGCAGCCAGTCCTGGCTCTACTGGGCGCTCATCGCGGCGATCGTCGTGCTGGGTGTCGTCGGCGTCGGCGTCAGCCGCGAGCAGCGCCGCGACGAGCTCGCCGCGCCGGCCGGGAACGTCCCGCCGCTCGCCGGTCGCGACCACTGGCACACCGCCTACGGCATCTACATCTGCGACCAGTTCATCGACCCGATCACCGACCAGCGCGACCCCGAGGGCATCCACACCCACGCCGACGGCGTGATCCACGTGCACCCGATCGTCCGTCGTGCCGCCGGCCGCAACGCCAAGCTCGGCAAGTTCTTCGACGCGGTCCGCCTCGATCTCGACGACACGAAGATCGAGGTGCCGGGCGGCAAGACCTACCGCGAGGGCGACGACGAGTGCGACGGCGAGCCCGGCATCATGCAGCTCAAGGTGAAGGGCCGCGAAGAGGTCATCACCACCGACATCGCCGACTTCGTCTTCAGCGAAGACCGCCAGGTGATCACGATCGCGTTCGCGCCGAAGGGCGCTGACATCCCGCTGCCCCCGTCGGAGGCGACGCTCGACAACCTGAGCGACGTCGAGCCGGCCGGTGATCCTGCGTCAGTGCCGCCAGCCACGAACCCGGACGGCACGCCGGTGAACGGCGGCGACGAGACGTCCACAACCGTCGAAGGCGACGGGTCGGACGACGCGACGACCACCACCGCCGCACCCTGATCGTTCGATGAAGGCCATCGTCCTCGTCGGAGGCAAGGGCACGCGCCTGCGGCCCCTCACGCTCTCCACGCCGAAGCCGATGCTCCCGATCGTCGACGTCCCGATGATCGAGCGCATTGTCGACCACCTCGCGCGGCATGACATCGACGAAGTCGTGCTGTCGCTCGGGTACCGCCCGGATGCGTTCGTCGATGCGTTCCCCGAGGGTGCGATCCGCGGCGTGAAGCTCGCGTACGCCGTCGAGCCCGAACCGCTCGACACCGCTGGGGGCATCGCCTTCGCGGCGCGTGCAGCGGGGCTCGACGTGGGCGACGAGCGGTTCGTGGTCGTGAACGGTGACGTTCTCACCGATCTTGATCTGACCGCGCTCGTGGCGTTCCACGACGAGCGTGGAGCGGAGGCGACGATCGCGCTGACGCCGGTCGAGAACCCGGCCGCGTTCGGTGTCGTCCCGACGCACGACGACGGGCGGGTCATCGCGTTCATCGAGCCTCCCGACGCCGTGAAGAAGGGGCTCGAGCAGCCGAAGGAACCGCCACCCACGAACCTGATCAACGCCGGGTTCTACGTGTTCGAGCCGCGCGTGATCGCACGGATACCCGAGAACCGGAAGGTGCACCTCGAGACCGTGGTGTTCCCGGCGATGGCCGAAAGCGGTTCGCTCTACGCCCAGGGGAGTGACGAGTACTGGCTCGACACCGGCACCGCCGCCCTCTACATCCGGGCGAACCTCGACATCGTCGCTGGGCTCCGATCGACGATCGATCCGGTCGCTCCCGGCGCGTCGCAGAGGAACGACGGCACGTGGACCGGCGACGGACCGGTCCTCGACGGCGCGGTCGAGAGTCCGGCGTTCATCGGCGATGCTGCGTACGTGGCGAGCGGCGCGACCGTGTCCCGCTCCGTGGTCGGCGCCGGCGCGCGCGTGGAGAAGGGCGCTGTCGTCGATGGATCGGTGCTGCTCCCGGGCGCTCTCGTGCGCAGCGGCGCGGTCGTGCGCGACTCGATCGTCGGGCCGGAAGCGGTGATCGGCGCGGGAGCGGACCTCACCGACGTCTGCGTGGTCGAGGGTGGAGCTTCGGTCGCCGACGGTGTCGCCCTCCGCGGGGAGCGGGTCGAGGCGTAGTGCGGGCGCTCGTCACCGGTGGCGCCGGCTTCATCGGCTCCACGCTCGTCGACCGGCTCCTGGCCGAAGGCCATGCGGTCGACGTCGTCGACGACCTCTCGAGCGGATCGCTCGCCAACCTCGCCGACGCCCGCTCGAACCCCGACTCCGACTTCACGTTCCACCGCCTCGACATCCGCTCGCCCGAGGTGGTCGAGCTGATCGCGAGGCGCCAGCCCGAGGTCGTCTTCCACCTCGCCGCGCAGATGGACGTGCGGGTGTCGGTGGCGAAGCCGGTGTTCGACGCCGAGGTGAACATCATCGGCAGCCTGAACGTGCTCGAGGGTGCTCGTCAGGGAGGCACCCGGAAGGTCGTGTTCGCATCGAGTGGCGGCACCATCTACGGCGACCCCGACCCGGTCGAGCTCCCGTTGCGTGAGACGCACCCGCAGCAGCCGCTGTCGCCGTACGGCGTGTCAAAGAAGGCCGTCGGCGACTACCTCGTCGCCTACCGGCTGCTCCACGACCTCGAGTTCACCGCGCTCGCGCTGGCCAACATCTACGGCCCCCGCCAGAACCCCCACGGCGAAGCGGGGGTGGTCGCGATCTTCAGCGGACGGTTGATCGACGGCGAGCAGTGCACGATCTTCGGCGACGGGTCGATGACGCGCGACTACACGTTCGTGGACGACGTCGTCGACGCCTTCGCTCGCGCCGCCGACGGCGGCGACGGGCTCCTGCTCAACATCGGCACCGGCAAGGAGACGTCGGTCCGCGAGCTCTACGACACCGTTGCGCACTACACGGGTTCGACGGTCGAACCGCTGTACGCGCCCGAGCGGCCCGGCGAGCTCAAGCGGTCGTGCCTCGACCCCGGACGCGCGGCGATCCACCTGGGGTGGAAGCCGTGGACGACGATCGAGGCCGGCATCGGCCAGACCGTCGACTGGTTCCGAGCCCAGCGAGCTACCTGAACAGGTCTTCGGACGGGTGGCGCACGATTTCGGCGCGCACCGAGCCCTCACGCAGCCACGAACGGTCGACCCCGCGAACGATCGCGACGGGCACCCCGGTTGCCTTCCCCATCACGAGCTCTGCCGCTGACGCGATCTCATCGGCGACTGCGACCTCCGTCACCTGGAGCTCCCGACCCTGCATGTCTTCCGTGCCCCGCAGGTCGACGACGGCACCGATCCCGGCAACGCCGAGTGCCACGTCGGTGAGGCCGCGGCGCCACGTGCGCCCGAACGTGTCACTGATGATCACGGCGACCGACAGCCCGGTGCGGCCCTTGATGCCGTCACGGATGCGCCGCGCCGAGCGGTCGCTGTCGACCGGCAGGAGTGCGGCGTAGCCCTTCTCGACGTTCGACAAATCGATGCCCGCGTTGGCGCACACGAAGCCGTGCGTGGTCTCGGTGATGACGAGCTCCCCACGCCGCCGCAGCACCCGCACCGATTCGCGCTCGACGATCGCCTTGTGCGACAGCGGGTCGTCGGGATCGACGGCCTCGAGGCGGTTCTCGGCCTTCGAGACGATCTTCTGGGTGACGACGAGCACGTCGCCGTCGACGAGCGACGACCCGGCCTCGGTGGCGAGGATGAGGTCGGCGATGACGTCGCCGGGGCGCACCTCGCCGATGCCTTCGATGGGGATCAGCGTGATCACGCGCTCAGCACCACCTTCGCCAGCGCCGCCGATCGTTCGACATCCGACATGATCGTCGGAGCGACGATGGCCCTCATGCCCTCGGCCTCGACCGCGGGCGCGAGCTCGGCATCGGCCTCGTCGATCACCAGCGTCGCTGCGAGTGACGCGTAGAGACGCGCCACACCCACGACCGAGGCTTCGTGGCCGAGCTCCGTCAACATCCGATCTGCCGGTCCCTTGAGCGCGGCGCCGGCGATGATCGGCGAGACGGCGACCACATCGGATCGACGGGACTCGATGGCCTCGCGCAGGCCGGGGACCGCGAGCACCGGACCGATGGAGACGATCGGGTTCGAGGGGCACACGACGATGCGCTCGGCCGAACGGATCGCGTCGAGCACCGCCGGACCCGGGCGGGCCTCGCCTGCCCCGGCGAAGCGCACCGCTGCCACCGGCACGTCGTGACGCCGGCCGACGAAGTACTCCTGGAAGGAGATCTCGCCCTCACCCTGCACGTCGACGATGGTCCTCACGGGATCGTCGCTCATCGGCAGCAGGCGAACACCGACACCCCATGCCCGAGCGATCTCCGCCGTCACCTCGGTCAGCGTCGCTCCCTCCGCCAGCCGTTGCGTCCGGTAGAGGTGCGTCGCGAGGTCCTTGTCCCCGAGGCCGAACCACGTCTGGCCGCCGTAGCGCTCGAGAGCGGCCATCGCATGCCACGTCTCGCCCTCGAGGCCCCAACCCCGGTCGCGGCTGATGGCGCCGGCGAGGGTGTACGTGACCGTGTCGAGGTCGGGGCTGATCGCCAACCCGTGCAGCGTCATGTCGTCGCCCGTGTTGACGATGGCGGTGATGGACGAAGGGTCGACGACCGAGGCGAGGGCGCTCAGCATCCGGGCGGCGCCGACACCGCCGGCGATGGCGCAGTACACGGGGTCATATTGCTCGGGATCCCGCGCTCAGGTGAACGGCCGATGATGCCGAGACCGCCCGTATGCGACGTCTGTGCGCAGCTGCTCTCCTCGTCACGATCAGCGCACTGCCGTTCCACGCCGCGCCCGCAGGTGCGGCCGAAGAAGGACCCGAGTACCGCCAGATCCACTTTCCGGTGGAGGGACCGGTGTCGTTCTCGGACGACTTCAATGATCCACGGAGCGGGGGCCGCAGCCACGAGGGCAACGACCTCATGGGCGAGAAGCTGCAGAAGCTCCTCGCGGCGGTCGACGGGACCGTCACCTCGGCCCGCCTCGACGCGGGCGGGCTGTCGGGGAACATGCTCACCATCCGGGACGCCGATGGCTGGCAGTACCGGTACATCCACATCAACAACGACACCCCAGGCACCGACGACGGCCTCAACCCGCCCGAGTGGGTGTTCGGCCCCGGGATCGCAGCAGGCGTGAAGGTCAGGGCGGGCCAACACGTCGCCTACCTGGGCGACAGCGGCAACGCCGAGAACACCGCCCCGCATCTCCACTTCGAGATCCGAGCCCCCGACGGCAACGCGATCAACCCGTGGACGAGCCTGCGACTCGCGAAGGGGATGCCTGCCGGCACCCGCTGCGCGTACAACCAGAACCCGAAGCGGAGCCCCACGGCTCGGGCTGGTGCGGGGTACTACGTCCTCGGTGCCGACGGAGGCATCTTCACCTTCGGAGCCGCACCGTTCCTCGGGTCGGTGCCGGGGCTCGACCTCAAGTCGAAGGTCACTGCGCTGCGTCTCTCGTCGACGTCGACCGGGCTCGGCTACCACATCCTCGGCGCGGACGGCGGCATCTTCACGTTCGGCGACGCGGGGTTCTTCGGGTCCGTGCCTGGCCTCGGGCTCACCACGGTGAAGGCACTCGACCTACGGCCGACGCCGACGGGCAAGGGGTACTGGATCCTCGGCGACGACGGCGGCGTGTTCACCTTCGGCGACGCCGGCTTCTTCGGATCGGTGCCCGGGCTCGGCATCCGCACGAAGGCCATCCGGCTCGTGCCGACGGCGACCGGTAGGGGCTACTGGGTCCTCGGCGAAGACGGCGGCGTCTTCTCCTTCGGCGACGCGTCGTTCTTCGGTTCCGTCCCGGGCCTTGGCATCCCTGCAGCGAAGGTCATCGCGATGGCCGCGTCGCCGGGGGGCAGCGGCTACTGGGTGCTCGCCGCCGACGGTGGCGTGTTCTCGTTCGGCGTGCCGTTCTACGGCTCGATCCCCGGTGTCGGCCTGTGCCAGTGGCCGAGAGGCGTCCAGATGACATCCACCGCGACCGGCAAGGGCTACTGGGTCGTCGGTGACGACGGCTCCGTCTGGGCATTCGGCGACGCCCCGGATCACGCCGACGTCAAGAAGCTCGGTCTCACCGTCCGCGCGGTCGATCTCGCCGCGATTCCGGCGAAATGATCGAACGGTCGGTCTCAAGACCACGCTGCGTGCGGTCGAGAGACCTGTATGCGACGTGCGGTGGCGATTCTCCTGGGGCTGACGGTCGGCGTGGCGGCGTTCCTCGTCCCGCTCGCCGCTCCGGCCGCCGCCGCTGACGAGTCAGCCGAGAGCCAGTTCGTCGACTCGATCAACCGAGAGCGGCAGTCGAACGGGCTGAGCAGGCTCGCCCTGCGAGCGGAGATCGTGCCCGTCGCCCGGAACTGGACGGCCCGGATGATCGCCGAGCAGCGCCTCTTCCACAACCCCAACCTCGGCTCGGAGTTGCCGAGCGACTGGACCCGGTTCGGCGAGAACGTCGGCTACGGCCAAGGCGTCGAGTCGCTCCACGTCGCGTTCATGAACTCGCCCGGGCACCGGGCGAACATCCTCGGCGACTTCACCCAGATCGGCGTGGGCGTCGAGCGTGACAGCCGGGGCCGCATGTGGGTCACCGTCAACTTCATCAAGAGCAGCGTGGCGGTGCCGAGCGTCGCTGCCGCGACGACGCCGAGCGCCACGGTGGCCGGCTCGGGATGTCGTCCGAACCAGAACCCGGCCGCTCCTGCCGTGAAGAACGGTGCGACGGGCTACTACGTCCTCGGCTCCGACGGCGGGATCTTCGCCTACGGCAACGCGCCGTACAAGGGCGGGGTGCCTGAGCTCGGCCTTCGCATCGACGCCGTGCTGATGACCTTGACGCCGACCCAGAGCGGCTACTGGATCGCCGGCCGCGACGGGGGCATCTTCTCGTTCGGCGACGCCGAGTTCTTCGGCTCCGTGCCGGGTCTGCGCCTCGGCGTGCCCGTGACGGCGATCGACCTGAAGCCGACACCGTCCGGCAAGGGCTACTGGATCCTCGGTTCCGACGGGGGCATCTTCTCGTTCGGCGACGCCAAGTTCTTCGGCTCGCTCCCCGGCATCGGCGTGCGCAACCGGGCCGTACGGCTGGTGCCGACGGTGACCGGGAACGGCTACTGGATCCTCGGCGCCGACGGCGGCATCTTCTCGTTCGGCGACGCGCGGTTCTTCGGCTCCGTTCCGGGCCTCGGCCTCAGGGCGACCGGCATCTCCATGGCCCGCAACGTCAACGGCAACGGCTACTGGATCCTCGGTTCCGACGGGGGCATCTTCTCGTTCGGCGACGCGCCGTTCTACGGCTCGGTCCCCGGCATCGGGCTGTGCGAGAACGTCCAGGGCGTCCAGCTGTCGCCCTCGCCTGGCGGCGGTGGCTACTACATCGTGAGCGAGCGGGGCCGCGTGTTCGCCTTCGGCGACGCGCCGTTCCTGGGCGAGCCGGCCGCGCAAGCGCCGACAGCGCGAGACGTCCAAGCCGTCCTCCGCTGACCGGTCCGACGCTCCCACCGCTGAACGGCGGTGACGTGAGGCGGAGGGGAACTGCCCCTACCCTCTCCGTGTGACCAACCGTCTCGCACGATCGGTCGCGACCTTCGTCGCGACGCTCGCCCTGGCCACGACGTCGCTCCTCGCAGCGACACCGTCGCCCGTGAGCGCCTATCCCGCCGACACCGTCACCCTCTCCGGCCATGGCTGGGGTCACGGCCGCGGCATGGGCCAGTTCGGGTCCCTCGGCTACGCCCTCAACTTCGGGTGGGACTGGACACGGATCCTCGATCACTACTACGGCGGCACGACGCTCGCCGACCTCGAGGACGGAGACAACTTCGGCATGACGGTCCGGATCATGGACCGCAACAACACGGACACCGTCCTCGTCGGGCCCCTCACGATCGACAACGTCGGGTCGTACGACGCCGCGATCATCCGGCGGACCGGCACGAACCTCTGGAACGTGATCCCGGGCACCGGCGCCAGCGGCTGCGGCGGGCCCTGGTCACCCACCGCCATCCCTGTCTCGGCGGAGTCGGTCCGCGTCCGCCCCAACGGCGGCGGCTCGCTACGCATCTGCATCACGAACGGCTACAAGGACGTCCGCGGCACCGTCCGCGCAGACACGATCTCGGGCCAGCAGGTCACGATCAACGAGCTGCCGATGGGTGAGTACCTCAAGGGCGTCGTTCCGCGGGAGTCGCCGGCGTCGTGGGGCAACCTCGGCCCCAACCGAGAGGGCATGCACGCGCTGCGCGCTCAGTCGGTCGCCGCCCGCTCGTACGCGGCATCTGAGAATCGCTATCCGGGCGTCGCGAAGACGTGTGACACCGACTCCTGCCAGGTGTACGGCGGGATCTCGTGGAACGGCGCAGGTGAGGCCGCGAACACGAACCAGGCCATCGCCGGCACCGCTGGCAAGGTCCGGCGCCACGCCAACGGCGCTATCGCGCGCACCGAGTTCTCGTCGTCGACCGGCGGGTGGAGCGCGGGTGGCACGTTTCCTGCGGTCGAAGATCGCGGTGACAGCGTCTCGCAGAACCCGAACCACAACTGGACCGCGTCGATCCCGGTCTCGGCGATCGAGGCGCGATACGGGCGTGGAACGCTGTCGACGATCCAGGTCCTCGAGCGAAACGGCTTGGGTGCCGACGGTGGACGCGTGCGGCGTCTGCGTCTGGTGTTCTCCGGCGGTGACGTCGAGGTGACGGGCGACCAGTTCCGCCAGGCGTTCGCGCTGAAGTCCGACTGGTTCACGGTCACCAATAGCGGCGCGTTCCCTTATCACGTGGCGACCCGAGCGGGGGGCGTGTACTCGTTCAACGGCGCGCAGTACCACGGGTCGACCGCGCAGATGGGCATCCGCACCCCGATCCGAGACATCACCGAAGGTCCTCCCGGCCGCGGCTACTGGCTGCTGGGTGAGGACGGCGGCGTGTTCAGCTTCAACGTGGACTACCACGGCTCGATGGGAGGCCAGCGACTGAACAGCGGCGTCGTCGGCATGGAGGCGACCGCGAGCCGGCAGGGGTACTGGCTCGTCGCAGGCGACGGCGGCATCTTCTCTTTCGGCGATGCTCGCTTCTTCGGGTCGACCGGAGCGATGCGCCTCAACGCCCCGGTCGTCGGCATGTCGCCGACACCGGACGGCGGTGGCTACTGGCTCGTGGCGACGGACGGCGGCATCTTCACCTTCGGCAACGCGGCGTTCTTCGGGTCGACCGGCAACATCCGGCTCAACCAGCCGGTGTTCGCCATGACAGCGACGCCGAGCGGGAACGGCTACTGGCTGGTCGCGCGCGACGGCGGCATCTTCACCTTCGGCGATGCTGCCTTCCACGGCAGCCTGCCTGGTCGGGGGGTCCGGGAAACGGCCGTCGAGATCCTGCCGAGCCCGACCGGTGGGGGTTACCTCATCGTCACCGCCGAGGGCAACGTCTACGGCTTCGGCGATGCGCCGCCGGCCGGTGGTCCGAAGCAGCACGGATCGACCTCGCCTGCGGTCGGAGCCGGACGGGTGCCGCAGTAGGCCCATCGCACGTGCGCGCCGCCGCGCCGCCCGGGCTGTCGGTCCTTCGACACTACGAGCGGGCGTGGCTGCGCGCTGACGTGCTCGCCGGCCTGGCGGTCGGCGCCATGTTGATCCCGCAGTCGATGGCGTACGCGGAGCTGGCGCGCCTGCCTCCCCAGTACGGGTTCTATGCCGCGATAGGGCCGCTCCTGGTCTACGCGCTCGTCGGGACGAGCCGGCACCTCGGCGTCGGCCCGGAACCTGGTACGGCGATACTCGCTGCAGCCGGGGTCGCCGCGGTCGCGGCCGGTGATCCCGACCGCTACTTGGCGCTGATGGCGGCGCTCGCGCTCGTCGTCGGCGCCGTGTGCATCGTCGGCTGGGCGGCCCGGCTGGGCTTCCTCGCCTCGGTGCTGTCGAAGGCGGTGCTCGTCGGCTACATCACCGGCGTCGGGCTGACCCTCGTGAGCAGCCAGATCAGCGCGTTCACCGGCGTTCGGATCGACGCCGGCACGTTCTTCCCTCGGTTCGGACAGCTTGCGACGCGCCTGAGTCAGGTCGAGCCGGCGACGCTCGCAGTGGGTTCCGTCACGCTCACAGGCATCCTCGTCCTCCGGCGCACCTCGCCTCGCATCCCGAGCGCGCTCGTCGGGGTCGTGGGCGCCTCTGTCGCCGTCGCCGCCCTCGGCTTGGCCGACGGCCGGGTCGCGCTCGTGGGCGAGATCCCGGGCGGGCTGCCGGTCCCTCGGATCCCGGGTGTCGCACTTGCCGATCTCGCAGCGTTGGTGCCCGCGGCGCTCGGCATCGCGCTCGTCGGCTACACCGACAACGTCCTCACCGCCCGCTCGCTCGCGGCGCGGCACGGGTACCGCATCGAGCCGAATCAGGAGCTCCTCGCGCTGGGGCTCACGAACCTGGTCGCTGGCGCGTCACAGGGCTTCCCGATCTCGTCGAGCGCGAGCCGCACCGCGGTGCCGGCATCGATCGGCAGCAAGACCCAGGTGGTGTCTCTCGTCGCCGCCGGCTTCGTCGTCACCACCCTCGTCGCCGCTCGGCCGCTCCTCGCGGAGATCGCGCGGCCTGCACTGGCGGCGGTGATCGTCGCCGCCGCGATCGCGATCATCGACATCGCCGGTTACCGGTCGCTGTGGGCGGTCAGTCGCGAGGAGGCGGTCCTGGCCGCGGTGAGCGCTCTGGCCGTCGTCGTCTTCGGCGTGCTGGCGGGCGTGGCCGTCGCCGTCGGCCTCTCGATCGTCGTGGCGCTCTACCGGGTCGCGCGACCGCACGACGCCGTGCTTGGTGATCACCCGGGCCTGGACGGGTGGGTCGAACTCGAGGCGTATCCGGAGGCGGTCGCCGAACCGGGGCTCGTCGTGTATCGGTTCGACGCGCCCTTGTTCTTCGTGAACGCCGAGTGGTTCCGTGAGCGGGTCGAGCACGCGCTGGCCGACAACCCGGGCGACGAGGAGTGGGTGGTCCTCGACTGTGAGGGTGTCGGCGCGCTCGACGCGACTGCGCTCGACGCGCTGCGCGACCTCACGGCTGCGCTGCTCGAACGCGGCGTCGCCCACGTCGCCGTCGCGCGCGCGAACGACGTCGTCCTCGAACGGCTGGCCCGTGCTGGCCTGCTCGAACCGGAAGGCGTGGTGCGTGCCTACCCGACCATCAACAGCGCCGTGCGGGCGTTCCGCGGCCGCGCTGCCGAGGGCTGACTCAGGGCCCGGGTGCCACCGTCGTCGACGACGTCGATGGCGTCCTCGTCGGGGGTGTCGATCAGCTCCCGCATGGCGGCGTACCGGGCGGGGAAGTCGGCTCGGATCTCGG
>DATLGL010000048.1:0-160786 GCA_035540495.1 Acidimicrobiales bacterium
GACGTTGCGGAGGGGGTTGGCGACGGGCTTGCCGTCGGCGCCCTTGAGCGCCTCTTCGGGGTCGCTGGTGCCGGCGGGGTCACCGCTGGCGACGGCGAAGCGGCCCATCTCGGAGTAGGTCAGCCCGCCGGTCGACTCGAGCGCGTGCTTGTCGATGATGTCGGCCATCGACTGCGCAGTGCGCGGATCGTCCACCCGAGCGTTCGGGATCGAGGCGTCCTCGGGCGTCGTGATGTTCTGGGCGAGGAGCTCGTCCTTGACCTGTTCCTTGGCGTCGTAGCCGCGGAAGGTGGTGTAGGCACCGGCGGCGAGGAACACGACGCCGAGGACCATGAGCAGGATCGGGAAGACCTTCTTCATTGCTGTTCTCCTTGGGGTGTGTCGAACTGATCTCAGGATCAGCGATCGACCCACCGGGGTGGCACCAGCCGAACCGCACAGCCGCGGGGGTCGAACGTCCCGACCACCTCGGGACCCCAGGCAGCGGTGCTCGCTCGTGAAATGGCGCACGATGAGGCGGTGACCGGGAACCACCTGGCATGGACCCCGAGCGGGCAGCAGGGCACGCCCTGTTCTCCGGTGGGCCCCTCCGTGGCCGCCGATGCCGCGCTCCGACGCCGCGTCCGGCCGGGCCGGGAGGCCCGCTCGAGTGAGGGGGCACGCACCGTGTCGAACCGGTGCGTGCCCCTGGCTTTTCGAGACCCCGGTCAGGCGCCGGGCCGGCCGTAGTAGGCGGCGTCACCGAACGCGAAGACGCCGCCGTCGGCCGCCGTCATCCAGTAGCCGCCACCCGTTGGCGTCGCGGCCATCGAAACGATCGGCTGCACGAGGCGGAGCGACCCCGTCGACCCGAAGAACCTCGCGTCGCCGAAGGTGAAGATCCCGCCGTCTGCCGCCACGAGCCAGTACCCACGGCCGGACGGCGTCGTCGCCATCCCCACGATCGGCTGGTTCAGACGGATGTCGCCGGTAGAGCCGAAGAAGCCGGCGTCGCCGAAGGTGAAGATGCCGCCGTCACGAGCCGCGAGCCAGTACCCGTTTCCCGAGCGGGTGCTCGCCATCGCGAGCACGGGCTGGTTGAGGCGCAAGCCGCCCGTCGAGCCGAAGAAGCGCGCATCGCCGAACGTGAAGACGCCCCCGTCCGTCGCCGTGAACCAGTAGCCGGCTCCGGTGGGCGATGGGGCCATCGCCACGACCGGCTGGTTCAGACGCATCGCCCCGGTGGAGCCGTGGAAGGGCGCGGCTCCGTAGGTGAAGACGCCGCCGTCGCGTGCGACGAGCCAGTACCCGTTGCCGCTCGGGTGCGCCGCCATCGTGATCATCGGCTGGTTCAGGCGCACGCCGCCAGCGCTGCCCGCGAACGGCGCTCGGCCGAAGCTGAACACGCCGCCGTCGGCGGTGGCGATCCAGTAGCCCGCGCCCGAAGGATGAGCCGCCATCGACACTGCCGGTGCGTTGAGACCTCCCGTCGGCGTCGCCGCCGACGAGCCCATCCGCACCGTGCCGTCGCCAGCGATGGAGATCCGCTCGACGGACATCCGGCGTTGACCCTGCGTGTGGCAGGTCCCCTCCGACTGGCACTGCGGGTAGGCCGGATACGTCGTGTACGGCGCGTTCCACCAGTGGAACGCGAGCCACGGCGAGCCGCTCGTGTCGCTGAACGCGGAGGGCCCGCCGGGGCCGAGCCGTGCGCCGTGCGACCCGAGGAGCGGGCCGCCCGTGGTCCGCTTCGTGCACGGTCCGAGGGGGCCGGCGCAGGTGGCGTAGCCCGTCGCGTAGGCGGCGCTCGTGTGGTGGTTCGCGGAGTAGAAGAGGACGAGGGCCCCGCCTGAGCGGAGCATCGACGGGTTCTCGATGACGCCCGCTTCCCAGGATTCGGTCGCCTGCAGGAGGATCGCCGGCGACGAACCGGGCGCGAACGACGTCCCCTCCGGCGTCAGGCGCCGCGACCAGATCTTCGTCGGAGCGCGACCCGGGATGCCCTCGCTCTTCCAGAGGAGGTAGGGCGTGCCGTCGGCGTCGACGAACGGCTGGGGGTCGATGGAACCGGCAGGGTCGCTGTCGCACACGAGCGGCCCGGTGCTGTCGTCGACGAACGGGCCGAGCGGCGAGCTCGACGTCGCGACGGAGATGCAGAAGCGGCCCGGCGAACCGAGCTCGACGCGCACGGTGTAGAAGGCGACGTAGCGGCCGCCGATGCGCTCGACACCGGGCGACCACACCTCCTTCGTCATCCGCCCGCTGACGCCGGGACGATCGACACCCCACCGCGCCGGATACGGCAGCGCGTCGTTGAAGTAACGGTCGCGGTTGAGCGGCGCGCCGGGGTCGTACGCCGGTCGGGCGACCCACGTCGCGAGGTCGGTGGAGGTCATGACCGGCAGGTACGCCCCGCCGGTGGAGGTGCCGTAGGCGTAGTACGTCGACCCCACCCGGAGCACCGACGGATCGGGGAAGTTCTGGTTGTACGGCTTCGACGGCTCGAACCAGGGCGCGCCGGCGTACGCGCCTGCGGGGATGGCGCCCACGAGCGACGCCAACAACGACATGACGAGCGCGAAGAGCCACGCCCCGCGCATGCGAGCGATCACCCGATCGGTGTACCGGATGTCGCCTGCCGGCGCGCACGCTCACCGAGATGCGTCCCGTAGTCGCCGCGTCGCCGCCTACGCGTCGCCCGAAATGGAGCCTCTGCCAGCGACGACCCTCAGCGCATGGTCGAGCAGCAGGTCCCGATCGGCGGATCCGCCGGCGCGCGCGAGCGCAGACGGCATGGCACCAGACAGCCAGAGCACCACGAACCCGTGGACCGCCGACCACAGCGCGGCTACCACAGCGTCGATGTGTTCGTCTTGCTGCCACCCGTCGCCCTGAGCTTCCCCGACGAGCTGCGACAACACCTGCAACGCCGCTGCGCTCTCCGCAGTGAGCTCAGCCGATGCCGCCGCGCGCCCGATGTGCTGGAACATGAGCTCGAACACCCCGCGATGAGCGAACGCGAAGTTGACGTACCCGCGTGATGCACACATCAGCCGGTCGAACGGGGCGCATCCGGCGGGAGCCGACGCGACCGCTTCGACGATCGACTCACGCAGATCGCGAAAACCTTCTGCTGCCACCTCAGCCAGCAGGTCGCCGAGGCCAGGGAAGTGTCGCAACGGCGCACCGTGAGAGACACCGGACCGGCGGGCGATCTCCCGGAGCGTCAGACCTTCGAGCCCACGCTCCTCCAGATGCATCCGCGCCGCCGCCAACAACCTCGTTCGTGTGTCCTCGCCGCGCACCGTGGAAGTCTCCCATCTCCCGCCTCCGATGTTGACAGTGTCTACACGAATGTAGACAATGTCTACATCGGAGGCGGGGTGGATGGAGGGGCGCGCTGCGATGCATCACACGACGAAGAGCGACCTCGAGGTCGAGGTCAACACGGCCGGCGCATCGATCGACGCCCATCTCCTGATCGACGTGTTCTCGCGACACGCACGGCGCTGGGTCGAGGGCATCGCAGCCACGCCGACGAGTGAGTGGGAGCGGCCGACGCGCTGTGCCGAATGGAGCTTCCGCGACCTCGTTCACCATCTCGTCACCGTGACGGAGCGGGCTGCCCGCATCCTCGATCCGCGCACAGGTCCTGACGACCGCACCTTCGGTGAGATCGACCCCAGGATCACGCCTGATGAATGGATCCGCGCCGACGGCGTCGTAGGCCCACGGCGCCTCCTCGAGAGATACGAGGAGGCAGTGGGCGATCTCGCCCGTTCCGTCGGAGCACTCGCTCGGTCCGGAACCGAGTTCGACGTGCACACGCCGATCGGGCTTCGTCCATGGCCGATGCTCGTCCTTCATGGGCTCTGGGACTCGTGGGTCCATCAACGTGATGCCGGCTGGTGCTTCAGCAACGACGACACTGGCGTCGTGCATGAGCTTCGACTGGCGGCGGCGTACGCGCTCTTCCTGACCGGAACGACGGCCGCCTCCTATGGTTACAACCTGTCGTTGACCATCGACACCGACCAAGCGGGAGGACGTTGGCACGTACGAGTCGGACCAGACGTGACCGCAGCGGTCGAGTCCATTGCGAGGCGCCCGACTGAACCCGCGGAGCTCGTTGCGAGGTGCGCCTCCGCGGAGCTCGTCGACTCGCTGTCCGGGCGTGGTGCGCCCCTCGAAGATCTGCTCGACGGCAACGCGTCCGCCGCAGCGCCCTTGAAGCTCGTCGGTCTGTACTTCAACGGACGGCTGTAGCCGGCACCGGTTGCCGTCGCGCTTGTCGCGACTTAGTGTCGGCCGGTCGTTCTGGGGGGCCGTCATGGCACAGCTTGTGGGTACGCAGGTCGACGCCGCGGACCGCAATGGATCCTTCGGGTCAACGCACCCCCGCTTGTCGACCCGCGTCACTGACCGCCTCGTCGACAAGATCGGGTGGGACGACCGCCACCGTGCCCTCGCCTCGCACCCGATGTTCAGGCAGTGCTCGCGATCGGAGATCCGATGGCTGGTGAGACGCGGCGACTTCGTGCACGTCGAGGCGGGCGAGAGGTTGTGGGCGAAGGATCGTGCCGCTCACTGGCTGCTGGTGCTGTTCACGGGCGCGCTCGACCTGCGCGAGGGCCGTCGAGTCCGTCACGTCACCGCTCCAACGCAGGTCGGCGCCGAGCTCATCCTCGCGTTCGCACCGACGCCTGCCACGGCGACGACGTCGACGGGCGTGGACGCCTTCGCACTCAACCGGGGCCATCTCCTCGGCATCGCCCACCTGCGGTCGATCCGCGCTGGCCTCGGACTCCCTGTCGACGACGCCAGCTACCTCGAGTGGGTCAGAGCGATGCGGGCGCAGGCCGACGCCGCATGGCGACGAGTGCAGGTGCGCCGCGGCCCCGACATCAAGAGCAACGTCTTCCCATCGTCGTTCCGCGTCTACACCCGCACCGAGACGGGACAGCTGACGAGGTTGGTGATCGGTCCCCAGGTGGCGCGGACGCGGACGCCGCCGCCTCCGCCGGCCCGCCTGTCGCGGCGCGCCGTCACTGCGATCGCTCTCACGTTCGTCAGCGTCGCGGCGACGTTCGGGCTGACCTACCGACCTCCACTGGCGATCGCTCGACCAGGCGTGGCCATCGACGTGACGCGCGACATCACTGTCGACGGAGTGGCCACCGGTGAGGTCAACGGCCGCTACCTGCTGCTGCCGGTCGAGTACGACCGCCCTCCGCTGTTGCTGCTCGCGTGGCAGATGATGCACGGGGCCGATCCGCTCCGGTGGGCCGACGACGCCGAGCTGCGGGCGGCGCGCGAAGAGCACGCACGGTCGAAGACGGCAGCTGTCAGCGCTGCGCTCGCTGTGGCAGGAGTCGACAACGAGCGCGTGCGCGTCGACATCCGCTCGCGGGGGCTCACTGGCGGCTCGGCCGCGCTCGTCTACGCGCTCGTGCTAGCGGACATGCTCGACGCGAAAGACAACGCTCGTGGGAGGACCATCGCGGCGACAGGCGCGCTCGACGAGGCCGGGCGCATCTGGCCCGTGCATCACACGCGACTCAAAGCAACCAGCGCGTCGCGAGGCGGTGCCGACCTGTTGATCGTTCCGTCAGGACTGGACGCGCACAACTTCCGGGCCGTGCTCACGGCAACGTCTCTGGGTGAGGCACTCGAGCTGCTGTCTCGGGCGCCTTCGTGATCGCTGGTTCGAGCTTCGACGCACGAGATCAGGTGAACTTGCGAGTGCCCGAGACGAGCATTCGCTCGTCGACCTTGTCGAGCGAGACGCTGCCCTTCGCGCCGAGCGTCATGCCGTCCTTGCGCTCTTCCGCCTCTCCGCTGACGCCGGCCAGGCGTGTCGCGTTCGTGATCGTCACCGAGTAGGTAGCCGTCTTCGGCAGTTCCTTGAACTTCTTCCGAGCGAGAGCGACCGTGGAGTCGACAGACACCTGGTCGGGGTTCATGAAGTGCGCATCGAGTGCGTTGGTGAGGTCGTTGACGTTGTCGACCTGAATCGACGCAGCTGCCTTCAGTGAGCCACTGTCGCCCTCGAAGTACTTGAGCTTGTCGCCGAGGAGAGCGACCCCGTCGACGCCGAGCAGGCGCATGAAGTTCGCGGGGTTGAACCCTGCACGAGCGAGGCCGAGCTCGACGTCACCGCGGACGGAGTTGACGTTGATGCCGTCGATCACGGGGTCGTACGCCAGCCCGAGGTTCACGCCGGCGCTCGCGCTCCCGCCGACGGACACACCGGAGATCACGCCGTTGTCGATCTCTGCTGCGCCCTCGCCGAAGATCTTCCCCCCGACCTCGAGCGTCGACTTCTCCTTGCGTTCGCCCGTCTTCTCGTCGGTCTCGTAGGTCACCCCGGCCGACGTGCTGACCTCGGCGCCGGCCTTCCCCGAGAGCTTGCCGATGGCGTCGTTCGCCACCTCGCCCGAGACCTGCACACCGGAGGCGACGGTGAACTTCTTCGACACCAGGTTGTCGGAGAAGACCTCTTCGATCATCGCGTCACCGACGATGCCCCACGACTGCGGGAGTGCGGCCGAGCAGCCCATGGCGCCGAGGAGCGCGACGACGCCACCGAGGCCCGAGCAGTTCGTCTTGCCGGCGGTGAACCCGTAGGTGAGCTGCGATTGGCCCCGGATGCCCAGATCCGCGTCGGCTTTCGTGCCCGTCTGCCCCGATCCCATCTTGGCCATGCCCGGCATGCCGCTACCGCCCTTGAGCTTGTCCCACGACAGGGCCTTGACCTTCGGACCGAGCCCCGGCGTGTCGACGTTGATCTTGGCGTCGTTCGCCTCGCCGACGCCTTCGTTGAGGTAGAGCGCGGCGTCACCGGTGATCGCGACCTGGAACGACTTGCCTCCGTCGTTCGGCCCGGCACCGTCCTTGCCCACCTGCCCGCTGCCGACCCGTATGACCTCGACGATCGCGCCCTTGCCGACCTTGAGGTTCGCCGGGACGCCGAGCTCGTGCAGCGGTACGACGAGCTCCGCTGCCGCGGTCAGCTTCAGGCTGCTCTTGTTGCCCTCGCCGAGGTTCGGCAGGTACTGGGTCGCGCATGCTTCGGCCTCGTCGCCGACTGCGGCGCAGACCTCGCCCGCCTTCTTCTTCGCGACATCGACGGCCGCCTTCTTGTAGCCATCGACCTTCTTCTTGGCCGCGGCGGCGAGATCGGATGCGCCCTTCTTCCACTTCTCCGGGATCGCATCCTTGATCTTCTTCCAGCCGGCCGCGAGCTTCTTCTTGAGGTTCGCCCGCCACTCCGCGGCCTGCTTGCGTCGCTCGGCAAGCTTCTTCAGCGCGGCGTCTGCCTTGGCCTTCGCGAACTTGACGAAGCGATCCTTCGCCTTGCCGGCGAGGTCGAGGAGCTGCGGACCGTACTTCGCGATACCTGCGGCTGCCGCGATGAACGGAGCGCCGAGCCCCATGATCACGCCCTTGAGCGGTGCGGGTAGCGCCGTCCAGAACGCCGACACCTTGGCCTTGATCTTCTCGATCACGCCGGGCCCCTTGTCGCGAAGGCCCTTGCCGATCTTGTCGAGCAGCGCCTTGCCCTTGTCGGCGATCTTCCCGACGCGCTCGGTGAAGTTCTTCTTCCTTCGCTCGAACTCCTCGGATGCCGCCTGCTTCGCCGCGTCGATGCCCTTCGAGATCGCCTGGCCGACTCCCTCGACCTTCTTGTTGATCGCGTCGACGGTGGGCCCGACCGCTTCCTTGATCGCCTCGCCAACGCCCTTGATCTTGTTGCCGACCTTGGTGGCGACGCCCTTGATCCCCTTGGCGACGTCGTTGCCGAAGGCGATGATGTCGTCGACCGGGATGCCCGTCGCCTTCGACACGACGCCGGCTGCGCCGCGAAGGACCTTGCCCGGTATCCCGTCGACGATGGCGCCGATGTCGGTGGTCGGGCAGTTCCACTTCCCCTTGGCGACATCGGCGGTCTTGGTGACGTCCTTCGTGATCCCGGCGGCCGCCGCACCTCCGGCCTTCGCCGCGGTCTCCGCGACCTTGCTCTCCGCCGCTACGGCGGTCGACTCGCCGATGGCGACCTTGGCCGGCGAGAGGAGCGGTTCGGCGTCGCCCGCCATCTTCGGCAGCTCGTTCGACCGGTGCTCCGCGTCCTGCGACACCTTCGCGCCGGCCTGTTCCGACGCCGAGCCTTCCTTCGTCAACGCCTGGTCGGCCTTCGTGCCCTGCTGCTCGACCGTCCCCTGCGTCTTCTCGAGTCCCGTCGATTCCTTCGCCTCGTCGCCGGTGATCTCACGCTCGGCGTCTTCGACCTTGCCCGGCGCCTCCCGCGCCTTGGCTTCCGCCTCGGCCTCCGCTTTGCCCTTCTCGCCGAAGATGGCGTTGTTCACCCAGCTGGGAAGGACCGCTGCAGCGGCGTCGGAGAGGAAGTCGCGCTGGACGGGCGTGTCGGGTACGGCGTTCTCGAGGCGTTCTTCCGCCGGGCAGTCACACGCCTTGGGCCCACACCGCTGGACGCGGATCGGCTTCCGGACCGGACGCCGACGAGGCGGTCCCGGCGCAGTCATCATCCGCTGCACCGCGGCGTTCCCGGCCGCGCCCTGCAACGCGGTGAGCATCCGCTGCCGTGATCCGGCGTCGCTCGTCTGCAGGAGCTGCAGCGTGGGCGCTGCGTTGAGGGTGATGACGCTGGGCGGCGCAGCCCGCGGCACTGGCGTCGCGTGGGCAGGAGGCGACGTGGCACGACTGCGAGCGCCAGCGGCTACCCCCACCAAAGAGGGACCGTACTCCTCACCGGTTGCCCGATCGGGCAATTCCTGCCCTCAGAGGTCGCAGGCTGTAGCGGGCGAGAGTGCGTCGCCGTGGTGCGCCCTGCGCGTGCTCCTCCTGCGGCGCGCGCGACGTCCTGTACCCGATCGATGTCATCCAACGTCATCCGCCGCACTGCCACCGCGCACGTCGTCCAGGGCGTCGATCAGAGCGTCGCAGCGAGATCACGGCGGCTCGTGGTAAGTGAGTGGACGATCACCGTGACCATGCACGCTTCCAGGTTCTCCAGCTTCGACGGCACGTCGATCCACTACCTCGACCTCCACGACGAAGGCGACGTACCAACGGTCGTCATGCTCCATGGGTTCGGCAGCGACGCGCAGGCGAACTGGGTGGACACGGGCATCGCCGAGCGTCTCACTCGCGCCGGCTTCCGAGTGGTGATGCCCGACGCTCGCGGTCACGGGGCGTCCGACAAGCCACACCACGAAGACGCCTATCGTCCGCCAGCCATGGCTCGCGACGTCTCGTCGCTCATCGACCATCTCGGACTCGGGGCCGCGCACCTCGTCGGGTACTCGATGGGGTCGACCACCGCCATCAACGCAGCGACGCTCGACGCACGAATTTCCAAGCTGGTCCTCGGCGGTGCCGGCTCGGCGCTGCTCCACGCCGACAGCGAGCCGTTCAGGCGGCACCGGGCGAAGACAGCGGCGGTGCTCGAGCTCGACGAGCCGGGCGACGATGTCGACACCGCTGCGCTCGCCTTGCGGAGGTTCGTGGAGGAAGGAGGTGGCGACCGTCTCGCCATGGCGGCGGTCATGCGGGCCGAGGAGGGACTCGTGGCAGGAGCCCTCGGCATCGCGAACCCCGTGCTCGTGATCAGCGGACGCGACGACTCCTCGTCGGGCGACCCGCACGCGCTCGCGAAGTTGTTGCCGAACGGCCGAGCGGAGCACATCGCGGGGCATCACCTCAGCGCCGTGCGCGACCCGGCGCTTGCAGAGCACATCATCGAGTTCCTACGCCCGTGACCTGGCTATGAGCGCGCCCAGATGCGGAGCCGCCCGACCTCGCGCCACCCCGGCGGAACGAGTGGACCGAAGGCGCACACGCCGACGCCCGCGCCGGCCCAGGCGACTCCTTCACGCCAGCCGCGAACGACATCGCCCCACGCGTTGCTGAGCGTGGCGCCTTCGTCGGTGCGATGCACAACGATCCCTCCGCCCTCACCTTCGAGGAACGTCACGCCGTCCTCGTCCGACAGCGCTGGTACGAACGTGCCCGCAGGTCCACCCCACGCTCGCTCCCATGAGGCGAGATCCTGCGTCGCTCGCCACTCAGTGACACCGCCGCCGGTGGTCGCGTACCAGGTGGCATCGAAGAGGACGTGGAAACCGACCGGCTCCAGATCGAGGTCGAAGAACGCATCCATGACGCCGCAGCCGGGTGACGTGTCGACGCCGTCGAGCACTGCCTCCCCCACGTCCGGACGGAGGCTGACGGCATCCGGGTACAGCGCCGGCGGACGCCGGTGAGCGCGCCACGCGCTCTCGTCGGTCGCGGTCGGAACACCGTGGGCGCGCACGACAGCGTCGCACCACAGGGCATGGAGGCGCGCTGCTTTGGCGACGTTCAAAGGCTCGCTCCTCGTCCGGTGTCGGCCTTCCTTCGAGACTCGTGCAGCCTACGACCCGACCGAAGCGGCGCCCGGCCACGACCTCGATGAACCTCGTAGCGCGCACAAGCAGCACGTCGGCATCGGCGCGCTGTTCGCGCGTAACGCGTCGTGCGGGCGCTCATCAGGGCGTGGTCATGATGCGGTCCGACGAGTTCTGGTCGTAGGCGATCCGCGAGTCGCACCTGTCGCGCGGCAACTGCGAGCGGTGGACTCCGCGGCGTCGCCGACCGGCTCAGGAGCCAGAGAAAGCCCGTAGCGATGCTCGACGGCGAGCGACGGCGTTGTCTGCGACCCGCACGGTTCTGAGCCCCCGCGACGGCTCCCTGCAGGCGGACGTACTCACCGACGCGCACTTGACACCGGGAGGGCGGCTTTGGAGCACCGTTGTCACCACTGCGAAAGCGGGGAGGGCAGGTCGCGTCGCATCACGACGCGAAGCTCCCTCGGGAGGCCGTAGGCCGCCTCCTCGTGTGCCACCTTGGCGCGCATCGCCTTTGACTGACCAGCGTGGTCGACGACGAGAAAGCCCCGGAACTCGTAGAACGGCCGGTTCCACGGCACGTCGTAGAAGGTCGTCAGTGTCAGCGCAGCAAGCCTCTGGCCGGCGGCCCATTCGGCGACGGTGTCGAGCAACCTCGTCCCAACGCCGCGTCGGCCGTGCGCAGGGTCGACGGCGATCTCCTCCACGTGCGCGGCACCGTCGAAGACCTCTACCACTACGAACCCGACGGGCTCGCCGTCAACCGTCGCGACCCACGCTGCCCCAGCATCGATGAAGTCGCCGAGCGCGCCCGACGGCATCGGAGCGTGATCCGCGCACGCGGCGATCCGCGGCTCGGGGAACGAGCGGAACAGCTGCCCGGCTGCGATCTCGATCGCCTGCACCCTCTCCACGTCCGCCGGCGCCATCGGGCGGATCGCGACGCCCGCGGGTGCACCCCAACCGCCGCCGCCAGGCGTCGACATGCGCAACACGTCGCCGGCCCGCAGACGGACCGTGCACTTGTCGAGCAGACGCTCCGCCCGAGCCTCCTCACCTCCCGGAAGGAGCCAGTTCTCCCCTACTGCGCCGGGGCCGCCGCCCGCGACGCCCCAGGGCTGCGAGTGTCGCCGCTCGGTGATCAGCGAGACCGTGCACTCCTCCAGCACCTGAAGGTCGCGCTCGATGCCGTCCCCGCCCGCCGCAACGCCAGCGCCGCCACTGCCGCGCCGCAACCGGTAGCGAAGCACCCGCATCGGATACGCCCGCTCCAGCGCCTCGACCGGGGTGTTGAGCGTGTTGGTCATCGCCGTGTGGACTCCGCTCATGCCCGCGCGCTTGTTCGGCCGGCCGCCCTGACCGCCGGCGATGGTCTCGTAGTACACCCACCCTTCGCCGCCGATCATGAGGTTGTTCATCGTGCCCTGGCCGGCAGCGCCGACTCGTGCTGGCGCCGCTTGCGCAAGTGCGCCGAGACAGACGTCGGCGACTCGTTGCGACACCTCGACGTTGCCGGCGCCGACGGCAGCCGGCGCAACCGCGGCGACGATCGTCCCCCGGGGCGCGATCACGGTCACTGGTCGCATCGCGCCCCCGTTCGCAGGGATGGTCGGATCGGTGGCAGCACGCACTGCGAACGCGACCGCAGAGATGGTGACCGCTTCGACCGCGTTGACGTTGCCGGCTCGCTGCTGATCGGTCCCCGTGAAGTCGAACGTCGCGCGGTCTTCGTCGACCGTCACCATCACCTTCACGCGAGCGGGGTGTCGTTGGTCCTCGTTCGGGCCGGTGGAGTCGAGCACATCCTCGAAGACGTAGACGCCGTCGTCGAGCTGGCTGATGGCGGCGCGCATCCGCCGTTCGCCGTAGTCGAGCACCTCGTCGAGAGGCTCACCGGCGAACCCGGCCAGGCGTTGCACGCCGACCTCGTTCGCGCCGACCTGCGCGTCGAGATCACCGCGCCGCTCTTCGGGTGTGCGTGAGTTCGCAAGGAGCAGCGCCACGACGGCGGGCGAGAGGACGACCGGCGGGATCCGGAAACCCTCCTGCGCGATCTCCGTCGCGTCGGGAGGGATGGAGCCCGGCGTCATCCCGCCGACGTCGGCGTGATGGGCACGGTTGGCGGCCCATCCGACGAGCTGGCCGCCGACGAAGCAGGGGGTGACGAGCGTGATGTCGTTGAGGTGCGTGCCGCCGGCGAACGGGTCGTTGAGGATGACGTGGTCGCCCGGTCGAAGTCCCTCGATGCCCACGACGTCGATCGCAGCGCGAACCGAAGCCGGCATCGACCCGAGGTGCACGGGGATGTGCTCGGCCTGCACGAGCAGCTCGCCGTCGGCGGTGAAGAGCGCGGCCGAGCAGTCGGCGCGCTCCTTGATGTTCGGGCTCGACGCCGCCCGTCTGAGCACCGCGCCCATCTCCTCCGCGACGCCCGTCAGCCGCGAGATGAGGATCTGCAACGACGCCGGATCGAGGGTCATCGGGTCGCATCCTCGCTGATGCGTTCGAGCCAAGCGATCGCGTTGTCGCGCCATCCTGCGGCACGGCGGTACTCGACGAGCTCGTCCGACCACGTCCTGATCGTCGCGGCCATCTGCCGGGCTAGGTCGGGGCGGCCAGCAACATCAGCGAGCGGCGCGATGTCGGTGCGGATGGTGAACAGCACGACCTCGGCTCCCTCCACGCGCGCCAGCGTCTGCATCTCGGACCGGATCCACAGGCCGCCCGGCACCTCTGGGTCGGGGTGGGGTGCGGGCGGCGTCGGGAGGAAGAGCTCCGGCGTGTCGTGGATGAACCAGTTGCGCCTCCAGCTCGCCTTCCCGGGCACGAGGCGGTCGATGAAGCGGTCGACCCTCGTCGCGAGCTCGTCGGCGTACGCCGGCACCGGTCCGTGCACGAGCGCGACAGGCAAGCCGATCTTGTCGGGAAGGCGCCACATCGAGGGGAAGCACACGACGCCGGAGGTGAGCACCCAGCGGCCGCCGTCTCGGGTGAGGACGCACAGGTCGTTCGCTGTCTGGAGCGCTGCGGCCTCGAGCGGTGGGAGCGAGCGGTCGAGTGCCATCCCGACGTGGTGAGCGACGGCGTCAGCAGCCTCCCTCGCTCCGAGGCCGTCGTGGACGCACACGTCGTGGTGATTGCTTCGGAGGAGCTCGCGCTTGCGTACGAGCAGCTCGGCGTCTTGTGACCGCGATCGCAGCCACCCGCCAGGACGAAGCGACCTGGTGTCCATCGCGTGGAAGGGCGGACCGGGCTGGAGGTGGAGCTCGTCGAGCCAGTCCGGCACCGCCTTCATCGCACCTCATGATGGCCGGACTTCTTGTCACACCCGAATGGTTCAATTCGGACATGGAGTTGTCGGGGTTGGCGAGAGAGGTGAAAGAGCTCGGCGAGCTCGACACCACCACGCTGACCGACGACGAACTCTCGGAGCTGATGGTGGAGCTCCACCAGCTGCGGAGCGCGCTCGAAGCGCAACACGCGCGGGTGGCGCGGGCGTGGGACGCGCGTCGAGCGTGGTCGGCAGACGGCGCCCGCAGCGGCGCGTCGTGGATGGCGACCCGCACCCGCGCGTGCAAGGGCGACTACGGCTCGCTGCTCCGCCTCGCCTCCAAGACGCGGCTGATGCCGCAGGTGGACGCGGCGTGGGAAGCGGGCGAGATCACCCGCGACCACGTCCGCCGATTGGCCGCCGCCTCGAACCCGCGCACGTACACCTCGTTCGCGCGCGATGAGGCGTGGCTGGTGCATCAGGCGCGGACGCTGACGTTTGCCGAGTTCTGCCAAGCCATCGACTACTGGCTCCTCGCCGCCGACCCGGACGGCGCAGCCGACGACCACGACCAACGCGTCGACCGCCGCCGCGTCTCACTCGACCAGACGCTCGGCGGCATGTACTCGGGCTCGATCCTGCTCGACCCCGTACGCGGGTCGATCGTCGCCACCGAGCTGCGGCGCCTCGAACAACAGCTGTTCGAAGCCGACTGGGCCGACGCGAAACAACGCTTCGGCCGCGACCCATCGACCTTCGAGCTCGCCCGCACGCCCGACCAACGACGAGCCGACGCGCTCGTCGAGATGGCCCGCCGCAGCGCCACCGCCCAACCCGGCGCATCCACCAAACCGCTCTTCACGTTGCTGCTCGGCGCCGACTCGTTCCGCCACCTCAGCGAGCTCGCCGACGGCACCGTCATCCCACCGAACGCTCTCCGAGACTGGCTCGACGACGCCGACCTCGAAGCGCTCCTGTTCGACGCGCTCGGCCAACGCGCCATCAAGGTCTCACGCGCCCGCAGCTTCACCGGCGCCGTCCGCCGCGTCATCGAGGTCCGGGACCGCAGTTGCCAACACCGCTACTGCGACACCCGCGCCGCACAATGCCAAGCCGATCACATCACCCCATGGTCTGAAGGCGGCCTCACGAGCCAAGACAACGGCCAGCTCCTCTGCGGCCACCACAACCGGCTCCGCAACCGCGAACGCAAACCGCGAGACGACCCCGACTGATGACGGTCAGGGCGCCAGTCAGCTTCGTGTGATCACCCACGCGCCGCTGGCATCCGCGACGGCCGTCCAGCCGGACGGGATCCAGATCGTGCAGTCGGCCTCGGCGACGACGCGCGGACCGTCGATTCGGCCGGCGCGGGCAGCCGCCGGTGGAAGGTCGTCGTAGGAGATCGGCGAGGGCACGCGCGCGGTGGCACGCAGAGCGACAACCTCGATCGGCGCGCCCGGGCGGTCGAAGCCGTTGCGGCGGCGGTGCTCAGCGGGGAAGTCGTCGACATCCGGGACGGTGATCTCGTGGCTCTGGCCGGCGTACCGGCAGTCGAGGCCGACATCGACCACCGCACCTCCGCCGACGGCACGGCTGGCGCGGGCGGCGAGCGACACGAGCGCGTCCTCCAGTCGCTGCGGGTCGACGTCGGATGGCGTCGGCCACGAACGCACGAGGTCGACCTGGCGCGCAGCAGTCAGCATCCCCACTGCGCTCAGCACGCCGGCCCGAGGCGGTACGACGACAGCGGGCATGTCGAGCTCGTCGGCGATCGCGCACGCGTGCAACGGGCCGGCACCACCGAACGCGACGAGCGCACACCGCCGGGGATCCACTCCCCGCTCGACGGTCACGGCACGCACCGCCTGCACCATGGCAGCGTCGACCACGGCGACCACGCCCGCCGCATCGACGCCCGCGTCCGCCAGCGCGCGGGAAGCGGCATCACGATCGAGCTGACCGAGATCGGGGAACGTCGTGTCCGACGGGATGCGCCCGAGCACGAGATCGGCATCTGTGACCGTCGCCCGGGTGCCGCCGCGCCCGTAGCACGCTGGGCCGGGATCGGCGCCCGCAGACTCCGGTCCGACCCGCAACGCACCACCGGGATCAACCGACGCGATCGACCCACCGCCAGCGCCGATCGTGTGGATGTCGAGCGACGCGGTGCGGATCGGGAACCCCGCCACGGTCCGCTGCGCCGCAGGGGCCGGCGCCCCGTCGAGCACGAGGCAGACGTCGGTGCTCGTGCCGCCCATGTCGAAGGTCACTGCGTCCGTGAAGCCGGCAGCCATCGCAGCGGCCGCTCCTGCGGCCACCCCACCGGCGGGGCCAGACAGGAGCAGCGTGACCGGCGCATCGGCCGCGGACTCGACGTCGAGAAGCCCGCCGGCCGACGTCATGATCTCGACCGACTGGGCCACAGCGGCAAGCCGCCGCAGGTACGAGCGGCACACGGGGCGCACGTACGCGTTCGCGACCGTCGTCACCGTGCGCTCGTATTCGCGGAACTCGGGCGCGATCTCGTGCGAGCACGTGACGTCGTGGCCGCGCGCTCGCAGTTCGTCGGCTACCGCCCGCTCGTGCGCAGAAGAGATGTCGGCATGGAGGAGCACGACTGCGACCGCCTCGACGTCGTCGGGCACCTGGGGCACCGGACCGAGTGCCACGAGTTCGGCGCCCGTGTGATCGAGCCGCCCCTGCACCTCCAACCGGTGTGACCGCGCGACCAAGGGCTCCGGTCGATCGGCAAACGGGTCGTACAGCGATGGACGGTTCTGGCGCGCGATCTCGATCACGTCGGCGAACCCGTCGTTCGTCACGATCGCAACCCGCGCGCCTCGGCGTTCGAGCAACGCGTTCGTCGCGACCGTCGTCCCGTGCGCGATCGACGCTGCGCCACCGACGGCATCCACACCCGACGCCACGGCACGGGCGGGATCGTCCCTCGTCGACAGCACCTTCACGATCCGGCCGTCGGCCGTGACGACGTCGGTGAAGGTGCCGCCGGTGTCGACGCCGACCCTCATCGCGGCCGGGCGCAGTGCGTCACGGTTCGACCACCCACACCTCCTCCTCGCCCACGTGGTCGTGGAACGAGCGGACGATTCGACCGACGACCGCGTCTTCACCGTCCCATACGACGATCGCCTCGTCGGCGTGGCGTGCGAGCCAGGCGTCGCGGCGAGCCAGAGCCGCGCCAGCCTTCTGCTTCGTCTCGGGAGCTTTCGCCTGGAGGAGCACCACGCCGTCGGCCGCGGCGACAAGCGACGAGAACCGTTCGCGAGACGACGATGGCCACACCGAGTCGGGCGCCGGATACGGAAGCACCGCGACGAAGGGCACGCCGACCGCCGCTGCCGCCTCTGCCCCGAGCTGCTCCGCACCGAGGCCGAGACCGGTCATCACGACCAGGTCCGAGTGCATCGACCTCTTCGCCTCGAGGATCTCGGCGAGCTTGGCGCGCACGGCCGACGCCACGGGGTTCTCGTCGTAGCCGCCGAGCTCGGGCGGGCGGTGCCCGGTGACGACGACCTTGCGTCCGGCGGGCACGCGCGGGTCCGAGCCGTCGGCGGCGACCACGTCGGCGGCAGGCAGCTCCTCCGGCGGCGCCTCACCCGACGCGTCCTTCTGGGTTCGCGCCGCCTCTACTGCGAGCGCATCGACGAGGTCGTTCATCGGGTCGTTCGAGTGTCCCTTCACCCAACGGAACGACAAGCGCGACGGGTGGCGCCGGTACTCGTCGATCAGCGGCTCCCACAGGTCCCGGTTGGCGACCGGCTTCTTCTGCGAGTTCGTCCACCCGCGCCGCAACCACCCTTCCCACCAGCGGTCGCGGAAGCAGTTGACGACGTAGGTGGAGTCGGAGACGACGTCGATGCGTCCCTCGATCGTCGTCACCGCCGACAGCACCGCGTGGATCTCCATCCGCTGGTTGGTCGTCAGCGGGGACGCGCCGCTGGCCCAGGCGCCGTTGGGTACGGCCCAGGCCCAGCCGCCCGGACCCGGGTTTCCGAGGCACGCGCCGTCGGTGTACACGGTCGTCGTCATGTCGGGGCGAACTTAGACACGGTGCGCTGGGTAGCGTTCCACGGTGACCGAGATGATCTTCGACGGGTTCAGTCATCAGCTTCCCGACATCGACCCCGAGGTCACCAAGGAGTGGCTCGACTCCTTCGACGCCGTCGTCGACGCCCAGGGTCGGGGACGGGGACGCTTCCTGCTGATGAAGCTGCTCGAGCGGGCTCGCGAGCTGCAGGTCGGCTTCCCGGCGACCGTGAGCACGCCCTACATCAACACCATCTCCCCTGAGCACGAGCCGTGGTTCCCGGGCGACGAGCACATGGAGCGGCGGATCCGCGCCTTCATCCGGTGGAACGCCGCTGTCATGGTCACCCGGGCCAACACCTTGAGCGAGGGCATCGGCGGCCATCTGTCCACGTACGCGAGCTCGGCGTCGCTCTACGAGGTCGGCTTCAACCACTTCTTCAAGGGCAAGGAAGACGGGCTGCCGGGCGATCAGGTCTTCTTCCAGGGCCACGCCGCGCCCGGCATCTACGCGAGGGCGTACATGGAGGGGCGGCTCGTCGAGAGCCAGCTCGACCACTACCGCCGCGAGATCGGCGGGCAGGGCGTCTCGTCGTATCCCCACCCGCGGCTGATGCCCGACTTCTGGGAGTTCCCCACGGTGTCGATGGGCCTCGGGCCGATCAACGCGATCTACCAGGCCCGCTTCAACCGGTACCTGCAGAACCGCCGCATCGCCGATACCAGCCAGTCGAAGGTGTGGTGCTTCGTCGGCGACGGCGAGACCGACGAGCCCGAATCGCTCGGCGCGCTGAGCGTCGCTGCACGCGAGCAGCTCGACAACCTGATCTTCGTCGTCAACTGCAACCTGCAGCGCCTCGACGGGCCCGTGCGCGGCAACGGCAAGATCATCCAGGAGCTCGAGGCGGTGTTCCGGGGCGCGGGCTGGAACGTGATCAAGGTGATCTGGGGTTCGAAGTGGGACGAGCTCCTCGCGCGCGACGTCGACGGCGTCCTGCTCAACAAGATGAACACGACCGTCGACGGCGAGTTCCAGAAGTACGCGGTCGAGACGGGCGCCTACATCCGCGAGCACTTCTTCGGACCTGACCCGCGGCTGCGCAAGCTCGTCGAGCACCTGAGCGACGAAGACCTGCAGGCCCTTCCTCGTGGCGGCCACGACTACCGGAAGCTCTACGCCGCCTACAAGGCCGCGGTCGAGCACGAAGGCGCGCCCACCGTGATCCTGGCGAAGACCATCAAGGGCTGGACGCTCGGCCCGGAGATCGAAGCGCGCAACGCCACGCACCAGATCAAGAAGATGACGAAGAAGCAGCTGCAGCTGCTCCGCGACCGCCTCTACCTGCAGGACGAGATCCCCGACGAGGCCCTCGACGCCGACCTGCCGCCCTACTACCGGCCGGCCGAGGGATCACCGACCTACGAGTACCTGATGGAGCGTCGCCGACGGCTCGACGGTCCACTGCCGAGCCGCGTCGTGAAGCACATGCGACTCCCGGCGCCGAACGACAAGGCGTTCGACGAACTGCTCGCCGGCTCGAGCAACCAGGCCGTGTCGACGACGATGGGCTTCACCCGCCTCCTCCGCAACCTGCTGCGCGACGAGAACGTCGGCGCACGCGTCGTGCCGATCATCCCCGACGAGGCCCGCACGTTCGGCATGGATGCGCTCTTCAGCGAGGTGAAGATCTACGCGCCGTTCGGCCAGCGCTACGAGCCCGTCGACGCCGCGATGCAGCTGTCGTACCGCGAGTCGCAGCAGGGACAGATCCTCGAGGAAGGGATCACCGAAGCGGGCTCGATGGCGAGCTTCACGGCTGCAGGCACGGCGTATGCCACGCACGCGACGCCGATGATCCCCTTCTACATCTTCTATTCGATGTTCGGCTTCCAGCGGACCGGCGACCTCATCTGGTCGTTCGGCGACCAGCGCGGGCGCGGGTTCCTGCTCGGCGCCACGGCTGGCCGCACGACCCTCAACGGCGAGGGCCTGCAGCACGAGGACGGCCACTCGCTGGTGCTCGCGTCGACCGTTCCCAACGTGTGCGCCTACGACCCGGCCTTCGCCTACGAGGTCGCGCTCATCGTCCGCGACGGCATCAAGCGGATGTACACCGGCGAGGTCCCCGAAGACCGCTTCTACTACCTGACGCTCTACAACGAGAACTACCCGATGCCGCCCATGCCGCAAGGCGCGGAGGAAGGTGTCATCCGCGGTCTCTACAAGTGGGCCGACGCTCCAGAGGGGCCGAGCCGCAGGGCGACGATCCTGTTCTCCGGCTCCGCGTACAACGCCGCGGTCGAGGCGAGGAAGCTGCTGGCCGAGAAGCACGATGTGGCGGCCGAGCTCTGGTCGGCGACGTCGTACAAGGGCCTTCGCCAAGACGCGCTGACGATCGAGCGATGGAACCGGTTGCACCCGACCGAGGCGCCGCGGGTCCCGTACGTGACCGAGGCGCTCTCCAACGCCGATGGCCCGTTCGTCGCGGTCACCGACTTCATGAAGTCGGTTCCCGATCAGGTGGCGCGATGGGTGCCGGGCCACTTCACCCCCCTCGGCACCGACGGTTACGGCCGCAGCGACACGAGGGCGAACCTCCGCCGGCACTTCGAGGTCGACGCGGCCCACATCGCCGTCGCGACCCTGAAGGCGCTGGCGGACACGGGCGACGGCAAGGCCGAGGAGGTCGTCGAGGCCATTCGCACGTACGAGATCGACGCCGACCGCCCGGATCCTGCCGGCAGCTGACGCGACGTCAGAGCACCGAGCCGCCCTGCCAGGGATGCGCGGCCGCGCGTTCTCCGTCGAAGGTCAACGTGTCGATGTGGAGGCGCCTCGCGCCTGCGGGATAGCCGACGGCCGCGGGCGCCCATGCGTGGTGCGCGAGCAACAGGGCGCCTGACGCGTCCCGGAAGACCTCGCCGCCGCCCGGTCCGGCGCGTGTGGCGTCGCTCGCGACGATCGGTTCCGCCGGCACGCGGCGGCACGGCCCGGCCGGACCATCGCAGACGGCGTGACCGATCGCGTACTGCGCCGTCTCCCAGCGGTTGCCGCTGAAGAACAGGTGGTAGCGGCCGCCCTCGACGACCATCGTCGGCGCCTCGACGATCGGCCCCTCCCACACCTCGGCCGTCGAGAGCACCTCACGCGGTTCGCCGGCGAGTGCGGTGCCCTCCGCGGTGAGCGGTGCTGTCCAGATGCGCGTCGGCTCACCGTCGAGCGTCCCTTCGCTCTTCCACGCGAGCCACGGCGCGCCGTCCGCAGCGGTGAACGGGCTGGGGTCGATCGATCCACCGCGATCGGTCTGGCACACGAACGGCCCGGTCGACGTGTCGACGTAGGGGCCCTGCGGAAGCGCAGCGACCGCCACCGAGAGGCACTGGAGCCCCGTCGCGGCGTGGCGGGTCGAGTAGTAGAGGACGAAGCCACCCATGGGCCTGGCCATCACCGCCGGCGCCCACACGTATCCGAACGACGACCACGACGGCAGGCCCGGCAGCGCGTCACCTGCGCGCTCCCACGTCCGGAGGTCCGCGGACCGAAGGACGGGCACATGGGTGATCCCGCTCTGCGTCGAGAAGGCGTACCAGTACGCGCCGGCCCGCAGGACGAAGGGATCCGGGAAGTCCCCGTCGAACACCGCCCTCGACGACGGTGGAGGCGGAGCCGGCGCCGCCGCGCCGTCGGTCGCCCGGTTCGGTCGGGGCGGCGGTCGCTTCACGACGGGCGCCGTCGTGGCCGGCCGCCGCGACGCCGCTCGGGGACGGACGATGTCGGTGCGAGCCGCCGCGGTCTCGGGTGCGACGGGTTCGGGAGCGGGGGCGGACGTGGGCTCCGGTGCAGGTGGCGCCTGCGTCGATCCCGTCGTCTCGGGAACGGTCGTCGAGTCGGCGACTCGAGCCGTCATCGAGAGCGACTCACGCGGCGTCCCGGCCCCGCTCGCGCAGGCACCGAGCAGCACGGCAACGATCGAAGCGACAGCAGCTCTGCGCATGACCCCGGACCTCGGCGCAAGGCGTACCCGCGCGAGCCGACGACGATGCATGGGTAGCGTCGACTGATGGCCGACTCGAAGCCCGACGTGACCATCCCTGCAGGCGATCCGCCGACGAGCCTGCAGATCGAGGATCTCGAGGTCGGTGAGGGCCCCGAGGCCAAAGCAGGCGACGACGTCGAGGTCCACTACGTCGGCGTGTCGTGGTCTACCGGCAGGCAGTTCGACGCTTCATGGGACCGGCGGGAGGCCTTCTCCTTCCCGCTCGGCGCCGGCCACGTGATCGAAGGCTGGGACCAGGGTGTGCAGGGGATGAAGGTCGGTGGGAGGCGCCGCCTCACGATCCCGCCCGAGCTGGGCTACGGCAGCCGCGGCGCGGGCGGCGTGATCAAGCCAGGCGAGACGCTCGTCTTCGTCGTCGATCTCCTCGGGGTGCGCTGACCGTAAGGGTCCGACCAGCGGTACCGTCGTGAGGTGCCCCGGCGCGGCGATGTCGACGACGCCGACCTGCTCGAGCCCCTCGCGCCGGGTTCGGACGACCCGCTCCCCTTCCACACCCGCGCCACCCGGAGCCGCAACGAGCGCGATTGGGCACCGGGCGCGGGGTTGCCCGTGGTGCGCGCGCGCAACCCCAAGGCGCTCCGACTGTGGCTGCTGGCAGGAGCGTTGGGCGTGCTGTCGCTCCTGCAGTTCGCCGGCGCGGCCTTCGTCAACGGCGTCGAAGGCGACCTGCGCGATCTCGAGGAGACGTGGCAGGGAGTCGTGGCGATCGACGACGACCGGCGGGTCGCGGAACGGGCACTGAACGAGGTGCGGGCGCAGTACGGAGACAGCCCGACGCTCGCGGAGCAGCGCGACCGCTTGTACGACGCCGCGGCCGCTCGCGCCAAGCGCTACCTCGACGAGCTGCAGGAGCTCGATCCATCCACCGACGGGACGCGGCGCCTCCGCGACGAGATGGTCGCCACGCTCGACCAGCGTCGTCGCGACTACCGCAAGGAGTCGGTGCCGGTGCGGCGAGAGGGGGAGGTCGAGGCGCGCGCTGCGGACCTCGCGTCGATGCTCGACCGCTGGCGTGTCGACCCGAAGCGGAAGGAGCCGGTGCGGCTGACGGCGGCTCGAGAGTTGCTCGAGCAGCTCGAGAAGATGGCCGACGAACCGACCGGCTTGCGCATCGGAGCCGTCGCGTCGTCTGGTCTGTACGTGATCGACGTCGACGACGACGAGGTGACGTCGCGACCGCTGCAGCTGTCCGACGCGGCCACGATCCACCCGGTCGGCGACAGCTTCGTCGTGGTCGATTCGGGCACGGCCACCGCCTACAGAGCCGATTCCGGTTCGCTGGTCGAGAAGTGGCAGACCGCGGCCGACCGAGGCGTGTCGGCGACTCCCGGCGAGACGATGTGGGTGCAGGTCGCAAACGAGCTGCGGTTGATCGACGGCGATCTCACGACGCGATCGCAGGCGACGCTGCCCGACGGAGCACGCGTGGTTGCCGCGCCGACCGCGGACCGAGCTCTCGTCGTCGTTCCCGGACAGGGCCTGCTGATCACTACGCTGACGGGCGAGCTCGAAGCCGGGTCCGGGTTCCGACGGACGCGGGGCGACGGCTCGTTCGGGACGAACGGCTACTACGCGGCCGGCCTCGACGATCGGGGACGGGTGCTGATCGCGCGACTCGACCGCGACCGCAGCCGGCCCGCCTTCTCGGTGCTACGGACGCAGCTGCCGTCGTTCGTCGACCTCGCGGTGTTGCCATGATGCGAGGGTGATCGTGATCGTCAACGGCGACGAGGTCGATGTCGCCGAGGGAGCGACGCTCGGCGAGCTCCTCGACCACCTCGGCCTCAGCCGGCGGCTGATCGTCGTCGAGCGCAACGGCGATCCGGTACCCAGGCGCGACACGGCGTCCGTGGTGCTCGCCGCCGGCGACCGGTTGGAGCTGGTGCGGGCGGTGGCCGGTGGCTGACGTCTCCTCGTGTCGGCTCTACCTGTGCACGCCGGACCGTCCTGACCTCGTCGACTTCGTCGATGCGTGCATCCGAGGAGGCGTCGACATCGTGCAGCTGCGCGAGAAGGTGCTCGAGGCGCGTCCCTTGCTCGAACGAGCAGCGCTCGTGCAGGAGCTGTGCGGCCGCCGCGGCGTCCCGTTCGTCCTCAACGATCGACCGGATCTCGCGCTCGAGCTGGGCGCGGACGGCGTGCACGTCGGACAGGACGACGCGCCGCCTGCGCTCGCACGCCGGATCCTCGGCCGCGACGCCGTCGTCGGCCTGTCGACCCACGCGCCGCACGAGCTCGACGCCAGCGCGAACGAAGACGTCGACTACGTCTCGACGGGTCCGGTCGAGCCGACGCCGACGAAGCCGGGCCGCCCCGGCACGGGCCTCGACTACCTCGTGTACGCGGCGGAGACGTGCACGAGACCGTTCTTCGTGACCGGCGGCGTGACGCCGGAAACGGTCGTCCCGATGCTCGACGCCGGCGCCCGGCGGTTCGTCGTCGTGCGGTGGCTGACCGAGGCTCGCGACCCGGAGGCGAACGCGCGGGCCGTGCGCGAAGTGATCGACCGCTACAGCGTCTGACGGTCCATCCAGCCGATCAGCACGGCAACCGCCCGGGGGTCGTGGCGGAGGCGGTGACCTGCGCCCGTGATGACCCGCAGCTCCGAACCGGGCGCGCAGTCGGCGAGCACACGAGCGTCGGACAGAGGGACGACGTCGTCGATCGAGCCGTGGACGATCATCAGCGGACGCGGCGGCACCTTGTCGACGCAGTCGAGCGCGCGGGTCGACTTGATCTCCTGCGTCCACGCGCTGAGGTCGTCGGGGAAACCGGGCGAGCGCACGACGCCGCGCTCGCGGGCGGTGGCGAGGAACTTCCGAGGCTCCTGCGACCAGGAGTCGAAGTCGGCCGGCGCCCCGAACGTCGAGACGCCCTTCACCCGCTCGTCGTCGGCCGCCACGCAGATCGCGAGCGCCCCCCCGGTGCGGAAGCCGGCGAGCCACACCCCGTCGACGCCCGTCGTCTCGTACATGTGGTCGATCGCGGCGCGCAGGTCGCGAGCCCACCCGCCGAGGGAGAAGTCGCCCTCCGATTCACCGGTGCCCCGGTAGTTGAACGCGAGAACCGCCCAGCCCGCGTCGGTGGCGAGGCGGTCGGCGAACTCGGGATAGGTGCGCCCCGAGCTCTCCGCCCAGCGAGGACCCGTCGGGAAGCCGTGGCAGAGCACCAGCCCCTTGCGGACGGGCTTGTCGTTGCCGCGGCGGGGAGGGCGAGCCGTGTGGGCCCACAGCTTCAACCCGTCGGACTCGATCACCTCCATCACCTCGACGGTATCGGCGCGACGGGCGTTGCAGGTGACAGCGAACTGCTATTCGCCGGTGGTTTCTGTCACGCAGTGCCGGCACGGCTTGTAGCCGCGGTTGCGGGCCTCGGCAATCGACTCCGGCGCGATGGCGAGATACTGCTCGGAGTCCATGAGCTCGTCGATGGCGCACGCGTCGCCGGTGTTGTCGAGGTCGTGGACGATCTGCGAACGCTTGTCGCCGACGTAGCGGTAGTGCTCGAAGCGAACGGGCCGAGACATGTCCGGAATCTAAGCCGGACGCGGAGAAGCCCCGCCACTCGGCGGGGCTTCTCACAGATTTTGCTGAAAGGGACTCGAGTTGCCGTACGACGTCGAGCGGGACGAGTTCTCGACTGGATGGCTCGAGCGGTGGCCTGGTGGGTTTACGCCAGGTCGGTCCAGCTAGCCGGATCTAGCGGCCAGCCACCTCCAGGGTCCCAAGACTTTCACTACTCAGTTGGACCACCTCCTTTCTCTGGTGCCGCTGATGGTACCCGAACGGGCGCGGTTCGAGCGCGGATCTTTTTGCGGCTCAGATCTCGTCGGGCGGAGCTTGCGGACCGATCGCGCCGATCGCTTCCAGATACGCCATTTGCGCCTCGAGCACGGCCTGCACGTGTTGGGGCGTGTACTCGGCGCCGGCCTGGGACGCCTTGTCGAGGACGTATGCGATCGTCTCCGCTCCACCGATCAGGATCGGGGCGTCGGCGTGGGGAGCCGATCCGTTGCCGGAGAGTCCCTTCGAGCGGAAGAACTCGAGGTTCCAGTCGAGGATCTGCTTCACGTCGTCGTGGCTGAGCGCGGCAGCGACGTCGAACGGCAGGTGGTTGGCCACGTACTCCACCGCCTCGTCCGGGTCGAAGACGGCGCGGGGCGGCTCGGCGTCGAGCCGCCTGGCCTCGCGTCCGACGACGATCGCGGCGATCGCGAACGCGAGGCCCAGGGCGATGAGGATGTAGACGACGACCACTGGCCGCCCAAGCTAATCAGCGGCGAATGCCGTCCCACAGTTCGCGGGTGGCGCGGTTCGGGTCGGACTTGACCTCACTGCCGCCGCGCTGGAAGTACATGGTGGAGCGCTCCGGGAGCGTGTACGAGGGCCACTTCGCGAGCTTCCGGTGGTTCGGGTCGCCGTCACGCGCGAAGGCCAGCCACGCGTCGCTCATCTCGTCGACGAGCTGGCGGCGGGTCCCCGACACCCCGCGGTCGTCACTGCGGCCGAGGTTGTCGAACGCGAACGCGATCTCGTAGCCGTGGCCGGCACGCCCTGCGAGTTGGTAGGTGAAGAAGTACATCCACACCGGCGAGGTGGTGCCTGCGAGCTTCGCCTCGGCGAGACGGATCGACCCGGCGCGCATCCGGCTGTCGGTCAGCGCGTAGCTGAGGATGTCGACGTCGGTGGCATCGGGATACTCGCTGCGGTAGGTGGCGACGATCTCGTCGACGTTGTCCGAGCCGAACGCCGCGAGCCGCTCTCGCAGCCCCTCTTCGTCGAGCTCCTTCGGGAGCATGCCTGCGGACTCGTCCTGGTTGCAGCCGACGATCACGGGGACGTCTGCCGCCGTGCCGGTGGCAAGGGCGTCAGCCGGATGGGTCGGGATGACGTCGCCGTCGAGGACCGGGCTGAAGGCCATCCGTCCGGCTGCGGCCGACGCTTCCACCAGCTTCTCGGCCGGGACCGACCACAGCTGCTCGAGGTTCTCCTCGTCGATGCCGAGTGCATCGAGGAGCCTCCGGGCGGCACCGGTCGCGCGGTCGCCCTTCGTCACCCGCAGCGCGGGCCCGCTCTGGATGATCGCCCGGTGGAACTTCCCCTGTGCGGAGGGCATCGCGAGCAGCGTGCTCACCTTGGCGCCGCCGCCCGACTCGCCGAAGATCGTGACGTTGTTCGGGTCACCGCCGAAGTTGGCGACGTTCTCCTGCACCCAGTCGAGCGTGGCCACCAGGTCGAGCATGCCGGCGTTGCCCGACGCCGCGAGGCTGTCGTCGGTCGGCGCGAGATCGGCCAGGTGGAGGTAGCCGAGCGGGCCCAGGCGGTGGTTCACGGTGATGACGACCACGTCTCCCCGACGGGCGAGCGCGCTGCCGTCGTAGAGCGGCCATGAACCCGACCCGATCGAGTACCCGCCGCCGTGGTACCAGACCATGACCGGCCTGGTGGCGTCGGCCCCGTCGCCCGCCGCCGGCGTCCACACGTTGAGGTACAGGCAGTCCTCCGACTCGACGCTCTCGTGCGTCCAGCCCGCAGGCCGCTGCTGCGGCTGCGGGCAGCTCGGCGGTAGCTCGAGCGCATCCCGGACGCCATCCCACGGCTCGACGGGCTGCGGCGCGCGGAACCGGTTCTGCCCGACGGGCGGCGCCGCGTAGGGGACGCCCAAGAACGTCTTGATGCCGTCGCGGTCGGCGCCGCGCAGTTGGCCCGCGGCGGTCGAGGCGGTCACGTGAGTCATGTCTGGTTCCCCCCAGGTGTTCGAACCCCAGATGCGACGAAGCCCCCGGGTCCACACCGGGGGCCTCGTCTCAAGGGTTGTGATCAGAAGCTAACGGTTCCGCACACCACGCGGCGCCAGGAGCGCCAGCGACAAGCCGCAACAGTCGAGCGGAGCATGCGGAGCGAGACAGTCGTTACAGCCCGATGCGCTGGGCGAGCAGCTCGCGGTGGTACGCGGGATCGCCGAGGAACAGCTCGGACGACTTGGCCCGCTTGAAGTACAGGTGAGCCGGGTGCTCCCAGGTGAAGCCGATGCCACCGTGGATCTGGATGTTCTCGGCGGCGGCGTGGAAGTACGCCTCGGAGCAGTAGGCCTTGGCGAGGCAGGCCACCGTCGGCAGCTCCTCGCTGTCGTCGGCCGCGGCCCAGCCGGCGTAGTAGGCGGCCGACTTGGCCGACTCGACCTCGAGCAGCATGTCGGCGCACTTGTGCTTGATGGCCTGGAAGGAGCCGATCGGGCGGCCGAACTGCACGCGCACCTTGGCGTACTCGACCGACATCTCGAGGCACTTCTGCGCACCACCGACCTGCTCGGCGGCGAGGGCAACTGCGGCGAGGTCGAGGGTCTTGGTGATGGCCTGGTCGGCGCCACCGTCGGTCCCGATGAGGCGGGCCGGCGTGCCCGAGAACTCGAGGCGGGCCTGCTTGCGGGTCTGGTCCATGGTCGCGAGCGGCGTGCGGGTGAGGCCCTGGGCGTCACCCTCCACCGCGAACAGGCTCACGCCGTTGCCGGTGCGGGCCGCGACGATGATCAGGTTCGCGGTGTGGCCGTCGAGGACGAACATCTTGTGGCCGTCGAGCGTGTAGCTGTCGCCCGAGCCGGTGGCCTGCAGCTGGATGCCGTCGAGGTCCCAGCGGCCGTTGTCCTCGGTGATCGCGAGGGTGGCGATGGTGTCGCCCGCGGCGATCCCGGGGAGCAGCTCCTTCTTGGCTGCGTCGTCACCGGACTGCAGGATCGCGTTGGCGGCAAGCGCCACCGTCGAGAAGTACGGGGCGGCCAGGAGGGCACGGCCCATCTCCTCGAGCACGATGATCAGCTCGACGTAGCTGTAGCCCGACCCGCCGTACTCCTCGGGGATCGCGAGGCCCTGGAGCCCGAGCTCCTGGCCCATCTGGTTCCAGACCGCCTGGTCGTAACCCTCGGTGGTCTCCATGAGACGGCGAACTTCGGTCTCGGGAGACTTGCTCTCGAGGAACCGCCGAACGCTCTTCCGGAGCTCTTCCTGCTCCTCGCTGAAGGCGAAATTCATGGCCGGCATTCTTCGATGCTCGAAGTTGCGGCGCAAGTCGAAGCGTGTACACGCGTGCTACGCGATCGGCCCGGCGAATCCACGGACCTACGCGACAAAGGCACGCCTCAGGCCGTTGTTTGTCGCGCAGGTCGGCAGAGGTTATGCATTGGTCGGCTAAGGCAGGAGCCCTTCGAAGTCGTCGTGCGGTGACGGGTGGCGATCTCGAATGGCGGCGGCCATGTCGAGGGCGTTGGTCCGCAGCTCGGGCGAGGCGAGGAAGTCGAGGATGCCGGCTTCGAGCTCGTCGACCGTCGCCGTCGCCGGCAGCGCTGCGCCGATGCCCAGCTCGACGATCCGTTGCGCGTTGTGGGGCTGGTCGCGGCCGAGGGGGATGGCGAGGTGGGGCAGGCCGTGGGCAGCGGCGGCAATGGTCGTGCCGAGGCCGCCATGGCTGATGACGGCGATGGCCCACGGCAGCACCGCGGCGTGGCGGATGTACCGGGTGACGACGGTGTTCGAGGTGACGGGGAAGTCGTCGGGGTCGAGGTGATCGCCGACCGTGACCAGGAAGCGCCCGACGCGCAGGCGGTCGATGGCGGCGAGGGTGCGCCGCAACAAGTCGTCCTCCTCCATCGGCGTCGTCCCGAGGCCCACCACCACGAGCGGGCCACGCCCGGGCAGCGCGAGGTCGGCGTCCGGTCCGGGCGGCTCCAGCAGCGGACCGAGGTAGCGGGCGTTGGGCCAGCCGGTGGCGAGCGGCCGGTCGAGGGGTTCCGGCAGCGAGGCGAGGACGTGGTCGACGTCGCGCAGCAGGTCGGTTCCGTGCGCGACGTCGGGCAGGCCGTGGGCGCGGCGGACCTCGTTCACCCGGTCGAGGCCGAAGAAGACGGTGACGTTGTCCCACTCCTTGTCGGCTACCGGCTGCCACATCGTGTGGACGAGGGCAGCGGTGCGCCGGGCACCGTCGAACGTCGAGGCGGCGGCGAGCACCTCGCCCATCATGAAGTCGATCACGAGCAGGTCGGGGCGGAGCTCGTCGCACGTTGCGCGGACCTCGTCGACCGATGGCGTGAACCGGGCTGATGGCGTGAACCGGGCTGATGCGACGTGGCGGATGTCGTCGTCCGCCAGCCGGCCGGCGAACTGCTTCGGCCCCACGACGGCCACCTCGTGACCACGCCCGCGCATCGCAGCGCCGAGCGACAGCACCGGCGTCATGTTCCCCCCGCCCCACCAGCTCACGAAGACGACGCTCGCCACGTGCGTACTGTGACCGACGTGGACGGACGAAGTCATGTGGGCATCCGGGAGCTGCGCAACAACGTCGCCGCGGTCGTGCGCCGAGCGTCGAACGGCGAGCGGATCCTCATCACGTCCGACGGCGAGCCCGTGGCCATGCTCGGCCCTGTGGAGCCCGACCGAGAAGGCGTGACGCTCGACGACCTGATCGCGAGTGGCCTCGTGCGGCCACCGGGCCGCCTCGATCATCCCGCCGATCCCGAGCCGTCGATGCTGCCGGTCGACGTGCGCGCCGACCGCGTGCTCGACGAGATCCGCGGAGGCTGATCACGCGACGATGGTCCTGTTCGTCGACACCTCCGCGCTCGTGAAGCGGTACGTAGCGGAGCCCGACCGCCAGCTGGTGGTCGACGCCATGGCGTCGGACGACACGTGGATCGCTTCGTCACTCGCGCGCACCGAGGCGATGCTCGTGCTGCACAACCTCGCGCCCGGACCGCGCTCGCAGGAGCGGCTGTGGCACGCCTTCCGCGACGACTGGGACGCTTTCGTCGTCGTCCCCGTCGACGACCGGTGCCTCGCCCGCGCCGTGGAACTCGGGGCGCAGTTCTCGCTCCGGGTCGTCGATGCCATCCATCTCGCCGCGGCCGACCGCCTCCCGAGGCCCCTGAAGTACCTGACCTTCGACCGTCGCCAGATCCCCGCTGCGGCAGCGCTGGAGCTCGAAGTCGTCAGCCCGCTGGCATGATCAACTCATGCCGGCGCCCTTGCACTACGAGGACACACAGGTCGCGATCCACAAGCTCGTGGTCGGACCGATGGACAACAACGTGTTCGTCGTGCGGTGCAAGCAGACGGGCGACGCCGCGCTGATCGACGCGGCGAACGAGCACGACAAGCTGCTCGAGCTGTGCAAGGCCCTCGACGTCCGCACGGTGCTCGAGACCCACGGCCACTGGGACCACATCCAGGCCGTGCCCGCCATCCGTGACGCGGGATACGAGGTCGGCGTCACCGCCGCGGATGCCGAGATGCTCCCGTCGTACGACTACCTGCTCGAGGACGACAGCGTCATCGAGATCGGGCGCGTTCGGATGCGAACCATCGCGACGCCCGGCCACACGCCGGGGTCGATGTGCTTCGTGATCGAGGGTTCGCCCGTGCTGCTGAGCGGCGACACCCTCTTCCCCGGCGGACCGGGCGCGACGAAGTTCCCGGGCAGCAGCTTCGAAAAGATCATCGAGTCGATCGACGGCCGGCTGTTCTCGAAGCTCGCGCCGGAGACCATCGTGATGCCTGGCCACGGCGACGACACCACGATCGGAATGGAGCGACCGCACCTGCAGGAGTGGATCGACCGTGGCTGGTGAGATCGACCTCCTGTTCCGCAGGAGGTCGATCGGCCGGCTGCGCGAGCCGGCGCCATCCGACGACGAGCTGACGACGATGCTCCGGGCTGCCGCCGCGGCGCCCGACCACGGCGAGCTGCGCCCGTGGAAGTTCGTCGTGCTTCGGGGCGAGCACAAGGACGCGTTCGGTGACGTGCTGGCCGAGGCATATCGACGTCGTGTGGAAGCCGCCGGCGGTGACATCGTCCCGGCCAAGCTCGAGAAGGAGCAGACCAAGCTCGGCCGCGCCCCCGTCGTCGTCATCGTCTGCGCCATCCACCGCCACGACGACAAGATCCCGTGGATCGATCAGCTCGGCGCGGCCTACGCCGCGGCCGAGAACCTGTGCCTCGCGGCGACCGCGCTGGGATACGGGTCGATGTGGCGGACGGGCGACCCGGCGTACGACGACCACGTGAAGAAGGCGGTCGCGATCACGGAGCACGACGCGATCGTCGGCTTCGTCTACCTCGGCACGCCTGCCGAAGGGAGCGACAAGCCGGCGCGCGAGCCCGATCTCGAAGGACTGGTGGTGCAGTGGACGCGACCGTCTTCCAGCTGAACGTCTCCGGCGGCGGTGTGCCGAAGCTGCCCGTCCCGGAGATCGACGTCCGAGCCGACGGGTCCGGCGTGGTCGGCGACGTGCAGAAGGAGCGGAAGCACCACGGCCGGCCGTGGCAGGCGTTGTGCCTGTGGTCGCTCGAGATCATCGAGTCGCTGCAGTCGGACGGTCATCCGATCACGGCGGGTTCTGCGGGGGAGAACGTCACGATCCAGGGCGTCGAGTGGAAGCTCGTCCGCCCCGGCGTCCGCCTCGCGATCGGCGACGAGGTGATCTGCGAGATCACCGTCGACGCTGAGCCGTGCAAGAAGCAGACGCCGTGGTTCACCGACGGCGACTGGTCGCGCCTCGACGACCGGAAGCACCCCGGCCGGGCGCGCATGTACGCCGCCGTGATCGAAGGCGGCACCATCCGCACCGGCGACCGGGTCGAGATCCTCCGCCCGAAGAAGGACGACCTAAACGCCCGCTGGGGCGGCTGGTGAAGTAGTCGGCGCCCGTTCGCACTCGGCGGTGTCGGGAGCGCCAGCGAGCAGCCGCAACAGTCGAGTGAGCCTGCGAGCGAGACAATCAGCGCAGCCGGCCCGCCTCGAACGCCGCTTGCTCCGCCGCTTCGAGGGCCTGTTCGACGATGTCGAGGCCGCCGTCCCAGAAGTGAGGATCGGCGAGATCGCAGCCGACGATCTTGCCGAGGTCTTCCGGCGCCATCGATCCACCGGACGAGAGCATGTGGAGGTACCGGGGGACGAAGTCGCTCCCCTGCTCCTGGTACTGCTTGTAGACGCTCAGCGCCAACAGCTGCCCGTACGCGTAGGCGTACACGTAGCCGGGCGTCCCGATGAAGTGCGGGATGTAGCTCCACCACGTGCGGTAGCCCTCGGTGACCTCGACCGCATCGCCGAGCATCTCGGTCTGCGACGCCGCCCACAGCTCGCCGAAGCGCTCGACCGACAGCTCGCCCTCGGTGCGGCGGGCGGTGTGGACGGAGTTCTCGAACCGGTTCATCGCCGTCTGGCGGAAGATCGTGGCGATCGAGTCCTCGATGTTCGACGCCAGCAGCGCGAGGCGCTCGTTCGGATCTTGCACCGACTCGAGCACCCGCCCGAACGTCACCGTCTCGCCGAACACGCTCGCCGTCTCGGCCAGCGTCAGCGGCGTGCCCTGGTGGTACACGCCCTGCTCGCGTGCCAGGTACGCGTGCAGCGCGTGGCCGAGCTCGTGGGCGAGGGTCATCACGTCGCGCCGGCGGTTGGTCCAGTTGAGGAAGACGTAGGGGTGCACCGACGGCACCGTGTACGCGCAGAACGCCCCGCCCCGCTTGCCCGGCGCGGGAGGCGCGTCGATCCAGTTCTTGTCGAAGAACAGCTCGGCCGTCGCCGCCGCCTGCTCGCTGAACGAGGCGTACGCGTCGATCACGATCTGGCGCCCCTCGTCCCAGCTGATCTCCTCCTCGGTGTCGGCCACCGAGGCCATCCGGTCGTAGTCGGCGATCTTGTCGAGACCGAGCACCTTCGCCTTCAGCGCGTACCAGCGCTGCGGGATGTCGTAGCGCTTCTGCACGCTCGACACGAGGGTCTCGACGCTCTCGTCGCTCGCCTCGTTCGACAGGTTCCGCGAGGAGATCCAGGTCTCGTAGTTCCGCAGGCGGTCGTCGGTCGCCTTGTCGGCCAGCAGGGTGTTGAAGATGTAGGCCCGCGTGCGCAGGCCGGGCTTCAGGCCTTCGGTGACGGCCTCGGCCGCGGTGCGCCGCACCTCACGATCGGGGTGACCCAGGCGCGACAGGACTTGGTCGAGCGTCGTCTTCTCCCCGTCGAGGGTGACCTCGATCGCGCTGGTCTCCTGGCTGAACAGCCGGGCCCACGCGCTCCGGCCGGTCACCGCCTTCTCGGTGAGGATCTTCTCCTCGGCCTCGCTCAGGAGATGCGGCTTGTAGGCACGAACCGTCCGCAGGTGGTGGCGCGCGAAGGCGAGCCCGTCGTCGGCGAGGAGGCGCTCGGCGTGGTCGTCGGGGAGGGCCGTCCACTCCAGGTCGAAGAAGATCAGCCTCGTCGCGATCTGCGTCGACCGCTCCTGCACCTTCTGCATGAGCGCGCCCGTCTTCGGGTCGGTGGTGTCGACGGCGAACCGGAGGCTCGCATACGAACCCGCCCGCCCGAGCAGCTCCTGCAACTGCGACTGGCAGCGCATGAACTCGCCCAGGGCGTGGGCGTCCATCGACGAGACGGTGCCCCGCACGCCGGCGAGCTCCTCCGCCATCCGCTCGGCCTCGGCGAGCAGCTCCTCGATCTTCGCCTCGGCTTGATCGTCGGCTGCGCCGTCGAGCAGGTCGGAGAGGTCCCAGTGCACCGTGTTGACGTCGGTCGCCATGCGGGCAAGCTAGCCCCGTGGCCGACACTTCCTCCGGGGCATTCCGCTACGACCGGCGCCCGGTCGATGACACGCCGGTCACCACCGCCGAGCTCCCACCGACGCCGGTGCGCGATCGGAACATCCCCGCGACGGCCTGGACGGACGCACCGGACGAACTGCTCCACCTCGGCGACGAACTGCCCGGTGCGCCGGTCGCCGACTACAAGCGGCGGATCGGCGGGTGGCTCCTCTGGCGCGCCGGCCCGGCGACGAAAGCCAGCGCGATCTACTGGGCCTGCTCCGCCGCCGATCCTTCGGTGACACATTCGTTCCGGCTGTTCGCGGAGGGTGGCGGCGAGGGAGTCGGCCCTTCCGGAACCACCCACGACAGCTTCCGGTCGTGGAAGGAAGACCTCCGCGACAACCAGCCCTGAAGCGGTCGGCCGAGGGCGCTCGGCCATTTCCACTACCGGCATAGGAGAAATAGACTGAACGGGTGGCCGACTCCCCCCAGCCGCCCCTCTTCGAGATCGCCGCGCTCCACGCGTCGGTCGAAGGCACCGAGATCCTCCGCGGCGTCGACCTGACGGTTCGTGCGGGCGAGGTACACGCCCTGATGGGCCCGAACGGCAGCGGCAAGTCGACGCTGGCGAACACCCTGCTCGGGAACCCCGACTACGAGATCACCGGCGGCTCGATCCGCCTGAAGGGTGACGACATCACGGAGTGGGCGACCGACGTCCGGGCCAAGGCCGGCCTGTTCCTCGCGTTCCAGTACCCGGAGGAGATCCCGGGTGTCCCGGTCGTGCAGTTCCTGCGTCAGGCGATGGGCGCTCGCAAGGGCATCGACGACCTGTCGGTGCTCGAGACCCGCCTCGCGATCATGGAGTGGATGAAGCGCCTCGACATGGATCCGGCCTTCGGCGACCGGTACCTGAACGAGGGCTTCTCCGGCGGCGAGAAGAAGCGCAACGAGATCCTGCAGCTCGCCATGCTCGAGCCGGAGATGGCGATCCTCGACGAGACCGACTCGGGCCTCGACATCGACGCCCTGCGGATCGTCGCCAAGGGCGTCAACGAGGTGCGGGCGGAGCGTCCGCAGATGGGCGTGCTGCTCATCACCCACTACCAGCGGATCCTCCAGGCGCTCACGCCCGACGTCGTGCACATCCTGATCGACGGTCGCATCGTCGAGTCGGGCGGCCCCGAACTGGCGGAGCGACTCGAGCGGGAAGGCTACGAGTCGTGGAAGTAGATCTTCCGCTCGACGTCGACAAGGTCAAGAAGGACTTCCCGATCCTCGACCAGCAGGTGAACGGGAAGCGCCTCGTGTTCCTCGACAGCGCGGCGTCGAGCCAGAAGCCGACGCAGGTGATCGAGGCGATGTCTCGCTACTACGAGACGACCCACGCCAACGTCCACCGGGGCGTCTACGCCATCGCCGAGGCCGCGACCGCGCAGTACGAGGGCAGCCGCAACGCCGTCGCCCGCTTCATCGGAGCGAAGCGCACGAGCGAGATCGTCTACACGAAGAACGTCACCGAGGCGATCAACCTGGTGGCGAACTCGTGGGGTCGCGCGAACCTCCGCGAAGGCGACGTCGTCCTGCTCACGGAGATCGAGCACCACGCCAACCTCGTCCCCTGGCTGATGCTCAAGGACAGCATCGGCATCGAGCTCCGCTACATCCCGATGGGAGGCGACGGCGGGCTCGACCTGAACGACCTCGACCGCCTCGTCGACGGGGTGAAGCTCGTCGGCGTCACCGCGATGTCGAACGTGCTCGGTGCCATCACACCGGTGCGGCGCATCGCCGACGCCGCTCACGCCGCCGGCGCGCTGGTGCTGGTCGACGCGGCGCAGTACGTCCCCCACCTCAAGACCGACGTCGAGGCGCTGGGCGCCGACTTCCTCGCCTTCACCGGCCACAAGCTGCTCGGACCGACGGGCATCGGCGTGCTGTGGGGACGCGAAGACCTGCTCGACGCGATGCCCCCGTTCCTCGGTGGCGGCGACATGATCCGCGACGTCCGTCTCGACGGGTTCACCCCGAACGAGCTGCCGTGGAAGTTCGAAGCCGGCACTCCCCCGATCGCCGAGGCGATCGGTCTCGAGGCAGCGATCGAGTACCTGAACGGTCTCGGGATGGAAAAGGTCCGCAAGCACGAGGTCGAGCTGACGGGGTACGCGATGCGCTCGCTGAAGGAGCGCCACGGCGACAAGATCACCATCCACGGCCCGTCGGAGCCGGCGATGCGGGGCGGCGTCCTCAGCTTCGCGTTCGCCGACCTCCACCCACACGACATCAGCCAGGTGCTCGACCAGCACGGCGTGTGCGTACGGGCCGGCCACCACTGCGCCAAGCCGCTGATGCGACTGCTGCAGGTGAGCGCCACGGCGCGCGCCTCGTTCTACGTCTACAACGACGAAGCCGACGTCGACGCGCTCAACGAGGCGCTCGACGAAGCCGCGAGCTTCTTCGCCTTCTGACGCCCGACGCCTGAGCAAGACTGGATCCGACATGCCCGGCCTCGAAGACCTCTACCGAGAGATCATCCTCGACCACTACCGCAGCCCCCGGAACCGGGGCGAACTGCCGACGCCGCCGGCGACGATGGCCGAGGGCTTCAACCCGCTCTGCGGCGACGAGATCCAGGTGTACCTGCAGGTCGACGGCGACCGCATCGACGACGTGAAGATCGGCGGTCAGGGCTGCTCGATCAGCCAGTCGTCGGCGTCGATGATGTCGGCCGCGATCAAGGGCAAGACGGTCGACGAGGCCCGCGCGCTGATCCGGGCGTTCAAGGCGATGATGTCGATCCACGAGCACCGGTTGGGCGGCGAAGGCGCCGACGCGGGCGACGGCGACGAGGCGGTCGAGGCCGCCGCGACGGTCGACGACGTGAAGCTGGGCGACCTGGAGGCGCTCCAGGGCGTCGTGAAGTTCCCGGTCCGGATCAAGTGCGCGACCCTCAGTTGGAACACCCTCCAGCAGGGTTTGGACGACGCCGCCGCCAGCTAGCGTGCCGGGCCGTCCGTCCTGATCCGAGGAGGCCCCGTGAGAGTCGTCGTCGACTTCGACATGTGCCAGAGCAACGCCGTCTGCCAGGGAGTGGCGCCGGAGGTCTTCGAGGTGCGCGACGACGGCTATCTGTACATCCTCCAGGAGAACCCGAGCGAGGAGCTCCGCTCGAAGGTGGAAGACGCGGCCCGGTCGTGTCCGGTGCAGGCGATCACCATCGAGGACTGAGCCGCTTCCTTGCCAGATCTCGGATCCGTCGTCGTCGTCGGCGCGTCCCTCGCCGGGATGCGTGCGGCAGAGGCGCTGCGGCGTGAGGGCTTCGACGGGCAGCTCACGCTCGTCGGAGCGGAGACCCACTGGCCACCGTTCGACCGGCCACCGCTCTCGAAGCAGGTGCTCGTCGGCAAGTGGGAGGCCGACAAGGCCGTGTTGCGCACCGACCTCGACCCCGCGACCGACGACCGCCTCGAGCTCCGCCTCGGGCGCCGGGCGATCGACCTCGACGCGGCCGAACGCCGCATCACCCTCGACGACGACACCACCCTCGACTACGACGGCCTGATCATCGCCACGGGTGCGACGCCGCGGACGCTGCCGGGCGTGCAGCAGGTGACCGGCATCCACGTCCTGCGAACGATCGACGACTGCTCATCGTTGCGCCGCGATCTCGACGGCCCGGCCTACGTCACGGTCATCGGCGCGGGCTTCATCGGCTGCGAGGTCGCTGCCGCCGCACGTGCCCTCGGCCACCCCGTCGCGCTCGTCGAGGCCCTTCCGCTGCCGCTCGTGCGGGTGCTGGGTGAAGACATCGGGAAGATGACCTCGGAGCTCCATCGCGAGCACGGCGTCGAGCTCCACCTCGGCTCGGGAGTCGAGGGCATCGACGGTGTGCAGCGGGTCGAGGGTGTCCGCCTCACGAACGGCGAGGTCGTCAAGGCAGACGTGGTGGTCGTCGGCATCGGCGTCACGGCCAACACCGACTGGCTCGCGGCGAGCGGGCTCGTGATCGACAACGGCGTGCTGTGCGACCAGTCGCTCCTCGCCGCTGGCGCCGAAGGCGTCGCGGCCGCGGGTGACGTCGCTCGGTGGCCGAACCCTGTCTACGACGGCGCGCTGATGCGGATCGAACACTGGACCAACGCGGCGGAGCATGGCGAGCACGCGGCTCGCTCGCTCCTCGCGTGGGCGCGCGGCGAGGAGCCGCCGGCGTTCGAGTCGATTCCCTACTTCTGGTCGGAGCAGTACGGCGTCCGGTTCCAGATGGTGGGGACGTGGGCCGAAGGCGACGAGCAGCACGTGGTCGAAGGTGATCCGCTCGGGCCCGAACGCAAGGGCGTGATCGCGTTCGTTCGTGGCGACCGGGTCATCGGGGCGCTGTGCGTCAACCGGCCGAACCGCACGCTGCCGTGGCGCAAGCACATCGAGGCGCGAGCAACGTATCCCGTGCCCGAACCGGAGTAGCGGCGCGGCCGTGGCGGTACCGGCCGCTCTCCGCCCGCTCCGCCACAAGCGCTACGCGCTGATCTGGACCGCTGGCCTCGTCTCGAACATCGGCACGTGGCTGCAGACGGTCGCCGTCGGCTCCCTCGTCACGGGTCTCACCAGCAACCCCATCTGGACCGCCGTCGCGTACGTCGCCGGGTTCCTGCCGATGAGCGTGCTGTCGCCCATCGGCGGCGCGCTGGCCGACCGGTTCGACCGCCGACGATGCACCGTCGCCGGCGTGTTGATCGAGGCGATGCTCGCCGGCGCGCTCGCGGTCTTGGTCGCGACCGGCCGCACGTCGCCGGTCGTGATCAACCTGCTCGTGTTCGTGGCCGGATGCGTCTCCGCGCTGCGCATGCCGTTCCAGCAGGCGATGCTGCCCGACCTCGTCCCGCCGGAAGACCTGGTCGGCGCGGTGTCACTCGGCTCGGCGCAGTGGAACCTCGGACGCGTCGTCGGCCCTGCGTTCGCGGGGATCGTCATCGTCGCCGGATCGTTCTCGCTCGCCTTCACCCTCAACGCGATCTCGTTCCTCGCCGTGGTGCTGGCGTTCGTGTTCGTGCGGGTGCCGTCGCCGACCACCGACGAGGAGTGGCCGGGCGTGATCGCCCAGATGAAGGCCGGCGCTCGGGCGGTTCGAGCCGAGCCGGGTTGCCGCTCCGCGATGGTGCTCGTGGCGGTCGCGGCCGGCATCGGCGCCCCGTTCATGGCGCTGATCGCCGCCATGGCCGACGAGTTCGTCGACGGCGGACCGAAGCGCATCGCCGCCGCCACCGGCGCGCTGACCACCGCGCAAGGGTTCGGGTCCGTCGTCGGCGCCCTCATGCTTCCGTCGCTCGTGAACCGCTTCGGCCGCCAGCGGGTGATCTTCGGTTCGATCCTCGCCATGGGCGCCAGCCTCGTCCCGTACGCGCTCGCGCCGACGGTCGCCGCCGCCGTCCCGGGCCTCGCCGTCACCGGCGGCATCTACATCTGCGTGCTCTCGGGCCTGAGCGCCATCGTGCAGCTTCGGGCCCCGACGGAGTTCCGCGGTCGGGCGATCAGCCTCTTCTGGTCGGTGATGTCGATTGTCTTCCCCATCGGGGCCTTCGTCCAGGGCGTGATCGCCCGCAACGCTGGCATGAGGGCGACGACGCTGCTGTCCGCAGGGATGCTCGTCGTCGTCACGCTCGTGCTGCGAGCGCTGCGGCCCCGGACGTTCGAGGCCCTCGACGACCGCCTCGAGCTAGAGGAAGTAGAGGAACCCGAACGCCTCGTCGCGGAAGTGGAATCCCTCGTCGCGGAGGGCGACTCCCCAGTCACCCCGCACCTCGGGGTTGGTCTCCTCCATGCCATGGTCGGCGACGAGGAAGAAGGCGGTGTCGTCGAAGACGCCGGCCCGCTCGATCGCCGCTAGCACCTCCCCCAGCCGAGCGTCGGTGTCGCGCACGCTGGCGTAGGCGATCTCGGAGTGCGGTCCGCCCTCGTGGAAGGCGGAGTCGGTGAGGGTGAAGTTCATCCACGTGAACGCCGGCGTCGCCTGCGCCCACTGCTCGACGCACGCCTTGGTGCCTGCGTGGTCGATCTTCGACATCTGCTTGTAGTCCTTCGACGGCCGGACGAACCGCTCGGTCGCGTGCTCGAGCTCCGACGCAGGGAAGCTCGGCGGGTAGTCGCCCGCTCGGATGGCGTCGAACGTCGACCAGCTCGCGCCCCGGTCGGTCGGCTCGTCGATCGAGATCGTCAGCGCGCCGGGCATCGCACGGCGGACCGCCTCGTGGATCGTCTCCACCTCGGGCGACAGCCGCTGCATCGCCCATGCCCACGTCGCAGGCGAGTTGGTGATCACCTGCTCGTCGTTCTCGCGGTCGTACCACGCGTTGTGGACGATGCCGTGGTGGCCCGGGTAGCAGCCGGTGAGCGTCGCGGTGTGGTTCGCGAGCGTCACGGTCGGAAGACCGGACATGGCGCCGTAGCGGAAAGACGTGCCCATGCCCATCAGCCGGGCGACGTTGGGCGCCTCACCCGCGGCAGCCATGGCGTACAACACGTTGGGGTTGCACCCGTCGAGCAGGAAGCCGACGACGTGGTTCGGGCGGTCGCCGGCGGCGTCGGTTTCCAGCAGATCGCCGAGCGGCTCGCCATCCTGACGGGCGAGCAGCGCGTCGTCTCGCGTTCCACCGTTCATGGCCGTTCCCTGCTTCGGCTCGACGCCCAGCAGCGCCAACGCGGTGGGAGCGACGTCGATGAGGCGGCACGATCGATCGACCATCCCGTTCTGCTTGACCCCCTTGCCGGCGAGGATGAACGGGGCACGGGCCTGGATCACGTCGATCGAGCCGTGCTCGCCCCGGTGCCCACCCTGGTCTTCCCAGTTGTGGGCCGCGGAGTGGATCACGCACAGATCGGGAGCGAAGGGCGAGTCGAAGAGCTGGGCGACCTGCTCGAACGCGTTCGGGTAGCTGTTCTCGTTCCGCGTCGGGAAGAGGTTCGCCTTCTCGTTCTCGACGCCGGCGAATCGATCGTCGCTCTGGTCGCCGAGCGGGTCTCGCCCCTCCACCGCCTCGACGTGGAACGACCACGAGTTGCCGTCGTCGTGGCGGCGGAAGCGCACCCGGCCGTCGTGCGCGAGCGCCTCGTACTCGTCCGGGCCGGTGGTGCGCAGGACCATGTCGACGATCGGCTCCATCTCCGAGGAGAGGAGGACGTCGAGGGCGTCGTCAGGCGTCCGTCTCACGGCCGGAACTGTACGAAGCGGAAGAATGATTCGCTCGCGAGGGAACGAGTTCCCATACTGGAGCGTCGAACACGGCGGACAATGAGACGGACTTCCCCTTTGCGCGCATCCTCTTCCCTTCGGCTGGTCGCCGCTGCGCTCGCGCTCGCGGTGGGCGCGTCGGCCTGCACGTCGGCCTCCGGTGACGGCCTCGAAGCGGCGTCGAACACGTCGTCGACGACGACGTCCACGTCGACCACCACCACGACCGAACCCCCGACCACCACGACGGAACCGCCGACCACCACGGCGCCTCCGCCTCCGCCCGGTTTCGCGCCGGGCGCGCAGGGCGCCGAGGTCCGCGCGCTCGAGGAGCGACTCGTCGCGTTGAAGTTCGACCCCGGCAAGGTCGACGGCGTCTACGACGCCAACACCGGTGATGCGGTGATGGCCTTCCAGAAGACGCATGGCCTCGAGCGGACGGCCCGCGCCACGCCCGACGTGCTCGACAAGATCAAGGTGGTCGGCGATCCGGAGCCGATGATGGCGAACGGCGGGGCCAACCGCGTCGAGGTCGACCTCAAGCGCCAGGTGCTGTTCCTCTACAAGGGCGGAGCCCTGTTCCGGATCCTGTCGGTGTCGACCGGCAACAACAAGCGCTACTGCGTCGACGGCCAATGCGCGACGGCGGTCACCCCGGGCGGGTCGTTCAAGGTCCAGCGCCGGATCCTCGGTCTGCGGGTCAGCCGCCTGGGCAAGCTCTACAACCCGCTGTACTTCAACGGCGGCATCGCGTTCCACGGTTCGCCCTCGGTCCCTGCGTACCCCGCCTCGCACGGCTGCGTCCGCCTGCCGATGCACGTCAGCCGGTGGTTCTACGACAACGTGCCGAACGGGACGCCGGTCTACGTCCTCGGCGGCAAGAAGGCACCGGTGCCGTTCAACGAGCAGGCGCCTGCGGAAGGCGACGCTTCGGCGCCGTCGACCACCGCAGCACCGGCTTCGACCACCACGGCCGCTCCGACGACGACCACCACGGCCGCTCCGACGACGACCACCACCGCGGCTCCGACCACGACCGCAGCGCCGACGACGTCCACGACGTCGACGACGTCGACCACGGCCCAGCCGATCGTCAACCCGTAGCTACCGCAGCCCTCGCTCGAGGTCGAGCAGGGCCTGCTTGCGATCGAGTCCGCCACCGAAGCCGGTCAGAGCGCCGTTGGCCCCGATCACCCGGTGGCACGGGACGATGATCGCGATCGGGTTCCGCCCGTTCGCGAGCCCGACGGCGCGTGACGCCTTCGGCTGGCCGATGTCGGCCGCGAGCTGGCCGTAGGAGCGGACCTCGCCGTACGGGATGGCGCGCAGCCGGGCCCAGACGCGCTGCTGGAACTCCGTTCCCTCGGCGTCGAGCATCACGTCGAAGGCCGTGAGCTCGCCGGCGAAGTAGGCGTCGAGTTGGTCGACGACGTCGGCGAAGGCGGCGTCGTCCTCCTTCCAGTTCTCCGCGCCCTTCGGCGGATGGGCCTGCCCGTCCATCGCCAGGTTCGTCAGCGTGCCGTCGGCGTAGCCGCCGAGGAGCAGCGGCCCGATGGGGCTGTCGACGGTGCGGAAGATCTTCATGCTGCGCTCCTGGGAGGGGTGCCGGGGGTGAGCGGCAGGGGTCGGTTGATCGGATGGTCGAGGGACGCCCACAGGTACTGCACCGCGTACGAGCGCCACGGGCGCCACCGTTCGGCGTCGGGGACGGTGAGGTCGAGACCGGCGAGCGCGGCCTTGACACCGCCGTCGGTCGCCGGGAACGCGTCGGGATCGCCGAGGCCGCGCATCGCCACGATCTCACAGGTCCACGATCCGATGCCGTTGATCTCGGCGAGCTGCCGGCGAGCACCGTTCCAGTCGACGCCCGGGCCGAGCTCGATGGTGCCGCCGGCGATGCGGGTGGCGAGCTCGGAGAGGCATCGCTGCCTCGTGCGGGGCAGGGGCCACGTGGCTGGGTCGGTCGCTGCGAGGTCGTCGGCCGTCGGGAACAGCTGGGTGAGGCCGCCCTCGGGGTCGTCGACATGCGCGCCGTGAGCGGCCGCGAGCCGGCCGGCGATCGTTCGCGCCGCCGCGGTCGAGATCTGCTGCCCTATCACCGCACGGATCGCCATCTCCGGCTCGTCGACCGTGCGGGGCACCCGGCGTCCCGGGCTCTCCTCGACGAGCACCGCGAGTCGTTCGTCTTCGGCGAGCGCCTGGTCGATGGCCTGCGGATCGGCGTCGAGATCGAGCAGGCGCCGGCAACGGGCGATCGCGCTCGGCAGGTCGCGCACGTCGGCCAGACGCACACGGCAGGCGACGTGGTCGGCGCGTGGCGCAAGTCCGACGAGCGCAGGGCCTGCTGGAAGACGGAGCGATCGCCGGTACCAGCCGTCGCGCACCTCCTCCACGCCGGGGACCGCGGTCGCTGCGAGCTGGCCGAACAGGTTGTCCGGGGTCAGGGGCTGGCGGAACGGAAGGCGAAGCGTGAGGGCGTCGGCGACGGCGGGCGCGTCGCGTCTCGAGGCCGTGTCGCGCAGATGCGTCGGGCTGGTGCCGAAGACCTCGCGGACGGTGTCGTTGAACTGGCGGATGCTGGAGAAGCCCGCTGCGAACGCCACCTCTCCGAACGGCAGGCCGGTGGTCTCGATCAGCAGACGAGCGGTCTGCGCTCGCTGGGCTCGCGCGATCGCGAGTGGTCCGGCGCCGACCTCGGCGACGAGCAGCCGTTCGAGGTGCCTGGTGCTGTAGCCGAGACGCGAGGCGAGCGCACCGACACCGTCACGGTCGACGACGCCATCGGCGATGAGCCGCATGGCGCGGGCGACGACGTCGCCCCGGACGTTCCACTCCGGCGAGCCGGGCGATGCGTCGGGGCGACAGCGCTTGCACGCTCGGAAGCCTGCCTGCTGCGCGGCCGCTGCCGTGGGGTGGAAGCGCACGTTGTTCGCGTGTGGCGGGCGCGCTGGGCAGCTCGGCCGGCAGTAGATGCCCGTCGTCACGACGGCCGTGAAGAACCACCCGTCGAAGCGCGCGTCCTTCGACTGGACCGCCCGCCAGCACCGGTCGAAGTCGTCGTGCATCACGACGATGGTGACACGCCTCCCGTGGCGCCGGCTGGCGGAAATCCGCCACGGCAGGCGGAGGCGCGTCAGGCGAGAGGGTCGGCGAAGGGATCCGCGAACGGGTCCGCCGCGGCAGCGGGCGAAGCCGTAGCGGCCGCGTCGTCCCGGGTCTCGCCGTACGGGGCGTAGCCGGTCTCCTCGAGCTCGTCGGCGAGCTCCGGTCCACCCGTACGCACGATACGACCCTTCGACAGCACGTGCACGACGTCCGGCTTCAGCTCGTGGAGCAGGCGCGTGTAGTGGGTGATCGCCAGGACCCCGAGCCCGTCCTCCTGGGTGGCGGCTTCCACGCGGCGACTCACGTCTCGCAGCGCATCGACGTCGAGCCCCGAGTCGATCTCGTCGAGGATGGCGATCTTCGGCTTGAGCACCGCGAGCTGCAGCGTCTCGTTGCGCTTCTTCTCCCCACCCGACATGTCGACGTTCAGGGGCCGGCTGAGGAAGCGCTCGTTGAAGCCGATGCGGGCCGCCTCGTTGAGCACGAGGAGGTCGACGTCGTCGCGGTCGCGACCCATCGCCGCGAACGCCTCCTCCAGCGCGTCGTGCAGGCTCACGCCCGCGACCTCGGTCGGGTACTGCATCGCGAGGAACAGCCCGGCGTGGGCCCGCTTCCACGTGGGCTCGCCGAGCAGCTCGACGCCGTCGAGGGTGACCGATCCGCCGAGCACCTCGTAGCCGGGGCGCCCCATCACGACGTGCGAGAGGGTGCTCTTGCCCGAGCCGTTCGGACCCATGACGGCATGGACCTCGCCGCTCTTCACCGTGATGTCGATGCCGCGCAGGATCTCCTTGCCCGCGACGCCCGCGCGCAGACCGCTGATGACGAGCTCGCTCACACCACGCTCCTCGCGCTCACGAGCACGTCGTCGCCATCGACCTTGACGTCGTAGACGGCCACCGGCTTGGTCGCGGGCAGCGACTGGGGTTCGCCGTCGGTGAGGGAGAACGTGGAACCGTGCTTCCAGCACTCGATCTCCCGCTCCTCCTCGAAGACCTCTCCCTCGGCGAGCGAGTAGTCCTCGTGGCTGCACCGATCCGCGATCGCATAGAAGTCGTCGCCGATGCGCACGACGCAGAGGCGGTGGCCTTCGACGTCGAAGCGCTTCGCCGAGCCGGGCTCGACGTCGTCGACCGCGCAGACGCGGAACGGCGTGCTGCTGGTGCTCGTGCTCATGCGGAGGTGACCTTCTCGAGCTTGCGGGACACGATGTGGCGAGCGGCGTCGGCCACCCCGCCGACCGGGATCGACTCGAGGATCTCCTCGAAGAAGCCGGTGACGATCAGCCGTTCGGCCGTAAGAGTCGGCACGCCGCGGCTCTCGAGATAGAACATGTGCTCCTCGTCGACCGGGCCGGTCGCCGCCGCGTGGCCGCACGAGCGGATGTCGTTCTCGTTGACGATCTCGAGGTTGGGGACCGAGTCGACGTGGGCGCCCTCACCGAGCACGAGGTTGCGGTTGCCGAGGAACGACTCGGTCGCCTTCGCCCCTTCCTGCACCCGGATGAGGCCGGTGTAGACGCCGTGCGCCTCGTCGACGACCGCGCCCTTGAGCTGGAAGTCGCTGATCGAACGCGAGCCGACGTGGTCCTGCAGCGAGCGGAAGTCGATCACCTGGCGCTCGTCGCCGAAGTACACGCCGGCGATCTTCGCCGTCGCTCCTTGCTCGGGGAGCAGCGCGCTGACGTACTCACGCGCGTAGCCGCCGCCGGTGGCCACGAGCCACCCCCGAAGCGTCGCGTCGCGTCCGACCGATGCGAGCAGGTGACCGAGTTGCCATGCATCGGCGGCCAGCTGCTGCGAACTGACGAAGCGCAGGTTCGCTGCCTGGCCGATGCGCAGCTCGACGACAGGGACGCTGAGCGCGCCGCCGTCGCCCCCGATGGCGGTGAGCACGACGGTTGCTTCACTCGCCTCTCCCGCCTCGATCACCACGTGAGGGAAGCTCGCGACCTTGCCGGGAGCGACGGTGACGAGCACCTCGATCGTGCCGCTCGCGACCTTGCCCTTCGGGATCCGGACGACCGTCTCCTGCTCCGCGAAGCGGTCGTGCAGGTCGGTGAGGCCGTCTGGCTCCGGGTAGTCAAGGCGCGCCAGGTCGGCGAGCGGCGACGTCTCGACGACGACCGCCGGATCGGCTGGGTTCACTGACACGAGCGCCTCGCCCGCCACGAACCCGTCGAGGTCGAGATCGTTGATCGGCGAGTAGCGCCAGCTCTCGTCCTGCGTCGTCGGAAGCGGACGCATGGAGGCTGCTGCCTGGGTGAAGACGCTCAGTGGAACCGGTCCTGTGCTCGCGAAAGGGGGGCCGGCGAACGGCCCCCGAACAGGTCCAATCCTACCGGTGCCTGCGTCCTACTCAAAAGGTGAGGACGCCGCTGGCGAAGGCGTGAACCGCTCCGCCCACGCGCAGGTTGCCCTCCTCCGCGTGCACCACCATCACAGACGGGCGTCCGATCTCGGCACCCTGGCGCACGATGAGGTCCGGACCCATGCCCCACAGGCGGCGGGCCAGCAGCCCGATCGGTCCGGCCGCCGAGCCGGTGCCGGGGTCTTCGAACGACGCCGTCTCGGTCGGCACCGCGAGCCGGACGTGGATCGTCGTGTCGTCGAGGCGACGCATCGCGGCCAGACCGGTCGCCCTCACGGCTCTCGCCGCTGCCGCACCGGCGACGTTGTCGAACCGCACCCGATCGAGGGGATGGTCGGTCGGCACGACGAGGTGGCGGGTGCCGGCGAGGTCGGCGACGAACGCCTTCCTCGCGTGCTCGACCGGGATGCTCATGGCCCGCGCCGCGTCCTCCGGATACACCTCGGTGACGATCGGGTCGGGCTGCACCATCACCGCGCCCGTCGCAGTGGCCTCAACCGTCACCACCGCGCCAGAGGTGCGCTGGCTCCAGGCGCCAGGTCCCATCGACCACGCCGCGCCGACGCTCGGATGCCCGGCGAGCGGAAGCTCGTCGACCGGGGTGAAGATGCGGGCGTCGTACGACCAGTCGCCGGTCTTCCGCACGAACACCGTCTCGCTGAGGTTCATCGCTCGGGCGATCGCCTGCATCGTCGCCGTGTCGTCGAGGATGCCGCCGACGACGCACAGTCCGTTGCCGGCGAAAGCGCGGTCGGAGAACACGTCGAGGACCTTGTAGGCGAGCTCGGGCACCGGCCGAGTCTGCTCGCTAGCGTCCGCGGTCATGGCAGCAGATTCGATGCTCGACGTCGAGAAGAACGACCACGTCGCCACCGTGTGGATCGACAACCAGGCGAAGCGCAACGCCCTCGGTGTCGCGTTCTGGCGGGACATGCCCGGCGTGATGGACGACATCAACGCCGACGAAGACGTGCGGGCGGTGGTCATCGCAGGTCGCGGCGCGTGCTTCACCGCCGGCATCGACGTCGCGTTCCTCGCCGGGCAGGCCGGGGGCATGGAGCCCCAACCCGGGCTCTTCAAGGGGCTCAAGGGGATCCACCGGCTGCAGCAGGCGATCACCGCCGTCGCCGAGTGCGAGAAGCCGACGATCGCCGCGATCCACTCGTGGTGCGTCGGTGCCGGCGTCGACCTCATCACGGCGTGCGACATCCGCCTCGCTGCAGCCGACGCGAAGTTCTCCGTTCGCGAGACGCGCCTGGGCCTCGCCGCAGACGTGGGCACGTTGCAGCGCCTGCCCCGGTTGATCCCCGCCGGCCACGTCGCCGAGCTCGCGTTCACGGGCAAGGACATCGACGCCGAACGGGCGTGCCGCATCGGCCTCGTCAACGACGTCTATCCCGACGTCGACGGCGTCTTGAAGGCAGCCCACGAGCTCGCGGCCGAGATCGCCGCCCTGTCGCCGGGTGCGGTGCAGGGCACGAAGGTCGTGCTGAAGCACGCGGTCGACCACACCGTCGAGGAGGGCCTCGAGTTCGTCGCCCTGTGGAACTCGAGCCAGCTGCCCCGCAAGGACATGCAGGAGGCGATGACCGCCTTCCTCGAGAAGCGCCCGCCGAAGTTCACCGGCAGCTGACCCCAGGGGCTAGCGGCGGAACCGCTTCTTGAGCTTCCCGAGGAGCGAGTTCTCGGCCGCCTCGCGCTTCGCCTGCTCCCGCTTGTGTTCGGCGAGGATCTCCGGGCCCACCTGGTTGAGGATGTCTTCAGCCTCGTCGAGCAACGCGGCGGCGTCGTCGTTCAGCTCGATGATCTCGGGTTCGTCGGGAACGGGCGGGCGGATCGCGGAGCCGACGGTCCACCCGACGTCAGCGAGGCGGCGGGTGAAGCGAGGGCATTCGTCGGGGCATCGCCACGGTGCCTCGGGAGCCAGATCGAGCACGCAGAACCGGGCCGTCTCGCCCGAGGCGTAGGTCCGGCTCTGAAAGTGCTTGCAGTTCTCCCGCATCGGCATGGGCCGACTAGCGCTCCCGGAGCTTCGACAGGAGGCGGAGCAGCTCGAGGTAGAGCCACACGAGCGTGACGAGCAGGCCGAACGCGGCGTACCACTCCATCCACTTGGGTGCCTGGGCCTGTATGCCCTTCTCGATCAGGTCGAAGTCGAGGAGGAGGTTCGCGGAGGCGATGCCGACGACGACGAGGCTGAAGAGGATGCCGACCGGCCCGCTGCTGTGGATGTACGGCACCGACGCGCCGAACAGGTTCATCACGAGCGTGATCATGTAGACGACGAACACCGCTCCGGTCGCGAGCATCACACCGCGGCGGAACTTGTCGTCGACGGTGACGACGCGCTTCGCGAAGAGGCCGAGCATCAGCAGGAAGACTGCGCCCGTGAGCATGATCGCCTGGAGCACGATCCCTTCATAGGCCCGCTCGTAGACGGCCGAGATCGCGCCCATCACGAGGCCCTGGATCGCTGCGTACAGCGGTGCGGTGATCCGCGCGAGCTTCGGACGGAAGATCGTGAGGAAGGCGACCCCGAGCCCACCGAGCACCGCGAGGAGCAGCCACCCGGGGAACGCAACCGTGTCGCCCCGGTCGACCGACTGCCAGCCCAGGTAGCCGGTGACGAGCACGATCGGGGCCAGGATCAGACAGCGGCTGACGACGCCGTCGAGCGTCATCTGGTCGCGCCACGACTCCCGGACGACCGACGGATCGAGGCCGTCCGCCGTACGGGCGTCGCTCGGTGCGCCGGGCGCGCCGGGCGCGCCGGGTGCGCCCACGGTGTAGAAGCGCTCGGGGGCGAACGTCTTCTCGTTGAGTGCGGGGTTGGCCATGGCTAACCGATCGACCCTTCCATCTGGAGCTCGATGAGACGGCTCCATTCCACCGCGTACTCCATCGGAAGTGTGCGCGTGACCGGCTCGATGAAGCCGTTGACGATCATGCCGACCGCCTGATCCTCCGACAGGCCGCGGCTCATCAGGTAGAAGAGCTGGTCTTCCGAGACCTTCGACACGGTGGCCTCGTGCTCGATGCGGGCGTCGCGCTCCTCGATCTCCTGGCGGGGATAGGTGTCGGTGCGGCTGATGTCGTCGAGCAACAGGGCGTCGCAGCGGACGTGGCTGCGGGCGCCGTAGGCACCTTCCTCGACCTTGACCAGGCCGCGGTAGCTCGTGCGGCCGCCGTCCTTCGAGATCGACTTCGACACGATCGTCGAGGTGGTCTCCGGCGCGGCGTGGATCATCTTCGCGCCGGCGTCCTGGTGCTGACCCGGGCCCGCGTAGGCGACCGAGAGGACCTCGCCGGAGGCCTTCGGGCCGGCGAGCACCACCGACGGGTACTTCATCGTCAGGCGGCTGCCGATGTTGCCGTCGATCCATTCGACGTGGGCCTCGGCCTCGGCGCGAGCGCGCTTGGTGACGAGGTTGTAGACGTTCGGCGACCAGTTCTGGATCGTCGTGTAGGTGATGCGCGCGCCCGGGAGGGCGACGAGCTCGACGACCGCCGAGTGCAGCGAGTCGCTCGAGTAGACGGGGGCCGAGCAGCCCTCGATGTAGTGCACCTTGGCGCCCTCGTCGGCGATGATCAGCGTCCGCTCGAACTGGCCCGCGTTCTCCGAGTTGATGCGGAAGTAGGCCTGCAGCGGCATCTCGCACTCGACGCCCGGCGGGACGTAGATGAACGAGCCGCCCGACCACACCGCGGAGTTCAGTGCGGCGAACTTGTTGTCACCCGGCGGGATGATCGTCCCGAAGAAGCGCTTCACGACGTCCGGGTACTCGCGCACCGCGGTGTCCATGTCGGAGAAGAGGATCCCGCGCCGCTCGAGGTCTTCCCGGTTGCGGTGGTAGACGACCTCCGACTCGTACTGCGCGGTGACTCCCGCGAGGTACTTCCGCTCCGCCTCCGGGATGCCGAGCTTCTCGTACGTCTGCTTCATCTGCTCGGGCAGTTCGTCCCACTCGTCGACCTGATGGTCGGTGGGCTTGATGTAGTAGAAGATGTCCTGGAAGTCGAGATCGGGCATGTTCGTGGCGAACCACGGCAGCATCGGCTTCCGCTCGAAGTGGCGCAGCGCCCGGATGCGGAAGTCGGTCATCCACTTCGGCTCGCCCTTCCACCACGAGATCTCGCGTACGACGTCTTCGTTCAGGCCCTTCTTGGGCTTGAAGACGTAATCGACCGCATCGCTCCAACCGAGCTTGTAGCGGCCGAGGTCGAGTCCACTGACGACGGTGGTCATGGGGGAACGCGCTCCTGAGGAGAAGGGGGGCGGGAATTTCTCCTACGTGGATAGTAACAATCCCTGCCTCCCCGAACTTCCCGATCGGGTCTACGGTGGGGGTCACACCGGGTCAGTCAGGGTGTGTCATTTGTCAACTGACCCTGTGGAACATCACGACGCCTGCCGACGTTTCAAGCACTGTCCCCGGTGGGCACAAGGAGTTCACAATGGCAACCGACGTCCGAGATCAGCTGGAGCAGTGGAGGGCCGAGACGGCCGACAAGCCGTTGCAGAGCGCCCAGCAGGTACAGGATCGCCTTCTCGACCTCTATCCGGTGCTCCGCGAGTTCCCGGTGAAGACGGAAGTCGAGAAGTGGCTGTCGCTGACGCGTGAGCGGTCGCTGTTCGAGGGCAAGGAGATCAACGAGCTCCTCGACGGCATCGAGATGGAGCTGTCGCTCGGCACCCTCGAGAACGGTCTCGAGCCCGCCGCAACCTGACCGGTCGCCAACCAGGTTTGCGGGGCTCCCGGCGCCCCTACCGAGCGCCGAAGGCCCCGCAAGGGACGACAGAAGCCCCCGCCGAAGCGGGGGCTTCTCCGCGTCCGCGGCCCCTCCCGATGTGCTTCGGGCCCCGACCGCCTCACCCGTGAAGCGCCGGAGGCCCAAAGCGACCGGGCGCGGCCCGCCGCTCGCGGCTGGGGAGTCGGGAGACGGTGCCCGCGACGGACGCGAGGGAAGCGCCAGTGACGAGCAGTCATGTCCGAGTGGCAGCGAGCGCAGCGAGCAGAGCGAGGACCGAAGGAAGAGTTCCGGGCGGTCCCGCTCTCCCCCCGAAGGGCGGGACCGGCCCGGAGGCAGTGGCCGGCTGGCTAGGAGCCGGCGGTGGTGGCGAGTCCGCCCGTCCACGAGGCGAACAGCGCGGCGTAGCGGCCGCCCTTGGCCACCAGCTCGTCGTGGGTGCCGAGCTCGAGGATGCCGCCCTGGTCGACCACCGCGACCCGGTCTGCCCGTTCGGCGGTGGTGAGGCGGTGCGCGATGACGATCACGGTCCGACCCTCCATCAGGAGGTTGAGGGCGTGCTCGACGACGGTCTCGGTGCCCGGGTCGAGGTTCGAGGTCGCCTCGTCGAGGACGAGCACCTTCGGGTTTGCCAGCGCGGCACGGGCCAGCGAGACGAGCTGGCGCTCGCCGGCGGACAGGCGCGAGCCACGCTCCCGCACCTCGGTGTGGAGACCCTCGGGCAGCGCGGCGAACCGCTCGTAGACGCCGATGGTCTTCATCGCCTCGACGACTTCCTCGTCGGTGGCGTCGGCCCGGCCGATGCGCACGTTGTCGAGGATGGTGCCGTAGAAGAGGTAGCCCTCCTGGGGCACCACGCACACCCGTTCGCGGAGCGAGTGGAACGTGCAGTCCTTCAGGTCGACGCCGCCGTAGGAGATCGTCCCGCTGGTGGGGTCGTAGAGGCGGGCCATCAGCTTCGCCAGTGTCGACTTGCCGGCGCCGGTCGGTCCGACGAGCGCGATGCGCTCGCCGAACTCGACGTCGAGCGACACATCGCGGAGCACGAACGTGCGCCCGTCGTAGGCGAACGAGACGTCGTCGACGGTCAACGCCCCCGTCTCGGGCAGGTCGACCGCGCCCGGCCGTTCGGGCAGGTCGGTCTTGGTGTCGAGGAGGCCGAAGAGCTTGTGCAACGACGCGCCGGCCGACTGCAAGACGTTGAAGAGCTGCGACAGCTGCTGCACCGGCTCGAACAGGTAGCCGAGGTAGAGGATGAAGGCGACGACGGTGCCGACGGTGACCGACTCGTTGTGCACCATCATCCCGCCGATGCCGACGACGGCAGCCGTCGTGCCGATGCCGGCCATCTCGATGACCGGGAAGTACCGGGCCGAGATCTTGGTGGCCGTGAGGTTGGCGTCGAGCTGAGCCCTGTTGTGGCGGCTGAACCGCTTGACCGTGTGGTCTTCCTGGGCGAACGCCTGGATGACGCGGACGCCGGCGATGCCCTCCTGCAGCGTCGACAGGGTCTGGCTGATCCGATCGCGCACGTCGAGGTACGCCCGGTTCGAGTCCTTCCGGAACTTCACCGAGGCGAGGATCACGATCGGGAGCGCCACGAGGCACACCAGGGCGAGGAGCGGCGACATCGACAGGAGCAGGAAGATGGCCAGCACGAGCAGGAGGCCGTTGGTGATGAACATCACGAGCCCCTGCTGCACGAGTTCCTGCAGCGAGTCGATGTCGGAGGTCATGCGGGCGACGAGCTTCCCGGTGAGCTCCTTGTCGTAGAAGCTCTGCGACATCCGGAGGAGGTGGTCGAACACCCGCACCCGGAGGTCGCGGAGGAACGACTCGCCCACCCGCGTGACGAGCAGGATCTGCGTCCGGGCGAGCACGACCGACGCGAACGCGACCGCGAGGTACAGGCCGACGGCGCGATGGAGCGCTCCCCCATCCGCGGCCTCGATGCCGTTGTCGCCGCCGAGACCCTTGTCGATGCCGTAGCGGACGAGGTACGGGCCGGCGAGCGTGGCCACGGTGAAGGCGACCATCGCGAACGACGCGACCACGACCTGGCGGCGGTACGGCCGCAGCATCCGTAGCGCGCGTCGGATGACCCCGAGCGCCTCGTCGGCCGAGAGCTTCTCGTCCTCCTCCATCGCGCCGATGCGGCCCCAGGGGCCGCCGCCTCCGCCGCCCCTCATGCCGACACCACCGCATCGTCGGCGTCGGCGTCTTCGCCGGCACCTTCGGCCTCCTTGCGAGCCTTCTCGGCCTCGTACGCGGCCTGCTGAGCGAGCACCTCGCGATACCGGGGCTCGGTCTGGAGGAGTCCTTCGTGGGTGCCCTCGGCGACGACTCGTCCACCGTCGAGCAGGACGACCCGGTCGGCGAGCGCGATCGTGGCCGGGCGGTGCGCGATGACGACCGTCGTCCGGTTGCGCATGACCTCCGCCAGCGCCTCGCGGATCTCGTGCTCCTTGGTCGGGTCGACCGACGACGTCGCGTCATCGAGGATCAGCACACGGGGATCGGCCAGGATCGCCCGGGCGAGGGCGACGCGCTGACGCTGGCCACCGGACAGGGAAAAGCCCCGTTCGCCGATCATCGTGTCGTAGCCGTCCTCGAACGAGGTGATGAAGTCGTGGGCGCCGGCGAGACGAGCGGCCCGCTCGACCTTCTCCTGCGACGCCTGGGGATCAGCGAACGCGATGTTGTTGCGGATCGTGTCGCTGAACAGGAACGTGTCTTCGAAGACGATGCCGACGGCCTGGCGGAGGTCGCGGACCTTCATGTCGCGGATGTCGGTGCCGTCGAGCATGATCCGTCCGCCGTCGATGTCGTAGAAGCGAGGGATCAGGCGGGCGACGGTCGTCTTGCCCGAGCCCGTGGCACCGACGATGGCAACGGATTCGCCCGGCTTCACGTGCATCGAGAACCCGTTGAGCACCGGCCGGCCCTCGATGTAGCCGAAGTGGACGTCGTCGAAAACCAGGTCGCCGCCGCCGGTCGGCAGCTCCACGGCCTTGGTGCGGTCGACGATCGCCGGGTCGGTCGCGAGGATCTCGTCGATGCGCTGGGCCGCGGCGACAGCCCGCTGCGCCTGGGCCACGAGCATGCCGGTCATCCGCAGCGGCGGGATCAGCATGACGACGTAGACGTTGAAGGCCGTCAGCTCACCGAGCGAGAGCGAGCCGTTGAGCACCTGGTTGCCGCCATACCAGAGGACGGCGACGAGGCCGAGGGTCGGCAGGAAGTCGAGGATCGGGTTGAACCGAGCGCGGATGCGGGCCAGCACCAGCGCCCGCTCGAGAGCGCGCTGACCCTGCTGGCCGAGGCGTTCGGCCTGCACCTGCTCGGCGCCGAAGCCCTTCACGACCCGGATGCCGGTGATCGTCTCCTCGACGACCGTGGCGAGACCGGCGAGCTCCGCCTGCATGGCGAGCGAAGCCGGGTGCACCTGCTGGCCGAAGCGCTTGGCGAAGACGTTGATGAGGGGCAGCGCGCACAGAGCGAGCGCAGCGAGGCCCGGGTTGATCGAGAAGAGGATGATGGTGATCGCGACCATCGTCACGACGTTCGAGATCGTGATCGGGATCATCACGAGGAACTGCTGCGCCTGCTGCACGTCGGTGGCCGAGCGGGCCATCAGATGACCGGTCTGGGCCTGGTCGTGGAAGGCGAAGTGCAGCCGCTGCAGGTGGGCGAAGAGGCGCTGACGGAGCTCGGTCTCTGCCCGCCAGGCGATGCCGAAGGCGTTGTAGCGGCGGAAGCCCATGCAGATGGCGGAGATCACGCCGAGGATCAGCATGATCACGACATAGCGAGCGAGGGCGCCCTCTTCCTTGTCGACGATGCCGCGGTCGATCGCGAGGCGGGTCACCGACGGGACCGCGACCTTCGCGAGCGTCCAGGCGAGGCCGGCGAGCACGCCCAGCGCCACGCTCTTTCGCTGCGGACGCACCATCTCGCCGAGCAGGCGCCACCCCGCACGGTTGTTCAACGAGGTCGTGTCGGAGGCCGCCTCGGGAGGTTCGTCGGTACTTCGATCGTCGGGGGGCATGAGTGGGAAGTCTACTTGACCGTCCGGTCAATGTTCGACTCTCGAACAGTTAGAGGTACGTCGATGTCTCGGTTCTACAGCCCGGGGTTGTGGGTGCCGACGTAGTGGCGGAGGAGGGCAGATGCGGCTGCAGCAGCTGGCGCTACGCGTCGACGACGAACCCACACGGCTCCGCTTCCACGAGCGGCTCACGGTCATCACCGGCATCGGCACCGCCGACCGCCAAGGCCTGGTCGAGGTGCTGCTCGGCACCCTCGCGGGTGAGGCCACCGTGTCGAGCGAGCTCGCCTACGTCGAACGGACCGGGCAGCGGGTGACGGTCGACCAGACCGCAGAGGGCACCTTCCACGTGTTCCACGACGACGGCACGGCGACCGTGCCCCCCGACGTCCTCCTCGGGCTGTCAGTGCGTGAGCTGTTCGACGTGATGTACGTCGATGCCCGCCAGCTCGGCATCCTCAACCAGGGTCCCGGCGAGCCGAAGGAGCTGACGGAGGCTCGCACCGCCCTCGCCGCGCTCACCGACCAGCTCGAAGCGGCCACCGTGGCCAAGGACGCCGCCGAGGCACTGCGCCTCGAGCTGCTCAGCATCGACGAGGAGATCCGCCAGATCGAGACGGGCCGTCCGCGCAGGCGCTACGCGAAGCTCGTCCTCAGCCTCGAGGCGCTGCGCACCGAGCGGACGGCCCTGATGGCGACCGCGCAGGAGGCGGAACGCGACCGCGTGGCAGCCGCGCACCTCGCACTGCTCCGCCCGCTCGTCGCTCGCTGGCGCACCGCGCAGCGGCGGCTCTCCGACGCCCAGCGGGCGTTCGGTGACCGCGTTCGGCTCGACCCCCACACCCTCGCCGGGGCACTCACCATCCCCGATCGCGTGCCACCGAACCTCGATTCGCTCGTCGACGAGCTGGCCGCGGCGGAGGCCATCCGTGCGACGGTGTCGGCGAAGTTGGCCGGGATGATGGCGACGCACCTCGAGAGCCCGTCGCACCCCGACGTGGCCCGCCTAGCTCGCGCGGACCAGGACCGGCTCTGGTACCTGGCGGAGAAGGCGGTCGAGACGGCGCAGCGCCTCGAGCAGGAGTCGCTGCGCCTCGGCGGGCTCACTCCCGATGGCGAGTCGCTCCCGCTCGTCGTGGAGATCGAGAACGCGCACGGCGCGGTCGAGATGGCCCAGGAGGTCGTCGAGCGGCGCAAGGGCGTGGGCGTGGTCGCGGCCGGCGGTGCCGCCGCGCTCGGCGCGGTCGCGATCCCGTTCGCCCCGCTCGTCGCGCCGATCGCTCTGGCTGGTTCGGCCGCTGCCGCGTACTGGGCCGTGCTCGCGCCGCGCCAGCAGCTGGCCGAGGCCCAGGACTGGGAGACCGACGCGCTGATCCGCGCCGGCGTGCCGTCGTACCTCACGTTCCACCTCCGGCGCATGGAGGCGATGCAGGACCCGAGCCTGCGCGTCGCGCTCGAGCGGGCAGCGCGCGAGCACCGCAAGGTGATGCATGCCTGGCGGGTGCTGGCCGGTGACATCGCTCCCCAGGAGGCGCTGAAGCTCGAGGACGAGGTGCGCGCGTACGCGGCGTCGGTGAACGCGCTGGATGGTCTCGGCGACGACGTGAACGACACCCGCCGCCGCCTCGTCGAGGAGATCGAACCTGCGGTCGAAGCCGCTCGCGATCGTCTGCTCGACGAGTGCCGCCCGTTCGGCATCGAGCACCCGACCCTGGCCGCCGACCTCGTCCGCCAGTTGGCGGAGGTCGCGCGGGTGGCGCGCCTCCAGCAGACGCTCGAGGAAGCCGAGGACGAGGAGGCTTCGGCTCGCCGTGGCGTCGAGGAACCTCTGGTACAGATGGGCCTCGGCGACGGCGACCTCGCCTCCCGCGTCGCCGTCTTCGAACACGGCGCATCGGGCGCCGAGGAACGCGTCCGCTATCGAGAGGCGAACCGGCCCCTGAGCGACGTCGAGCGCGAGATCGAGCGCAGCGAGGCGCTCGTCCGATCGGAGTGGAAGCCGGAGTACGGATCGACGTTCTCCGCAGCAGACGCACGCGAGCCCGATCCCGAGGCGTTGCAGTCACGCCGCGACATGACGGCGATGGCGTACCACACGGCCACCCGGCTGGTTCCGGACGTCGAGCGCATCGCCGACCGCCGCGCCGCGCTCGAGCGGCGGGTCGCGGCGCTCGAGGCGCAGCACGGTGAGGCCGCCACGCCGACGAAGGCGAAGATGGTCGAGATCGAACGGGAGCTGCAGCACCGGCTCGCTCGCCTGCGCCACTGCGGCCGTTCTGGCGAGCCCCTCCCCTTGCTGATGGACGAGTGCTTCGTGCACCTGCGCCCGGACGTGAAGTGGGCGATGCTCGACCTGGTCGACCGCCTCTCGGGCCACGCGCAGGTCGTCTACATGACCGATGACGCCGACGTGGCCGTGTGGGCGCGCCGCCGTGCCGCAGCAGGCACCGTCACCTTCCTCGACCCGTTGAAGCAGCCGGTGGGCTGATCGGGGTCAACGGCTCAGTCCAGGCGCCTCAGCTCCGCCTTGTAGCGCTTCGCGTTCTGGACGTAGCCGGCCACCGCCATCCGGAACGAGCCCTCACGGACGGCGCCCTCTCGCAGCTTCGCGGGGATACCGAGCGCCATCGCGTGGGACGGCACCTCCATGTCGTTCGGCACGACCGCGTTCGCGCCGACGAGCGCGTGCGAGCGCACGATCGCGCGGTGGAGGACGACGGACCCTGAGCCGACGAGCGCGTGGGGCTCGATGGTGCAGCCCTCGAGATGGACGATGTGGCCCACGACGCAGTCGCTACCGACGATCGTGGCCAGCTCCGCCGTCGCGTGGACGACGGATCCGTCCTGGATGGAGGTCCGGGCGCCGATCTCGATGTGGCCGTAGTCGCCGCGAAGGACGGCGTTCGGCCAGATCGAGGTCTCCTCCTCGATGACGACGTCGCCGATCACGACGGCGTCCGGGTGCACGAACGCAGCCGGATCGATCTTCGGAACGCGGTCGCCCAATGCGTAGATCGCCATAACGGGCGGGACGCTACCGTCCACGCCGATGGAGGCTCCGAAGGCACAACGGCGACCGCACACGCTCGAGACGCACGGCGACGTGCGGACCGACGACTGGCACTGGCTGCGCGAGCGGGAGAACCCCGAGGTCATCGCGTACCTCGAAGCCGAGAACGCGTACACCGACGCCCAGCTCGCGCACCTCGACGGCCTCCGCGAGACGCTGTTCCAGGAGTTCAAGGCCAGGATCCAGGAGACGGACGAGTCACCACCAGTGTTCTGGGGCGGCCACTGGTACTCGTCGAAGACGGTCGAGGGGCTCGAGTACGAGATCCACGTCCGGCGCACCGGTTCGATCGATGGCCCGGAGACGGTGCTGATCGACGAGAACGAGCTCGGCGCGGGCAAGGAGTTCTTCGAGCTGCGCGCGTTCAGCCCTTCGCCCGACCACTCGTTGCTCGCCTACGGCGTGAACTTCGACGGCTCGGACGACTGCGACATCCTCTTCCGCGACATCGAGCGCAAGCGCGACCTCGACGATGTCGTCAGCGGCACGCACGGCGATCTCGAGTGGGCGAACGACAACCGCACGGTCTTCTACGTCACCGTCGACCCGGCGCTGCGTCCGCACCAGGTGTGGCGCCGGCGGCTGGGCGACCCGGCCGAGCGCGCGCAGCTCCTCTACGAGGAGCCTGACGAACGGTTCAGGGTCCACCTCGCGAAGTCGCGCAGCGGCCGATACCTCTTCCTGTCGATCGACTCCTCGACGAGCAACGAGACGTGGTACCTCGACGCCGACGCGCCCGACGGCGAGTTCGTCCTGATCGAGGCCCGGCAGCCCGACCTCCTGTACTCGTTCACCCACCACGAAGACCGGTTCCTCGTGACCACGAACGCCGACGGCGCGGTGAACTTCAAGCTGTGCGAGGCGCCGCTCGACGCGCCGCAGCGGGCGAACTGGAAGGAGATCCTTCCTGAGCGGCGAGACGCCCGGCTCCTCGGCGCGTCGGCGTTCAAGGACTTCGTGGTCCTCTCCGAGCGCGGCGGTGCGACGAAGAGGCTGCGGCTGATGCGACGCGACGCGATAGAGGAGGTGGAGCAGCCGGAGGAGGTATCGAGCGCGCACCTCGACGAGAACCCCGAGTACGACACGAAGACGCTCCGGTACGCGTACACGTCGATGGTGACGCCTCACTCGATCTACGACCTCGACGTCGAGACGGGACGGCGCACCCTGGTGAAGCAGCAGCCGGTGCTCGGCGGCTTCGACCCCGCGAACTACCGCACCGAACGGGCGTGGGCCGGAGCGGACGACGGCACCCAGGTGCCGATCTCGATCGTCTACCGCCCCGACCGGGTGACGCCCGGCAGCGGCGAGAACCCGTGCTTGCTGTACGCCTACGGGTCGTACGAGATCTCGATCGATCCGTCGTTCTCGCCGTTCGTCGTGTCGTTGCTCGATCGCGGCGTCGTCTACGCCATCGCCCACCCGCGAGGGGGCGGCGAGATGGGCCGCTACTGGTACGAGGACGGCAAGTTCCTCAAGAAGCGGAACACCTTCACCGACTTCATCGCCGCAGGCGACCACATGGTGAAGGCCGGGTGGACCGCGCCCGAGCGGATGGTCGCGATGGGCGGCTCGGCCGGCGGCTTGTTGATGGGTGCGGTCGTCAACCTCCGCCCCGACCTCTTCGCCGCCGGTGTGCTCGCGCTGGTGCCCTTCGTCGACGTCGTCACGACGATGCTCGACGAGACGATCCCTCTCACCGTCCCGGAGTTCGAGGAGTGGGGCAATCCGAAGGACCCGGCGTTCTACGAGTACATGAAGTCGTACTCGCCATACGACAACGTCGAGGCGAAGGACTACCCCCCGCTGCTGGTGACGACCGGCATCAACGACACGCGCGTCGCCTACTGGGAGCCGGCCAAATGGGTGTCGAAGCTGCGGGTGACGAAGACCGACGACAACCCGCTGCTCCTGAAGACCGAGCTCGGTGCCGGCCACGGCGGCCCGTCGGGCCGATACAACGAGTGGAGGGAGCGGGCCCTCTACTACGCCTGGGCTCTGGATCGCCTCGGGATCAAGGAGTAGCGCGGACCCGAGGGAAGCGCCAGCGACGAGGGGCCAGGTGCGAAGAGTGAGCGCAGCGAGCGACTGAGCGCCGAAAATTCAGTCGCCGCCGACGACGGGCGAGCCGTCGCGGAGGTCGATCTCGAGGCCGATGGCCCGCATCTCGGCGGCGCGGATGACGTCGAGGATCTCCTCGCCGAGAAGCTCGTCACGCTCGAGCAGCGCGTCGCGCAGCGCCTCCACGATGTAGCGGTGGTCGGAGAGGAGGTTGGTCACCTCGTCCTTCGACTGCTTGAGGATCTCCTCCACCGCCTCCCGGCCCGACTCCGACGCCAGCACCTTCGACACGACGCTCGCGCCCGGAGGGCCGGCCATCAGGTCGTAGGAGATGAGCGTGTCTTTCATGCCGAACGAACCGACCATCTGGGCGGCGGCCGAGGTCGCAGCCTGGAGGTCGCCGGCGGGGCCGGTGCCCGACTCGCCGAAGAACAGCTCCTCGGCGACCATGCCGCCGAAGCTGATCGCGATGCGAGCCTCGATCTCCGACTTCGTGTTGGTGAAGCGCTCCTCGAGATCGGAGTGGGCGAGGAGGCCGAGGGCCTGTCCACGCTTGATGATCGAGAGGACCTCGAGCTTGCGGCTCTTGCCGACGAGGTGGGCCACCGTCGCGTGGCCGGCCTCGTGGGTCGCGATCGCGCGGCGCTCCGCCTCGGTGTACTCGACCGGCTGCTTCAAGCCGAGCTCCTCGGTCATGCGCGCCTGCTGGATGTCGTTCCAGTCGAGGGCGTCGGCGCCGCGGCGCAGCGCCCACACCAGCGCCTCGTCGAGCAGGTGCTCGAGCATGACCGGGCTGTAGCCGAGCGTCATCGCCGCGAGGGTGTCGCGGACGGCCGGATCGTCGAGCGCCGGCGCGTGCGACTTCTTCGCGAGGTAGTAGTCGATGATCTCGCGCCGGCCACGACGGTTCGGCAGGTCGAAGTAGATCGAGCGATCGAAGCGGCCCGGGCGGAGCAGGGCAGGGTCGAGGTCGGCCCGGCGGTTGGTCGCGCCGATCACGAGGATGTTCGCAGGCTCCGGCGCCGGCTTCCGTAGCTGAGCACGCTCCGGCAGCCACTTGTTGATCCAGTCGACGAAGACACCCTTCGCTTTGTCGGAGAACGTCGGAGTGTCGAACGACTGCAGCTGGATGAGCAGCTCGTTGACGACGCCGCTGACGCCCTCGCGGCCTCCACCGCCGCCCATGCCCGACCGCGCGGCGCCGATGGCGTCGATTTCCTCGATGAAGCCGATCGCGCCGCCCTCCTCGCGGGCGTACTTGCGGAGAGCCTTGAAGTACGAACGGATCTTGCGGTTGGTCTGGCCGTAGTACATCGACTGGAACGCCGACGAGCTCACGAACAGGTAGGGAACGCCGGCCTCGCGAGCCATGGCCTTGGCCATGTAGGTCTTGCCGGTGCCGGGAGGGCCCTCGAAGAGGATCGCCCGCCGGGCGGTGCCGCCCATGGTCTCCCGGAAGGTCTTGTGGGCGAGGAAGAGGTTCAGCGACTTGACGATCTCGTCCTTCACCACGTCGCAGCCGACGACGTCGTCGAGCGAGGTGTCGATCTCGCTGGCTCGGTAGAGCACGTGGGGCGACCGACCCGCGCCGAGCATCGGGACGACGATCACGACCATCAGCAGGGTCATGATCATCAGACCGGGCAGGAACGGGCCCCACTCCTGGGGGATCGACGGGAGGCCTGGGCTGACGGGGTCGCCGAGCATGAAGCGGACGAACACCCACGTCGCCAGTGGTGCGAGCACCGTCAGCAGCCGGCGCATCCGTCGCTGTCGGTTCCGCTCTCGAGCGACAGCGACGTCCGCGTTCGAGCGAACGACCTGCTCCGACAGCCCCAGCGCCTGCAGTTCCATCCCCGGCTCCTCGTGGTTCGGCCCGCCTGTTGCCGACCACCACATTCCGTGGTCATCGGTGAAGTTCGTTCTCCCGATGTGGGATTCCTCCTAAACCTCGTTCGACCCGCTAAAGCTTCAGGTGTTGCTGACCGATACGCGCCGCTGGGTAGCGTCGGCGGATGGGCACGGAGCGTGATTTCGCCAAGCGAGTCGCCGAGGCGTACGCGACGGACGGCGCGGCGATCGACCTCGGGCGCGGCATCGTGGACGGGAAGCTCCACAAGGACGCCACGGTCCAGGTGCCGGCCGCCATGCTCAACCGCCACGGTCTGATCGCAGGAGCCACTGGCACCGGCAAGACCAAGACCCTGCAGCTCCTCGCGGAGCAGCTGTCGTCGATCGGCGTGCCCGTCTTCGCAGCCGACATGAAGGGAGACCTCGCCGGGATCTCGAAGCCGGGCGAGGCGAACGACCGGGTCACCACCCGGGTGCAGGATCTCGGCATCGAGTGGACGCCGGAGGGCCACCCCGTGACGTTCCTGTCGCTCGGCGGTCTTGGCCCCGGCGTCCCCGTTCGGGCGACCGTCTCGTCGTTCGGGCCGACCCTCATGGCGAAGGTGCTCGGCGCCAACGAGACGCAGGAGTCGTCGCTGTCCCTCGTGTTCCGGTACGCCGACGAGAACGGGCTCGCGCTCCTCGACCTCGACGACCTCCGCGAGGTCCTGAAGTTCCTCACCTCCGACGAGGGGAAGAGCGAGCTCAAGGAGATCGGCGGGCTCTCGACCGCGACCGCCGGCGTCCTCCTCCGGAAGATCATCGAGCTCGAAGACCAGGGCGGCGATGCGTTCTTCGGCGAACCGGAGCTCGAGGTGTCCGACCTTCTCCGCACCGAGGGCGACGCAGGCGTGATCTCGTGCCTCGAGCTGGCCGCCGTGCAGGACAAGCCGAAGCTGTTCTCCACGTTCCTCATGTGGCTGCTCGCGGAGCTGTTCCAGGAGCTGCCGGAGGTCGGTGATCTCGACAAGCCGAAGCTGGTCTTCTTCTTCGACGAGGCCCACCTGCTGTTCGCCGACGCGTCGAAGGGTTTCCTCGAACAGGTCGCCCAGACGGTGCGGCTGATCCGGTCGAAGGGCGTCGGCGTCTTCTTCGTGACCCAGCTGCCCGACGACGTGCCGGACACCATCCTCGCCCAGCTGGGGAACCGGGTGCAGCACGCGCTCCGAGCCTTCACGCCCCGGGACGCGAAGGCGCTCAAGGCCGCCGTCACCACGTATCCGAAGACGTCCGACTACGACCTCGAGGAGGACCTGACCCAGCTCGGCACCGGCGAGGCGATGATCACGATCCTCTCCGAGCGCGGGGCACCGACGCCGGTGGTGTGGACGAGGCTCCGTCCGCCGTCATCGCTGATGGCCGCGATCGGCGACGAGGCCATCGACTCCGCGGCGCGGTCGTCGGTGCTGTGGTCGAAGTACGCCGAGGAGGTCGACCGAGAGTCGGCCCGCGAGAAGCTGGCGAGGCGCCTCGCGGAGGCAGCGGCCGCGGAAGCCGCCTCGGACGAAGCGGCAGAGGAGATCCGGCGCACACCGCCGCGCCAGCCGAAGGGACGAGGACGCGGGCGGAGCAAGGACGACGAGAACGCCGTGGTCGGCTATCTCAAGTCGCGCGAGGGCCGGCAGATGATGAACACCGTCGCCCGAGGCGTGTTCGGTCTGCTGAAGAAACGGCGCTGAACCTGAGGATCTCGCCCGGTCGGGAATTGTCGACCGGGTTGGTCAGGTTTACAGTGGCGTGATGGCATCGAGGGGAACGCCGAAGGCGATCGATCCGCGAGGACCGCGCTTCAACCAGGCCGTACTGACCGTCGCGCTCCTCGGCGGGTTCCTCGCCGACGCGCGCTGGGTCGCTCCGCTGTTCGCCGTGGTGCTCTTCCTGGGCGCCGCGTTCGGGCCTCGCTACGGTCCGTTCCTCCGGCTCTACGCCGAGGTGATCAAGCCGCGCCTCGCTCCTCCGGCCGAGCTCGAGGACCCTCGTCCGCCGCGCTTCGCCGCGGCCGTCGGTGTGATCTTCCTCCTCGCAGCGACGATCGCCTTCGCTGCTGGTGCGGTCGGTCTCGGGTGGGCGCTGGCGCTGATCGTCGCCGCACTGGCCGGGCTCGCTGCGGTCACCGGCATCTGCGTCGGCTGCGAGATCTACCTGCTGTTCGCCCGCCGCCGAGGAGTCGAGCTCGCCGCATGAAGTTCGTCATCGTCACGCTCATCGTCTTCGGGCTCGTCTTCGCCCGCGGCTGGTACCTCCGGTACCGAGCCGCCCTGCAGTCGGCGACACCCGCACACCCGCGCCTGCCCGATCAGCTCCGGCACCCGTCGGCAGCCCGGACGTGGGTCGTCTTCACCACGCCGTACTGCGCGAGCTGCGGGCCGGTGAAGGAGAAGCTGGCCGATGTCGACCCGGACGCGCACGTTGTGACGGTCGACGCGACCCGGGAGCCCCACCTCGCGGATGCTTTCAGCGTGCGCAGCGCCCCGACGGTGCTGCTCGCCGACGCCGACGGCCACGTCACCGACCGGTTCGTGGGCGCCGAAGCGGTGAACCGCTACTTGGCTGCGGTCTGAGTCGCTTCGGCGAACGACGGCAGGTTCGCGTCCTTCTCCGACACCTGCGAGCGATCGTGCACGTCGACCGGCACCGGCCACTCGATGCCGAGGGCGGGGTCGAGAGGGTTGACGGCGATGCCTGACATCCCCGGCCGCCACTCGTCGTCGAAGCAGTACACGTACTGGGTGTCGGTCACCGACTGGTAGCCGTTGCAGACCCCCTTCGGCACGAGCACCTGACGACCGCTGACCAGCGGAACCGTCACGATCGCGCCGAACGTCGGCGACTCCGGGCGAGTGTCGACGTACACGCCGAAGCCCTCGCCCGCCACGACGGCGACGAGCTTCGTCATCGCCTCGCCGTGGAGCCCGCGGATCGCTCCCCGCTTCGACTCGGTGACGTTCAGCTGCCGCCATGGACCGAGCTCCGGCAGTCCTGCGTCGGCCCACGCCGACGTACGGAAGAACTCCCGCACGACGCCTCGGTCGTCGACGCCCTCCTTCATCGTGAGGACGAGCAGCCCGTCGATCTCGGTGGTCTCGAAGGAGAAGGTCGCAGCCACGTCAGTACCTCCTCAGACCTCGAACCGGCCGAAGCCGCCCCGGTAGAACAGCAGCGGACGACCCTCGTGCTCCACGTGGAGGTCGAGGACCTTGCCGACGACGATCACGTGGTCGCCACCGTCGTGCTCGGCCACGATCTCACCCTCGACCCACGCGAGTACGTCGCGCAGCAGCGGCGCACCGGTGCGGGGGCCCGGAACCCACCCGATGCCGCGGAACTTGTCGGCGCCGCTGGTCGCGAACGTCCGGCACACCGCTTCCTGGTCGTCGGAGAGGATGTTCACGCAGAAGGTGCCAGCGGCCTTGATCTTCGGCCACGTCGTCGACGCCTTCTGCGGGCTGAAGAGGACGAGCGGCGGGTCGAGCGACAGCGACTGGAAGCTCTGCGCGGTGAAGCCGACGGGGTCGCGGCCGTCCATCGCCGTGATGATCGTGACCCCCGTGGCGAAGTGCCCCATCACCTGGCGCAGGTGGGCGACGTCGAACGTCGGCGCTCCGCTCTCCTCGAGATCGTCAGCCACGAGGGTGGGACGCTAGGAGTTGCCGAGCTGCAGGCTCAAACCCTCGGATGCCGCGAGCACCTCGATGTTGGCGAGGGCGCCGAGGCAACGGGCCTCGGCGAGGAGCTTGTCGACGAAGTCGTCGCCGTGCGCGGGGTCGTGGTGGAAGAGCGCGAGCCGCTTCGCCCGCGACTCCTTGGCGACCAGCACCGCGTAGTCGACCGTGCAATGACCCCAGTGCGACTTCTCCGCGAACTCCTCGCGGGTGTACTGCGCGTCGTGGATCAGCAGGTCGACGTCTTCACAGAGCTCGAGGACCGAATCGGCGACCTGGTCGAGGCTGAGAGGAGCCTGGTGGTCACTGATGTAGGCGACCGACGCGCCGTCCCAGTCGATCCGGTAGCCGACGGTCGGGCCGCAGTGAGGAACCTCACGGACCCGCACCTTGGCGTTGCCGATAGACACGTCGTCCTCCACCACGTCGTGGAAGCGGATCGCGCCACGGAGGTCGGTGAAGTGGACCGGGAAGTACGGCGGGCGCATCAGGTCACCGAAGACATCGCCGAGAGCGCCTTCGGCCTGGCGGGGCCCGTAGATGTCGAACTCCGCACCCACGCGATCCGCCGGCGGGAAGAACGGCAGGCCCTGCACGTGGTCCCAGTGGATGTGGGTGATGAGGGCGGTTCCCTTGAAGGACCCGTCGAGGGGCTGGGTCTCGCCGAAGAAGCGGAGGCCCGTGCCGAGGTCGAGGAGGATCGGCGCCTCGCCGGCCACCTCGAGCGACACGCATGCCGTGTTGCCGCCGTAGCGCCGGTTCGCTTCAGATGGGCACGGGGTGCTTCCGCGCACCCCCCAAAACGTCACCTTCACCAGGACACTTCCCCCCTCGGTGACGTGGAAGGTTACCCACGCCTTAACGCAATTCCTTCTCGTGTGACCAAGGCCACAGCAACTGTTGCAAGCAACGTGCGCAACAGGAGAAGACGCACTGGGGAGCAACAGGAAGGAGACCCATCGACGTGTCGCCGCGGCGGCGTAAGGAGCGCCAGCGAGTAGCCGCGCCCGAGCGGGAGGGGAGCGAAGCGACCAGGAGCGAGGAAGTGTTATCGATTCGTCGCGGCCATGAGGCCGCGCTGCTGGAGCATGACCTTGAGGTCGTGCGGGCTCGAGGCCGCCGTCATCGCGCCGCGGATGTCGACCTGGCCCTGCTCGTACAGCTTGGCCAGCGCCTGGTCGAAGGTCTGCATCCCGTAGTACTCGCCGTCGGCGATGATCTCGTGGATGTCGCCGCCCCGACCCGGGTCGATGATGCACTGCTGGATGCGGCCGTTGGTCACCATGACCTCGAGCGCGGCGACCCGTCCCTGACCATCAGCGGTCTGCACGAGGCGCTGGCAGAGCGTCCCCTTCAGCGAACCGGCGAGCGCGACGCGGATCTGGTGCTGCTGGTGGGGCGGGAAGAAGTCGACGATGCGGTTGATCGTCTCGGCGGCGTCGATGGTGTGGAGCGTCGAGAGCACGAGGTGGCCGGTCTCCGCCGCCGACAGCGCAGCGGCGACGGTCTCCTGGTCGCGCATCTCGCCGACGAGGATGACGTCGGGGTCCTGACGCATCGCGGCACGCATGGCAGAGGCGAAGTTGTCGGTGTCGAAGCCGATCTCGCGCTGGTTGATCGAGGCCGCCTTGTCCTTGTGCAGCACCTCGATCGGATCCTCGATCGTCACGATGTGACACTCGCGGTTCTCGTTGATGTAGTCGATCATCGCGGCGAGGGTCGTCGTCTTGCCGGAGCCGGTGGGTCCGGTGACGAGGACGAGACCGCGGTGCTCCGTGGCCAGGCGCTGCACCACGTCGGGCAGGCCCAGCTCGGAGAACGACGCCGCGGACGTACGGACGCGACGGAAGATGAGGCCGACCGTGCCGCGCTGGCGGAAGGCGTTCACACGGAAGCGGCCGAGGCTGGGCACGGCGTACGCGAAGTCAGCGTCGCTGTGGCCCTCGAAGTGCTCGGCCACGTCGTCGCGCATGATCGCTGCTGCCATCTCCGCCGTGACCTCCGGCGTGATCTGGATGTCGTCGAGCCGCCGGAGCGCGCCGTTCACCCGGATCCGCGCAGGCGATCCGACCTTCACGTGCAGGTCTGAGCCATCCGCTTCCGCCAGCCGGCGAAGCATGTCGTCGAGCAAGGGATGGGGCACGTAGTTCCCTCGGCATCGCGGAGAGGCGCCTTGATGATTACGTTCGCGGCGTGAACACACTCGTCGAGGGAACGATCACCGCGAACGGCGTCGAGTTCGGCTACCTGGCCGCCGGCGCCGAGGATGCGCCGCTCGCCCTCTGCTTCCACGGCTTCCCGGACACCGCCCACACCTACCGGCACCTCCTCCCCCGCCTCGCCGAGGCCGGTTTCCGCGGTGTCGCCCCCTTCCTGCGCGGCTACGCGCCGACCCAGGTGCCCGCCGACGGCCTCTACCAGACGGGCGCGCTCGTCCGGGATGCGAACGAGCTGTGGACCGCGCTCGGCGGCGACGAACGAGCGGTCGTGATCGGCCACGACTGGGGCGCGAACGCCGCGTACGGCACAGCGGTGATGCATCCCGAGCGGTGGGCGAAGTGCGTGGCGATGGCCGTGCCCGTCGGCCCCGCCCTCGCCAGCCAGTTCTTCTCCTACGACCAGATCAAGAAGAGCTTCTACATGTACTTCTTCCAGGGTCCGGTCGCCGACTTCATCGTGGCCGCGAACGACCTGGAGTTCATCGCTCGCCTGTGGGACGACTGGTCGCCGGGGTACGACGCCACCGAAGACATGGAGCATGTGCGCAAGGCGCTGGGGACGCAGGAGAACCTTGCCGCGGCCCTCGGCTACTACCGGGCGACGTTCAACCCGCAGCAGCAGTCCGCGTCGCTGAGCGCCGAGCAGGGCGCCACCGGTGCCGTTCCCACGCAGCCCACGCTGTACCTCCACGGCGCGCAGGATGGCTGCATCGGCGTGTCGATGGCCGAGGCCGCCCGGCCGCTGCTCGCCGAAGGATCGAGAGTCGAGGTGATCGAGGGCGCGGGCCACTTCCTCCAGCTCGAGAAGCCGGACGAGGTGAACGACCTGATCCTCGACTTCCTCGTCCGATGACGCGGCAGCTGGTCGTCGTCGTCAAGAGCGACTGCCCGACGTGCCAGCTGGTCACGCCGCTGCTTCCCCGCATCGACGCGCGCGTCGTGTCGGAAGACGACGCCGCCGGTCTCGTCGAGTCGTACTCGATGGGGATCGAGACGGTGCCGACCATCGTCGTCCTCGACGGGAGCGGCCGCGAGGTCGAGCGGCTCGAGGGGTGGGACGCGGTCGCCTGGGAACGGGTCACCGGCGTCGACGGGCTCGGCGAGGGTCTCCCGCCTCATCGTCCCGGCTGCGGTTCGAAGACGCTCGACCCCGGTGTCGCCGACGACCTCGCCGTTCGCTTCGGCGGGTCGAAGCTCCGTGCCCGCCGGGTGGAGATCGCATCGATCGAGGACGAGATCGAGGCGATGTTCGACCGAGGATGGACCGACGGTCTTCCGGTCGTGCCGCCGACGGAAGCACGCGTGCTGCGGATGCTCGAGGGCACCTCCCGCGCCCCAGACGACATCGTCGCCGTCGTGCCTCCGGATCTCGTGGAGTGCACGGTCGAGAAGGTCGCCATCAACGCGGTGATGGCTGGGTGCAAGCCGGAGTACCTGCCGGTCGTGCTGGCCGCAGTCGCTGCCGCGTGCACCGACGAGTTCAACATGCACGGGCTCCTCGCGACGACCTACTTCTCGGGGCCGATGATCGTGGTGAACGGTCCGATCGCCCGCGCCGTCGGGATGAACTCGGGTCACAACGCGCTGGGTCAGGGCAACCGGGCCAACGCCACGATCGGCCGTGCGCTCCAGCTCGTCGTCCGCAACGTCGGTGGCGGCCGTCCCGGCGAGATCGACCGGGCGACGCTGGGGAATCCCGGCAAGTACTCGTTCTGCTTCGCGGAGGACGAGGAAGGTTCGCCGTGGGAGCCGCTGTCCGTCAGTCGTGGCCACGCTGCCGGTGCGTCGACGGTCACCTTGTTCGCGGGTGAAGGCGTCCGCGGGATCGTCGATCAGCTCTCACGATCGGCGGCTTCTCTGGCCCGCTCCTTCGCCGCGTGCTTGCGGACGGTGGCACATCCGAAGCTCCCGATGTCGTTCGACGCCGTGGTGGTGGTGTCGCCCGAGCACGCGCGCGTGTTCCGCGAGGCCGGCTGGTCACGTCCCCGCGTCATCGAGGAGCTGCATTCGTTGCTGCAGCTGCCGGGCTCGGAGATCGTGCGCGGCGCAGGCGGCATCGAGGAGGGCGTGCCGGAGGCGTTCGCCGACGCCACGCTGCCGAAGTTCCGTCCCGACGGGCTCCTGCTCGTCCACGCAGGGGGGACGGCCGGCTTGTTCTCCGCGATCGTGGGAGGCTGGGTGAACGGAGCGACCGGCAGCCAGCCGGTGACGATGGAGGTCGAGCCGTGGCTGTGACTGTTCTCGATCCGACGGGCGAACGTCAGCCCGCTGAGCGCCAGCTCACGGCGCGCCTCGAGTCCCTGAGCGGCAAGACGATCGGCCTGCTCGACATCACCAAGCCTCGAGGCAACGTCTTCCTCGACCGCCTGGAGGAGCTGCTCAGGGAGCGCATCGACGGCGTCGAGGTGATCCGCTTCAAGAAGCCGACGTTCACCAAGAACGCGCCGGTCGACCTGCGCCACGAGATCTCGGTCACCTGCGACGTGGTGATCGAGGCGCTCGCCGACTGAGGGAGCTGCACGTCGTGCAGTGTGCACGACATCGCTGATCTGGAAGGGCGTGGCGTGCCCGGCGTCTTCGTCGCCTCGACGGAGTTCGAAGTGGCGGCCGCGTCGCAGGTGAAGTCGCTCGGCATCGACGTCGCGCGGGTGTTCGTCGCGCACCCGATCCAGGACCGCACGGACGATGAGATGCGTGCCCTCGCCGAGGCCGCCTACGACGAGATCATCGAGGCCGTCACCTCGGGAGCTTCAAGACCCGACGATCCGAGCTGAGCTCGGCCAGCCCGTCGGCGACGAGGGACGCTGCGACCCGGTCTGCGCGAGCGGGGTCGTCCGGCCAGCCCGCGACCAGCGGGACTCGATCGAGCGGTAGCGGACCCAGCCGGAGCGCGTCGACGAGGCGGCCGCGGCCCTGGCGGTCGGAGCCGTCGAAGGGAGATTGGCGGCCGCTGGTGCCTCCGCTCCCTTCTGCGGGATCGGTGGCGGCGCGCCCCGTCGCGAACCACGCGCACGAGCGGAAGACGGGGCAGCGCTCGCAGCGCGGCGAGCGCTTCGTGCACACCGTGGCACCGAGGTCGAGGATCGCCTGGTTCCACCGCCACCCTTCACCCGGGGGCACCAACGAGTCGGCTGCCGTCTGCGCGTCGCCCAGTGTCATGCGATGGCCGTTGATCCGCGCGACGACGCGAGCCGCGTTCGTGTCGAGCACCGCGACGTCCTGCTCGTGGGCGAAGGCGAGCACCGCCCGGGCGGTGTACGGCCCCACACCGGGTAGCAGGAGCAGGTCCTCGAGGGTGTCGGGCAGAAGGCCGCCGTGCTCCTCGACGCACGCCACCGCTGCGCGATGGAGGTTGACCGCTCGCCGGTTGTAGCCGAGCCCCGCCCACATGCGGACCACGTCGCCGACGGGCGCCGCCGCGCACTCGGCGGGCGTCGGGAACAGCCGCAGGAACGCGAGGTACTTCGGCAGCACGCGAGACACCTGCGTCTGCTGGAGCATCAGCTCGCTCACGAGGATCGCCCACGGGTCTCTCGTCCGCCGCCAAGGGAGGTCGCGCCATCCCTCGCTCCTGCTCCACTCGAGAAGCGCGGCGGTCAGCGCTTGCGGCACCAGAACACCTCGGTGACGTACGGCTCGGTGAACGTCTCGCCGACGCCTTCCTCGTCGAGGATCGTGCGCACCTCGTCGAGCACCGCGGCGCGAGCGGCGTCGTCCATCGCGGAGACGTAGCTCGTCGACGAAACCCTCGCGAGCGTGGCATCGAGCGACGTCGGGTGGTCGAGACGGAACTGTCGCACCTGCAGCGCGGTGAAGCCACCGTGGTTGGCGAACGCGTCCTTCCAGTCGTCGTCGTGCTCGCTCGCGTACCGAGGTGCGGTGCCGGCGACGCGATCCATGAGCTCCTTGATACGCCTCGTGAAGCCGATGGTGGTGTCACGCGAGTTCCAGAGCAGCGCGACGCCGCCGCCCTGCCGCAGCACGCGGTGGCACTCCGCCGCGCCACGTACGGGATCCACCCAGTGGAACGACTGGGCGGCGGTGACGACGTCGACCGATCCGTCGCCGAGCGGCAGCGACTCGCCGGTCCCCTCGACGATCTCGACTCCTGGAACGGCCTCGGAGAACACCGCGCGCATCTCCGCCACCGGTTCGACCGCGAGAAGGCGCGCCCCGGTCGGAACGAGCAACCGGGTGAACTTGCCCGTGCCCGCGCCGACGTCGACGACGAAGGTCGACGGACCGATCTCGAACTCGGCGACGATCAGGTCGACGGCCGCGACGGGATAGCTCGGTCGCCCGGCCTCGTAGTCGCGCGCGCCGCGGCCGAAGCCCTTCTCCGCCGCCGAGTGGATCACCCCGGGTACGTCAGGCGCCGGGCAGGTCGCCCCAGACCTGCTGCGTGTCGTCCGAGTACGGACGGCCGCGTTGAGGCGCGTTGTCGCGCTTCCACACCATGACCTTCCGACGGAAGTAGCAGACTTCCTCGCCTCGCTGGTTGAAGCCCTTCGTCTCGACCGTGACGACGCCGCGATCAGGCTTCGACGCCGACTCCCGCTTCCCGAGCACGCGCGTCTCGGCGTAGATCGTGTCGCCGTGATACGTGGGGAACTGGTGACGCAGCGTCTCCACCTCGAGGTTGGCGATCGCCGAGCCGCTCACGTCGGGCACGCTCATCCCGAGGACGATCGAGTACACCAGGTTGCCCACGACGAGGTTCTTGCCGTGCGGGCTCTCGTTCTCCGCGAACCACGCGTTGGTGTGCACCGGGTGGTGGTTCATCGTGATCATGCAGAAGAGATGGTCGTCGTACTCGGTGATCGTCTTGCCGGGCCAGTGCTTGTAGATGTCACCGACCTCGAAGTCCTCGAAGTAGCGACCGAAGGGGCGATCGTGCACAGTCACGTCGCCGACGTTACGAGCGCCGGAGGGTGGTCCTCCAAACCGGGCCATGGGCCCACCACCCGCGCGTGTCATTTCCTCGCGTATGCCTTGTCCCGTTTCGGCGAAAGGGGTAGCTGTGTCGGTATGCCGTTCGCCTGGAGGCCCGTGCCGGGGCAGGTCGCGCTCATCGAGGTCGACGGGCTCGACGACTGCCTGACCGGGGTCGTGCTCGACGACGAGGGGCTGGAGGGCTCCCCCGTCGTGGTCGACCTCGGTGCATCACCTCGCCCGCCCGGAGACGCCTGCGACGTCGTCGCCAGCTTCTTCGCGCCCGACGCGCTCTACCGGATCAGCGCGACGGCGGTCCCGCACGACGGGGGGCGCGACGCGGTGATCGACCTGCGAGTCCACGACGTCGAGCGTGTCCAGCGGCGCCAGTCGCCTCGTGCGCGGCGGACGCTCGCTGCCGTGCTGTCGAACTTCGACGATCCCGGCGCGCTCGTCTCGGTCGTCGGCGAGACGGTCGACGTGAGCGAGGGCGGCTGCAGGGTGAGGACGGGCACTCGGTTCCCGCCCGGCGGCGACCCAACCGTCACGCTCTCGATCCCGGGTGGGAACGACCTCGTCGCGCTCGGCGCGATCCTGCAGACATCGGTGGTCGACGAAGGCTACGAGTACCGGATCGTGTTCCTGGAGATCGAGGAAGACGATCGTTCGCGCCTCGCGCGCCTGGTCACGGAGCTGGCCGCGGCCTAGCCCGTTCGGGCCATTTCGCAAACGACGCCCGGCGCCCACACTGTCGGCGTGGGGTCCGTGCACGAGCAGCTCTTCTCCGCGGTCGACGTGGGGATGGTGGTGTGGGAGCCCCGAGGTGCTCGCCTGGTCGTCGCCGATGCCAACCAAGCAGCACGGCGGATGCTCGCTCGACCTCTCGCGCCCGACGAGGCAGCCGACAGGATCGTCGACGACCCGCGGCTGCTCCTCGCGCTGATCGAGACGCAGGCCGACCGCAGCGACCACGTCATCGGCGATCTGGAAGCGCACGGGCGCACCTTCGAGGCTCGGCTCCACCCGATGCCAGACAGCCGCATCGGACTCGTGCTGATCGACGTCACCGCACACCGCGATGCCAAGCGCGTCGATGCTCTCACGGGTCTCGCGAACCGCGACGAGTTCCTCGCCCTGCTCGATGCCGCGCTGGCCGACGCCAGGACGTCCGACACGAAGCTCGCCGTCGTCGTGCTCGATCTCGACCGGTTCAAGGAGGTCAACGACACCCTGGGGCACTCCCAAGGCGACGTGCTCCTGGCGCAGGTGAGCCGGCGGCTCGCCGCGCACCCCGCTGCGTCTGGTGCCGTGTGCCGCGTCGGCGGCGACGAGTTCGCGCTGCTCGTGCGCAGCGCGAGCACGAGGGTGGCCGAGAGCGTCGGGGCTCAGATCGCGCGGGTCTTCGCAGACCCGTTCACCATCGGCAAGCTGTCGATCCGCGCCGGCGCGAGCCTCGGCGTCGCCGTGTGGCCCGACCACGCGACCGAGGCGGAGGAACTGCTCCGCAAGGCCGACGTGGCGATGTGGACGGCGAAGGCGACCGGGCGCGGCAGCGTCGTCTACCGGCCCGAGGACGACCGCTACAACGTGAGGCGCCTCACCCTGCAGTCCGACCTTCGGGACGCGATCGCCGGCGGCGACCTCGCCCTGCACTACCAGCCGAAGCTCGACGTCGCGACCGGGCGGGTCGTCGGCGCGGAAGCGCTCGTGCGCTGGCAGCACCCGGAGCTCGGCCTGGTGTCACCTGGCGAGTTCGTGCCCATCGCGGAGGACAGCGGCCTCATCGGCCCGCTCTCGCACTGGGTTCTCGACGAAGCGGGTCGACAGCTCCATGCGTGGCACGGCGTGGGCATCGACATCCACGTGTCGGCCAACATCTCGACGAAGAACCTCTACGACCCGTACCTGGTGCGCTGGCTCAATCGGGTGTTCGACCGGTACTCCCTCGCGCCCGGCAAGCTCACCCTCGAGCTCACCGAGACGCAGATGGCAGAAGACCTGCCGATGGCTCGACTGATCCTTCGCCGCCTGCAGGCGATCGGCGCCGAGCTCAGCATCGACGACTTCGGAACCGGCTACTCGTCGCTGTCGTACCTGTCGAAGCTCCCGCTCGACGAGCTCAAGATCGACCGGTCGTTCGTCCTCGAGCTCGACAGCGACCACGGCGCGGCCGTCGTACAGACGATCATCGGCCTCGGCCACGAGCTCGGCCTGCGGGTGGTCGCCGAAGGCGTGGAGACGACGGCGGTCCTGGAGACGCTCGACGATCTCGGATGCGACGTCGTCCAGGGACACCACGTGTCGGAAGCCCTGCCCGCGGACGAGTTCGAAGGCTGGCTCGCCGCCCGCTGACCCGACGCGGCGAAGTCAGATCTCGTAGCGCTTCAGCAGACCGCGGGCGATCACGAGCCGCTGGATCTCGTTCGTGCCTTCCCCGATGATCATCAGCGGCGCGTCGCGGTAGTAGCGCTCGACCGGGAACTCCGTCGTGTAGCCGTAGCCGCCGTGGATGCGCATCGACTCGGTCGCGATCTCGAAGGCGGATTCGGATGCGAAGTACTTGGCCATGCCCGCCTCGACGTCGGCCCGCTCGCCGGAGTCGAACTTCTCGGCCGCCGAGCGTGTCAGCAGGCGCGAGGCCTCGAGCTTGGTGGCCATCTCGGCCAGCTTGAACTGGATCGCCTGGTGGGCCGCGATCGGGACCCCCATCGTGTGGCGCTGCTGCGCGTACCGGATGGCTGCCTCGAACGCGGCACGGCCGACACCGCACGCTCGCGCCGCGATGTTGACCCGGCCCAGCTCGAGCGCGGCGAGGATCTGCGGGAGCCCGCGGCCGAGACCCGCCTCCTTGCCGCCGAGCACCCACGTCGCAGGAACACGGTGATCGGTGTAGGTCATCTCGACGGTCTCGATGCCCTTGTAGCCGAGCTTCTCGATGTTCTTCGAGACCGCGATGCCGCCGTGGGTCGGCCCCGGCTCCTTCTCGACGATGAAGCAGGTGATTCCCTCTGGCGCGCGGGCGGCGAGGGCGATGATCCCGGCACGCTCGCCGTTCGTCACCCACATCTTCGTGCCGTCGATCACGTACTCGTCACCGTCGGGCTGGGCCTTGCAGCGGATGTTCCGGGTGTCGCTGCCCGCGTCCGGCTCCGACAGCGACAGGCATCCGCGACGTTCGGCGGACGCCATCTGCGGGAGCCAGGTCTGCTTCTGCTCGTCGGTTCCGTGCAGCTTGATCAGCGTCGCGCAGATCAGGTGGGTGTTGACGACGCCGCTGAGAGACATCCAGCCCGCAGACAGCTCCTCGACGATCCGGGCGTAGGTGAGGGTGTCGAGGCCGAGGCCGCCGTACTCCTCCGGGATCGTCGCCCCGAACAGACCCATCTCCCGCATCGCCGCGACCAGCGCCTCGGGGTACTCGTCCGCGTGCTCGAGATCGGAGGCAACCGGCACGACCTCCTTCTCCACCCAGGAGCGAACGGAGGCGACGAGCTCGTCGGCGACGGCGGGATCAGTTCTCGGCACGAGCTGCGATGCTACGGGGATGGCTGTGCACGAAGGCGATGCCGCCCCCGCGATCGAACTGCCCGACCACGACGGCAACACGTGGCGCCTCGCCGACCATCGCGGCCGTCCGGTCGTGCTGATCTTCCACCGGCACCTCGCCTGACTGCCCTGCAAGGCACACGCGGCCGCCGTGCGCGACCGTCTCGACGAGTTCGACGCCCACGATGCCGAGGTGGTCGTCATCCTCTTCACGCGCGCCCGGAACCTGCGCGGCTACCGCGGCCGCTACGTCGCGCCGTTGCGATGCGTCACCGACGAGACGCGTGAGGTGTACCGCGCCTACGGCCTCGGGCGCGGTGGTGTGTGGCGGGTCTGGGGTCCGAAGGTCTGGGCTCTTTATCTCTCACTGATCAGGCATGGCGGCCGGGTGGAGAAGCCGACGGAGGACACGTCGCAGCTCGGCGGCGACTTCGTCGTCGGGCGCGACGGCCGCGTGGTGCTCGCGTTCCGGCAGACCGGACCGGAGGAGCGACCGTCGGTCGACGACCTGCTGGCCGCCGTAGCCTCCGCACCATGATCGAGCTCGGTCTCCGCAACGACGTCTACCGCCGACCGCTGGCGACCGCGCTCGACCGGTTGGGGCTGCGCGAAGGATGGACGTGCGTCGACGTGGGCGCCGGAGGCGGTGACGTCAGCGTCGCGCTGGCCGAGGTGGTCGGCCGCGACGGTCGGATCTACGCCGTCGACAGCGACGCTCGCGCTCGCGACGAGGTCGCCAAGGCGGCGGCCGAGCACGGCGCTCAGGTCGTTGCCATCACCCAGGCGGCCGAGGAGCTGACCCTGCCGGAAGCGGTCGACCTCGCGTTCTGCCGGTTCCTGTTGATGCACGTCGTCGACCCCGTCCTCGTGCTGCGTCGCATGGGGGCGGCGGTGCGCCACAACGGGTGGGTGGTCGCGCAGGAGGCGATCACCAGCGCGGGCCGCATCGACGGCGAGCCGTTCTCGATGCCCGATGCCCGCCATCCCGACATCGGCGCGTTGCTTCCCGCCCTGGTGCGAGACGCCGGTCTCGAGGTCGTGGATGCCTGGGCCGAGTCACCGGCCGGCGCCGGTCCGGGCCCGGTGCGCGACTACGTCGAGTACCTCACCGACACCGACCCCGGTGACGGGCCGATCATCCTTCCGCCGTTGGTGACGGTGGTCGCCCGCCGGCGCTGATCACCCCGACGGATCACCACGCGTCGATCCAAGGGATCTTCTTCTCGGTACGGGTCGGTACCGGTGGAAGCGATCGGAGTGCCGCGCTGATCCAACGGCGGGTGTCGGCCGGGTCGATGACGTCGTCGAGCGCCGGCGACGTGGCCCGAGCGAGCGCCTTGCCTGCGTCGTACGCGCGCTGCACCATCTCGTCGAACTTCGCCCGCCGCTCGGCCGGATCTTCGATCGCCGCGAGCTCGTTGCGGTAGCCGAGCTTGACCGAGCCCTCCAGTCCCATGCCTCCGAACTCGCCCGTCGGCCACGACACGCAGAACATCGCGGCCTGGTAGCTGCCGCCCGTCATCGCGATCGCGCCCAGGCCGTAGCTCTTGCGCAGGATCACCGACAGGATCGGCACGGTGAGGTTGGCGCCGATCACGAACATCCTCGAGCAGTGGCGGATGAGGCCGGTCTTCTCGTGCTCGGGTCCGACCATGTTCCCGGGTGTGTCCGACAGCGAGACGACCGGGATGTCGAAGGCCTCGCACACCTGCAGGAAACGGGCGGCCTTGTCGGATGCATCCGAGTCGATCGCGCCGCCGAGGTGCATCGGGTTGTTGGCGACGATGCCGACCGGGCGGCCTTCGATGCGGGCGAAGGCGGTGATCATCGCGAGGCCGAAGCGAGGGCGGAGCTCGAGTACCGAATCGTCGTCGGCGAGGAGGTCGATGACGCGACGGACGTCGTAGGCCCGCACGCGGTTCTCGGGGATCACGTGCCGGAGGAGGCGCTGATCCGCGCACGTCCAGTCGCCAACGGGTCCCTGGAAGTACGACAGGTACTGCTTCGCGGCGGCGACGGCGGCCGCTTCGTCGTCGACGAGGACGTCGATCACCCCGTTCGCCTGCATGACGTCGATCGGACCGATCTCCTCGGGCCGGAAGACGCCCAGGCCGCCCCCTTCGACCATCGCGGGACCACCCATACCGAGCGCGGTGTCGCGCGTCGCGATGATCACGTCGCAGCAGCCGAGCACGGCTGCGTTGCCGGCGAAGCACCGTCCGGAGACGACGCCGACGAGCGGTACGAGCCCGCTGAGCTTCCCCCACAGCTCGAATCCGCGGATGTAGCCGCCGCCCTCGGTGTCTCCCGGACGGCCGCCGCCTCCTTCGGTGAAGAAGATCGTCGGCAGCCGCCACCGGTGCGCGAGCTCCGCCATCCGGTCGAGCTTGAGGTGGTTGTTCGCGCCTTGCGTTCCGGCGAGGACGGTGTAGTCGTACGCCATGACCGCGACGCGCGACCGGTCTTCGCCGAAGCGGTCGCGGTTGACCGTCGCCAGGCCCATGATCAGCCCGTCGGCCGGTGTCTGGTCGATCAGCTCCTCCAGCGTGTTGCGACGGCGCCGGGCCGCGACGACCAACGGCGAGTATTCGACGAACGAGCCGTCGTCGCACAGGTCGTCGACGTTCTCGCGGGCGGTGCGTTGACCGGTGCGGCGGCGGCGCTCGACGGCTTCCGGCCGCGCTGCGTCGAGCGTCTTCTGATGCCGTGCGACGACCTCCGCCAGGTCGGGACGGATGTGGTCGAGGTCGACGTCGTCCACGTCGGAGCGAGCGACGTCGGCGCGTCCCGACACCGCGATGGAAGCGAGGACGCGGCCGGCGGCGACGGCGTCGCCGACGTTCGCGCGTACGCCCGTGACCGTCCCGCCGGCAGGCGCGACGACGACGTGCTCCATCTTCATCGCTTCCATCACCGCGACCTGCTGCCCGGGTGTGACCTCGTCGCCTACGGCGACGGAGATCTCGACCACGGTCCCCTGCATCGGCGCGACGACATCGCCGGGTGCCGCTGCGCGCACTGGCGTGCCGTCTGCGGCGCCGGTCGTCGACGCCTTCCCGTGGTGGAGGACGGCGAGCGGGTCGACGTCGTCGATGACCGCACCGACCCGTCCCGTCGCATCTGCCGCTGACGCGCCGGCTGCGCGGGCAGCGAGCGTCGCGATCGAAGCCGCCTCCCGCTCGAGGAAGGTGGTCGCGATGTCGCCGCTGGCGACCCGCTCGTCAGCGAGCAGCGCGCGGAGGAACGTCACGTTCGTCCCGACGCCGTCGATGCGCAGTTCCTCGAGCGCTCGGGCGGCCTTGGCGGTGGCGGCGCGCAGACCGCCCGTCCTGGCGTGGACGACGACCTTGGCGAGCAGCGAGTCGAAGCGCGGGTTCGGCGCGTAGCCCGCACGAACGGCGCCGTCGACGCGCACACCCGGCCCGGTGGGAGGCTCGTAGGTGGTGATGGTCCCGCTCGACGGTCGCGCCGTGCCCTCCGGGGTGATCTCCTCGGCGTTGACCCGGGCCTGCACGGCGACGCCGATCGGCTGCGGGCGGGGCGCACCCATGAGCCCGACGTCGCGCAGTGCCTTGCCGGCGGCGATCTCGAGCTGCACCGCGACGAGGTCGACGCCGCACACCTCCTCCGTGACCGTGTGCTCCACCTGCAGGCGAGCGTTCGCCTCGATGAACACGAACGAGCGCTCGTCGCGTGACACCAGGAACTCGATCGTGGCAAGCCCCCGGTATGCCACGGCTCTGCCCAAGCGCACGGCCGCGTCCCACAGCTGTTCCCGCACCTCGTCGGCGACCGCGACGGCGGGTGCGACCTCGACGACCTTCTGTCGGTTGCGCTGCAGGGAGCACTCCCGATCCCAGAGGTGGACCACGTCGGTGCCGTCGCCGGCGATCTGCACCTCCACGTGGCGGACGTCGCCGAGGAGCTGCTCGACGTAGAGCGATCGGTCACCGAACGCGGCCTGCGCCTCCGATGCGCACCGGTCGAACGCCGACGCCAGCTCCTCCGGCGTCGAGGCGATCCGCATGCCGCGCCCCCCACCACCGGCGAGCGCCTTCACCATCAACGACGATCCCGGCGGCAGCGACGCGAGCAGGTCCTCGGCCTCGTCGATCGAGGTCGCGCTCGATGTTCCGACAGCCACCGGAACACCCGCCTCCGCGGCGAGCCGGCGCGCCGCTGCCTTGTCGCCGAAGCGCATAAGCGCCTCGACCGACGGCCCGACGAAGACGATGCCTGCCGCCTCGCATGCGGCGGCGAGAGCGGGGTTCTCGCTCAGGAAGCCGTAGCCGGGGTGGAGTGCCGTGCACCCCGCGTCGACCGCCGTCGCGACGACCCGCTCGACGTCGAGGTACGCCGACGGCCCGCTGCCTCCGAGGCCGGCCGACCGGCCGGCGTGCCCGACGTGCGGTGCATCGGCGTCGTCGTCGCTGAACACCGCGACGGTCGGCCACCCCATCTCGGCTGCGGTGCGGGCGATGCGGATGGCGATCTCGCCCCGATTGGCGATGAGCAGCGTGTGCATGGCGGGGCCGAGCGTAAGGGCACCTCAGCGAGCGGAGGGCTGGCGGGGCGCCGACCTCCGCGGCCGCCCCGGCTTCCGGAGCGCGTGCTTGGCCTCGATCGCCTCGGCCATCCGCTGGTCGGCCGCGCATGCTCGCACGACGTACCGAGCCGCCGCGTGCGCGACCTCGTCAGGAGTGCCCGGGATCAGCTTGTAGAACGAGTTCGCCGACATGTTGTTGACGACTCCTGCGTTCGCGTACGCGATCGCGGTGGGCGTGTCGTGGGCTCGGACGACACCGAGCTTCTGGCCCTCCTCGATCGTCGCCGCGGCGTCCCGTGCGTGCACCATCGACGACTTGCCTGCGACCTCCCGCACCTGCGGCGTCAATCCCTCCGACACCTGATAAAGGCGGAAGTTGGCGATCACGAACCGCACCGCCGCGGCCGTGCCGAGGTAGAGACGCTCGAGGGGATCGTCGACGCCTTCGACGGCAGCACGCTGCGCGTCGCGGAGCCGTCGACGGGCATCGCGCACGATCTCCGCGATGAGCGCGTCCCGGCTGTCGAAGTACCAGTAGAGGAGGCCCTTGGTCACGCCGGCCGCAGCCGCGATGTCGGTCATGCGGGTCTCGGCGTAACCGTCGCGAGCGAAGAGCTCGTGCGCGGCGCGAACGATCTCTTCCCGCCGGTCTTGGCCGTGGGCGGTGAACTGCTTCGCCCGCGCTTCGTTGACCGGGCGCTCGGCGGTTCCCCCTGGCGCCGTCATCCCGGGGCCGACAGTAAAAGACGACTTGTCTCGAGGTCAAGATCTCTTGACCTCGCGTCAAGGAACCTGGTTGGCTCGAGAGGAGCGAGGGAAGTCGCCGTCGAAGTAGTGGCGGCGAGGCCGATCCGGGGGGACCGGCTGCGCTGGGGGGAACTGAGTGGCACCTTGCCGTCTCTTCGACGGACCGAGGGACTGATCGTGCCGAGGCCGGTCGCTCGCGCCCTGTCGCTCGTGCTGGTGGCGACGCTCGTCGGCGGCTGCGGGCTCGGGTCGAAGGACGCGCAGGCGAAGCGCATCCGAGCGTCGTTGACGGCCGCGGAGGCAGCCTCGCCCGTCACCGGCTCGGTCACGTTCGAGCTCGAGCTCGACCGCGAGGCGGCTGCCGAGCTCGCGCCCGACCAGCGGGCGCAGCTGGAGACCGCGCTCGCCGCGAGCGCGGCGGCCGGCAACCCCACGCTCAAGGCCGCCACCGGCATCGACAGCTCCACGAAGCGAGCCGTCGTCACGTTCGAGGGCACCGAGGAGCCGGCAGCGGTCTTCGTCGACACCCAGCTCTTCACCAAACGACGCAACGCCAGGGCGACGGAGCGGCGGACGTGGGCGCGCCTCGACATCATGGACCCGCTCACCGAGGAACGGCCGATCGACCTCAGGGAGATGACGCCGCCCCAGACGCTCACCGCTGCGGCGACCACGTTGAGCCCGGTCCACATCGTCGAGCTGATCGAAGGAACGCTCACCGGGAGCGTGAAGGCGAAGGGCAACGAGGCGATCGGCGAGGTCCAGGTCGCCCGGTTCGACATGAACATCTCGCTCGACAAGGCGATGAAGGAGCTCGACTTCGACGACGAGCAACGGGAGGCCCGACTGCGGCTGATCCGCCTGCTCGGGTCGCGCAACGACGTGCTGCCCGCTCGGGCCTGGATCGACGACCAGGGCAGGCTGCGTCGCTTCGAGGTCGAGCTCGACCAGCGGGTGACCCGCCGGCGGACGAACCACCTCAAGGTGCGACTCGACCTCGACACCTTCGGCGCTCCCGTGGCGATCGAGCCGCCGTCGAACGAGGTCACCGTCACCTACGAACGCTTCGGACGGTTGGTCCGCAGCGTGCTGCCCGAGGAGTCATGACGTCATTGATGCGGGCCAGGGTCCCGCTGCTCGTGCTGTGCGTCGGCCTGCTGCTCGTGGGCGGCATCGCCGCGTACGCGACGGCCCGCACCGACGAGCTGACGGCCGCCCGTGCCCTGGTGCGCGACGAGGACGGTTCGCGACGGCCAGCGGCGCAGGCGAGACGCTGAACACGATCTCGATCCACCTGCAGCGCGCCGGCGAGCGCTGCAGCGAGCGATGCGACCGGTTCTTCGTCGCGGCTGCTGCGGCCCGAGTCTCCGGCGTCACCGCCCTGCGTTGCCGCCGCCCGGACTTGATCGACATCCGGAACCAGTTCGCCGCCTACCTCGACTCGCTCGACGCCGGCAAGGCGCCGGCGCCACCGTTCCCGCCCCCGTGCTGAGCAGGAGGACCTCCGCCTGATGGCCCGAAGCCGATCGTCGCGTCCGATGGAGCGCATCGTTCCGATGGGGTACGTCGCGGTCGCGATCGCGCTCGGGGCGCTGCTCCTTCCGACGATCCTGCGCCCACCGCAGGATCTGCAGAACGCGAGTGCGGCGTTCTCGCCCGACGCTCCTCCGGACGAGCCGCCGCCCGAAGCGCTGCTCCAGTCGTTGCGCGCCGCCTCGTCGTCCACCGCCGGGTCGAAGCCTCCGACGGTCGAGGAGGTCGTCGTCGAGGAGGAGGAGACGCCGCCGGAGGCGCCGGCCAAGCGCCCCCGCCCGCCGCGGTCGGGGTGCTTCGGTGATCCGCCTCGCCAGACCGAGTCGCTCTACTCGGCGTTGTGCGTGCCGGCGTGGACCGGCGGACCGGGTGAGAACGGCGGCGCAACCTCGAAGGGCGTCACGGGTGAGGCGATCAACATCGCCGTCGGCGTTCCCACGTCGTCGACCGTCGAGGAGGCGCCCCTGGGTCGCTCCTACGAGCCGGACGACCAGGCCACCGAACGCGAGCTCAAGACGTGGCAGATGTACTTCAACGAGCGGTTCGAGTTCTACGGCCGCTACCTGCAGTTCAACATCAAGAAGGTCGACAGCACCGACGAGAACCAGGCCCGGGCCAAGGTCCGTGAAGCCGCGGAGGAGGGCAACTTCGCCTACATCGGCCACTACGCGACGACGAACGCCGCGGCCACCAACGAGGCGATCAAGAACGGGATGGTCACGTTCGCCTTCGACTTCAACCCGGCCGAGTTCTACAAGGACAACCACCCGTACGCGTACTCGTTCGAGATGGATTCCGAGCAGCTGCGGATCCTGGCCTCGGAATACCTGTGCAAGCAGTTCATCGGCAAGCCGCTCGGCGAGAACAACCTCAACGAGCGGCAGGACATCTCGCCCGCGTTCGACTACAACGGCCCGCGCAAATGGGGCCTGATCGTCTACCAGGACGAGCTCCGCAAGGGCGCCCGCCAGAAGTCCGAGGCGGCAATGGCGAAGTGCGGCGCCAAGTACGAAGAGGTCGTCGAGTACAACCTCAACGACGACAGCAGCAAGATCGCCGGAGCGGTCACCAAGCTTCGCCAGGCTGGCGTCACGACGATCGTCGTGGGCGTCGACCCGATCACGCCAGTGGTGCTCGCGTACGAGGCCGAGCGCACCGGCTACTTCCCCGAGTGGTTCTGCGCCGCCGGGTGCTCGACGAACAGCACCGGCCGCCTGATGCCCGACAACCAGGCGAACCACTTCATCACCTTCTCCGCGGAGGAGATCCCGCGGGTCGACGCCGACAAGGACTGGTACCGCGCGTACAAGGAGATCGATCCCGAGGGTGAGCCCGACGACGACTACTTCCGCGACCTCCAGCAGCTCTCGGGCGGGATCCAGCACGCGGGTCCGAACCTCACGCCGCAGACGTTCTGGCAAGGGCTGAGGAAGCAGCCATGCCGCACGCCTGATCCGATCTGGTCGATCGGCGGCTGCTACCGCGACCCGGATCCGAGGTCGAACGTCTACTACCTCGGCGATTACACCTACAGCGACTACGCGTCGTTCATGTGGTTCGACAACGCCGGCAAGGACCCGAACTCGTCGTCGGCGGGCGCGTGGTGCTACATGAACATGGGGGCGCGCTACAGGGCGGGAGAGATCCCGACGGAGACGTTCCCGTTCCGCAAGCCGGACCAGTGCATCTTCACCCCGCCGCGGGGCGTGCAGGGATGAGCGCGACCGTGCGGCGCGCCGCGGCAACCGTCGCGCCCGTTCTCGCTGCGGTCGTGGTCGGCACGGTGATGCGGTTCATCGCGAAGGGCGACGTGCTGGCGCCGCCGATCTTCACCCAGGCCCTCGTCGGCGGCGCGATCGATGCCCTGTTCGCGATCGGCCTCGTGCTCGTGTACCGGGCCGGCCGCATCGTGAACTTCGCCCAGGGCAGCCTCGGCGTGGCCGGGGCGGTGCTGTTCGTGATGCTCACCACGGTGTGGGAATGGCCCTTCCTCTTCGCCTTCCCCCTCGCCTTGGCGCTCGCATGCGTCACCGGGGTGGTCGTCGAGGTGCTCGTCGTGCGCCGGTTGTCGAAGGCCCCGCGCCTCGCGCTCACGGTCGTCACCATCGGCGTGAGCCAGGTGCTGGTCGCCGTCGCCTCGTTCATCCCGCTGTTCTTCCTCGACCCCGACGAGCCGCTCACTCCTTCGCCCATACGCACACCGCTCTCGGGGCTGGAGTGGAAGTGGAGCCCGCTCGTCTTCAGCGGCGACCACGTGATGGCCGTCGTGGTCGCGATGGGAGTGATGATCGGGCTCGCCGCCTTCTTCCGCTTCTCGAGCCTCGGCATCGCCGTGCGGGGGTCGGCCGAGAACAGCGACCGGGCCGAACTGCTCGGCGTGAGCGTGAACAACCTGTCGACACTCGTCTGGGTGATGGCTGCGGGCCTCTCCGGTCTCACCGCGATGCTCTCGATGCTGACCTCGCCCGCGGGGTTCCTGGGTGCCGGCATCGGCACCACCAGCGCGTCGCTGCTCCTTCGCGGCCTCACCGCCGCGGTGATCGGGCGGATGGACAACCTGCCGCGCACGGTGGCGGCGTCGCTGGCCATCGCGGTCTTCGACCGGGCCATGTTCTGGACGTTCGACAACACGTCGCTCACGAACGTGGCGCTGCTCGTGGCGATCATGGGCGTGCTGTTCCTCCAGCGAGCGAAGCTCGCCCGCACCGACGAGGCCGCCGCCAGCAGCTGGGCTGCGAGCGAGGAGATCCGGCCCACGCCGCACGAGCTGCGCCACCTGCCCCAGGTGCAGGCGGGCGTGCGGCGCACGCGGCTGGCGCTGCTCGTCGTCGCCGCCGCGTTCCCCTGGGTGATGTCGCCCGCGCAGACCAGCCTCGGCAGCCTGTACGTGATCTACGGGATCGTCGTGATCTCCCTGGTCGTCCTCACCGGCTGGGGCGGCCAGGTGAGCCTCGGCCAGTTCGGGTTCGTCGCGGTCGGAGCGGTGATCGGCAGCGCGCTGATGATGAAGACCGGGCTCCCGTTCCTCGTGGCTCTGGTCGTCGCTTCGTTCGTCGGCAGCGCCGTGGCGGTCGTGATCGGCCTGCCGGCCATGCGCATCAAGGGCCTCTTCCTGGCGGTGACGACGCTGGCGTTCGCCGTCGTCGTCGCAACCGTCTTCGTGAGCAACCGCTTCTTCGGCTGGTTGATCCCGACCGAGGTGAAGCGGCCGAAGATCCTCTTCCTCGACGCAGGCGACGAGCGCGTCTTCTTCTACCTGTCGCTGGCCGGCCTCGGCTTCGCGTACTGGGTCGCCAAGGGACTGAGGAACAGCCGCGCCGGCCGTGTCCTGATCGCCATGCGCGAGAACGAGCGGACGGCCCAGAGCTACGGCATCAACAGGGTGCGCACGCGTCTCGCCACCTTCGCGATCTCCGGCTTCCTCGCGTCGTTCGCAGGCGTGCTCCTCAGCCTGCAGCAGGGCGCGGTCCGCCCCGTCGCGTTCGGCGCCGAGCAGAGCGTGCAGATCTTCCTGATCGCGGTCATCGGGGGGTTGGGCTCCGTGGGCGGAGCGCTCGTCGGTGTCGCGTACGTCGCGCTGGTATCGCTCGCCCTGCCGTTCGCAGCAGGACAGCTGCTCGCGATCGGGGTCGGCGTCGGACGGTCGCCGTCGCGACGGGGGGCGGCGTGCCGAAGGACATCACGCCCGGTCGGGTGGGCGAGATCCTCGCCGGCCCCTCGCACGAGGCGTCGCCGTACGAGATCGTCGCCGCCGAGGCGATGCTCGCTCGCTGGGCAGGCGTACCCGCACGGATCGGCTTCGGCTTCGACGGCTTCAACGACGAAGAAGGCGTGCGAACGGTGCGGCCGAAGAACGCGGCGCAGTGGCTCGAGGTCTACTTCGAGGGCCACGGCTGGGTGCCGTTGATCGAGGCGCCGAGCCAGGCGAAGACCTCGCTCGACAACGACGACCAGATCTTCGATCCCGACACCCTCGCGTCGGGTGAGGTCGCGGTGGAGCTCTACATCCCCGTGAAGATCGAGTCTCTGATGCAGCTCTACGAGCGCATCCGCCAGCAGCTCCTGCTCCTCGCCCCGTGGGCTGCCGCTGCACTCGCCGCGTACCTCGCCACGCCGTCGGTCATGAAGCAGTGGCGCCGCCAGAAGCGCCGCAAGTGGGCGGAGGCACTCGGGCCGCGGGCACAGGTCGCCGTCGAGTACGCGGAGTTCCGCGACCACGCCCACGACCTCAACCTGGGCGACCCGCTCGACACGCCGCTCGAGTACCTGAAGAAGGTCGTCGACGACGACGAGCACGCCGAGTTCGCATGGCTGGTGTCGCGATCGATGTACGGAGACCTGGCGTCCGACCTCACCGATGAGGCGGCGCGCGACGCCGAGGAGCTGGGGACGTCGATGCGCCGGCGCATGTCGAGCGCCCAGCCGTTCCAGGTGCGCGTGCTCGCGTTGTTGAGCCGCGCGTCGCTCCGCCAGCCCTACACCGACGAGGTGCCGAACGTCGTGCTCCTCGATCCGCTCGGACGGTTCGGTGCGTGGCGGCGCGCCCGGCGCGCGGCACGACGTGCCCGCGGGCCGCGCCGCCGCCTCGTTCCCGGCCTTCGCATCCGTCAGCTCGCGTGGAGGCGATCATGACTCGACGTCGTTCTGCGACCACCCGCCGCCTGCTCCCGATCCTGCTCGCGGCTGCATTGCTGGCCAGCGCCTGCGGAGGTGACTCGAACCCGGTCGAGATCGGGTTCCGCCGCATCGCGCTCGACCTCGCGTTCAAGGACGCCGAGAAGGCTCCGCCCATCGCGTCCGCCGACGTGATCCGGACGGTCATCGGCGCGGATGACGACTTCGAGGTCGAGTTCGAGGAAGAGAGCGAAGCCCCCGTACGCGTCGTGCGCCGAGGGCCGCCGCCGCCCCCACGTGTCACCCGGCAGTGCGACACCGCGCCCGAGGGCGCCACGCCCGAACGGGTCGCCTTCCAGTCGATCAAGGACCCGCCGAAGGTCGGCGTCTACCCGCGGCACAACGAGGGGACCCTGACGATCGACGTCGTGCCGCAGCCGATCGTGCTGCCCGTGCCCGAGCTCTCCAGGTGGGAGATCCCGCAGGTGTCGTTCGTCCGGGCCAACGTCGCGCTCAACGAGGAGAGCGAGGCGACGCTCAACCCGCCCGCCCAGGTTCGGGACAACAACACGGCGTATGCCGACATGCCGCAGTTCTCGATCACCCGGCGCCTCCTGCCCGGGTACTCGACGACGGACACCTACCGGTACACGTACCACGGCGCCACCGGTGGCGACTTCCTCTACCTCGTGAAGCGGGTTTCGGTCGCACGGGGCGTCGAGACGGTGTTCGAGCCGACGCCGCCGATCCGGATGGTGCGTCTGAACGTGCCGGAAGGCGACATGGTGAACGCAGGCGTCGTTCATGCCGGCGTCGACCGGAAGACCAACATGGCCCTTGCGGTGCAGAGCCAGGTCGTCTCCCGCGAGTGGGTCGACGTGTGCGGCGACATGATCGACACCTATCGCGTCCAGATCAAGGAGCAGGTCGCCGACCTGTCGCAGAGCCCCCCACGGCTGTCCGGCAACGAGGGCGACACGACGAACTACTGGAACATCCAGTTCGACAACGGGCTGCTCATCGTGCGGGAGCAGGTCGACAGCACGCTCCGGACGTCGACCAAGATCGCGGGCCAGGACGTGCCCATAGCGGTGCACTACAAGTACACGAGCACGCTCGACCAGCTCGATCCGCTCCCGCTGGGCACGCCGGCGTTCGGCGCGGCGCCGCCCCCGAGGCCGTCCGGCGGCGACGAGGACGACGAGTGAGACGCCGCCTGCTGGCGGTCCTGCTCACGGCCGGACTGGCTGCCGGCGGCTGCGGCGGCGAGGAGAAGGAGGTCGTCCAGCCCAAGGTGGTGGCTGCCGGCCTCGTGCCGCGGAGCGTGCACAGCAACGAGCTCGCCTTCCACGAGACGGCCGTCGAAGCGGCGAAGACGGCGTTCGCCGAGGCCGGACCGAACAGCCTCGCCGCCGACGGACGGGTCTGGGAGCTCCGACTCGGCGATCGTCTCGTCGGCGTGCTCCAGCTGACGACGTTGATGCCGGAGGTCGACCTGCTCGACGACGATCACCGAAACGCGATCGTCCGCCAGCTCCTCCCGTCCGTGCGCGATCGCATCGACGTGGGCGACATCGCGGTGTGGACCGCCACCGCGCAGGGCAAGACGACGTTCCTCTGGTTCGGCGACGACATGTTCGCCCTCCTCACCGTGAAGCCCGGCTCGGAGGATCCGATCGATCCGGAAACGGCTCAACGACGTGCTCGACCACATGGTCGCGTCGCCCGAGTGGGAGTACGTGTACTTCGACGACGAGCCGGACGACGCCTGACCCGACACCGTCACCTCGACGGGCAGCGGTTCCGATCGTCCCAACCGGGAGCCTCACCGACGAAGAGGAACCGCCGCGCCGTCGCCAGGCGGGATTCGGCCGCGCGGTTCGCGGCGCCGAGTGCTTCGAGTTCGTCGTCGCTATTGGTGGGGTCGTCGACCATCGCGTCGTAGAGGGCGACTTCGGCCTCGAGGGCTTCGCGCACAGCGACCGCCGCTCGGCGAACGCCCGGGTACGGCACCGCACCAGCGTCGCCGGCGGAGGCGAGCGTCCGCCGAGCCTCGTCGCGTGCCTCGGTGACGATCTCGAGCACCGCTTCGGGTAGCTCGTCGATCGGACGTGCCTCGTCGGCGAAGGGACGGAGCTGGCGCGAAGCACAAGCCGTGAGCGCCCGCCCGGCCATGTACTGGCTCTCCGCCGAGCGCAGGTGCGCCAGCCCGGCGCGGTGGAACCCCGCGACGACGGCAACGACGATCGCCACGCCGGCGAGGATCTTGGTTCGCGCCGACAGTCGTCCGGCCACACCGGCAAACTACTTCGACCCTCGAATAAGCTGCGAGCCGCAACCCGAGGGGGAACGTTGGAAGAGCTTTCAGGCGCCGCCGTCGTGACCGGCGCGGCGAGCGGCATCGGCAAGGCGATGGCGATGCGCTTCGCTGAGGAAGGCATGTCGGTCGTGCTGGCCGACGTCGAGCAGGGGGCGCTCGTCGCGGCCGAGGCAGACGTCGCAGCGGCCGGCGGCGAGACGATGTCCGTCGTGACCGACGTGTCCGACCGGGCGAGCGTCGACGCGCTCGCGATGAAGACGATCGAGCGGTTCGGCCCGCCGACGGTCCTCTGCAACAACGCGGGCGTGTCGGGTCTGTCGGGCGGGTCGGGGGCCATCTGGGACACGACGGAGAACGACTGGCAGTGGGTCCTGGGCGTGAACCTCATGGGCGTGGTCCACGGGATCCAGGCGTTCCTGCCGTCGATGATCGAGGCAGGCCGATCCGCCCACGTGGTGAACACGTCGTCGATCCTCGGCCTCGCCACCGGTGGGGGCGGTCACACCTACAACGTGAGCAAGCACGCGGTGACCCGCCTCAGCGAGGGCCTCTGGTACGACCTGCAGGAGCGGAAGCTCCCGATCGGCGTGACCGTTCTCTGCCCCGGGCTCATCGCGACGAACATCATCACGGCGAACCGCAACCGGCCGGAGCACCTGCGCAACGCCGGCAACCCGCTCGACACGGACGAGGCGAAGATGCGCATCGCCGCAGTCGACAACTTCTTCAAGGAGAACGGGATGCGGCCGGAGGAAGTGGCCGACATCGTCGTCGGCGCGATCCGCGAGGACCGCTTCTACGTGCTCACGCACCCAGAGCTCATGGCTCGGATCGAGGAACGGTTCCGGTCGATCTTCGACGGCACCCACCCGCCCGCGCCCACGACGGCGCTCAACCTGCTGGGGAGCAACCAGTGACCGACGAGACCACCGTCGTCGTCGAGACGAGCGCGGGCGCGCTCCGCGGCTCGATCGACGATGCGGGCACCGCCGTCTTCCGTGGCATCCCGTTCGCGGCGCCACCGGTGGGCGACCGTCGCTTCGCGCCGCCGGCGCCGCTCGAGCCGTGGGACGGCACCCGCGACGCCACGGCCTTCGGCGCCGCGTCGGTGCAGGCCGGCGGCAGGCTCGAAGGTCGCGACACCCCGAACCCGACGGGCATGTTCGGCAACATCTTCGGCGCGGGCGACCTCGACGTCGCCGAGGACTGCCTGTTCCTCAACCTCTGGACGCCTGCGGTCGACGATCGCAAGCGCCCCGTGCTCGTGTGGATCCACGGAGGCGCGTTCCGCATGGGTACCGGGGCGCTGCCCGGCTACGACGGTGCCGCCCTCGCGCAGAACGGCGACGTCGTCGTCGTCACGATCAACTACCGCCTCGGCATCCTCGGTTTCCTGTACGCGCCCGAACTCGGCGCGGCCAACGCAGGCCTTCTCGACCAGGTCGCCGCGCTCGAATGGGTCACCCGCGAGATCGAGCGCTTCGGCGGCGATCCGGACCAGGTGACGGTCTTCGGCGAGTCGGCCGGCGCCAAGAGCGTCGAGTGCCTGATGGCGATGCCCGCCGCCCGCGGCCTCTTCCGGCGCGCCGTCATGCAGAGCACGTACGCGATCCCGATGGACACCGAGTCCGCCACCGCGAAGACGCAGGCGATGCTCGACGCGCTCGGCACCGATGATCACGCCGAGCTTCGTCGGGTCCCGCTGCTGAAGCTCCTCGAGGTCGACGCAGCGACCATGGCCGCCGGCGGCGCGGTGGGCGGAGGCGGCGGTCCCGTCGTCGACGGCACCGTCCTGCCGGATCACCCGGTCGACGCGTTCCGTCGAGGCGACGCTGCGGAGATCGACACGATCATCGGCACGACGCTCGACGAGTCCCGCCTGTTCGGCGCCTTCATGGGCGGCTTCGACGAGATCGACGACGAGTCGGCCATCGCGCGCATCGCGATGTTCGTCGGAGGCGGCGACCAACAGGTCGCCAAGGAGGCGCTCGAGGTCTACCGCCGAGCGCACGCGGAGACGGGGGCGTCGACCGGCAACGTCGACATCGCCCTCGCGGTGCAGACCGACCGGATGTTCCGGCAGCACTCGATCGCCCTCGCGGAGTCGCTCAGCGACCACAACCCGAGCACGTACATGTACCTGTTCGCGTGGAGGTCGCCCGTGATGGACGGCAAGCTCGGCGCCTGCCACGGCATCGAGATCCCGTTCGTGTTCGGCAACCTCGACAGCGGGATGGGACGGGTCGCAGGCGACCCTTCGACGACGCGGCCGTTGAGCGACGAGGTCCAGCCGGCGTGGCTGTCGTTCGCCCGCACGGGCGACCCGGGCAACGGCTGGCCGCCGTACGACACCTCGTCACGAACGACGATCGTGTTCGGGAACGAGGTCTCGGTGGAGGCCGATCCTCTCGGGTCGATCCGCCGCTTCTGGGCCGAGGTCTAGACGGCTTCCTTCTCGACGGGCTCGCCCAGGTAGGTCCGCCAGAGCTCGGCGTAACGCCCACCGCGGGCTACGAGCTCGTCGTGCGAGCCGCTCTCGACGATCCGTCCACCGTCGATCACGACGACCCGGTCGGCTCGAGCAGCCGACTGGAGGCGGTGGGCGATCAGCAGTGTCGTGCGTCCTTCGGCGACGACGCCCATCGCCCGCACGACGCGAGCCTCGGTCGCGAGGTCGAGGTTCGCCGTCGCCTCGTCGAGGATGAGGATCGCGGGGTCGACCAGCCGGGCCCTGGCGAGCGCGATGAGCTGGCGCTGGCCCGCTGACAGCGAGCGGCCCCGCTCGACCACCGGCTGGTGGTAGCCGAAGGGCTGGCGGGCGACGAAGTCGTGCGCCCCGACGGCGCGGGCGGCCGCCTCGATCTCGGCGTCCGTCGCGTCTGGTCGGCCGTAGGCGATGTTGTCGCGGATCGTCCCGGTGAAGAGGAACGCCTCCTGGGGGACGTACCCCAGCTGCTGGCGGTACGCCTCGAGGTCGAGGTCAGTCAGGGGGACACCATCGACGAGGATGCGTCCGCCGACCGGGTCGTAGAACCGGGCAACGAGCTTCACGAAGGTCGACTTGCCAGCGCCGGTCTCCCCGACGAGCGCGATCGTCTCGCCGCGCGCGATGTCGATCGACGCATCGCGCAGCGCGAACTCCTCGACCCCTGCGTAGCGGAAGTCGACGCCCTCGAAACGGATCGCTCCACGCAGTCGGTCCGGCCGCACCGGAGTCGGTGACACCGGCGTCGACACCGGCGTCGCCAGCAGATCCCGCAGACGCTGCATCGCGACCTTGCCCTGCTGGTAGGTGTCGAACACCTGCGACAGCTGCTGGATCGGCGCGAAGACGGTCGTCAGGTAGAGCACGTAGGCGAAGAGGTCGCCGACGCCGATCGATCCCCGACGGGCGAGCACGGCCCCCGCTGCGAGCACCATCACCGTCGCCAGCGTCGACAGCAGCTCCACGAACGGGAAGTACGTCGACGAGATGAGCGTCGAGTCGATGCGGGCGGCACGGTGCTGGCCTGCGACCTCACGGAAGTCCTTCATGTTCCGACCCTCGCGAACGAACGCCTGAGCCACCCGAACGCCGGAGATGCTCTCCTGGAAGTTCGCGTTCACCGCAGCGACGCGATCGCGCACGCGGTCGTACGCCGCCTCGCTGCGCTTGCGGAACAGGAGCGTCGCGACGACCAGCGGGGGGACGATCAGGAGCACCACGAGCGAGAGCTCGACGTCCAACGAGACGAGGATCACGAGCGCGCCGACGAAGGTGACGAGCTGCACGAGGGCGTCGATGAAGCCGGTCTGGAGGAGCGACTGGAGGGCCTCGATGTCGGAGGTCATCCTCGTCATGATCCGGCCGCCCATCTCGCGGTCGTAGTAGTCGAGGCCGAGGCGCTGGAGGTGGGCGAACACCTTCACCCGGAGGGTCAGCAGCAGCTCCTGCCCGAGGCGGCTGGTGAAGATCGCGGACACGTACGAGAGCGCTCGCACGACGAGCACGCTCAGGACGAACAAGCCGCTCGCGACCCACAGCCAGGACGTGTCGCCGTTGGTGATGCCGTTCTCGACACCGACGCGGATCAGGTACGGCCCGGCGAGGGCCGCGAGTGCGTTGAGCCCGACGAGGACGCTGCCGGCGGCGAGCTTCCGGCGATGCGGGCGGAGGAGCTTGGCGAGCGAGAAGTCGGCGTCGGGCTCGGTCTGGTCTTCGACGTCGATGCCTGGCGTGTCGACGATCGGCGGGAGCGCCTCGATCTGCGCGAGCAGCTCCGGCGTCGGGGGCGCGCTGAGGCGTCCGCCGAAACCGCCTCCCATCCCGCCTCCGCCACCCATCGCCTGGCGCGAGGCCATGTACTGCTGGCGCTTGCCCTCGGCGATCACCCGCTGCGCGTCGGCATCGGTCGCCCAGGCCGACTCGGTGATCCCACTCGTCAGGTCGAGCACCTCGTCGTCTTCGGCGACGGCCGTGTCGAGATCGTCGTCCGGGCCCGCGAGCAGCTCGCGGTAGAGCCTGCAACGGCTCACGAGCTCGTCGTGCGTCCCTTCGTCGAGCACGCGACCCTTGTCGATCACCACGATGCGGTCGGCGAGGTTCAGCGTCGACCGGCGATGCGCGACGAGGATCGTCGTCCTCCCCTTCATCAGCTCCCGGAGCGTCTCGTGGATCTCCTCCTCGAGGCGGACGTCGATCGACGACGTCGCGTCGTCGAGCAGGAGGATCTTGGGGTCGGTGAGGATCGCGCGTGCGAGCGCGATCCGCTGGCGCTGACCGCCCGACAGGGTGAGTCCTCGCTCCCCCACCACCGTGTCGTAGCCGTTCGGCAGATCGACGATGAAGTCATGAGCACGAGCACCGCGAGCCGCACGCTCGACCTCGTCGTCGGTGGCATCCGGTCGTCCGTAGGTGAGGTTGGCCCGGACGGTGTCGGAGAAGAGGAAGCTGTCCTCGAACACGATCCCGAGGTTCGATCGGAGCGACTCGAGCGTCACGGTCCGGACGTCGGTACCGTCGACGAAGATCGTGCCGCCCTGCGGGTCGTAGAAGCGCGGCAGCAACAGCGAGACGGTCGACTTCCCCGATCCGGAGGCCCCGACGAGGGCCACGGTCTCACCGGGCGACACCCGCAGCGTGAACGAGTCGAGCACCGGCTGCGACCGCATGTAGCCGAACGAGACGGCGTCGAAGACGATCTCGCCGCGGACGCCGCTGAGCTCGACCGCGTCTTCGGCTTCCTGGACGTCGGGGGTCGAGTCGAGCAGTTCGAAGATGCGCTCGGCCGCGGCGCGAGCCGTCTGTGCCATCACCATCATGCCCGCCAGCTGCCGGACGGGTGCGACGAGCTGCACGAGATAGGTCTGGAAGGCGAGCAGCGTTCCGAGGCTCAGGCGGCCGCGAATGGCGAGGTAGCCGCCGAGGGCGAGGATCGCGACCTGGGCCAGGCTGGGGACGGTCTGCATCGTCGCCTGTCGCTTCGCGCTGATGCGGGCGTTGCGCATGCGGGCGCCATAGAGCGAGAGGGCGGCATCCATGAGCCGGCGGAGCTCCCGACGCTCCTGGCCGAACCCCTTGACCACCCGAACGCCGCTGGTGGCCTCCTCCACCACGGTCGCGACCTCCGCCGCGCGCTGCTGCGCGTCCCAGCTCGACGGGTACACGACCTCCCGGAGGTGCAGCGCCATCAGCATCAGCGTCGGTACCGCCACCAGCGCGACGAGGGTCAGCGGAAGCGACAGGCGGAGCATGAAGACGAGCGAGAGGAAGAAGAGGACGAAGTTGCCGCTCATGAAGGGCAGGTAGCCGAGCAGCGTCTGGAGGATGCGGACGTCGCTGTTCGCCCTCGACACGAGCTGGCCGCTCTGGAACTCGTCGTGACGGGCGAAGTCGAGGTGGTGGAGGTGGTCGTAGATGTCGTTCCGCATGTCGAACTCGATGTCGACGCCGAGGCGCCCCGCCCCGAATCGCCGAACGAACGACAACCCGAAGCGGACGATGCCGAGCGCGACCAGTGCGGTCAACAGCGGAAGCAGCGGACTCCCGTCACGCCCTTCGAGCGCAGGGACGATGGCGTCGTCGACCACGGCTCGCATCAGCAGCGGGATCACCGATGTCGCCGCCATACCGGTCAGCGCAGCGCCGAACACCAGCGCGACATCGCGCTTGTGCCGGGCCAGGTACGGCCACATCCGGCGGACCCACCCGGGCTCCGCTCTCTCGTTCTCAGCCTGCATCCGTCCCCCTCGACCGCAGGTTGCTTAGGGTATCAAAGTATTCACCCTGATGAACGATCTGCATGGCCTTGGCGGTTGGGGCTTCAGAACAGGCCGCCGGTAGATTCCGCAGCCATGACTGCGAGCCCCGACATCTCCGCCGCCGCCTCCGCCGCCGAGCTCGCCAAGCAGCTGGTGGACGCGGCGTGGAGCCACATCGCGGCCAACGGCGGCATCGCGGAGAACCAGACCGTCGCGTACGACCTTGCTCACGCGTCGGCCGCCGTCGAGAACGCTCGAGCAGTCGTCGACTACGGAGCCAAGGGAGCGACGGAAGGACGCATCGCCTGCGCGTTCGTAGCCGACGCCATCCACGACGTCGTCACCCGCCTCGTCGGGCGTGACAAGGCGTGGGGTGTCGATCCCGCGATGCTGGCACCCGCCGCGGACTTCGTGTCGACCTATCGCGACCCCGCATTCGTCGCGTCGCTCGCCGACGACGCCGGCCCCCGCCACCTCGATGGCGACTTCGAGATGGTGCAGGACACGTTCCGCCGCTTCGCCGAGGACAAGGTCCGTCCGGTGGCGGAGCACATCCACCGCGAGAACGCGGACATCCCCGAAGACCTGATCGCCGGCCTCGCCGAGCTCGGGACGTTCGGCCTCTCGGTGCCCGCCGAGTACGGCGGGTTCAGCGAGGGCGGCGAGAGCGAGTACATGGCGATGGTGGTCGCGACCGAGGAGCTCTCACGTGGCTCGCTCGGAGCTGCAGGTTCGCTCATCACCCGCCCGGAGATCCTCACCCGGGCCCTCGTCGGTGGCGGCACCGAGGAGCAGAAGCAGCAGTGGCTGCCGAAGATGGCTACGGGCGAGGTGCTCAACGCGGTCGCAGTCACCGAGCCCGACTACGGGTCCGAGGTCGCCAACGTCAAGGTCACCGCCACCCCCACCGCCGACGGCGAGGGGTACGCCATCAACGGCGTGAAGACGTGGTGCACGTTCGCCGCTCGCGCCGACGTGCTGATGCTGCTCGCCCGCACCGATCCCGACCGGTCGCTGCGCCACCGGGGCCTCTCCCTGTTCGTCGTGCCGAAGCCGCGCGGCGACGGTCACGGCTTCCAGTTCACCCAGGAAGGCACCGGAGGCAAGATCGAGGGCCGGGCGATCGACACCATCGGGTACCGAGGCATGCACTCCTACGAGGTCGCCTTCGACAACTGGGTCGTACCGAAGGAGAACCTCATCGGCGGCGAGGCCGGCCTCGGCCGTGGCTTCTACCTCACGATGCAGGGCTTCGAGAACGGCCGTCTCCAGACCGCCGCCCGCGCCGTGGGCGTGATGCAGGCCGCCTACGAGGCCGCCTACGACTACGCGGCCAACCGCATCGTCAACGGCAAGCCGATCCTCGAGCTCCAGCTCACCCGCGTGAAGCTCGGCCGCATGGTCGCCATCATCCAGTCGGCTCGGCAGTTCATGTACCAGGTCGCCCGGATGATGGCGAAGGGCACCGGCGCCATGGAGGCGTCGATGGTGAAGGCCTACGTCTGCCGCGCCGCCGAATGGGTGTCGCGCGAGGCGATGCAGATCCACGGCGGCATGGGATACGCCGAGGAGTTCCCCGTGAGCCGTTACTTCGTCGACGCGCGCGTGCTGTCGATCTTCGAAGGCGCCGACGAGACCCTCGCGCTCGAGGTCATCGCCCGCCGCCTCATCGAGCGGGCCGCCGCGAGCTGACGCGACAAGGGCCCCCGCAGGCGGGATTCAGGCCGGCTGCGGCTCCTTGATCCGGTCGAGCTGTGGGCCCATCAGGTCCTCGAAGTTGCCCCGATAGAACAGCTCCTTCTCCTGCTCGGTGCAGCCCTCGGCTTCCAGCGTCGACTCGAAGCGCTTGATCGGGTTGCGTCCGCCCTCGACGTGCGGGTAGTCGGACGAGAAGAGCGCGACCTCCGGACCCGCGTTCTTCACCAGCCACCCGGCCGGTTCGTGCGGATAGGGCGTCACCCTGATCTGGCGGCGGACGTACTCGCTCGGCTTGAGGCTCGCGTTCTGCAGCCGCTCCTCGTTTCGGCGGAACGCCTCGGCTGCCGAGTCCATCGAGCGCATCCATCCCGGCACCCACGACGCGCCGAGCTCGATCAGGCCGATCTTCAACGACGGGAAGCGCTCGAGGACGCCGTCGATGATCATCGTGGCGACGGTCTGCATCGGGGCGTACGGGATCGCCATGTACGACACCGACGTGAAGTTGGTGTCACCGCCGTGGAAGTCGGGAACCGGCGGCAGCCCGTTCTTCTTGTACGCCGGGTCCATCGGCTGCTCGCCGCCGACGTGGAACACGATCGGGACGCCCGCCTCCTGCGCCTGAGCCCACACGCGGTCGAAGCCGACGTGGCTCTGGCTGTGGTTGCGCGGAACATGTGAGGAGATCATCAAGGCCGCGGCACCCAGGTCGATGGCCTCTCGGGCGGCGTCACTCGCCCGGTCGACGTCGGCGAACGGGACGTAGCAGACCGGCAGCAGACGCCGGTCGATCGAGCAGAAGTCGACGATCCCGCGGTTGTGCCCGGTCGCGAGCGCGTACGCCAGGTCGACGTCATCACCACGATCGAACGAACGCAGCGGGCCCAGGTACGTCGTCGTGAACACGAGCTGGCTCGCGAAGCCGAGGTGGTCGAGCGCCTGCGGGCGGTCGGCGTTGCGGATAGCGCCGAGGGCGACGTGGTTCTTGCGGAGCATGATCTCCGCCGCGTCGTCGGCGCGCCACTCCGGGTCGTCCTGCTTCGCGAGCACCTTCTCGATGAAGGTGGACGCCTCTCCCGTCTTCAGCGCTTCCCGAAGGCGCTCGCGCATCGACGGGTCGGCGTAGTCCTCGGCGTACCCCGGCGGCTCGAAGATGTGCGAGTCGGCGTCGTGGATGATCCGTCCCTCGACATACGGCATGACGCGGATCGTATGCGTCGGAACGGGTACGACGTCGGGGTGAGCGACGCCGACCAGACCCAGTCAGCACCCGAGCCGAACGAGCAGCAGACCCAACCGCCGGTGGAGAACGGCGTCGTGATGAGCGACGACGCAGGAACCGTGATGGCCGTCGACCTCGACGAAGAGATCGAGAAGGTCGAGGGCGAGCAGGGTTAGCTCAGGGTCGGGCGGTTCCGTCGAGCGAGCCGACCTCCAGCCCTGCGAGCTCCGATTCGCCCTCGAAGGACGGACCGCGTCGAGGGCGGATCGAGCACCACACGTGTCCGGCGAGGTGCTCGAAGTCGGTGTCGATGTTGCGGCGTTCGGCGGGCAACGGCACCGGCAAGGTGTGCGGCACCCCTCGCCGTCCGTCGCCGGCGATCTCGATCGATCCGGCGTGGCCGGTCGCTCGCACCCGCCACTCACCGCCCTCGGACGACGAGCGAACGATCGCGAGCGGAGGCGTCAGTCGAAGCACGGTGTCTTCGACGCGTGCGATGGCACCGCCGACGGTCGCGCGGAGCGGGCCGAGCGACAGCACACCGCCAGACCACGCGACGCAGACGTCGTCCCGATCAGGGAAGCCCTGGGCCTGGCCCCACCACCACCGGTCGGGGAACCCACGGCCCCAGTTCTTCTCCGCGTAGACGTTCGCCCCCGACAGCTCCCACGGCGCGCCGTCCGGAACGGCGACGCGCACGTCCGCTCGTCCGCCGAGCACGTGCGGGTGCCAGTACTGGTTGAGGAGCGGCACCGCCGAGAACACGCCACCGCCGCCGAGCTTGAGGGGCCACCCGAAGGAGTCGTCGACCGTGGCATCGACGGTCACATCGTCGACTGCGACCCGCACCCGCCGTCCGCCGTCGGTGACGTGGAAGCCATCACCGGCGCGCAGCGCGAGGTCGTTCGAGTCGGCGGATGCATCGCCGACCACTGCCGAGCGCACGACGAGACCGGGATGGAGCGCGATGGCCACCGTCGCCCAGTCACCATCGGGATGCCGGTTGATCCCACAGAGCACGACCACGACGCGCCCGGTCGACGTGTCGGTGAAGCGCCAGAAGTAGCCCTCCATCTGAGCGCTGTGGGTCGGGCGCGGATCGCCTCCCGGCAGGTCCGCGCCCGTGCGGCGCCAGATGTCGAGCAGGCGACTACTGGTCGCCCGACCCGCTCGGACCCTGAGGGCCATCGTTCGTCGCTCCGTCGCCGGCGTCCGTCGCACCCGTGTCGCCGCTCGTGCCGCCTTCGCCGGCGTCGCCGCCCGTCGAAGCGCCGTCGTCTTGGAGCTGGGTGTTGCCGACGCCGTCGTCGGTGCCGTCCGCGTCGCCGCCAGCGCACGCTGCGCCCGTCAGGAGGAGCAGCGCCGTCGCGACCGTGGCCGCCAGCTTTCGAGGCCTGATCATGGTGACGCCGTACCCGATCGGCGTCTGCCGAACCGCTCGAGCCGCTCGAACCACTCGTTCCCGCGCCCGCAACAGTGGGTACTGCCGCAGCATGGACCGCATCGACCGCACCACCCTCCTCGGCGCCATCCGCCTCGGCGTCGGCGCCGCCCTCGTCGTCGCACCCGGGTTCGCAGGCCGGATCTGGGTCGGCGAGAACGCAGACGGCCGCGGCACACGCGTGTTCGCCCGCGCCCTCGGCGCCCGCGACCTCGTGCTCGGCGCGCGCATCCTCCAGACCCGCGCCGACAAGAAGGAGGCCGTCGACTTCGTGAAGACGGGCGTGATCTCCGACGTCGCGGACGTCGTCGCCACGATCGTCGCCTTCCGTCACCTGTCGCCGGCGCGCCGCCTCGCGATGCCGCTCATCGCAGGTGCGGTCGGCGCGCTCGGTTACGCAGCGGCACAAGCGGCCGAGTGACCGACGCCGGCTGACGCGATGGCGCGGTTCAGTGCGGCGGTCGTCGCGCTCGCCGCGTTGCTGCTCGCCGGGTGCGTCGGCCCGTCGCGCACCGACCGCGACTACCGGGAGAAGGCGGCAAACGCCGCGGAGTCGATGGTCTCCGTCGTGGAGACCGCTCGCCTCACGGTGGAGAGCGACGCTCGTGGCAACAGCACCGCTCGGTACACGTCGCTGTCGCTGTCGGAAGGCGAAGACGACGCGTCGAGCATCGCGATGTCGTTCGAGGTGGTCCAGCCGCCGTCTCGCGACGCCGAGCAGCTGCGCACCGACCTCAGCAGCCTGTTCAGCGAGGTGAGCACCGTGCTCGGCGACCTGCGTATCGCGGCGCGAGCCGGCCGCGGGCACGAGCTTCCGTCGATCGCGGAGCCCCTGCCCGAGCTCACCGCACGCCTGAAGAAGTTCATGGAGCTGGCCTCGACGTGAAGCGCGTCCTCGGCCTCGCGCTCGGCGTGTTCACCGCCATCGGCGGGTTCATGGACATCGGCGACCTCGTCACCGACGCGCTCATCGGCGCCCGCTTCGGCCTCGCGCTCGTGTGGGTGACCGTCGTCGCGGTCATCGGCATCAGCACCTACTCCGAGATGGCCGGCCGCGTCGCCACCATCACCGGGCGGCCGGTGTTCGACCTCGTGCGCGAGCGGACGGGGCCGCGGATCGCGCTCGGCAACGTCGTCGTGTCGTACCTCGTCAACGCGCTCACGCTCGTCGCCGAGCTGTGCGGCGTCGCGCTCGCGCTCGAGCTGCTGAGCGACGTCCACTACCTGCTGTGGGTGCCCGCCGTCGCGGTGCTGGCGTTCGTCGTCCTGTGGAAGCTGCCCTACGAGATGATGGAGCGGGTCTACGGGCTCACGGGGCTCGCGCTGTTCGTGTTCGTCTTCGCGGTGTGGCAGCTGGGCCCCGACTGGGGCCAGATGCTCAGCGACGTCACCCGTCCGTCGGTCCCTGCAGGCGAGGGGCTGCCCACGTACTTCTTCTACGCGATCGTGATGCTCGGCGCGCAGATGACGCCTTACGAGGTGTTCTTCTTCTCGTCGGGCGCCGTCGAGCACGAGTGGGACGCGAGCCAGCTGCTCGACGCCCGCGTGAACGTCTTCCTCGGGTACCCGATCGGCGGCGCGCTGGCGATCGGCATCCAGGCGGTCGCCTACCTCGCGCTGCAGCCGGCGGGCATCCAGGTGGAGCACCTCGGCCAGACCGTCCTGCCCGTGGCCATCGCGTTCGGGAAGATCGGGATCGCGCTGGCGGTGCTCGGCATCGTCGCAGCCACGTTCGGCTCGGTCATGGAGACGCTGCTGTCGTCGAGCTACACCGTCGCCCAGCACTTCGGGTGGGAATGGGGGAAGGCGAAGAAGCCCGTGGAGGCCAGTCGTTTCACGGCGCTCACGCTGCTCACGCTCGTTGCCGCGGTGGGCGTCGCGCTCACTGCGTGGAACCCGATCACGATCACGATCTACTCCGTCTACCTCGGAGCGGCCACGTTGCCGTTCACCTACGTCCCGATCCTGATCGTGGCCAACGATCGCAACTACCTCGGCGACCACGTGAACGGACGGCTCGCGAACGGTCTCGGCGTGATCTACCTCGTCGTCGTGACCGCGGCGGCGCTGGCCGCGCTCCCGTTGCTGATCATCACGAAGGGAGGCCTGTGACCACTCGCCGGTGGATGCACGCCGGTCTCGACCTGCTCGACCGCCACGTCGTCGACCGCGACGGCCGAGCGGTCGGCAAGGTCGACGACCTCGAGATCGAGTGCGCCGAAGACGGCACCGTCGAGGTGACGGCGCTGTTGCTCGGTCCGGAGGCGCTCGGACGCCGGATCGGCGGCGCGCTCGGCCGTTCGATGGGCGGCATCGCCGCCAGGTTCTCGGGCGACCCCGAACCTGCCCGCATCGGCCTGGAGCTCGTCGAGGAGCTCGACATCGTGATCAAGCTCAAGCACCCGCTGCACCAGCTCCCGGTCGGGCGATTCGAACGGTGGGTGCGAGAGCACGTCATCGAACCACTCCCAGGAGCCACCGATGCGACTGGCTGACCTCCTCTTGTCGACTGCCTACGACGGGTCCGGCGACGAGATCGGCCAGGTCCACGACGTACGACTTCGCCACTCCATGACGCCCGACGGGCGCCACCGGCTCCAGATCGTCGGCGTCTCCGTCGGCGCTGGCGCGATCGGTGCGAGGACCGGCTACGTCAACGGCGCCGTCGAGGGCCCTGCGGTCGTGAGGCGGCTCATGCGGTGGGCGTCGCGCCACGCGAAGTACATCGGGTGGAACGAGCTCCGCTGGGATCCCGATGAGCGGCGCGTCGACACCGAACGCCACGCGGGCGACCTTCCTCATCCCGAGGACGCGACGCCTGATGGTTGACGGGCTCGCCGTGCTCGGCGGATTCGTGCAGCTGGTCGTCCTGCTCGGGATCGTGCTCGCGATCGCGGTCCGGAGGCGCAACCGCGAGCGCGACCCCCGCGACCGCTGAGCGGGCGTCAGCCGGCCTGCAGGCGGCCGATCGCCTCGTGGATCGCCAGCGTGCGCCGCGCGTTCTCGACGTGGAGGTTCTCGATCATGCGACCGTTCACGGTGACGACGCCCTTGCCCGCGGCCTCGGCCTCCTCGAACGCTGAGATGATCTCGCGGGCGTTGGCCACGTCGTCCTCCGACGGCGCGTAGATGCGGTTGCACGGGTCGACCTGCGACGGATGGATGAGCGTCTTGCCGTCGAAGCCCATCTGGCGGCCCTGGAGGCACTCGGCCTCGAACCCCTCCGCGTTCTGGATGTCGTTGTAGACGCCGTCGAGGATGATCTTCCCGGCGAAGCGAGCCGCGAGCAGGCACTGCGAGAGCGCGTGGAGGAGCGGCTGGCGGCCTGGCACGTGCTCGGCGTGGAGCTCCTTCGCGATGTCGTTCGTTCCCATGACGAACACGGTCACCCGCTCCGACGCCGTCGTGATCTGCTGCGCCGAGAGGATCGCCGTGGGCGTCTCGAGCATCGCCCAGATCTTCGTGGAGTCCGGGGCGCCGCCGCTCTCGAGGTGCTTCTCGACCGCGGCGATGTCGTCGACGGAGTTGATCTTCGGGACGACCACGGCTGCCGGGCCAGCAGCAGCCGCGGCGCGGAGGTCGTCGGCACCCCACTGGGTGTCGAGGCCGTTGACGCGGATGGTGACCTCGCGCAGTCCGTACTCACCTGACGAAGCCGCAGCGCACACGCGATCACGGGCCTCGGGCTTGGCGTCGGGAGCGACTGCGTCCTCGAGGTCGAGGATCAGCGCGTCGGCAGGGATCGTCTTCGCCTTCTCGAGCGCCCGCTCGTTTGCGCCCGGCATGTAGAGGACGGAGCGGCGGGGGCGGAGGGTGTCGTCGGTGGCCATGTCCGGAGTCTCTCCTAGAGCTCGTACGTCGAGGCCAGCTCGGGATCGCGAGCGGCGAGGTCACGGGCCAGCTCGAGGATCACCCGGCACTGCTTCACCGAGGCGTCGTCCTCCATCTTGCCGTCGAGCATCACGGCTCCGGTGCCGTCACCCATCGCCTCGATGACGCGCTTGGCGTGGGCGACGTCCCTCGGATCGGGGCTGAACACCCGCTTGGCGATCTCGATCTGCACCGGGTGGAGGCTCCACGCGCCGACGCACCCGAGCAGGTACGCGTTGCGGAACTGGTCTTCGCAGGCGACGGTGTCCTTGATGTCGCCGAACGGCCCGTAGAACGGGAGGATCCCGTTCGACACGCAGGCGTCGACCATGCGGGCGATCGTGTAGTGCCACAGGTCCTGCTGGGCGGTGGTTCGGCCTTCTTCGAGATCTTCGCCCACGGGATCGGTGCGAACGAGGTACCCGGGATGGCCGCCGCCGACGCGGGTCGTCTTCATGCGGCGGTTCGCCGCGAGGTCTGCGGGACCGAGCGAGAGGCCCTGCATGCGAGGCGACGCGGCACAGATCTCCTCGACGTTCGCCACGCCCCGGGCCGTTTCGAGGATCGCGTGCACGAGGATCGGGCGCTGCAGGCCCGCCTTCGCCTCGAGCTGCGCGAGCAGGCGGTCGACGTAGTGGATGTCTTCCGGTCCCTCGACCTTCGGGATCATGATCACGTCGAGCTTGTCGCCGATCTCGGTGACCGCGGCGACGATGTCGTCTAGTCCCCAGGGAGAGTCGAGCGAGTTCACCCGGGTCCAGAACTGGGTGTCGGGCGTGCTCCACGCTCTGCCCACCTCGAGCAGCCCGGCCCGTGCGGCTTCCTTGTCGCTCGCCGGCACGCCGTCTTCGAGGTTGCCGAGAAGGATGTCGACCGTCGGCGCGATGTCGGGAACCTTCGCGACCATCTTCGGGTTCGACGCCGGGAAGAAGTGGATCACCCGGCTGGGCCGGAACGGGATCTCACGGAGCGGCTCGGGCGCACCGACCGCCAGCGGTCGGAAGAAGTCCTTCGGGCTGCGCATGGGCGCAGAAGGTACGCGGGTCAGCGGCCGGAGATGGAATCGACGCTGCGGCGCTCGAGCTTCTGTTCGTACATCGCTGCGTCGGCCATGCGCAGCAGGTCGCGCAGGCCGACGTTCGCCGGATCGTCGACCGTCGCCGCCCCCACGCTCGCCCCCAGGTACACGGTCGTGGCACCCAGCTGATACGCCCCCGCAACGGCGCGTTCGACCCGCTCCGCGACGGCCTCCACCTCCGCCGGCCCCGTCGTCGACGGCAGCAGCACGACGAACTCGTCGCCTCCGATGCGGGCGACGATGTCGCCGGACCGCGTGGCGCCGGCGAGTCGGCGGGCGACCTCGCGGAGCACCTGATCACCCGCTTCGTGGCCATAGGTGTCGTTGATCGGCTTGAAGTGGTCGAGGTCGACGAACAGCACGCCCACGGCAGTGCTCGGCGCGGTTGCTCCGTCGAACACCGCGGTGGCCCGGTCGCCGAGCCCCCTCGCGTTGACGAGCCCCGTCAGGGGGTCGTGCGTCGCCTGGTGCTTCACCGACTCCAGCAGACGCACGTTCTCGGCGGAGGTGGCCGCGCAGCTCGCGATGCCTGCGAGGCGCTCGATGAGGTCGTCCGTCGACGTCGGCGGGTCGGCGAAGCCCACCGACACGATGCCGAGGAGCTCACCTCGCGCGACCAGCGGCACGACAGCAGCCTGCGCGACCGCAGACACGAGCAGGAGCGTCCGCAGGAAGTCGTCGTCGGTGGTGAGGTCGAACAGGAGGGGGGCCGGATCTCGCAGCATCGCCTCCAGTGCGGGGGTGTCGGCTTCCCGGATGACGAGACCATCGAGGAACATGGCGGTGTCCGGCGCGAATCCTTCGAGGGCATGCATCCGCAAACCCAGTGCCTCTTCGTCCCAGAGCATCACCGAGGCCACGTCTCCGTTCACCAGACGGCGACCGGTCGTGACGAGCTCCGCCGCGAGCTCGCCGCGCGTCGACACCTGCGCCAGCGATTGCGCGAGGTGGAAGAGCGCTCGGGAGGTCTCGTTCTGGCGCCGCGCCTCCTCGAGCGCCTCGGCGGCCTCGAGCGCGGCCGCAGCCTGACCGGCGTAGGCGGCGAGGAGATCGCGCTCCTGAGGGAAGAACCGGTAGCCCGTCGGGAACATGGCTGCGAGGACTCCGAAGCGTCGTCTGCTCGTCTCCACCGGAACGACGAGCGAGACCCCGTCGGCGGGCGACGCGCCGCGGAGGAAGGCGTCGGCCGCTCCTCGCGCTTCGGCCTCGGATGCGAACCCGTCCGAGTGGACGCGCGGCACGCGATCGCCACGGAGCTCGACGGCGAGAACGAATTGTGGAGCACGGACGGCGGAGCCGGCGCGGGAGGTGACCGCGGTAAGCACCTCGTCGACGTCGTTCGACGACATCAGTGTGGCGGCCGTTGCCTGCAGCTGCTCGAAGCGGTTCGTGAGGAGCGCCAGCTGCATGCGTAGGTGCTCGACCTGCTGCGCAGCATCACCGTGGTCGACCCACCGGACTCGGTAGAGGCAGCGACCGTCACCTCGCGTCTGGCACTCCAGCTCGTCGACGTCGGCGTCGTCGAGCCCGAACAGCGGCGCAGCCTGCGACAACACGCCGGCGGTGTAGTCGCAGAAGTAGCGCGACCGAATGATGGGCGCTGCAGTCCTCGCCTCGACCAGTGCGTCACCGTCGTGCAGCTCGATCGGTGTCATGGTCGTGACGGTCGAGTACTTCGCCGCCGTCTCCGCGATGTTCCGCAGCACCTCCCGCGGTGATCCCAGTGACCGCAGGAGGGCCGCCACCTCGGTGCCGGCATGCTGCCGGAGGAGGGTCTCGCCGATCCGTCGGCCGACGAGGCCGTCGCCGGTGATCTCGCGCGCGGCGCCCATGAGAGCGTTGGCCTGGTCGTAGCTGCTCCACGCCGTCGTAGCGGCGATTTCCTCGACGGAGCGGGTCTCGCCGGCCAGCTCCAGGAGCCGCGCGACGCCGGCGTCGCCGGCCACCGAACGGATGTAGGAGACGATGACGCTCATCGTGGGACCTGCAATGTGACGGTCTGCCGAGGTGCCGCTTACCACGGAACTGGTATCGAACGCACCGCCTCTCGGCTTGACAGCCGGAGCGCGTTCGCGCCGCGATTTGAGCGACCGTTGACCATCGGCCGTTTGCCGACCAGCGCGCGCCGGGCACGGAGTCTCCATGCGAGCTCTCACGTGGCACGGGAAGCGCGATGTCCGAGTCGAGGACGTCCCTGATCCGACGATCCAGGAACCGACCGACGCGATCATCAGGGTCACCAGCACCGCGCTGTGTGGGTCCGACCTCCACCTCTACGAGCTCTTCGGCCCGTTCCTCGACGCCGGCGACATCCTCGGGCACGAGCCGATGGGCGTCGTCGAAGAGGTCGGCTCGCAGGTGGCGCACATCAAGCCGGGCGACCGCGTGGTGATCCCGTTCAACATCTCCTGCGGCTCGTGTTGGATGTGCGGCAACGGCCTCCAGTCGCAGTGCGAGACGACGCAGGTGCACGAGCACGGAACCGGCGCTGCGCTGTTCGGCTACACGAAGCTCTACGGCCAGGTCGCGGGCGGCCAAGCCGAGTATCTACGCGTCCCCCAGGGGCACTACGGGCCGATCGTGGTGCCGGAGGGTCCCCCGGACGAGCGGTTCCTGTTCCTGAGCGACGTCCTCCCGACGTCGTGGCAGGCCGTCGAGTACGCGAACGTGCCCGAGGGCGGCACGGTCGCCGTCCTCGGCCTCGGCCCGATCGGCCAGATGTGCGCGCGGATCGCGAAGCATCTCGGCGCGAGCAAGGTCTTCGGCATCGATCTCGTGACGGAGCGTCTCGCGATGGCGCAACGACACGGCATCGAGACGCTCGACCTGCGCGAGTGCGACGACATCCCCGCCGAGCTGCGCGACCGCACCGGCCGGCGCGGTCCCGACTCGGTCATCGATGCCGTCGGCATGGAGGCGCACGGGTCGCCGGGGGCGAAGGTCGCTCAGCAGCTCGTCGGTCTTCTCCCCGACGCGATCGCCAAGCCGATGATGGAGGAGGCCGGCGTCGACCGCCTGTCAGCGCTGCTGGCAGCCATCGAGATCGTCCGGCGCGGCGGCACCATCTCCATCAGCGGCGTCTACGGCGGCGCGCAGGACCCGCTGCCGATGCTGCAGATGTTCGACAAGCAGATCAACCTGCGCATGGGGCAGGCGAACGTGAAGCGGTGGGTCGACGACCTCATGCCGCTCGTGACCGACGACCGCGACCCGCTGGGGGTGATGGACCTCAAGACGCACGAGTTGCCGCTCGAGGATGCCCCCTCGGCCTACGAGATGTTCCAGAAGAAGAAGGACGAGGCGATCAAGGTCGTCTTCAAGCCGTAGCCACGTCCTGGTAGGGCGGTGCAGGGTCGTACTGGATGTACTTCTGCACCGCCCGGGCGTGGTCGACGTCGTAGACCTGGCCGACGAGCCACAGCGCCATGTCGATGCCGGCCGAGACGCCTGCCGCGGTGACGATGTTCCCGTCGACGACCCAGCGAGCGTCCGGGTCGAGCTCGAGGTCCGGCGCGTGCTGGCGGAGCTCGTCGAAGGTGGCCCAGTGGGTCGTCGCCCTCCGGCCTTCGAGCAACCCGGCGCCGTGGAGCACGAACGCCCCCGTGCAGACCGACGTCGTCCACTGCGCCGACGCCGACTGCGCACGCAGGAAGTCCAACATCGAAGGGTTGCTCATCTCCGTCCGGGTGCCCTTGCCGCCGGGGACGACGATGACGTCGAGCGGGGGGCAGTCGTCGAAGGTTCGATCCGCCAGCACCCGCAGTCCCTTGGCGCACCGGATCGGCTCGGCCCGCTCTGCCACCGTCAACACGACGTCGCCCTCGCGGCGCGCGCACGTCAGCACCTCCCACGGGCCGGCCCAGTCGAGCTCCTCCGCGCCGTCGAACAGGACGATCCCGATCGTGAGACTCATGCTCTGATCCTGCCACCGCATCCGGATCGGATCCTCGGCGCTGCTAGGCAGGTGGCGTGAGCATCGACGGGTGGCTCCTCGTCGCGGCCGTGCTGCTCGTCACGGCGATCGCCGCCAGCAAGGCGTCGTCCCGTCTGGGCATCCCGGCCCTGCTCTTGTTCCTCGGCGTCGGGATGGTCGCCGGATCCGACGGTCCCGGCGGCATCTATCTCGACGACCACCAGCTTGTGCAGTCGGTAGGCGTCGTGGCGCTGGCCTTCATCCTCTTCGTCGGCGGGCTCGACACCCGGTGGCAGGAGGTTCGTCCGGCGTTGCCGTATGGCCTCGGCCTGGCAACTGCCGGCGTCGCGCTGACCGCAGGCACCGTCGGTGTCTTCGCCACGTGGGTGTTCGATCTCTCGCTCACGGAGGGGATCCTTCTCGGCGCGATCATCTCGTCCACCGACGCCGCGGCGGTGTTCTCGGTGCTCCGATCACGAGGGGTCGGGCTCGAGGGACACCTCCGCCCGCTGCTCGAGCTCGAGTCGGGCAGCAACGACCCGATGGCGGTCTTCCTCACGATCGCGATGATCGAGCTCCTCACCAACCCGAGCACGTCGGTCGTCGACCTGCTCCCGATGTTCGTCCTCCAGATGGCGGTCGGCGGGGCCGTCGGATACGTGGGAGGGCGTCTGGCCGTCGTCGCGATCAACCGCATCCGCCTCGACGTCGAAGGGCTGTACCCGGTCGTCGGCGTCGCCGTCGTGCTGTTCGTGTACGGATTGACCGCCGAGCTGCGCGGCAGCGGGTTCCTCGCGGTGTACGTCGCCGGAGTCACGATGTCGACGCTGCAGTTCGTGCACAAGCGCAGCCTCCTCCGCTTCCACGACGGACTCGCATGGCTCATGCAGATCGTGATGTTCCTCGCGCTCGGGCTGCTCGTGTTCCCTTCGGAGCTGCCGGCGGTCGCCGGACGGGCCCTGCTCCTCGCCGTCGTGCTGATCGTCGTCGCCCGGCCGCTGGCGGTGCTCGTGACCCTGGTGCCGATGCGGTTCCCGCTGCGGCACAGCCTGCTCGTGTCGTGGGTCGGCCTGCGCGGCGCGGTGCCGATCATCCTCGCGACGTTCCCGCTCGTCGAGGGGCTGCCGGAGAGCGACACGTTCTTCAACGCGGTGTTCTTCATCACCATCGCTTCGGTGATCGTCCAAGGCACCACCATCCCGCTCGCGGCGCGCCTGCTGCGCGTCGACACCGAGCCGCCGCCCGACACCGCACATCTGGCCGAGTTGATCCCTGACGCGTCGATCACGAAGGACCTCGTGGAGATGCGCCTCCCCGGAACCGCTCGAGCAGCCGGCCGCCAGTTGGTCGAGGTGGGGCTGCCCGCAGGCGTGCTCGTGGTGCTCGTCAACCGCGACGACGACGTCATCGTCCCTCAGGGAGGCACGGTGCTCGAGCCAGGCGACCGCCTGCTCGTCCTCGTCGACGCCGACGCGGAAGCGCAGGTCCGGGAGCTCCTGGGCGCCGAGGTCGACACCTGAGCCGGCTTCTCGCGCGGCTCCGGGTTCAGCGCTCGATCGTGAGGTCGCGCAGGTAGAACCAGTACGTCCGCCACCGGCACACGCCCCACAACGACCACAAGTCGGTGAACATGTCCCACGTCCGCTTCCAGCCTTCGAGGCGGCCGAACTTCTCGCGCTTGGTGCGGTGGGTGACGCCGTCCATCACTCGAGCGACCACCGGCAGCCGACCCTCCGTCACGACCTCGTTGATCATGATCTCGATCGTGTAGCCGTCGAGCTTCTGCGGCGGGATGGCCTCGAAGACCCACCTCGGCACGATCCGCTCGCCGGTCGTGGGCGGGAATCGCAGGACGAGCGGGTTCCAGACGCCGTAGTCGAAGGTGCCGAGCGACATCGCGGCGCGCCCTTCGATCGCGGGCCGGCAGATCGCATCGAGGTGACGAACCTCGAGCCCGCGCAGGTCGGCGTCGACGAACAGGATCCACTCCGCGTCGGTGGCCGCGACACCTTCGGCCATCGCGTGCGCCTTCGACCCAGAGGCTCCGGGCGCCAGCTCGCGACGGATCACCTTGGCGCCCGCGGCTGCGGCGACGTCGGCGGTCCCGTCCGTCGACCCGTCGTCGACGACGATCACCTCGCGGATCCGATCGCACTCGAGGCACGTCGTCACGACGTCGGCGACCGTGAGCGCCTCGTTGCGCGCCGGGATGATGCAATCGATGATCACGCCACGGGCAGGTGCGTCGTGATGAAGTCGCTGATCCGGTCCTCCATGTAGACGCGATCGGCTTCCTTGCGCGGGAGGTGGCGCTCGTCGGGGAACAGCAGCAGCTCATAAGGGATGCGCGCCTCGATGAGCGCGTTCACGAGGCGTGCCGTGTGGCGGAAGTGGACGTTCTCGTCGATCATCCCGTGCACGAGCATCAGGTGACGCCCCCGCATGCCCTCGACGTGGGCCATGACGCTCGACCGCTCGTACCCATCGGCGTTCTCGTCCGGCAGGCCCATGTACCGCTCCGTGTAATGGGTGTCGTAGCCATCCCAGTGGGTGACGGGTGCGCCTGCAACGGCGACCGCGAACACGTCAGGGGCCTTGGCCAGGCACATGGCGCTCATGTACCCGCCGTAGCTCCACCCGTGCACTGCCACGCCTCTGTCGATGTCGACGAGTCCGCGGTCGGCCAGCTGGCGCAGCGCGGCCACCTGATCGTCGACCTCGACGGAGCCTGCGTCGTGGCGGAGCGCCGCTTCGAACGCGAGGCCACGCGCCGCGCTGCCGCGGTTGTCGACGGCGACGACGAGGTACCCGAGGCTCCTGAGGTACTGGTCGCGCATGCGAACCGTCGGCAGCCAGGAATTGGTGACCCGCTGCGCGTGCGGACCGCCGTAGACGCTGACGACCGTCGGGAACGGCCCGTCACCCTCCGGACGGTAGAGCGCGACGTGGAGCTCCGTCGTGCCGTCTGCCGCGGTGACCGTCGTGAGATCGGGCGGGTCGAGATCGAGGACGTCGATCCGCGGGTCACGGCTCTCGTGGAGCACGCGTTCGGGCGAGCCGTCACCGAGGCGGCACAGGCCCACCGTCGGCGGCGTGTCGAGCGACGACCAGGTGTCGACGAATCGCCCGCTGGCGGGATCGACGACGACGTCGTGGGTTCCCGCCCCCGTCGTGAGCCGCTGGGGCTCGCCGCCTTCGACGGCGACGACGTAGAGGTGGCGCTCGAGCGGCGAGTCCGCGGTTGCCGTGAACCAGACGTGCCGGTCGTCGATCGCCTTCACACCGGTGACGACCCACCCTCCGTTCGTCAGCTGCGTGACGAGATCGCCGGTTGTCGCGTCGCGCACCTCGAGATGGAGGTACCCCGACCGTTCGGACGCCCACAGGAACCGGTCGTCGCCGATCGGGCGGAGGAACGAGTGGAGGTTGATCCATGCATCGGTGGTCTCCGTGACCAGGGTCGTGGTCGCCCCGCTGGTGACGTCGACGGCGACGACGTCGAGGCGCTGCTGACGCCGGTCCTGCAGCTGCACGACGAGCCGCTCGTCGGCGAGCCAGTCGACGCGCGCGACGTACTCGTGCTCCGGAAGGTCGAGCCACAGCGGCTCCGCGTCGGCCGTGCCCGCCGCCGAGACGACCCCGACGCGGACCTGCGGGTTCTCGGCGCCCGCGAACGGATAGCGATGGTCCTCGTAGGAACCGTCGGCGTGGGGTAGTCGCAGCACCGGGATGTGCGACTCGTCGACCTCGAGGAACGCGAGGCGATCGCCGTTCGGCGACCACCAGTAGCCGCGCGGCTGGTCCATCTCCTCCTGCGAGATGAAGTCGGCGAGGCCGTGGGTGACACCGCCGTCACGCGCGCCGAAGGTGACCTGCCGCGGGGGCGCGGAGCCGTCGGCGGGCGCGACCCACACCTCGTCGTCGCGCACCCACGCGACCCTCGATCCATCGCGCGACAGGCGCGGGTCGAGCATCGGCGACCCGCCGTCGTTGGGCACGGCGAGGCGGAGGGCGTCGATCGGCCCGACGTGCAGGCCGTCCGGCATCGGCACGAGGAGCACCGGCGCGTCGTCGGCCCACGCGTACGACGTGACGCCGACGTTCAGCTCGCGAGCGCGTTCGCGACGGAGCTTCTCCTCGAGGGTGAGGTCGGCTTCGTCGACACCGCCGCCGCTGCCCATGACGACCCGCCGCTCTCCGGATTCGATGTCGACGGCGTAGAGCTGCCTGGTGAGGTCGCCGCCTTCGGAGTGCAGCCATGTGATCTCGCGCCCGAGCGGTGCGAAGGAGATGCTGCCGGGGACGACGGTGCCCGGCAGGGGGTAGTGGGCGACGTCGGTGACGTCCATGACGCGGCCCGTCCGCGCGTCAGCCGAGGTGCGAACGGAGGAACGTGAGCGTGCGGCTCCACGCGAGGTTGGCGGCCTCGGCGTCGTAGGTGTTCAGCGCGTCGTGCTCGTTGGCGAACGCATGGCCGGTGCCGGTGTACACCTCGACGGCGACGTCCTTGCCCTTCTCCCTCAACTGCGCGGCGAGGTCGTTGATCGCGCCCGGCGGGAAGAAGTCGTCGTTCTCCGCCGCGTGCACGAGCAGCGGCGCGGTGAGGCCGTTCCAGTCGGGAGCGCTGTTCGGGTCGAGTGGCGCCCCGTAGAAGGGCACACCAGCCGCGACCTTGTCGCCCTGCAGAGCGGCGATCACCCACGTGAGCATCCCACCCATGCAGAAGCCGACGACGCCGACCGCGTTCCCGCTGACCGAGTCGTGGCCGAGGAGGAAATCGATCGCTCCGGCCATGTCACGCGCGGCGCGGTCGGGCGGGAGGCTCGACATGAGCTGGCCGGCCTTGTCCATCTCGGTGTGCTCCGCGATGTCGCCGTGGTAGAGGTCGGGCGCCAGCGCGGTGAACCCCTCGGACGCGAGGCGGTCGCACACCTCCTTGATCTGCGGCACGAGCCCCCACCACTCCTGGATCACCAGGACGCCGGGCCCGGAACCCGAGGAGGAAGGCGCCAGGTATCCCGACGCGGTGTTGCCGTTGCTCGCGAACTCGACGGTCTCACCCATGGCTCGGGACGCTACCGCCGCGCGATCGTTCGACGCGCTGGCGCCGCTGGGTCAGTACGAGCCGCCGAGCTTCGTGTGGTCCCAGCTCACGATCTCGTCGATCTCGAAGCGCACGGCTAACCGCTTGGCGCCGACGACTGCGAGAGCCTGTCGTGCGCCGTCGTCGACCGGCCCCGTGTAGCGCTCCCAGACGCTCTCGCCGATCTGCATGATCTCGTCGCGATCGTCGACGACGATCCCCCGCCCGATGAGCTCGACCCCGCGCAGCTTGTCGTACTCGGTGCCGGTCTCGACGAGGCCCGTCATCGTCGGATCGCGTCGCAGGTTCACGATCTTCTGCGACTTGCCGTAGGTCCAGAAGCCGAGGCCGCCGTCGGCGAAGTAGCCGTACCACATGGCCACGAGATGGATGCGGTCGCCCGGCCCCTTCGTCGCCACGTTGAGCGTCTTGCCCTCGCGCAGGAAGGCGTCGACCTCCTCGTCGGTCATGCGGATCTGGTCACGCCTGCTCATGTCTCGTCTCCTGTCACTTCTCCCACCGCAACAGCTCCGGAGCGATCGCGCAGTCGGCCCGCTTCGCGGCGTCGCCCGGCGCCAACGGTCCGGTCGGGCCGACCACGGTCGTCGCCCAGTCGAGAGGGACGATCTCCTGGTCGACGTCCCACGGGTCCGCGTCACGCTCCATGCGCTCGACGAGGGCCTCCCACAGCCGGCCCGGCAGCACCCGTCCGACGCCGGCGACCACCCACACCTCGCGCTCGAGCTGCCTTGCCGTCGCGGCTGCGGCCAACGACCCCTTCGTGGCGACGAAGCCGTCGGGGCCGACGGCCTCCGCCTCGAGGATCACCATCGACGCCTCGCGGATCGCGGTGCCGAGGCCTGATTCGTGGACGTCGTAGGCGTCGACGCCGGCGGACTCGAGCCGGCGGACGAGCATCGGTCCCTCGTTGTTGCTGTCGACGACGAACACCTCGACGTCGCCCCGTTTGCGAAGAGCGGTCGCGCCGATCTCCGGCCAGCCGAGGACGACCGCGGTCGCCTCGTCAGGGAGGTGCGCGGCGAGGATCGACGCGGTGTCGTCGGTCTCGAGCTCGGCTGCGGCGACCCACGCCTCCTGCGCGGGGTTCTCCGCTGCGAGCATCCGCGCCGCCACCCACCACAGCGGCCCGAAGGCCGGGTGACGCTCGATGATCCGCCGGCAGCCCGTCACGAGCGCCGGGAGGTCGTCGCCCACCGACGCGAGGGCGGCCGCGGTGTCGCGGGCGAGCACGGACGCGCCGGCGCCGTCAGCCCGTGCGACCCACCGGAGCCGCTCGATGGGATGTGCCATCGCTGCGGACGCTATCGCCGGAGCGACCACTACCCCGCGGCGACGACCAGGATCAGAGGACCTCGCTGCCGGGCTTGAAAACCATGAGGAAGACGACGACCACGACGAGCAGGTTGAGCACCGTGCTGACCGCGGCCATCTTCTTGCCAGACGCCTCGAGCTCGGCGACCTGCGGAGGGGGGCCACCGGCGCCCGGCGCACCGCCACCTTCGAGCAGCTCCTCCTGGAGGCGCAGCATCTTCTTCTCCGTCGGTATCAGCACCGCGTGCGAGAGGCCGATGCCCACGATGTAGAGCAGGAACGACAGCGACACCCACAACTCGGAGAACTTGATGACGTCGTCCGAGAGCAGGATCAGGATGATGCCGAAGACCGGCACCGCGTAGATGAAGTACTCGGCGACCTTGCCCACCTGGTGCACCGCGGCCGAGATCGCGTACCCCTGCGGGCCACCGGCCTGCTGGGCTCGAGAGCCGTAGATGCCGTTGAGGAACACGGTGCCGAAGCCGACGATGACGGTGATGAGGTGGAGGACGAGGACGAAGTCGTAGAGGTTGTCGCGGTAGCCCATGTCGACCCTTTCTCCGGTGGTCGCCGGTTTCGTGTGGGCGAGAGTACCCGTACTAACTTGCGGCGCCGTGGCAACGGACCCGTCCCCGGATCTCGTCCTCACACCGCTCGAGGGAACGCCCCGGACCGTGGGGCAGTTGCTGACGACGTTCCACCTGCTCCTGGTGGTCCTCGACCCCTACACGAACGAGAGCAGCTGGATCCTCCCGACCGCCGCTCGCGTCATCCAGACCTTCGAGCAGGCCGACGTCCGGGTCGCGTTCCTGATCGGCGCCGACACCGAGGCCGACGCCCGCCAGTTCCTCGGCCCGCTCGCTCGCGAGGTGCAGACGTTCGTCGATCCCAAGCGTGAGGCCATCAAGGCGCTCGGCCTCGAGCGGCTGCCGGCCCTGGTCCACCTCGACCTGAGCGGCGCCGTCGCCAACGCGACGGAGGGGTGGCACCCGATGGAGTGGCGACGGGTCACCGAGAACCTGGCCAAGCTCATGTCGTGGAGCGCCCCGGCGATCCCCACTGCGAAGGACCCCGGCCCCTTCGAGGGCAGCCCAGCGCTGTAACGACTGTCTCGCTCGCAGGCTCCGCTCGACTGTTGCGCCTGCTCGCTGGCGCTCCCGACGGCGCGGCTGACGCCCGCCTCACGCATAGCTGCGCGACTCAGCCACGCAGCTAGGTCGTCCTACTTCTGGATGCCGCCCTTGGTCTGGGCGAGGGTGTCCAGGGCCTTGTCGAGCTCGGCGTCGGTCATCCAGCCCCGCTCGAGGACGAGCTCGCGGATGGAGCGGCCGGTCTTCGTCGACTCCTTGATGACCTCGGCCGCCTTGTCGTAGCCGATGTAGGGGTTCAGCGACGTGCCGAGCGACGGTGACGACTCGGCGTAGGCCTTGCATCGCTCGACGTTCGCCTCGATGCCGTCGATGCACTTGTCGGCGAACACGCGGCTGACGTTGGCGAGAAGCCGGATCGACTCGAGGAGGTTCCGGGCCATCACGGGCAGGTAGACGTTCAGCTCGAACGCGCCCTGCGACCCGCAGAACGTGACGGTCGCGTCGTTGCCGATGACCTGCGCGGCGACCTGCGTGACCGCCTCCGGGATCACCGGGTTGACCTTGCCCGGCATGATCGACGAGCCCGGCTGGAGGTCGGGCAGGAAGATCTCGGCGAGGCCCGTGCGCGGACCGGAGCCCATCCACCGGATGTCGTTCGCGATCTTGGTGAGAGCGACCGCGATCGTCTTCAGGTCGCCCGACGCCTCGACCAGCGAGTCACGTGCGGCCTGCGCCGCGAAGTGGTCGCGAGCCTCCGACAGCGGGACGTTCAGGTCGCTCGAGAGCTTGTCGATCACCTTCGCCGCGAAGCCCTTCGGGACGTTGAGCCCCGTACCGGTCGCGGAGCCGCCCAGGGGTAGCTCGCCGACGCGCGGGATGACGGCCTCGATGCGCTCGATCCCCTGCTCGATCTGCGCGGCGTAGCCGCCGAACTCCTGGCCGAGGGTGACGGGGACCGCATCCATGAGGTGCGTGCGCCCCGACTTCACGACCTTGGCGAACTGCTTCGACTTCTTGCGCAGCGACGAGGCGAGGTGGCGCAGCGCCGGCAGCAGTTCGTCCTGCATCGACATGCACGCGGCGATGTGGATGGCCGAGGGGAACATGTCGTTCGACGACAGCGGGTTGTTGACGTCGTCGTTGGGGTGAACCTTCTCGCCGAGCGACTCACCCGCGAGCGTGGCGAGCACCTCGTTCATGTTCATGTTCGACGACGTGCCCGAACCGGTCTGGAAGACGTCGATCGGGAACTCGTCGAGGAACTCACCGTCGAGGATGCGCCGGGCGGCGGCCTGGATCGCGTCGCCTTTCGCCTTCGGGATCACCTTCCGGCGAGCGTTCTCTGCGGCTACACCGCCCTTGATCGCGGCGAGCGCGCGCACGAGCGCGGGATCGATCGGGATGCCCGAGATGGGGAAGTTCTCGACCGCCCGCTGGGTCTGGGCCTGCCACTTCGCATCCTTCGGGACGCGGACCTCGCCCATCGTGTCGTGCTCGATGCGGTACTCGCCGTTGTCGCTCGCGGTGTTGCTCGCCATAGGCGGGACGGTAGCCTTGGAGGTCGGCGCGTCACCAAAGGCGCGCCCACTTCCCCCTGCTGATGCGCCGAGTCGTCCCCGCCCTCGTTGCCATCCTGTCGTGCCTCGCTGCATCGACCGTCTGGCCGGCCGCGCCTGCGGCTGCTGACGACCTCGCCGACAAGAAGGCCGAGGCCGCACGTATCAGCCGCCAGCTCGAGGAGCAGGGCAAGCGGATCAGCATCCTCGCCGAGGAGTACAACAACGCTCGTCTCGAAGCCGACCGCCTCAACGAGCGGCTGGCATCGGCCAGGAGCCAGATGAGGAAGGCCGACGACCGGGCGAAGGTCCTGCGCGGACGTCTCAAAGGACAGGCGGTCGACTCCTACGTACGGGGCGGGGCCGTGCCCGCGCTGGCGATGCTCGTCGAGACCCGCACGCAGGACGACCTCGCGATCCGTCGCCAGTACGTGAAGTCGGTGACGAACCGGATCGGAGACACCCTCGACGAGTTGCGGGCCGTGAAGCTGACCCTCGCCGACCAGCAGAACGAGCTGAGCAAGGCACAACTGGCCGCTCGCGAGGCCGTGGCGTCGGTGGAGCAGTCGCGGGAGCAGGCGGTCGCGGCACAGCGCGCCCAGGCCGAGCTGCTCGAGAAGGTGAAGGGCGAGGTCGCGGAGCTGATCGCCGCCGAGGAGCGGCGCAAGGCCGAGGAGGAGGCCCGTCGCGTGCAGGCCGAGCTCGCGGCCCGCAAGGCCCGCGAGGAAGCGGCAGCGCGGGAGGCCGCGGCGCGAGACGCCGCAGCGCGGGAAGCAGCGGCTCGGGAAGCGGCGGCCCGTTCGGCGGCCGCCCGCTCGACGACGACCACCACGACACGCGCCACCGCGACCGCCAGCCCGTCGGGCACGTCTGGCGGGTCGACGACGACAACCGCACGCGCGACGACCACGACGACCGCGCCCACGAAGGCGCCGACGGACGCGCCGCCGCCGTCAGCAGGGGCGGCAGCGGCGATCGAGGAGGCGAAGCGCCAACTCGGGAAGCCGTATCAGTGGGGCGGGAGCGGACCCGACAGCTTCGACTGTTCCGGCCTCACCAGCTGGGCATGGCGAGCGGGAGGCAAGTCGCTTCCCCACTCGTCACAGGCGCAGTACAACGCGACGTCTCGGGTGTCCTTGGCCGACATCCAGCCAGGGGACCTCGTCTTCTACGGCAGCCCGATCCACCATGTCGGCCTGTACGTCGGCGACGGGCAGATGATCGAGGCCCCGGAGACCGGGAAGAACGTCCGCTACGCGACGATCTACCGCAGCGGCTTCGTCGGCGTCGGTCGCGTCAACTGACGGATCAGCCGCACCGCCAGTAGCGTCGCTGCTCATGCGGCTCGGCGTGTTCGTGGAGACCAGTCGATCGAAGGGCGGCGCGAGCGCGCTCGACGCGATCGTGACGGAGATGCGGTCGATCGCAGGACGCGGGTTCCCGTCGATCTGGTCACCGCAGATCTTCGGCTTCGACGCGCTCACCGCGATCACGGTCGCGGCGCGTGAGGTGCCCGGCGTCGAGTTCGGGACCGCGGTCGTCCCGATCTACGGCCGTCACCCCATGCACCTCTTCCAGCAGGCGCTCACGACGCAGGTCGTCGCCGCCGGCCGCCTCACCCTCGGCATCGGGCTCTCGCACCAGCCGGTGGTCGAGAACATGTGGGGCTACTCGTTCGACAAGCCGGCCCGGTTCATGCGCGAGTACCTCGAGGTGCTGGGCGCGCTGCGGACGTCGGGGGCGGTGTCGGTGGCTGGCGAGTCGCTCAAGGCGCAGGGCAACGTCCCGATCCCCGAGGGCTTCGACCTGCCGATCGTCGTCGCCGCGCTCGGCCCCACGATGCTGTCGATCGCCGGGCGTCTCGCCGAAGGCACGGTCACGTGGATGACGGGTCCGCAGACGGTGTCCGACCACATCGCACCGACGATCTCGAAGGCTGCGGCCGACGCCGGCCGTGCAGCACCGAGGGTCGTGATGGCCCTGCCGGTCGCGGTGACGGACGACGAGAGCGCGGCGCGCGCCAAGGCCGCCACCGCGTTCCAGGTGTACGGGTTCCTCCCGTCGTACCGCGCCATGCTCGACCGCGAGGGGGCGAGCGGGCCGGCCGACGTCGCGATCGTCGGGACGAAGCAGCACGTGCAGGACACGATCCGCTCGCTCGAGGAGCGGGGCGCGACGGAGTTCGTGACCGTGCCGTTCGACAACGTCGAGGCCACGCTCGACGCGGTCGCCGAGCTGCTGTAGCGGCTGTAGCGGCTGTCGCGCTGTCAGGTACGCGCGCTACACCGGCGGTCGCTGGCCGCTGAACGCGCCGCCCCGTGGTCCCGGGACCTCGTGGAACTCGTACGCCACCGGTTCACGGCCGGGCTGGCAGACGAGGCACTCACCGCTGGCATGACGTCCGGTGAAGCAGTCGACGACCGCACCCGCGATCACCGACGGGTCAATCATCGGGAAGCCGCTCTCACGCAGTCGCTCGCGAGCCGGACCCACGAGGGGCGTGTCGACGATGCCCGGGCATACCGCGTTGACGCGGATCGACTTCGCCTCCAGCTGCGGGACGAGACTGCGCACGAGTCCGACCACCGCGTGTTTGGTGAGCGTGTAGATCGGATCGGGCGCGAACGGGATGAGCCCGGCGAGCGAAGCCGTGGCGACGATCGCGCCGCCCCCGTGCTTCTCGATGAGAGGGACCACGGAGCGGAGGCCGTAGACGACGCCGTCGACGTTGGCTCCCATCACCCGCCGGTACTGCTCCTCGGTGAGCGCGGTGATGTCCGGCTGCTGCGTCGTGACACCGGCGTTCAGGTACGCGAGGTCGAGGCCGCCGGCGTCTTGCACCGCGTCGACGACGCGCGCCCAGTCGTCGGCACGACCTACGTCGACGCGCACGAACGAGCCGCCGAGGTCGTCGGCGACCGCGGCTCCGGCGTCGGCGTTGAGGTCGGCGACGATCACGCGTGCGCCGTCGGCTGCCACCCGCTGCGCCGTCGCGAGACCGATTCCAGACGCCGCCCCGGTGATGAGCGCGACCTTGCCATCGAGGGTTCCCACGCCCGGCGACGATACTGAGCGGATGCGCGCTGCGACGGTGGTGAACGGGCAGATCGAGGTCGTCGAGCATCGCGACCCGGTGCCGGGCACCGGTGAACTGCTCGTGCGGGTCGCCGCGGCCGGGCTGAACGGAGCCGACCTCCTGCAGCGACGCGGCCTCTACCCGGCGCCGCCCGGCGCGCCCGCCGACATCCCGGGCCTCGAGCTCGCGGGCGAGGTCGTCGGCGTCGGTCCGGGCGTGACCCGCTTCGCCGAGGGCGATGGCGTGATGGCGTTGGCGGCCGGCGGTGGACAAGCGGAGCTGGCCATCGTCCACGAGCGCGTCGCGATGCCCGTCCCTCAGGGCCTGGAGTGGGTCGAAGCCGGTGGGTTCCCGGAGGTGTTCACCACCGCGCACGACGCGCTCTTCACCCAGGCCGAGCTGAAGATGGGAGAGCGCCTCTGCGTCCACGGCGCCGCGGGTGGCGTCGGGACGGCCGCGGTGCAGCTCGGTGCCGCGGCCGGCGCATGGGTCACGGCGACGGTGCGGAACGCAGAGCTGCGCGACGCGGTCGCCTCGCTCGGCTCGACGGTCGGGTGGACCGAGGTGGTGGCGCCGGAGGGTTTCGGCGAGCACGGGCCGTTCGACGTCATCCTCGAACTGGTCGGAGCACCGAATCTCGAGGCGAACCTGCTCGCACTCGACACCGGCGGCCGCATCACCGTGATCGGGGTAGGCGCAGGCGCGATCGCTCCGATGAACCTGCTCGTGCTCATGCAGAAGCGGGCCCGCATCCACGGGTCGACGCTGCGGGCACGCCCGTTGGAGGACAAGGCCGCTGCGGCGCGTGCGGTCGAACGCCACGTCCTGCCGTTGCTCGAGGCGGGGGACATCCGGGTGCCGATCGAGGAGGTGTTCCCGCTCTCCGACGCGGCCGCCGCGTACGACCGCTTCGCCGAGGGCGGGAAGCTCGGCAAGATCGTCCTCTCGATGTTCTGACGAGCTGCGTGCCGTTGCCACCACCTCTCACGGACGCGCAGCGCGAGGTCGTCGACGCTCGCCCGGGGCCGTTGCGTGTGCTGGGCGGGTTCGGGTGCGGGACGTCGTTCGCGTTGCGCGCTCGTCGGGACGCGCTCGTCGCGGCAGGGCGGACCGCGCTGCTCGTAAGCGTCGACCGACTGGTCGAGCTGGCGATGGAGCTCGTGCCGTCAGCGCGCCGGCGCGTGATGACGACCGATGAGCAGCGCAACCTCGTCGCCCGCCTTACAGATCACGAAGATCCCGCCGACGTCGACGAGCTGGCCCGCACCGTCGTGCTGTATCAGGCGTCGTGGCTCGGCGCGGAGGAGCTGTTCACCCACGCCGATGCCGCCGGGGAGCTCGAGGTGTGGACTGACCTCGTCCGCTTCACCGATGGATACCTGGCCGAGCTCCGCCGGGTCGGCGTCCACGACCGTGCGAGCGCGCTCGTCGACGCCACCATCGCTCTGCGGGATCCGGGTGTCCTCGCGCAGGCTCGGCGCGCGTTCGACGACCTGCTCGTCGACGACTTCCAGAACGCCGACTTCGCAGCCAACCGGTTCGTCACGCAGCTGTGCGGGCGCAACGGGAGCCTGACGGTGGGCGGCAACATCGGCGCCGCCGTCGGCAGCGAGTGGCGCCGCACGCCCAAGTACCTCGAGACCTTCGTCCGCCGCTTCGATGCGGCTGACGTGGTGCTCGACGAGGTGCTCCGGCCTCGTGCTCCCCTCCAGGTGCGCTCGGCGGCGCCGGCGTCGCACGGTGCACACGTGATCTCCCGCACCACCGTCGACTCGGAGGTCGGGCGCGAATGGCCGGTCGTCGTCATCGAAGACGCGGTCGACGGGGTGTGGCCGTCGCCCCGACCGCGGCATCGGCGGTTCGATCCGCACCTCCTGTCGGGGCCCGACGTGCCTGACGACGACGAGCGGGAAGCCCGATGGCTCGCCGAGGAGCGGCGCCGCTTCGACATCGCGTCGACCAGGGCAACCCAGGCGACGATCGTGGTCGAGCCGTCGCCGCCCGAGGAGCTCAGCCCGTTCGTGGCCGAGCTCGACGCCTAGACGGCCGTCCAGCCCCCGTCGACGGCCAGCACCTGTCCGGTGACGTACGACGACGCATCGGACGCGAGGAACAGGAGCGCGCCGTCGAGCTCGCCTTCGATGCCCGCGCGTCCCATCGGCGCCTTGCGCCGGATCCACGCCGCGCTCGATTCGTCGGCGAACATCTCGACGGTCATCTCGCTCTCGAACCAGCCCGGTGCGAGGCAGTTCACCCGTACGCCCCGTCGCGCCCACTGGCCTGCGAGCTCGCGGGTGAGCTGCACGAGCCCGCCCTTGCTGGTGGCGTAGGCACCGAAGGGGATCTGGCCCGCGCTGACGAGGCCGAGCACCGACGACACGTTCACGATCGACCCGCGCTTCTGCTCGAGCATGTGGCGGCCCGCGATCTGAGAGAGGACGAACGGGGCGACGAGGTTCACGTCGAGGGTCTGACGGAACGTCGACCGATCCTCGTGCTCGGCCGGCGCCGCTTCCCCGCGACCGGCGTTGTTCACCAGCACGTCGATCGAGCCGAAGCGATCGCCGGCGACATCGACGAGCCGCTCGCACTCGTCGTCGTCGGTCACGTCGCACTCGAGGGCGACCGCGCCGGGCAGCTCCTCTGCGAGGGACTGAAGGCGGTCGGCGCGCCGCGCTGCCATCACGACGTTCGCGCCGGCCGCGTGGAGGACGCGCGCGAAGCGGGCGCCGAGACCCGCCGAGGCTCCGGTGATGATCACCGTCCGCCCGTCGAGGCGGAACGGAGTGAGTGGGTCGATCATCCGTCGAGGCGGGTGAGGATCTCCGGGCCGTCGTCGGTCACGAGGATCGTGTGCTCGAACTGGGCGGTGCGCTTGCCGTCGGCGGTCACCGCGGTCCACCCGTCGTTCCACATCCGGTGGCGCCAGTCGCCGATCGTGATCATGGGCTCGATCGTGAACGTCATGCCGGTCTCGATCGTGCGGGTGAGCGCAGGGTCGAAGTAGTGCGGGACGTGGAGATCGGTGTGGAACTGCTCGCCGATGCCATGGCCGACGAAGGTGCGGACGACGCCGTAGCCGTGCGCCTCCGCGTGCTCCTGGATCGCCTTGCCGATGACGTTGAACGGCTTGCCTGGCGCTACGGCGGCGATCCCCCGCTCGAGGCACTCACGGGTGACGTCGATGAGCTTGCGACTCTCGTCGTCGATCCTGCCCACGGCGAAGGTCGCGTTGGTGTCGCCGTGCACGCCGTCGACGTAGGAGGTGACGTCGATGTTCACGATGTCGCCCTCGACGAGCGCACGGTCGTCGGGGATGCCGTGGCAGATCACCTCGTTCACGGAGGTGCAGATCGCCTTCGGGTACCCGTGGTAGTTCAGCGGGCTCGGGTAGATGCCGCGACGGACGTGCTCCTCGTGGGCGATCGCGTCGAGCTCCTCCGTCGTGATGCCGGGCCGGACCGCGTCGCCGACGATCGCGAGGATCTCCGCCGCGATCCGCCCGGCCTTGCGCATGCGCTCGATGACATCTGCTGATTGGACGCCCGACTCGGGACGGCGGACGACGTCACCGGTCTCCGCGTAGTGCGGCCGGCCGATCTCCGGCGGGACGGTGCGCATCGGCGACACCCGCCCCGGGCGGATGCGTTCCGACGAGACCTTGTGGCACCGCTTGAACTTGCGGCCGCTGCCGCACCAGCACGGATCGTTCGACTTGAGGACCTGCTGCATCTCGCCGCCAACGGTACGCGTTGCGCGGCGCTACGCCGCAGTCGACTCGCGCGCGTGGTCAGCTCAGTCGGCCGCTTCGATGTCGACGTTGTAGGCCTCGTAGACCAGATCCGCCCCGAGGTGACGATGGCGGACGAGGCCCGTGAGCAGCTCGACGACCCGGTCTCGCGCGTCGTGCACGTCGACGTCGTCGCGCGCCAGCGCCTCACTCGCGCTGCCGAGGCGGTCGCGCAGGTGGACGTGGTCGCTCCGCGCCTGCTCGACCCGCCGCGACAGGCGCGGCGCAGCTTCGACGATGTCGGCCAGCAGCCCGTCGGGCGCCTCGGTGATGGTGATGTGCTGCTCGAGCGCGTCGCCGAGCTCGTGCAACTCGTCGAGCACCTCCTTGGCCCACACGTCCGCGCGGTTGGCTGCCGGCCCGGACAATGCTCGCTCGACCCGCCCGATGGCGGCTCGTAGCCCCGCTCGATGCCGCCGTGCCTGTTCCAGGGAATCGCTCACGTCGCCCCCTCGCGTCGGATGTGCGCCAAGGTACGTCAGAGGAGCGCCTGTTGCACCGGCACGTCGGCCGGTTCTTTCGGCACCGCTCGTTGCGACGGCTCCTGGCGGGGCAGCCACGGCTGAGGCCGGTGCGCACGTGTCTCGGCCAGCACCCGCCTCACCGTCTCCTGGAGCGACTCGCTGACCGCCTTCGGCGCGTACGCGCCCTTGTAGGTCTTCGCGTACAGCGGCACGAGATCGGGATGCGCCTCCTTCAGCCACCCCATCCAGTGCTCCTTCACGCCTTTGCGCAGGTGGAGCGGCATCGCGGAGATCGACACCGCGCCCGCCTCCGCGCACGCTCGCACGACCTCCTCCACCTGCTCCGTCGCATCGGAGATGCCGGGGATCACCGGTGCGACCAGCACGCCGCAGGGGATGCCCGCGTCGTTGATCCGGCGCACCGCCTCGACCCGTCGCTTCGGATGCGGAGTGCCGGGTTCGGTCGACTTCCACGCACGCTCGTCGAGCGTGCCGATCGAGAAGTTGATGCGGACGTCGGTGCGCTTCGCCGCCTCCACCAGCAACGGGAGGTCGCGCAGGATCAGCGTCGACTTCGTGAGGATCGAGAAGGGGTTCGCGAACTCGCCGAGCGTTCGGACGATCCCCTGCGTGAGGTGGTACTTCCCCTCGCACCGCTGGTACGGGTCGGTGTTCGTCCCCATGGCGATGTGGTCGCCCGCCCACCTCCGGGCCGCGAGCTCGCTACGCAGCCGCTCGACCGCGTTCACCTTGACCACGATCTTCGAGTCGAAGTCGCGCCCGATGTCGAAGCCCAGGTAGTCGTGCGTCGGGCGCGCGAAGCAGTTGTGGCTCACGACACCGTCGGCGATGAAGTCACCCGTGCCGGTGGTGATGTCGTACATCGGGATCTCGAGGCCGAGGTCCTCCACGGACACGACGCGGAGCGGAGCGCTGTTCTTGATCCGGTTGCCGTCGATGTTCCGCTTCCGAGTGATCGCGGGGTCGAAGGTGTGGAAGAAGCGGAGCCGTTCGACAGCGCCTCCGGTGATGCGGATCGGGATCACGACCCGGTTCTGTCCGACGCGACCCGGCTCGACGACATACGCGAAGCCGAAGCGCTCAAGGGCCTCGGCCACACGGGCGAGGAGCTTCGGGTCGGTGTTCGACATCCTGAGCACGCCGCCACTGCAACTGCCTTCGGCGTCGAAGAACCCTGCGACGAACCCCTTCAGCCAGCTGTCGGAGGGGGCGAGCGGGAACGCGATGAGGCGCTCGACGAGCTCGACGCTCGCCCTGCGCTGACAACGGATGCCCCAGATCTCTCGACGATCGGCTGTCGCCGGCGCGAACCGGAAGGTGTCGACTTCGACCCCGAGACGCTGGAGGAACAGCCTCGTGCGGTCGAGCGCCTTGACGTCGACCAGGGCAAGCCGGAACTGGTGCTGCACCCACGAAGCGCCGCTCGGTCGCCGGTACTCACGGTGGCCGATCGATCCGTCGCCGCGCACCATCCCGCTCAGGTAGCCCCTGCGGTACTCGTCGTCGACCTTCGGCTGCTCCGCGAACGCGCCCGTTCCGAGGAGGTGGTTCGTCGTCGTCAGGTGCGGGCGTTGCTCGGCGCCGCACCCCGTCCCACTGACGAACTTCCAGCCTCGACCGGTCAGGAACCGGTGGTCGCCGCTCGCGATGAGCGAGGTGCCGTCTTCGAGCGTGACGCGGAACGCTCGTTTCACCGTCTCCCAGTGCGCGAGCACCTCCGTGACCACGTACTTCCGGTAGCGCTCCACACGCTCGGTGCCGTACACCTTGTCGCCCCGTCGCACGTCCTTGATTGGCCGGTGCGTGCCGTCGGCCATGAGCACGGGAGTGTCAGGCCCCATGCAGTAGACGCAACTGTGGCTGCATCCTCGGTACGGATTGATGGTCCAGCGGAAGGGCAGGCGCTGGACGCCCGGAACCTCGTTGATGATCGACCGCGACCGCACCTCGTAGAACTCCAGGCCGCGGTACTCGCCGGTCCCCACGTGACGGTCGACGATCTCCTCTTCGGCGAAGAGCGCTCCCTGGCCAGCAGCGTCTTCAGCGTCCGCGAGCTTCCACCGCATCCGACGATGCTAGCGCACGTTGCGAACACATGTTCGATGTACCGCCCCCCCCAGTCGACGTGGGTCCAGGAACTGGGTTCGGCACCGAGTTCTTGGACCCGCGTCTAACTGGGTGGTCGTTAGACCTTGGGTGGAACGGTCAGCGCGCGGCGGATCTGGTGGCCGACGCCGCTGCCGCCCCAGTGCTCGACGATCTTGCCGTCGCGCACCCTCCACATCTCGATGTGGTCGATCTCGAGCTCGCGCCCGGTCGCCTGCACGCCGAGCGCGTCCCCGATGTGGCGGACGCGGTTGCGCCGGTGGTGGACGACGAGATCCCCCTCGGCGACGAGGTGATCGTCGAGCTTCTCGAGGTACTCGAACGCGCCGAACCACCGCGCCTGTCGCGCACCGGTGTGCGCGAGGTCGCCCTGCCAGGTGTGGGAGAAGTACGAGGGGTCGAAGCACTCCTCGATGACGTCCATGTTCCACTCCCCGTCGGTCGAGCCGTCGTTCAAGAAGCGCTCGACGACCTCCTTCGGCGTTCGGTGCCCGCTCATGCGAGGAACTGTAGGCGTTGACAGGCAAGCAGATACTTGCCTATGGTCAGCATCGGTGGGTGACGTGTTCAGGGCGCTCGCAGATCCGACCCGGCGGGCGATCCTCGACGAGCTGAGCGAGCGAGACGGGCAGACGTTGTTCGAGCTGTGCGCCCGGCTCGGGACGAAGCACGGCCTCGGCTCGTCGAGGCAGGCGATCTCCCAGCACCTCGACGTGCTGGAGAGCGCAGGCCTGGTCCGCACCCGCCGAGAGGGTCGTTACAAGTTCCACGACCTCGACACCACGCCGCTGCAGGAGATCACGCAGCGCTGGCCGATCCCCAAGAGCGCGAGCAAGAACAAGGAGTCCCGATGAGGATCAACGTGATGAGCGTCATGGTCGACGACCAGCGGAAGGCGCTCCGCTTCTACACCGAGGTCCTCGGCTTCGTGAAGAAGCGGGAGATCCCACTCGGCGAGCACTCGTGGCTGACCGTGGTGTCACCCGATGCGCCCGACGGCGTCGAGCTGTCACTGGAGCCCGACGAGCATCCTGCTGCGAGGCCGTTCAAGGACGCACTGGTCGCGGACGGCATCCCCTTCACCTCGTTCGAGGTCGACGACGTGCAGGCCGAGTACGACCGCCTCGTCGGACTCGGCGTTCGCTTCACCCAGCCTCCGACGCACATCGGCATCGCCACGACCGCGGTGTTCGACGACACCTGCGGCAACCTCATCCAGATCGCACAGGAGCACTCCACGCCGTGACCATGGCGGGCAACGACCGCGTCAGGTAGTCGGCGATCGTCTGGTCGTCGGACGGATCGCCGGCGTCGAGCCACTGCAGGATCGACTCGACGAGGTAACTGACGATCATCTCCGCCGCCCACGCCCGCACCTCGGGCGACCGAAAGGCGACCGGCTCGAGGACGCGGGCGGCGACGTTGACGCCTCGGGCGCGGATCGCCCGCGCGTGCTCTGCGAATCGCGGCTCACGCGAGGCATGGCGCCACAGCAGCGTGAACGCAGCCGGATCTTCACGAGCAACAGCGAGGAGCGCGTGCACGGCCGTCGACGCCGTTCGCCCGGTGTCGAGACCGCTCAGGAACTCGTCTCGCAGCCGATCGGCGACCTGCTCCAGGACCGCGTCGTACAGCGCCTGCTTCGAGTCGAAGTGGCGGTAGATGATCAGCTTCGTGATGCCGGCCGCGGCGGCGACGTCCTCCATCGACGTCGCCGCGAACCCCTTCTCGGCGAAGGCGACGGCAGCCGCGCGGAGGATGGCGGCACGCCGCGCAGGACGATCGAGCAGCTGCCGGGCAGCGGGCTCAGTCAAGCAACTCGAGGACCTTGTCCGGGGGGCGCCCGATCACCGCCCGCTCACCGCGGATGACGATCGGCCTCTCGATCAGGATCGGATGCTCCACCATCGCGTCGAGCAACCGCTCCTGGTCGGCCGCCGCGAGGCCGAGCTCGTTGTAGATCGTCTCGCCGGTCCGCATCATCTGACGGGCGTCGTCGATGCCGAGCAACCCCGCGATGCGCACGAGCTCCTCACGGGAAGGCGTGTTCTCGAGGTACTCGACGTACTGCGCCTCGACACCTCGCTCCTGGAGCAGGTCGCGCGCGCCGCGGCACTTCGAGCAGTTCGGGTTGAACAAGACGGTGCAGGTGTCGTCGTCAGCCACGGTCGAAGTCTGGCATTCCAGGTTGGTGCCACCCATCGGGAAGGATGATCGGCCATGTCGTCCCGCTCCCGCTTCTGGCTGCTGTGCGGGTGCACCTTCTTCCACTTCCTCTCGATGGGCGTGTTCCTGTCGAGCCTGCCCCTGTTCGTCGACCGCGAGCTGAACGGGTCGAAGGCGGCAGTCGGCTTCGCCGTCGGCTGCTACTCGCTGACCGCCGTGGCTTCCCGGCCGTGGATGGGACGCCGCATCGACCGTCTCGGGCGTGCGTGGTTCATCCGCCTCGCGCCCGTGCTGGTCGCGATCACCGCCGTCGGGTTGACGCTCGCCGACGTGCTCGGCGCGGTGATCGGCCTGCGGCTGCTGCAGGGCTTCGCCGCGGCGGCGTTCTACACGGGCGCGGCCACCATCGCGACCGACCTCGCGCCGGACCATCAGCGGGCTTCGTACATCTCACGCTTCAGCCTGTTCCTCTACGCCGGCTTCGCCGCGGGTCCGGCGCTGGGAGAGGCGCTCGTCGAGTCGAAGACGTACTCGTGGGCCTGGATGGCGGCCGCGCTCGCAGCCGTGACGGCGGCGACGATCGCGTTCGTCATCCCAGAGACGAAGGAGGACGACGACGCGGCCGACGACGCCGGCACCCGCCCCCGTGCGCGGCGCTTCGTCCATCCCGTAGCCATCGCTCCGGGGATGGTGTTGATGACGATCGCCGTCGGCTACACCGCCATCTCGTCGTTCGCGCCTCTGTACGCGAGATCGATCGGCATGGGCTCGTCAGGAGGCCTCTACGTGACGTTCGCCCTCACGATCCTCGTGATCCGCCTCGTCAGCGGTCGGATGTCCGATCGGTTCGGCCGCACCGCGATCGCGTTGCCCGGCTGCGTGTCGGCCGCGGTCGGCGCGTTCGTCCTCGCCGCGTTCGACGTCCCCCTCGCGGCCTACGTCGGTGTGGCGTTCTTCGGCGCCGGCCACGCGCTCGCCTTCCCTGCGCTGATGGCCCACACGGTCGACCAGGTTCCGAACAGCGAGCGGGGCGAAGCGCTCGGCTCGTTCACGGCGTGCTTCGATCTCGGTGCATCGACCGGGGGCTACCTCGTCGGGTTCGTCGCCGACCAGGCCGGCTACGCGGCGGCATGGGCGACGCCGGGGATCATCTGCCTGGCCGGAGTCGTGGTCCTGCTGGTCTTCGTCCGCCCGGTCGAGCGCCGCCGTGCGATCGCCGCGGAGTTGCTCGAACCCGAGCCGGCCGGCACGTAGACCGACGCAGGCACAACGGGTAGGGGCGCCGCGGCGGCGGGTAAGTAGTCGCCATGCCTGGCAACCGCCCGTACGACAACAGCCAGCACCTCGATGCGGAAGGTGTGCCCGACCTGGAGACCCCGATCAACCAGGACGAAGGGCTGGTGCCTCCCGGCGATCAGCCGATCGCCGCTGACGAGTTCGGCGTCACCGCCCGCGAGGAGCGGGCGGAGGAGCCCCTCGCCGACCGCATCACCCGCGAGGTCCCCGATCTGACGCCGGACGACATCGATCTTCGTGATGCCGACCGCACCTACGACGAGCTCGAGAGCGGCACCGGGCGCATCATCGAGCCGGGCTCCGAAGACGTGGGGCTGATCGACGACGAGAAGGACGTGATCGGCTCGCTCGTAGGCGAGGACGAAGGGGCGCTGACCGCCGAAGAGGCGGCGATCCACGTCACCGACACGCCGTAGTCAGACGCACGGTCAGGCGCTGGGCGCCACCACCGGAGCCTGCTGCGCGGCGAGTCGATCGCCGCGCAGCTCCATGTACACGGCCTTCGCCGCGCCCGTCATCGGCACCGCCAGCAGCGCCCCCACCACGCCGCCGGCGGAAACGCCGATGAGCGCGGCGACCATCGTCGCCGGTGGTGACAGCTTCACCGCCGAACCGACGAGCAACGGCCCGAGGATGTTGTTCTCGATCTGCAGGTAGAGGACGAACAGCCCGCCGCAGACGAGGCCGGTCACCGCTCCCTGGGTGAACGCGAAGGCCACGAAGGGGATCCCGCCCGCGGCACCGCCGATCTGGGGAACGAGGTTCCACACCATCACCCACAGCGCAAGCAACGGCGCGAGCGGGACGCCCATGACCAGGCCGAGGACGAGGATGAACAGGCCCGCGACCATCGCGACCGACAGGCTGCCGGCGACGTAGCGGCCGACCGCCCGGTAGCCGATGTCGCCCAGTCGCTCCGCACGCTGACGGCGCGGCGGTGGCACGAGACGGAGGGCGAGGCCCGACAGGCGACGTCCGTCGAGCAACAAGCCGACCGCCAGCAGCACCGTGATCGTCGCGGCGACGAGCCCGTCCGCGGCGCGGCGGCCGACATCGACCAACGGCGTGTCGTCACCGAGCAGTCGCGCGGGCAGCTCGTCGAGGATCCTCTCTGCTCGCGCGGCGGCGTCGGCTTCCGCGATCTGCTTCCCGACGAGCGGCAGCTGCGCCAGGTCGCGCACGGCACGCGGGATGTCGTCGTCGAGGTCGCGCACCTGACGAACGGCGGCGGGCACGAGTGCCATCGCGAGCACCGTCACCGCCAGCGCGAAGGCGAGCAGCACACCGCCGAGCGCGGCGCCCCGAGGAAGCCGAAGCCGCCGCTCGACGAGCGAGACGACCGGGTTCACCCCGAGAGCGAGCAACGTGGCGATCGCCGCCGCGGCGAGCGTGCGCGGGATCGAACGCGCGAGACCGAAGGCGACGATGGTCGCGGCGACAGCGAGCGCGAGCGCCGCGATCGAGGCCGCGTCGACGTCGACGAGTCGCCGTTCCTCGGCAGGCACGACCCCTACTGTACGGACGTGCACGTGCGCCCGAGAGCGGTGGTCATCGCCGTCCTCACGGTCGCCGCGACGCTGCTCGTCCTCCGGATCCTCGAGAGCGCGGGCCGGATCCTCGGATGGGCGGCGATGGCAGCGGCAACTGCCGCGATGCTCACGCCTGCGGTGTCAGCGCTGTCCCGGAAGATCCCACGCGGCTTCGCCGTCGCTGTCGTCGCCCTCGGCACGCTGGGCGCCATCGCCGGCGTGACGTACGGGCTCGTGGAGGACGTCGTCGAACAGACCGAGGCCCTGCAACGCGAGGCGCCGCGGCTGGCGGAACGGCTGGAGCGTGAAGGACGCCTCGCCGACGTAGCCACCGAAGCCCGGCTGGCCGAGCGGGTCGAAGACCTGGCGGCGCAGGTGCCCGAGCGGCTTCGTGGCGGTTCTGCTCCGGAGGCCGTGCGTTCTGCCGCCACGCGCGGGCTCGCGTTCCTCGCCGTGACCGTCCTCACGATCTTCCTCGTCCTCCACGGCCCGCGGTTGCTCGACGCGGCGCGGCGACAGGTCCACGACGACGACCGGCGGGAGCTGCTCGAGGCGTTGACGGGGGCCGTGGAGCGTCGAGCCATCGGCTACGCCCGTGGCTCTGCGCTGATGGCGGTAGCTGCCGGCGTCTTCGGCTTCGTGCTCGCGAAGGCGGCGGACGTCCCCGGGCCCGCTCCCCTCGCTCTCTGGGTCGCGCTGTGGGACCTCGTTCCCCTCATAGGCGCCGTCGTCGGAGCGCTGCCGATCGTCGTCCTCGCCGCCATCGTCTCGCCGACGAAGGGCATCGTCCTCGCGCTGGCGTTCGTGGCGTGGCAGATCGTCGAGGAGCTCCTCATCCAGCGACCGCTCGAACGCCGCACGGTCCAGGTGGGCCCGTTCCTCACCGTGCTCGCGGGGATGGGCGGCCTGGAGCTCTACGGCATCGCCGGCGCACTGCTCGCGATCCTCGCGATCGCCATCGCCTTGGTGGTGATCGAGGAGATTGTCGCGGCGCGGAGTCGGGTACCTGAGAACCATGGACATGAGTGACAAGTACGGCGCGCGTATGGCTGATGCACTCACCAAGGACACTCGCGCCGGTCACGAGGAGCTACGGAACCCCGAGGTCGACGAGGCGCGGGTCGAGGTCGTGCAGACGCATGACGGCGTGCTCGACGACCACGAGGCGGCCGCGCGCTCGGAGCTGGCGCGGTTCCTGATCCCGAGCGTGTTCCCGGCGCGTCCGGCGCAGCTGCTCGAGGTGGCGGAACAGAACTTCGCGACGCAGCCGGTGCTCGAGCTGCTCTCGACGCTGCCCGACCAGGTCTACGAGAACGTCCAGGCGGTCTGGGTGGCCCTCGGAGGCGAGGTCGAGGTCAAGCGGGCGTAGTCGCCGCTAGTACGTCGCCGGGGCGGCGGCCCGGCCGTCGCCCTCCGGCGCGGCGTTCCCGTGCACGTCGATCGTCGCGAGCTCGTTGAAGCGCTCGAGGATCTCCTTGCCGTTCGGCCGCTTCATCGCCCAGTGCTCCACCTCGCCGTAGGTGACGCGGCGGTTGGTGTCGCGGCCGGAGCCGATGGAGTTGTCGAGGGCGCGATCCCAGATCCGCTGGATCATCTCGGACCCCTCGTACTTCTTGCCTGACGACCCGATCCAGGTGCGGTCGCGCATCTCGGTGAGGGCCGTCTTGAGGTACCCGACGTGGGGGGTCTCGTCGGCCCGGATGTAGCTCACGAGGCGCGCGGCTTCACCATCGCCGGCGACCAGCTTCGGATCGCTCAGCCACGCCTCCGACCACTTGAAGGTGTGGAAGGCCTGGATCTCGATGAACAGGACCCGCGTCATGAGCGACGCGATGGCCTCCAGGTTCGGGTCGATGTCGTCCGGCAGCAAGCGAGCGGGCTGACCGTTCGGACCGGCGGCCTGGCCGCCGAAGCCCATCCGCTGGAGCATGCCGTCGACGTCGATCTTCGACGTCGGGTTCTCGAAGGCGATGTCACGAGCGGCGAACCACATGTCCTTGTGGCCCGCCTCCTCCTCCCAGCCGGCCTCGTCGCGGCCGTGGGCCTCGAAGAGGCCGTTGCCCAGGTGGGCGATCGCCGTCCCCTGGATCGACTCGTCGAAGTGCTTCTGCATGTTGCCCGGCTGCAGGTAGCGGATGTTGGCCCCGAAGCCCTCGACGGTGCCGATGCGGGTGAGCGTCGCGATGAGCGGCTCGGGAACCTTGGCCTCGATCAGGTACTGGGCCTGGGGAAGGTTGGGGTAGTGCTCGGGCCACGTCTCGAGCGGGATGTCGATGACGTCCTTCCCGAACTCCTCCTTGTGCTTCTCCTGCCACGCCTGGATGCCGGGCACGCGGAACTTCGTCCGGGGCGAGACGTACTGCCCCTCACCGTCGAAGCCGCCGTGGCAGCGGACGCCGCCGGCGAAGAGCGGCTCGGTGGTGTCGTGATCGGACAGCAGCTCATCGGCGGTGAACTCGGTCTGGAGCGTCGTCATCGCGCGCAGGTACCCCCATGGACGGCGTCGAGAGCCCCAAGGGTAAACTCGTGCGTATACAGGTGCAAGCCGCGAGCGGCCGGCGTTCAGCCGTCGGCGGCGCCTGTGTCTTCTCCCACGTTGGGCGGCGGGTGCTCCGAGGTCTTCTCGGCGTCGAGCTTGTCGTCGTCGAGGCGGTCGTCGTCACGAGGAGTCGCCTCGGAGCCGCGTACGGGTGCGTCGTGGTCGGGCATGGGAATGTTGTTCCCGATGCCTCTCGACAAGTACCAGTCGATGCGGGACTTCGAGAAGACGGCCGAACCGTCGGGAGCGTCAGACGCGACGATCAGCGAGCACGAGCGTTCGGGGAAGCCGCGTTTCGTCGTGCAGGAGCATCACGCCACCGCCCTGCACTGGGACTTCCGCCTCGAGCGCGACGGCGTCCTCGTGAGCTGGGCGGTGCCGAAGGGCATCCCGCCGGACCCGCGGGTCAACAACCTCGCGGTGCACACCGAGGACCACCCGCTCAGCTACTTCGACTTCGCCGGGGAGATCCCGAAGGGCGAGTACGGCGGCGGGATGGTCCACCTCTGGGACCAGGGCACCTACGAGGAGCTGAAGTGGAGCGACCGCGAGGTCATGGTCGTCCTCCACGGTCAGCGCGCCCGCGGCCAGTACGTGCTCTTCAAGACCGACGGGCGCAACTGGATGATGCACCGGATGGATCCGCCCGAGGATCCGTCACGCGAACTGCTCCCCGACGCACCCCGCCCCGTCGCACCGATCGAGGTGCCGACGCTGGACGACGTGCCGGCTTCGTCACGGTTCCTCGTGGCGTGGCCTCGGGCGGAGCGGGTGGCGGTGGCGATCGAGGGCGGGCGGTGCGAGGCGTGGCGGGCCGACGGGAAGCAGGTCGACGACGACTGGCAGGTGCTCCGCCCGTTCGGCCGTGCGGTCGGTTCTCTTCCTGTCGTCCTGGTCGGGCAGCTCTTCAAGACGAAGGGCACGAAGAAGGACCCCGGCACCTTCATGATCGACGACGTCGTCTGGATCGACGGCCACGGCACGACGCCGCTGCCGTTCGAGACGAGGCGGTCGTTGCTCGAGCGGATCGAGCTCGATGGCGAGGCGTGGAAGACGGCGCCCGTGTACGACGACGGGCCTCTGCTCCTCGACGCGGCGAGGGCGCAGGGGTGGCCGGGCATCTACGCCATCGACGCCGGCGCGCCCTTCGACGACGACCATCCCCCGCTGTTCGTACCGGCCGGCGGCTGACGCTTACTTCTGCGTCGTCTTCCTGTACTTGGCGACGGACAAAGGAGCGAACACCGCGACGAGGATCGCGACCCACAGCAGCGTGTAGATCACGGGGTTCTCGAGCGGCCACGCGTCCGGCTCGGGCGCGCCCGGCGGGATGTTCCCGAACAGCTCGCGCGCGGCTTGCGTGACCGCAGAGACGGGGTTCCACTCGGCGAACGCCTTGAGCACCGGCGGGAGGTTGTCGGAGGGCACGAACGTGTTCGCGACGAACGTGAGCGGGAAGATCACCATGAACGAGGCGTTGTTGACGACCTCCGGGCTCGGCACGAGCAGGCCGATGTAGGCCATCACCCACGAGAACCCGTAGCCGAAGGCGAGCAGCAGCAGGTAGCCGAGCACCGCGTCGAGGACCGAGCCGCGGATGCGCCAGCCGACCAGCAGCCCGGTGATCGACATGATCGCCACCGACAGCACGTTGTAGATCACGTCGCTCGCGGTGCGACCGGCGAGCACCGCAGCGCGCGACATCGGCAACGACCGGAACCGGTTGATGATCCCCTTCTGCATGTCTTCGGCGATGCCCGCACCGGTGAACGTGGCGCCGAAGAGGATCGTCTGGCTGAAGATGCCGGCGATCAGGAACTCGCGATACGACACGCCGCCGGTGTCGATCGAGTTGCCGAACACGTACGCGAACAGCAGCACGAACATGATCGGCGAGAGGAGCACGAACACCAGCACCTCGGGAACGCGCGTGATCTTGATGACGTTGCGCCGCGCGACGACGGCGGTGTCGGACAGGAGCGTGCTCACGGGCGGACCTCCACGGGTACGTCGGACGGGCCACCCGGCGTCGCCGCGGCCGATACCGCATCGCTGTCGGCGCGGTGGCCGGTGAGGGTGAGGAACACGTCGTCGAGGGTCGGACGGCGAAGGGCGGCATCGGCCAGCGCGATGCCCTGTTCGTCGAGGGTGCGCAGCGCCTGGATCAGCGACGCCGCCCCTTCGGAGACCGGGACCGCGATCGTGTCTTCGTCGATGATCTCGAGACCGCCGCCGGCCGCCATCGGCGCGAGGAGGCTCTTGGCCAGGTCGAGCTGCGAGAGGTCGGCAACGGTCACCTCCACCCGCTCGCCGCCCACCTGGACCTTGAGCTCGTCGGCGGTTCCGCCTGCGATGGCGCGACCGTGGTCGACGACGAGGATCTCGTTGGCGAGCTGGTCGGCCTCCTCGAGGTACTGCGTCGTGAGGAGCAGCGTCGATCCTCCGGCGACGAGCTCCCTGATGAGAGCCCACAGGTCGACACGGCTTCGCGGATCGAGACCGGTCGTCGGTTCGTCGAGGAAGAGGACCGGAGGCGAGGCCACCAGCGCGCCCGCGAGATCGAGCCGGCGCCGCATGCCGCCGGAGTACGTCTTCACCGGGCGCTTCGCCGCGTCGGTCAACGCGAACCGCTCCAGCAGTTCGTTAGCCCTACGCCGCGCCTCCTTCTTGCCCACGTGGTAGAGCCGGCCGATCATCTCGAGGTTCTCCTGACCGGTGAGCACCTCGTCGACCGCTGCGTACTGCCCGGAGAGGCCGATGCGGCGCCTCACCTCGTCGGGCTCGCGCACGACGTCGTGCCCGGCGACCACAGCGCGCCCGCCGTCGGGCGGCAGCAGGGTCGTCAGGATCGACACCGCGGTCGTCTTGCCTGCGCCGTTCGGCCCGAGCAGGGCGAGCACCGTGCCTTCCGGCACCGACAGGTCGAGCCCGGCGAGGGCCTGCACCTTCCCGAACCGCTTGGTCAGGCCTTCGGCCTGGATCACATCGCTCAACTGCCACGTCTCCTTCGAATGAGCGTTCGCGGGTTCGACGACCCGCGACGGGCATTCTCATCGGAGGGTGGGACAAAAACGCGTTGCATTTCTCAGCGCCCCGTTCGTAGCGTCGTCAGCCCCTATGGCGGCGCCGGACACCACGACGACGACCGACGACGAGCTCGAGTCCGAGCAGTCGCACGTCGATCTTGCCTACCAGCACCTCGACCGGATGAAGGCGAGGGCGGAGCAGCTCCTGGCGGCCGCGCCGGCCGATCCGGACCTCGAGGCGACGCTCAAACGGCGCATCTTCCAGCTGACTGACAACGGCCGCTCGCTCTGCTTCGGCCGCATCGACACGTCACACGGAGAGACCTGGCACATCGGCCGTCGCCACGTGGAAGACGCCGACAGCGAGCCGGTCGTCGTCGAGTGGCGGGCGCCGGTCGCGATCCCCTTCTACCGTGCCACCATCGAGGAGCCGCTCGGGCTCGAGATGCGCAGGCAGTTCGTCCTCGACGGCCGGACGATCCTCCAGATGGCCGACGACCTGTTCGGAGACGAGGCCGTCGCACGAGCGGGAGACGGGCCGCAGGTCCGCGGACGTGACGCGCTGCTCGCCGAGCTCGACCGCGCCCGCACCGGGCAGATGCTCGACATCGTCGCCACGATCCAGGCCGAGCAGGACGTCGTCATCCGGGCCCCGATCGAGACCCTGCTGTGCGTGCAGGGCGGCCCGGGCACCGGCAAGACCGCCATCGGCCTCCACCGGGCGGCGTACCTGCTCTACGGCAACGACGCGCTCGCTCGCGCCGGCGTGCTCGTGCTCGGCCCGAACCGCACGTTCCTCCGCTACATCGCCCAGGTGCTGCCCTCGCTGGGCGAGGAGGCCGTGGTGCAGACGACGCTCGTCGATCTCGTTCCCGACGCGCCGGTTCGCGCCGTCGACGCGCCTGAGGCGGCGCGGATCAAGGGCGACGATCGCATGGCCGAGGTGCTCCGCCGGGCGCTGCTCGCCCGTCGCCGGCCGCCCGACGGCGACCTCGAGGTGCGCCACAACCTCACGCGCGTCGTCGTCGAGCGCGATGCCATCGCCGAGATCTTCGACACCGTCGCGAGCCGGCGCATCCCGTACGCCGACGGCCGGCGGACGCTGCGTGAGCTGCTGGCCCGCGCCGTGTACGAGCGCTACGCCGGACGCGCGGCGGCCGGCCTCGCCGACACCTTCCAGGAGGTGTTCCGGACGATGACGACGTCTGCCCCGTTCAAGGCGACCGTCGACCGACTGTGGCCGAACGTGTCGGCGCCGCAGCTGGTGCGGGAGGTGCTGACGCGGAAGCAGGTCCTCGCCGCGGCGGCCGACGGGCTCCTCAGCGACCACGAGCAACGTCTCCTGCTGCGCAAGGCCGGTCGATCGCTGAGGCTCGAGAACTGGACGGAGGCCGACGGGCCCCTGGTCGACGAGGCGATCGAGCTCGTCGACGGCCGCCTCCGCACCTACGGCCACGCGGTCGTCGACGAGGCGCAGGACTGGTCGCCGATGCAGGCCCGCATGCTCGCCCGCCGGGTGCCGACGGGCTCGATCACGATCCTCGGTGACATCGCGCAGGGCACCGGCGTGTGGGGTCGCGACGACTGGGAGGACCTGTTGCGCCACCTGCCGGCGCGCCACGGCGTTCGTCGTGAGGAGCTGCGGCTCGGTTATCGAGCGCCGGCCAAGGTGCTCGCCGTTGCGTCGAAGCTGCTCCCGCACATCGCTCCCGATCTCCAGCCGACGGAGTCGATTCGTCCCGGTCGGAGCGACCCTCGCTTCATCGACGTCGACGAGAGCGTCCTCGCCGGCGAGGTCGCAGCGGAGGCCGCCCGCCTTGCGAAGGAATGGGCATCGGTGGCGGTGATCGTCCCCGCTGCGCTGCACGACGCCGTTGAAGGTGCTCTCGCGGCGTCGGCAGGCGTCGACGTCGGTGACGCGGAAGCGCAGGGACTCGACCACGCGGTCACCGTCGTCCCCGCGACGACCGCGAAGGGGCTCGAGTTCGACGCGGTCATCGTGGTGGAGCCCACCGCGATCGTCGAAGACGCTCCGAACGGGCTTCGCCTGCTCTACATCGCGCTGACACGACCGACGCAGCACCTCACGGTCGTCCACGCCCAGCCGCTGCCTCCGGGCCTGGCCGGAGGCTGACCCGACCGGCGGCTCGTCCGAGGAGCCCGCCACCCCACCCGGGCGTGCTCGTCAGCACCCAGTCGGGGAAGCGGGTGCTCACCGCCCGCAGCACCTCCTGGACCTCGATCCGCGCCAACGGCGCGCCCAGGCAGTGGTGGATCCCGGAGCCGAACCCGAGATGGAGGTTGTCGCGGCGGCCGATGTCGAAGCGGTCGGGATCGTCGAAGCGGTCGGGATCGCGGTTCGCAGCGGCGACGAGCGTGTACACGCGTTCGCCTGCGGGGAGAGCGTGTCCGCTCGGCAGCTCCACCTCCGCCTTCGTGTGTCGCACCATCGCCTTCGTCGGCCCCGCGAAGCGGAGGAGCTCCTCGACCGCAGGCGCGGCCATGGTGTCGGGATCGGCGGTGAGCCGCACGCGTGCCTCCGGCGCGCCCGCGAGCACCGCGAAGGCGTTGCCGATGAGGACGGTGGTCGTCTCGTCGCCGGCGAAGAGCAGGAGGGTGCACGTCGCCACGAGCTCGTCGTCGTCGAGACGGTCGGTGCCGTCTCGCAGCGCCACGAGGTCCGCGACGAGGCCCGGCTTGCCCCCGCCCGACCGGATGTCGCTCGCGATCTGGCGGATGTAGGCGTCGAACTCCTCGAGCCCTCGTCGGGCGCGGACGAACCGCGACGGGTCGCTACCGGTGCCGAACACGACGGCGGCCACGTCGGCCGACCACTGCGCGACGCGGAGGTAGTCGTCCGGCGGGACGCCGAGCACCGCGGCGACGACGTTCGTCGGAAGCGGGTGCGCGAGCGTGCGGTGGACGTCCACCTCGTCGTCCGTCCGCGCCGCGTCCGCCCAGCGGTCGAGGAGGTCGTCGACGAGCCGCCGCACCGTTCGCCGCATCTCCTCCATGCGGGGCGGCGTGAACGCGCGGCTCACCAGTCGACGGAGGCGGTCGTGGTCGGGCGGGTCGAGGAACACGAGCCAGCGCGTGAGATGCCGTTCGGCGACGGCCATCTCCGCCCGCACCTCCGGCGCGAGCCGAGCGAACGTCGGGGTCATGCGATCGGCCGACAGCCGAGCGTCGCGGAAGGCGAAGGCGACGTCGTCGTAGCGCGTGAGGAGCCAGCCGCGATGGCGGTCGCTCCACGCCACCGGCGTGGTTCGCCTCAGCTCGGCCAGCGCGGCGTGGGGGTCACGCTGGAGGTCGGGCGAGAGCAGGTCGATGTCGGTCGTCGGGCGGTCGGTCGTCGGGCGGTCGTCGATGAGGCGACGCTACCGGTGGACGAACATCCCCGGGCCGCGTCGCGCGGCTCGAACGAAACCAGCGTGCACCGGTCCGTCCCGACCGTCGGGACCGTCCGGAAGGACGACCGCGGCTCAGCCTCGGGGACGATGGCAGCGCGACGCCGGGTCCGTATCCTCCGTCTCATGATCGCCCGCAGCGACGAGCGCGCCGTCGCCCGGTCCCGAACCGGGGGCGCGGGTGACGCGCAGGTCGTGGGCGCGCTGCTGATCCTCGGCGGCATCTTCTGGCTCCTGCAACGGAGCGGGCTGCTCGAGCTGTCGTGGCAGTCGACGCTCTCGATGCTGCTGATGACCCTCGGCCTCGGCCTGGTCGTCACCGCCAGGCGCCGGGGTGGCGGCGGGCTCGTGTTCGTGGGGATCGTGATGAGCGTCGTCCTCCTCAGCACGTCGTCGATCGACCTCGGCGTCCTGAGCGAAGGCGTTGGCTCGCGGGTCGCTGTTCCGCTGTCGGTGAGCGAGGCGTCGGGCGGCGAGTCTCTCGGCGTCGGCGAGATGAACGTCGACCTCCGCCAACTCGACGTGCCCGAGAGCACGACGGCGAAGCTCAAGTACCGGATGGGTGTCGGTGAGATGGTCATCACGCTTCCCGACGACATCCCTGTGCGCGTCACCGCTTCGCTCGAGGGCGGGGAGCTCGACGTCCTCGACCAGCACCGCAACGGCGGCAACCTGTCGGTGTCGGTCGAAGATCCCGGGTACCGCGCCGCCACGCGGCGCATCGAGATCGACATCACGATGGGCTTCGGCAACATCCAGGTCGCCCGTGCACCCTTCTGAGGTCAACACCACCCGCGCCGTCGCCGGTGTGCTGTTCGCCGCGATCGGCACCGGGTTCCTGCTCGAGAACCTCGGGATCTGGACGGTCGACCTCGTCTACGTCTGGCCTCTCGTGCTCATCGCTATCGGCGTGTCGTTCCTGCTCGGACGAGCTCGCCGCATGCGCCTGGAGGAGGATCGCAGCGCCAAGCTGGCGGTGGCCGAGGAACGGGTGCGGATCGCGCGCGAGCTGCACGACATCGTGGCCCACGGCGTGAGCCTGATGACGATCCAGATCGCCGCGGCGCGACGGGTCGCCACGAAGCAGCCCGAAGCGGCAGACCAGGCGCTCGCCGCGGCCGAGGAGGCGGGGCGCCAGAGCCTGGCCGAGCTCCGCAGCCTGCTCGCCGTGCTGCGGTCGGCGGACGCGTCGCTGGGCGAGGCCCGACTCGATCGCACGCCCGCCGAGCTGCAGCCGGCATCCGACGATGCCGCGCCGACCGCGCCGTTGCCACGGTTGAGCGAGATCCCCGACCTCGTCGAGAACCTGCGAGAGGCCGGCCTCGACGTGTCGCTCGAGCAGGAAGGCTTGTTGCCCGTGACCTCACCGGCAGCGGAGCTCACGGCGTACCGCGTCGTGCAGGAAGCCCTCACCAACGTCGTCCGTCACTCGCCGGGAGCCCGTGTGCGCGTCCGCCTCACCTACGAACCTGAGACGATCTCGATCGTGATCGAAGACAACGGCGCCGGGATGATGCAGCCGGCCACTCCGGAAGGCCATGGCCTGCTCGGCATGCGCGAGCGAGTGGTAGCGGTCGGCGGGCGGGTGGTGGCCGGCCCTCGCCGCGATGCCCCCGGCTGGCGGGTCGAGGCGCACGTTCCGGTGGTGGGCTCGTGATCCGGGTGCTGGTCGTCGACGACGAGGCGCTGGTGCGGTCCGGCTTCCGCCTCATCCTGTCGACGGAGGACGACATCGAGGTCGTCGGCGAGGCCGGCGACGGCGAGCACGCGATCGAGCTCGCGCGCACGCACGCGCCCGACGTGGTGTTGATGGATGTCCGCATGCCGCGCCTCGACGGCGTGGAGGCGACGAAGCGCCTGGCTGCGGCCGGTCATCGCGTGCTCATCCTGACGACGTTCGACCTCGACGAGTACCTGTTCTCGGCGATCAAGGCGGGAGCGAGCGGCTTCCTGCTCAAGGACGTGCGGCCCGACGATCTCATCGAAGCGGTGCGAGCCGTGGCCCGCGGCGACGCCTTGGTCGAGCCCCGGATGACCAAACGGCTCCTCGGGGAGTTCGCACGAGGCGGCGCCGGCGCGGCGCGTGGATCGCACGGTTCGGCGGGCCCTCCTCCCGGGTGGAGCGACCTCACCGACCGGGAGGTGGAGGTCTTCCAGGCGATGGCGCGCGGGCTCAGCAACGCCGAGATCGCGGCGGAGCTGTTCATCTCGGAGACGACGGTGAAGAGCCACGTCGCCCACGTGCTCATGAAGCTCGACCTCCGCGACCGCGTGCAGGCCGTCGTGCTCGCCTACGAGTCGGGCCTGGTGGCTCCCGGATCGTCCTAGCGGAGGGGCGCGCGTTCCACCCTTCGGTGGACGACGGGACGCAGGTCGATCCGTACTGTCGATCGCATGAGGACCGAGCAAGATCTGTACCCGCCCGACCTCGAGGTCGTGACGCCGGAGGCTCGCAGCGCCCGCGACCGCGCGATGTTCGGCACGTTCCTCGTCGCCATCGGCACGGGCCTCATGCTCGAGCGGACGTTCAACAACGACCTCGACGTGTTCATGCTCGCCGTTGGGCTGTCGCTGATCGTCGGATGGCTGCAGGCGCCCCGGTTCGGGATGTTCGCCGTCGGTTCGATCGTGACCGGCTTCGGCGCCGCCAGCTTCTTCTCGAGTCTGGTCTCGATCCCGTTCGAGGCGACGATCGGCAACCTGTTCGCCGCGGTCGGATTCGCCGCCGTGTACGTCCGCTATCCCCACCGGGCGAAGTGGGCGCTGATCCCGGCGGGCATCTCGTTGCTCGTCGCCGTGGCGTCGGCCGGCGTGAGCATCATCGGGCTGATCCCGTCGGCGGTGACGTCGCTGCTCCTCCCTCTCCTCCTGATCGGCGCCGGCGGGCTCCTCCTCATGCGCCACGCGCTGCCGCCCCGCATCGTCAAGGGAGGGCTCGTCGCCATCGCCGTGCTCTTCCTCGCATCCGCCATGTCGTCCGTCGGCGACTGGGACGGTCCGAACATCCGCGCAGGCTCGGGCGCGGCGGCGCACGACTTCACGGCGCCGCTCCCGGACCTCGATGGGCGGCTGCTCGTGCTGCAGGCCGGCGACGCGGCGGTGCTGATCTCCACGGTCGACGACGACGACGATGCTTCCGTCACCGCGACGACGCGAGGGCTCCCGGGCGGCGCGATCGTCGTCGATGACGGTTCGGAGATCGTGCGCGTGTCGCTCACGGGCCCGCACCCGCTCGCCACGGGCGCCACGTCGTGGGAGCTGCACGTGCCCGAAGACGCCAACCTGAGGGTCACCACCACATCAGGCCCGATCCGGAGCAAGTTCTCCGGCGGCGACGTGACCCTGCGGTCGGCGTCGGGGCCGATCGTGGTCGAGGTCGAAGACGATGACGGTTCTCTCGAGTTGTTCTCGGCCAGCGGACCGATCCACGTCGACGCAGGCGGCGAGTCGCCCAAGGTGGTCGCCTCGAGCACCTCGGGGCAGGTGATCGTCGACGGGCGGCCACGCGGCACGGCAGCTCAACTCGACGGATCGGGACCCGCCATCACGGTGACGTCGACATCGGGACCGGTGGTGGTGACCAACCTCGACGACGCGGCCTGACCGCACCGCGTTCGCGGTCGCTCCGGTGCCCCCGGCGGGAGTCGAACCCGCACCGGTGCCGCTTTTAAGGCGGTTCCCTCTGCCGATTGGGGTACGGGGGCGCTCGCTCGAAAGGATACGGACGCACGTCAGGCCGCCTGCGCTCCGGTCACGGGTGCGACGGCGTCGAGCAGGCGCGACCGGGCGTGGTCGGCAGCCGCGCCGCTGAGCCCGTTCGCCGCGATCACCCCCTCGACGAGGTCGCGGATCACCTCCGCATGGGGGCGCCCCGCAGCCCGCACCGCCACGATGCACCGGCCGTCGGCGAACCGGCGCATCGTGCGAACGGCAGCAGGCGAGGCGGGCGGGGAACGGAACCCGGGGGCGACGAGGCCGAGCGACCGCGCCTGCACGGCGACCGTACGGGCGGCGAGGCTGAAGCGAGAGGACCAGGGCTGCGGGAGGTCGGCGGGTTCCACGGCGACAGTGTGCGACGGGGCTCGGACAAGAACTCCAGCTCCTCGGCTGTCCACGTTCGTGTCACAGCCCGGTCGTAACGTCGACGGCAGTGACTTCTCGTGCTCTCAATCCCGCACAACAGCGTGTCGTCGACGACCTGCTGGCGATCTCGACCCCGCGACCGAGCTTCGCCGAGGGCGTCGACCTCGCGCTGCTCGACCGGTTGGAGGGTGAGCTGCACGAGGTCGCAGACCGGCTCGATCCGCTCGACCTGCACGTGAACAAGTCGATGCTCGGTCAGGTGCTCGCGTGCGAGGCGCACCACGAGTCGGTCACGAGCGAACGCTTCCGGTGGACGGTGTCGAACACCCGCGGCGTCATCGCGCACCGCGCCATCGAGCTCGCGGTGTTCGCACCCCCGGGAACCGCGCCGCTGTCGGTCGTCGACGATGTGATCGAGCGCATCGCGGAGGAGGGCGACGATCGCTCACCGCGCGACTTCCTGCGCTGCGCGACAGCCGTCGAGCTGGCCGAGTTGCGGGGTGGCGCGAGCCAGGTCGTCACGGCGTTCGAGGCGCAGTTCCCTCCGCTCGAGAAGGCGTGGCGCCCCCGGGTGGAGGCGCCGTGCCGGGTCGAGCTCTGCGGCCGCCGGATCGTGCTGCGGGCCAAGGTCGACCTCGCTCTCGGCCGGCCCGTCGGCAACGAGGCCCGGGTCCTGCTCGTCGACATCAAGACCGGCAACGCATGGCCCGGCCATCTCGACGACCTGCGGTACTACGCGCTGTGCGAGACGCTGCGGTCGGGCGTCCCGCCGTTCCGCATCGCCACCTACTACCTCGAGACGGGGCGCTGGCAGCACGAAGAGGTCACCCTCGACCTCCTCGAGACCGCCGCCCGCCGCGTGATCGAGGGCGTCACCCGTCTCGCCGATCTCCGCCTTCGTGAGCGCCCGGCGGCGTTCACCTCCGGTCCGACCTGCTCCTTCTGCTCGAAGCGAGACGACTGCCCGGGCGGGCGGGAGTGGGCCGAGCGCCGAGAGGAGGCAGGAGTGAGCGCCGCGTAGCCGGCGTCAACGTCGGCCGAGGCGCTCCTCAGCCAGCTTCACCATCGGCACGAGGCGAGGCGGGTCGGGCCACACGCAGCGGCTCACCCCGCACTCGTGGACGGCCTCGGCGCAGACGGGCCCGACGCACACGACGAGCACGTCGCCGTCGAGCGCCGTCCTCAGCGCGGCCGCGTCGCGGCCGGCGCCGTCGGCGATCGCGAAGAGGTTCCTCACCGCCGGCTGGCTGGTGAACGTGACGGCGTCGACGCGCCGGTCGATCACCGCGTCGATCAGCTGCAGCGCAGGCGCGGTGTCGGCCGGCAGCAGCCACCGGTAGACGGGCACCTCGACGAGATCCGGGTGCAGCTCGCGCAGGGTCGCCGTCGCCCAGTGGTCGTCCGGGTCGAAGAGCTGGACGACGAGCGACTGTTCGCGTGGCACGCCAGCGCGCACGTGCGCGACGACCTCCTGCATGGTCTCGTGCTCGGCACGCCACGCCACGTCGAGACCAGCCCCGCGAACGGCCGACGCGCCCTTCGCGCCCCGGCAGATCATCCGAGTGCCGCGGCGCGCCAACGCGTCGAGCAAGGCGTCGCGCCGTCCCCACGCCTCCGCGGTGTCGAGCCACCGACGGAACCCCCCGCCGGTCGTCACCACCAGCGCGTCGGGCGGCGAGGCGACGACAAGCTCGGTCACGTCCCGCAGCTGCGGCTGTTCGGTGAGGTCGACCGTCCGCATCGTCGGGCCGTGGAGCACCGCCGCTCCTCGCTTCGCGAACAGGTCGGCCTGCTCCTGCCAGCGCCGGTCCGCGGTGATGCCGATCGTGCGCCCCTCGAGCGCGGGACCCGCCTCGTCGTCGACCGCCATCAGTTGAGCGACAGCTTCGGCGGCGCCTTGGCATAGCGCGCCCGCAGCCCGCCCATGCGCGTGAGCACCGCGGCCCACAACTCGTCGGGATCGTCGTAGAACAGGTCGCCCGGGGCCGGGTCGGTGAGGATCCAGCCGCCCTGCTCCATCTCCCCTTCGAGCTGACCGCCGCTCCAGCCGGCGTACCCGGAGAACAGCCGGAGGCGGGCGACCGCGCCGCCGATCTCGTCGGGATCCCGAGCGAGGTCGACGCTCACCAGCCCGGCCACGGTGTCGTCGATGCCCGCCGGCCGCGCGTCGGACGCCGGCGCGGCGAGACAGATCACCGACCTGGGCGAGACGGGCCCACCGAGGAACACCCGAGTCGGGTCGGCCGCGAACGGCTTCCACTGCGGGAGGATCTCCGCCACGTCGGCCGGGCTCGGCCGGTTGAGGACGATCCCGAGGGCTCCTTCGTCGCTGTGGGCGAGCAGCAGGATGACCGTGCGGGTGAAGTTCGGGTCCTCGAGGCTGGGCGACGCCACGAGCAGCCGCCCGACCATCCTCTCGCCGGTCACGCCGTCACCAGCATCATGGCATCGAGGCTACCGACCGGCCGGTTTCGGTCGGAGGGCAGAGGGCTACGATCGACCAGTCATGCCCGCCCCGGAGAACCGCGTCGACGAGGCGACGGTGGCCGACGTGAGCACGTCGGGTGGCGCGCTCGTCCCCCTGCGGCGCCCGACCCAGGCCGAGCCGCCGGCCGACCCCCGGCGTTCGGACGTCGACGAGTGGGGCCGGTCGGAGAACATGCGGGCGCTCGCCCGTGCCCTCTACGGCCCCATCTACCGGAACTGGTTCCGAGCCGAGTGGGAGGGGCTCGAGAAGATCCCCCGCGAGGGCGGCGCGCTCCTGGTGGCGAACCACGCAGCGGCGATTCCTTCCGATGCGCCGGTGATCATGCACGGCATCGAGGAAGAGCTGGGCCGGCCGGTGTACGGCCTCGCCGAGCACCTGTTCAAGGCGCTCCCCGTCGTCGGCACCATGTGGTCTCGCGTCGGCGGCGTAGCCGCACATCCCGAGAACGCCTACCGCCTGTTGCGCGAGCAGCGCCAGCTGGTGCTGGTGTTCCCCGAGGGCACCAAGGGCACGGGCAAGACCTACAACGAGCGCTACCACCTGCGCCGCTTCGGCCGCGGTGGGTTCATCGAGATCGCCATGCGCGCCGGCGTCCCCATCATCCCCATCGCCGTGGTCGGCGCCGAGGAGTCGATGCCGATCGCGTTCAAGATCCCGGCGATCGGCAAGGCGCTCGGCCTCCCCTATTTCCCCGTCACCTACAACCAGCTCCTGCTCGGCCCACTGCTCGGCGCGGTCACCTACTTCCCGGCGAAGTTCCGACTGCGGGTGCTCGACCCCGTCTCGTTCGACGTGCCGCCCGATCAGGAGCGCTACTCGAAGTCGAGGATCATGGACGAAGCCGAGAACATCCGGGTCGCGCTGCAGGAGAACCTGTTCGACATGCTTCGCCGCCGCCAGTCGGTGTGGTTCGGCTGATGGGCCGTCGCGTCCTCGTCACCGGACTGAACACCTTCTGGGGTGGCCGCGTCGCACAGACGCTCGAAGCTGATCCCGACGTGGAGATGATCGTCGGCCTCGGCGTCGACGAGCCGACGATCGAGCTCGAGCGCACGGAGTACGTCAGGGCCGACCAGAGCTACTCGATCCTCACCCGCATCGTGAAGGCGACCCAGGTCGACACGATTCTCCACACGTTCCTCGTCGTCGACTCCACGCGCATGAGCGGCCGTCAGCTGCACGAGATCAACGTGATCGGCACGATGAACCTCCTCGCTGCCGCGAGCGCAGCCGACAGCCCGGTCCGCACGCTCGTCGTGAAGTCGTCCGGCCTCGTCTACGGGTCGACCTACCAGGACCCGGCGTGGTGGCGGGAGGAGATGACGCGCACGCACCCGCCGAAGACGCGGGTCGAGCGATCGCTCGTCGAGGTCGAGGGCTACCTCCGCGACTTCGCGGAAGACAACCCGCACGTGTGCGTGACGCTGCTCCGGTTCGCGAACGTGCTCGGCACCGACATCGAGACGCCGATCACGACGGCGTTGCAGCTCCCGCTCGCGCCGTCGATCCTCGGCTTCGACCCCAACCTGCAGTTCGTCCACGAGACCGACGTCGTGCGCTCGATCGAGTGGGTGATGCAGAACCAGGTGCCCGGCGTGTTCAACGTCGCGGGCGACGGCAAGCTGCCGTGGAGCGAGGTCGCGGCGATGTGCGACAAGCGGACGTTCCCGATCTCGCCGGTGCTCACCGGATGGGCCGCCGCGCCCCTCAGCGCGCTCCGCATCGTCGACCTCCCGCCTGAGCTGCTCGACCTGCTCCGCTACGGCCGCGGCATCGACAACCGCCGGCTCAAGATGACCGGCTTCGAGTACCGCTACACCTCGGCCGGAGCGGTCGAGAGCTTCGCCGAGGCCAGCCGCCTCCGCCGCACGGTCGGGGAGACCCGACCGTCGTACCGCTACGAGCGAGACGTGGAGAACTTCTTCCGCCACTCGCCCGCAGTGGTCCGCGAGCCCGCCCCGTAGCACCGCACTAGAAACGCGGGATGTCCCTCATCCGAGTCGAGCGCGGCGGCGACGGCGACCGCGTCGCGATCGTCACCCTCGACGCACCCGAGCGACGCAACTCGCTCACCCTGGAGATGGTTCGCGAGATCGTCGACGCGTTCGACGCTCTCGACGCTGACGAGTCGGTCGGTGCGGTGGTCGTCACCGGTGCGCCTCCGGCGTTCTGCGCCGGCGCCGACCTGTCGCACCTCGGTGGATCGCAGGAAGCCGGGCTGCGCGACATCTACGAGGGCTTCCTCCGAGTCGGGCGCTCGCCGCTGCCGACGATCGCCGCGGTCAACGGCGCGGCGGTCGGCGCGGGGATGAACCTCGCCCTGTGCTGCGACATCCGCGTCGCCGGCAAGCGGGCGAAGTTCGACACGCGCTTCCTGCAGCTCGGCCTGCACCCCGGTGGGGGCCACACCTGGATGCTGCGACGGGCCGTGGGCGACGCGACTGCAGCGACGCTCGTGCTCTTCGGCGAGGTGCTCGACGGCGACGCAGCCGAACGATGCGGCCTCGCATGGCGCAGCGTCGACGACGACGAGCTCCTCCACCAGGCGATCGCGCTGGCCAGCAAGGCCGCCGCTGCGCCGCGGGCGCTGTCGATGCGCGCCAAGCAGACGCTGGCGACGATGGCCGGCGTTCGGACGCACGAGGAAGCGATCGACGTCGAGATCGAGGCTCAGCTGTGGTCGCTTCAGCAGCCCGACTTCCGGGAGCGGCTCGCGGCCATGCAGCAGCAGATCAGCAAGAGAACGTAAGGTCCGGCCATGCCGGCGGTCGTCCTCCTCCGCACCCCAGCCGTCACCGTCGAGCCCGGCGGTGAAGCCGTCGCCGAGCTCACGATCAAGAACACGGGGACGGTCGTCGACCAGTTCGTCGTCAACCTCCTCGGCGAGGCCAGCGCGTGGGCGCGGTGCGACCCGGCCGCCGTGTCGCTGTTCCCCGGCGCCGAGGAGACGGTGAACGTCCGCTTCACGCCGCCTCGCTCCGCCTCGGTCACCGCGGGGGCGGTGGCGTTCGGCGTGCAGGTGACCTCACAGGAAGACCGGGAGTTCTCGGTCGTGGAGGAAGGGACGGTCAGCGTCGGCGGCTTCAGCGCGCTGACGTTGAAGGTCGTTCCCCGCACCTCGCAGGGCAAGCGGGCGGTGAAGCACCGGGTGGAGATCACCAACGCCGGCAACGCGCCGCTCCAGGCGTCGCTCGACGCGATCGACCCTGATGCACAGCTCGCGTTCGACTTCGACCCGCACTCGATCGAGGTGCCAGCGGGCGGCGAGGCCGTCGCTCAGCTCCGCATCGTCGCCTCGGCTCCGGCGAAGGGCGGCATCAAGCGGCACAGCTTCACCGTGTCGGTCGAGAGCAACGGGGTCACGTCGACCGCCGACGCGGCGTTCGAGCAGAAGCCACGCGGTCCCATCCTCATCTGGCTCGCCGTGCTCGTCGTGGCCGCGGTGCTCGTCTTCCTCCTCCGCGACACCGCCGAAGGTGCAGAACTGGGCGTTCTGCTCCAATCGGTCGTGGCGACGACTGCGCTGGCGAGGATGCCCGTACTCTGAACGGTGTGACGAGCACCACACTCGGCGGGGCTGGCTTCTGGGACGACGACGCCGCTGGATCGTCAGCGAGAGCCGAGCGTGAGGAAACCACCGCGCCGCTTTCGGCGTCGACGACGCTCGCCGCCGCCGCTTCCGTCGCAGCCGGGGTGGTGCACGCCGCCGCCGCCGGGTCGCACAACGGCGAGCGCACCCTCGCACTGCTGTTCGCCTTCACCGCCGTCGCCCAACTCGCAGCAGGCGGGCTGGCGATCGTCCGGCGCGACCAGGTGGCACTCGTCGCCGCCGTCGGAGTGAACGCGGCGGCGCTCGGGGCCTGGGCGTTCACCCGCACCACCGGCACCGACCTCGTCGCCGGGCTGGAGGAGCGCCAGGACATCGCGCTCGCCGACGGCGCCGCGGCGGCGCTGCAGGCGATCGCGGTGATCGCCGGGTTCGTGGCGTTCGCCACGTTGCGGCGGGCCCGCTCGATCCCGACTGGATGGGCCGCAGTGGTCGGCGTCGTCGCATTGCTCGGCGCGGTGCCCGCCATGGCGGCGCCGCACGACCACACGACGCACACCGACGATCACCAGGCGTCCGCGACCGAGGTCGCTGCCGGAGCCGACGGTCACGGGCATGGCCACGACGGAGCAGCGACCGCAGCCGCTGGTGGCGCGGGTGATCCGAACCTCGTCCTCGGCGTGAAGCTCCCCCAGGTCGACGGCGTGACCCAGGAGCAGAAGGTCAAGGCGGCCACGCTCATCAACAAGACCCGCGCTGCGCTGGTGAAGTTCTCCGACACCGCGGCAGCGGAGGCTGCGGGCTTCTTCTCGATCGGCGACGGACGCACCGGCTTCGAGCACTTCGTGAACCGCGCGTACCTGGTGAACCAGAACGTCCTCGATCCGAACGAGCCGGAGTCGCTCGTGTTCAAGGTCAACCCCGACGGCACGAAGACCCTCGCGTCGGCGATGTACATCCTCCCGCCGGGCAAGACGATGGCCGACGTGCCCGACATCGCAGGGCCGATGACGGAGTGGCACGACCACCAGAACCTGTGCTGGGACGACACCGGCGTCCGCCTCGCCGGCATCCTCGTGAACGGCCAGTGCCGGCCCGGCGGCACGTTCCGCCCGACCCCGCCCATGCTCCACGTGTGGGTGACCGAGCATCCGTGCGGGCCGTTCGCCGGAATCGAGGGCGGCGGACACCCCGGCGCCTGCCACCACACCCATTAGCCACTCAGGCGCAGTGCGTCCCCTGCGCCCGATGCTCCACGATCCGCCGGTCGATCGGTAGCCCGTCGATCAGCGGGCGCGGTGACACGACAACGTCACCGCCGTCGACCTGCACCGGATGGAAGGTGAGCCCGCGCGGAGCGGGGCCGCCGGTCTTGTGCCCGAGGCCGTCGAAGCGCGATCCGCACCCCGGGCACTCGAACCACCCAGAGCTCCGGCAGTACTTCAGCTGGATCTTGTCCGCGGGGCAGACGTCCGACAGCGCGAGCAAGCCGTCGGCCGCGCCGCGCTGCACGTCGGCAGGCAGCAGCGCCTGAGCCCGCTCCATGGCGACCTCCGGGATCTTCACGATCCACGCCCGAACGCCGTCGACGTAGCGAGGCGTGCCGAGCGATGTCACCTTCGGTGGGTCGAGCAGCGCGATGTCGGTGGTCTGTCCGGAGGCGGCGCCCTTGCCGCACGCGCCCGCGATCAGCGCGGCACCGGCGCCGAGCAGGAACCGTCGCCGGTCGAAGCGACTTCCGCGTACGACGTGCCCGATCGCGACATCGTCTCAGCGCAGAGCGACCGGAGCCAAGACGTGGTCGAGCTTCTCGGGGTTGCGGACGATCCAGATGGTCGCGACGCGGTCACCGTCGACCTCGAACGCGAGCACCGAGTCGATCTCGTCGCCTGCGGACACGATCACGCCGGGATCACCGTTGATCGTCGCGGGGACGCTGCTCACGTTGCCGGCCACGAACTTCCGGGTCACGTTGATCAGGAGGCGCGCCACACGATCGGCACCGACGACCGGACGGCGGGCGGCGCGGCGCGTCGGTCCCCCGTCGCTGATGCAGACGGCGTCCGGCGCCAAGCGGGCGAGCACCGTCTCGATGTCGCCCATCGCCATCGCGACGATCAGCTCGTCGACCATGCGCCGCTCCTCCCCCGTCGGTTTCCGCGGGTGGATCCCCTGCAGGCGCCGGCGGCTCCGGCTCGCGATCTGGCGGCACGCCACCTCCGACTTCCCCACCGCGTCCGCCACCTCGGCGTAGGGCACACCGAACACGTCGGCGAGCAGGAACACCGCACGCTCGACCGGCCCGAGGCGGTCGAGCAGCGTGAGGAAGCCGAGGGTCAGCGAGTCGGACAGAACGGCTGCGCCCTCAGGCGAGCCGTCGGTGACGACCGGCTCGGGCAGCCACGGGCCCGGGTAGTCCTCCCGCCGCCGCTGGGCCGACTTGATGCGGTCGAGAGAGAGCCGGGTGGTGACGGTGGTGAGCCAGCCGCCGGGGTTGTCGATGGATGCCGCGTCCGCCGCGTTCCAGCGCAACCACGCCTCCTGCACGACGTCTTCGGCGTCGGCGAGCGTGCCGAGCATCCGGTACGCGAGGCCGAGCAGCCTCGGCCTCGACGTTTCGAAGACGTCGGCCTCGGAGACGTCGCTCACGCGACCATCGTGACCGAGCGTTCGGCCGCCCGCGCCGCGGCTCGGCCCGCAGCGTGGCCGCTCGCGATCGACGCGTCGGCGAGCACGCCCTGGTTGCCGACCCAGTCGCCGGCGAGGAACACGTTGCGCATGCCGGCACCGGTGATCGCAGGACGGCCGCCGAGACCACCACGACGGGCGAGCGGCGCCGTCGCCGTGACGGTGAGACGGGCGAGGAAGCGGCTCGTCACGATGTCGTCGGGCCGCACCCCCACGTGGTCGAGCCAGCCCTCGAGCTGAGGGCGGTCGAGCTCGGCCGATCGTGCGCCGTAGCGGATGATCGACACGACCGCATGGCCGTCAGGCGCCTGGCGCGCCGGCGGCGCCTGCGTCGTGCCGTAGACGGGCTCGTCGACGCCCAAGACGTATCCGGGCGCCGGCACGGCCCGAGCCCCGACGTCGAGGCAGGCCGCCGTGACCGCCGGGCCGAGGTCACCCCAGCCCGGATCGTGCTCGAGGAGCCCGGCCGTTGCGTCCGGCGTGCCTGCCGCCAGCACGACGGTGCGAGCAGTGAGTCGGTCGTCGTCGGTCACGACGACCACACGGCCGGCGTCTTCACGAACCGCTCGCGCCGGCGACTTCCTGCGCACCTCGACCTGCGCTGCGAGCGCGTCGATCAACTGGGCCCATCCGCCGTCGAGGTAGAGCACGCCCTTCGCCGATGCACGCTGCAGCTGGAGGATCGCGACCTGAGCGCTCAGCGTGGAGAAGTCGTCGCCGTAGGTGCCGATGCGCAGCAGCGCGCGCAGCATCCGATCCGCGTCGTCCCGAAGCCCATGGGCGCCGAGCCACTCGTCGACCGTCTGATCGGCGACGGCGGCTGCGTCCATTCTCGGCAACAGCGCGAGGAGCTTCGACAGCTGCGCCTTGCTCCGGGCGGTCAGCGCCGTCGTGCGGAGCAGACTCGTCGCACCTGCGGGCATCTGGTGCAGCTCACCCTCGATGAGCACGCGGTACCGGCCGAGCGGCGGCTCCGCCCCCTGCGGTTCGATGCCGAGCTGGCGCAGGATCGGGAAGCCCTCGCCGCCGCGGTACAGCGCATGGGCTCCGTGGTTGAACACGTACCCGTCCTTCTCGCTGGTTCGGGCGCGCCCGCCCGTGCGAGCGGTGTCGAGCACCAGCGTGCGTGCACCAGCTCTCGCTGCGGTCGCGCCAGCGGTGAGTCCCGCCAAGCCGCCGCCAACCACGATCACGTCCCACGTCGTCGTCATGCCCTGTTGACGACGCAGGGCCGACGGTTGTGACAGCGATCAGCGGACCCAGCCGTCGAGGAGCGCCTCGCGGCGCTCCGTCCACTCCTCCGAGGTCATGGCGAAGCGCATGTGGTCCTCCCACACGCCGTTGATCTGCAGGTAACGGATCGCGGTTCCCTCGTTGCGCAGGTCGAGCTTCTCGACGACCCGGCGGCTCTTGGCGTTGCGGGGGATGATCGAGATCTGCACGCGGTGGAGCCCGAGCTCCTCGAATGCGAACTTGAGGACGACGACGACCGACTCCGGGGTGTAGCCGTTGCCCGCGAGCGCCTCGTCCATCCAGTAGCCGACGTAGGCGTTCTGGAACGGGCCGCGCTGGATCGAGTTGAGGTTGATCTCGCCGGCGAAGCGATCGTCGACGAACACGCCGAAGCCGTAGCCCGAACCGAGCTCACGCTCACGATCTCGCGCCCCGCAACGGGCGACGAACGCGCGCCGGTCGGCGACGGGGTTCGGATGATGAGCCGGCGGGCGGGGTTCCCACTTCTCCAGCCAGTCGCGGCAACGGGTGCGCACCTCCCGCCACTGCTCCCAGTCGCCGGGCGTGAGGGCGCGCAGCTTCACCCGACGTCCGGTGAGCTCCAGCTGCGAAGCACGCAATGCAGTCACGTCGCGCTCCTCACGGCGTCGAGGGTGGAGGCGTCTTCCAGAGACGACAGGTCGCCCGCATCCTGCCCCAGCACGGTCGCGCGGATGGCCCGCCGGAGCACCTTCGCGTTGCGGGTCTTCGGCAACGCCGAAGTGAACCGCACCGTCGACGGCCGGAACGACGAGCCGAGTTGCGAGGCCACGAGCGCGGTCAGCTCGTCGCGCAACTCGTCGTCTGGCGTGACGTCGGGCGCGACGACCACGAACGCCCACAGCGCCTCGCCCTTGACCTCGTCGGGAACGCCGATCGCGGCGGCTTCGACGACGGCGGGATGGCCGACCAGCGCCGACTCCACCTCGGCCGGGCCGAGACGCTTCCCCGCCACCTTGATCGTGTCGTCGCTGCGCCCATGGAGGTACCACTGCCCGTCGGCATCGACCGAGGCCCAGTCGCCGTGCCGCCACACGCCGGGATAGGTCGACCAGTACGTCTCGAGGTAGCGCTCCGGGTCGTTGTAGATGCCGCGCGTCATCCCCGGCCACGGCTTCGTACAGACGAGCTCGCCGACTTCACCGTTGCCCGGCGGGATCGGTTGCCCCTCGGCATCGAACACGTCGACCGCCATGCCGAGACACGGCCCGCCGAGCGAAACCGGCTTGATGGGTTCGATCGGGTGGGGCGACAGGAAGCACGCGCCGACCTCGGTGCCGCCGGAGATGTTGATCACCGGGCAGCGTCCGCCGCCGACGACGTCGAAGTACCACCGCCAGGGGTCGAGGTTCCACGGCTCCCCCGTCGAGCCGAGCACCCGCAGCTTCGACAGGTCGTGCGAGCGCACCGGCCCGTCGCCGTGGGGCATCAACGCGCGGATGAGCGTCGGGCTTATCCCGAGGATCGTGACGCCGTGCCGCTCGAGGAACGACCACAGGCGGTCGGGCTCGGGCCAGTCGGGAGCCCCTTCGTAGAGCGCGAGCGTGGCGCCGTTGGCGAGGGTGCCGACGACCTCCCACGGGCCCATGATCCAGCCCATGTCGGTGAACCAGAACAGGGTGTCGTCGGGGCGGCAGTCGAACTGGAACGCGACCTCCTCCGCGACCTTGACGCCGAAGCCGCCGTGCACGGCGACGGTCCCCTTGGGCCGCCCCGTCGTGCCCGATGTGTACGCGAGGAACAGCGGATGCTCGCTGTCGACCATGCGCGCGTCGAACGGCGCCGCGCCGTGCGGCGCCAGCATCCACGCCCGTCCGCCGGCGAGGCGCGGCACGATGACCGTCGTCGTCACCGTCGGGCACTGCTCGATCGCCTTCGTGCCGACGGAGAGCATGTCGAGTTGCTTGCCGCGGCGATAGGTGCCGTCGGCGAAGACGAGCGCCTTGGCCTTCGCGTCCGCGAGACGGGCCGCCACCGCGTCGGCGCCGTAGCCGGAGAACAACGGCAGGAAGACCGCGCCCAGCTTCATCACCGCGAGCAGTGCTGCGACCGTCTCCGGCAGCATCGGGAGGAAGATCCCGACGGCGTCACCACGGCCGATGCCTTCGAGCGACAGCTGCGTCGCGCAGCTGTCGACCTCGCGCCGAAGCTCGGCGTACGTCCACGACCGGGTGGCGCCGTCTTCGCCCTCCCACGTGATGGCGATCTTGTCGGGCGTCTCGGCCGCCCACCGATCGACGAGCCACGAGGCGACGTTGCACGTTGCGCCGTTGAACCACGTCGCCCACTCGATGCCGTTCGAGGCATCGACGACCGACGTCCACGGCGTGGCGAACTCGAGGCCGAGGAAGTCGACGACCGCGGGCCAGAACCACTCGGGCTCCGCGATGGAGCGCGCTCGCAGCGACGCGAGGTCGTCGATGCCGTGGCGGGTCAGGAAGCGGCCGACGTTCGTCGACTCCCGGGCGTCATCGGGCGGGAACCACGCGAACGACGCCCCGTCGCTCAACCCAGCACCTCTCCCAGCGCGCCCAGCAGCAGGGTGACGTTGCGGGGACGTGCGGTGTGGCCCATGCAGCCGATGCGCCACACCTTGCCTGCGAACTCGCCGAGGCCGCCGCCGACCTCGATGCCGTAGCGATCGAGCAGCGAGCGCCTGATCGCCGCCTCGTCGTCGCGCACCCGTTCCGGCACCCACACGGTCGTGAGCTCCGGCAGCCGGTGGCCCTCCTCGGCGAAGAGCTCGAAACCGAGCTTCTCGAGTCCGTCCTGCAACGCGCGCCCGCAATCTTCGTGCCGGGCCCAGACGGCGTCGAGGCCCTCGTCGAGGATCGCCCCGAGCGCGGCGTGCAGCGAGAGGATCATGGAGATGGGCGCGGTGTGGTGGTACTTCCGGGCGCCCTTCGTCGTCGCGTAGTCGCCGATCATCCCGAGGTCGAGGTACCACGACTGCGGCTTCTCGATCCGCCGCGACCACGCCCACTCGCTCATCGTGAACGGCGACAGGCCCGGCGCGACGCCGAGGCACTTCTGGGTCCCGCTGTAGGCGACGTCGATCGCCCACTGGTCGACCTCGACCGGGATGCCGCCGAGCGAGGTGACGCAGTCGACCAGGAGGACCGCCTCGCCCGGGCGATCGCCGATCGCGCCGAGGGGTTCGACGTCGTTGCGGACGCCGGTCGACGTCTCGGCGTGCACGACCGCGATCACCTTCGGCGACGGATGCGCGGCGAGGAGGTCTGCAGGATCTATCGCCCGACCCCACGGCGCCTCCACCCGCACGACCTCGGCACCGCAGCGAGCGGCGACATCACACATGCGCTCGCCGAACACCCCGTTCACGCCGACGACGACGACGTCGCCGGGGCCGACCATGTTCACGAACGACGCTTCCATGCCCGCGCTGCCGGTGCCGCTGAGCGGAAGGGTGCGGTCGTTCTCCGTGCGGAAGACGTGACGCAGGCGATCGCACGTCTCGTCGAGCACCTGGAGGAAGTCCGGGTCGAGGTGTCCGAGCATCGGCCGCCCCAGCGCCTCGACGGCCTCGGGATAGGGGTTGCTCGGGCCGGGGCCCATGAGGACGCGGTCGGTCTGCGGCACGACCCCCGACAGTAGTAATCCGTTTGCGTCGAGCGCGTCGGGCCGCGAGCCTGCGACGACGCACACGAGCGCGAAAGGAGGTGCGTGACCTTGTCAGCCGAGTCGACCGAGACGACGTCCGCCCCGCACCTCCTCCCGTCTTCGCACTGAGGACCTGCGGGGCCCACCCACCCCTGCCCCTTGTCCTCAGGAGC